>JBQNAT010000010.1:0-89679 GCA_052170315.1 Sphaerochaeta sp.
TCTGCCTAATGAACTTATCTCTCTCTTATGTTCTAAAATGCTGCGGAATCATGGAGCCTTCAACTATGAGTCTATCCGCCCTCTAACTTCATTGTCAATTGCAAAGTCAATTGCAAATTGATGCCGGAAAACGGCTGTTAGCAGTAACATAGATTGTCACGTTAAAAAGGAGAAAAGGAGGAAAAAAAACCTCACAAGACCTGTGGTAAGATTGATTTCAACAAAAACCTCAATCAGGACGGTCAAATGAGACGGGTAAAGAGTATCACACCTTTGGTTTGTAAGCATAGTCATTTCAAATACGAAAAAAGGCTTCAATCGGAGCAGGAAACCCAAACAAAAAGTTTTTTAGAAAAAATTTGACAATTGGAGTTCAGGGTTATACAATAATATTAAAAGTGACCAACTAGTCACTTTCGGGAGACTTTATATGCAGTTGAGAGCAGAACGTACAAGGGCGGAAATACTTAATGCCGCAGAAGAAGAATTTTCCGAAATGGGTTTTTATGGTGCCCGAATGGATGAAATTGCAAAAAAAGCTGGAACAAGCAAAGCTATAATCTACAAATATTACGGCAGCAAAGAAGATCTTTACAAGACTGTTTTCTATAACGTATATGATCGTTTCTCATCACAGGAAAAGCATATCCTTATTAATTCGGGTTTGGACTACAAGGCTAAAATCAGACATTTCGTTCAGATGGAGTTTGATTACTGCGTTAATAATCCCTCATATGTAAGAATGCTTATGTGGGAAAACCTTAACTATGCAAAATACTACAAAGAAAGGGAAATGCATAAAACAAAAGCTCCAATAATCGAAGGACTTGAACAGATAGTTTCCGAAGCCCGCAAAGGAAGAAGCCTTCTTCCTTCCATAAGCGCAAAGCAGCTTCTGCTTACACTTTATGGATGTTGTTTCAACTATTTTTCAAACATGAATACTCTTAGCGGAGTCATGGAGACAGACATGAAAAGCCCTGAATCGCTGAATAACAGAATTCAAGCTGTTACCGATATGCTTATTGCATATATTGATAGAGGTTCAAATGACTGAAATCGAAAAAATAATAGAAAAAAATATAGATTCAGTCCTTTCTCTTGCAAGAGAGCTTAAAAGCCATCCTGAACTTGGTTTTGAAGAATTTGAAAGTTCTGCAATTGTAAGAAAATATTGGGAAAGCATCGGTTTGAAAGTAGAAGGCTCGTTTGCTTTTACAGGGCTTAAAACCTACGTAAAGGGAGAAGCGGAAAGAGCGGAAAATGGGCCTTCCGTGGGTCTTATATGTGAACTTGATGCTGTTATAAGTCCTGATAATCCTACAGCAAATGAAAAAGGCGCTGCTCATGCCTGCGGGCATTATCTTCAGACTTGTCAGGTTTTTGCTGCTGCACAGGCGCTTATTGAATTTAAAAAGAAACTTTGCGGGAAAGCAGTTTTAATTGCAGTACCCGCGGAAGAGTTCCTTGATATAGGAAAGAGGCTAAAACTGAAGAAAGAAGGGAAGCTGTCATGTCTTTCCGGAAAACCGGAACTTCTTAAACTCGGTGTTCTGGATGATATAGATATGGCGGTTATGATACATGCCCATCCATGTACTCCTGACTATAGGCTTTTTTTGGAAGGTGGGAATCTTGGATTTACTGCTAAAAACATAAGCTTTAAAGGTAAAGCCGCTCATGGTGCGATGCCTTTTGAGGGCTGTAATGCACTTCAGGCTGCAACGCTGTTCATCAGTGGTATAAATGCCAACAGAGAAACTTTCAGAGACGAAGAGAGTATCAGGATACACCCTATAATCACAAAAGGTGGTTCTGTTGTAAACACTATTCCGGATGATGTCAGAATTGAAACTTATGTACGCGGTGCTTCTCCGGAAGCTATAAAAAAAGGCTGCAAAATAGTAGACCGATGCGCCGAAGCTGCAGCTGCTATGATAGGCTGCACCGCAAGTATTGAGACAATTCCGGGTTACCTTCCGCTCAGGCAGGATAAAAATCTCAGTGATTTCCTTAAATCTGCTGCGGAAAAAGTTATTGGAACTCAGATGATAAGTTACGGTGTCGCAAGTGTAGGTTCAACCGATATGGGAGATATCTGCAGTCTGATTCCTGCAATACAACCCACGATGGGCGGTTTTATCGGAGAACTCCACAGTTCCGAATTCAAAGCTGTGGACGAGAAAAAAACATGTCTTTTGGGTGGGACACTTTTAGCGGAACTTACTGTAAATCTTCTTAAAAACAATGCTGAAAATGCACATAAAGTCATAGATGGCTATAAGCCGTTCATGACCAGAGAACAATACTTTAAATACTTGGATAAAAATTAAAAGGAGTCAGGTATGTGGACTAAAGAAAAACTTGATGAGGTTTTATGTGAGCCTTCAGATAAGCTGATACAGGATATTTCTAAGTTGTATGGAGATATAATGATTCTCGGAGCTGGCGGTAAAATGGGTCCGACTATGAGCATACTGGCTGCAAATGCAATAAAGAAAGGTCGGTTAAATAAGACCGTTTATGCTGTTTCACGTTTCTCCAACGAAAAAATAAGAGCTGAAATGGAGAGAAAAGGGGTTGTTACGATAAGTGCAGACCTTCAGTGTGCAGATGATATTGCAGCGCTTCCTCTTGTTAAGAACATAGTTTTCATGGTTGGAAGAAAATTCGGTACAGACGGAGAAGAGGCACTGACATGGGGAATGAATGCTGCGGTACCAGTACTTGTTCTTGAAAGGTTTAAAGATGCAAATTTTGTTGTTTTTTCATCCGGAAACATATACGACCTTGTTCCGCCGTCATCAGGCGGATCTCTTGAAACCGATAAGGTTCATCCTATAGGTGAATATACACAATCATGTCTTGCCCGTGAAAGAGTATTCCAGTACTATGCGCAGAAATATGGAACAAAAGTCCTTATTTTTCGTCTTAATTATGCAATTGCACTTGAGTACGGAGTTTTGAGCGATATTGCAAAGAAAGTTGCAGAAGAAAAACCTATTCGACTTGATAGTGCATGTTTTAACTGTATCTGGCAGGGCGATGCAAATGAATTCGCTTTACGTAGTCTTCTTCTGGTTGATAATCCAGTCAGAATCCTGAATGTCACGGGTCCTGAAATTGCTGGAGTCAGGTCTACCGCCCTGAAGTTAGGAGAACTACTTAGAAAGAAGGTTACTTTTGAAGGTGAACCTGCTCAAACAGCATATCTTACCAACTCCGGAGCTGCAATGGCCGCCTTCGGATATCCTAATGTCAGTCTGAATCAAATGATTGAATATCAGGCACAGTGGATAAAAGACGGAGGTTCCTACATAAATAAGCCCACTCACTTCGAAGAGAGAAAGGGGAGTTATTGATGCACGACCACAGGAAATCTTTAAAGGTGTTTCAGGAAGGCGTGGTAATACCTGCAACACCTCTTGCGCTGACCAGTGACAGAAAAATAGATGAATATACACAGCGGTTGCTGATGAGATATTACCTGAACGCGGGATCCGGAGGAATTGCAACGGCAGTTCATAGTACACAGTTTGCTATAAGAAGCTTCGGAATGTTTGAGCCTCTGATTTCTATTGTAAGCGAAGAAATAGATAAGTTTGAACAACAAACCGGAACTTCTAAAATCAAAATATGTGGCGCCTGCGGTCCTACAGAACAGGCTGTAAATGAAACACGACTTGCAAAGAAGCATGGATTTGACGCTGTCCTTCTAAGTCCTGGCGGTTTGAATAATATGTCAGAGTATTACATGATAGACAGAACAAAGGCTGTTTCAGAGATTCTTCCAGTCATTGGCTTTTATTTGCAGAATGCAGTAGGAGGGAGAATTTTTTCTTACGATTATTGGAAACGCACAGCAGCTGTTGAAGGTGTAATAGGAATAAAGTGTGCCAGCTTTAACCGATATACAACTGTTGATGTTATGCGTGCGGTTTGCAATAGCCCACGTCATGACAGAATAACAATGTATACGGGAAATGACGATAACATAATAAATGACCTGATATCAGAGTTCTCATTCAACGGTGTCACAAAGCGGTTTGAGGGCGGTCTTCTGGGACACTGGTGCGTATGGACAAGAAAAGCCACAGAAATACTCAATATGGTAAAAACTGCAAGAAAAACAGGCAACTATAAAGAACTCATTGGCCTTGGTCCCCAGATAACGGATATGAATGCTGTTATTTTCGATTCCGTAAACAGTTTCAAAGGATGCATTCCCGGTATACATGAAGTACTAAGAAGACAGGGTCTTATGAAAAATATTCTTTGTCTGGATCCTGAAGAAACGCTTTCGGAAGGCCAGAACGAAGAAATTTCAAGGATTCTTGAGAACTACCCGCAGCTTTTGGATGATGACTTTATCACGTCCAATATCAATAAATGGAAAACTCAGGCTTGACCTGAAAAAAGAGAGGAAAAAATGAAAAAACTATTGATTTGTTTGTTAGTACTTTTTGTTTCCTTTGCTGTATTTGCAAATGGACAAGAAGAGAAGAATTCGACAGTTAATGAACCGATAAAAATCGGAAGTATTCAGGATTTGAGCGGATCCGCATCCAATGCTGGACGTCCGAATGCCTGGGGTGCCGAATACGCAGTTAAGGTAATAAACGAAAACGGCGGGATAAACGGCAGAATGATAAAGATTTATACTCAGGACTGCAAGAATGATGTAACCGAAGGACTTAATGCATATCATAAGCTTGTTGATGAAATTGGAGTTTGCGCAATTATCGGGCCAGCTCTTTCAAATCCGGCATCGGCATGGGTTGATCTTGCAGAAGAAGATTCCGTACCAATCGTAGGACATTTTATGGATGAGATATGCACAACAAATCCTGATAATGGCGAAACATACAAGTACATGTTCCTGTGCGAGCCGTCATGCTCTCAGCAGGCACGCGCTCTTGCAAAATATGCAATCGATACACTGGGAAAAACAAAATTTGCAGTTCTTTACAATCCAAGCAACGCTTTTGCTAAAGCCCAGGCAGATCCTTTTGTAAAGTATGTAGAGGAAAGAGGCTGTAAAGTTACTGATTCGGAAACTTTCGGCTGGGCAGATAAAGATTACAGTGCTCAGGCTCTTAAGATTGTCGCTTCCGGTGCAGAATGCGTATTCCTTGGAGATTATCTTGCTCAGATGCTGATAGCTTATGAGGCTCTCAGAGATGCCGGATTCAAGGGTACTGTTGTAGGCGCCAATACAATGGCCCCGCCATTTGCCGATCAGGTCAAAAATGAAGTCTATGATGTATATTTCCTGCAGAACTACGATATGCTGAATAAGAACGTTGGTAATATCTATGAACTTACGCAGAAGCATATGTCAGAGACAGGTACAACCTCTCCGCAGGTTAATGTCGGTTTTGGTTGGGATGCCGTTCAGGTTCTTGTTTCCGCAATGAAAAAAGCTAAAAATCCTACAGACGGCAAAGAACTTCAATCTCTGCTTGAGCAGACAAAGGATTTAGAACTTTCCGGCGGAGTTAAGATTACTATCAATGACAAACACAGAACTGACACAATGGGCATGTATATCGCAACTTATGTTGACAAACAGATGACTATTGTCGGCTATGAAAAGGTTGACTGAAAATAAATGGTTTTATGATGTGCGGATTCTGAAACGTATCCGCACATATTTGAATTTTGGTTTTGTTATATGTTTTTACAACTTTTGATTAATGGAATATGTCTGGGTGCAGTGTATGCTCTTATTGCCGTAGGTTTCGCAATAGTTTTCAGTGTGCTTAAATTCAGTAATTTTGCACATGGAGGTATGATAAGCGCATGTGCTTTTCTTGGATTTTTTTTCCAGGCGGCTTTTAAACCGGCACCTCCCATTTGGGTTACAATGCTGTTTGCTTCTGCCTGCGGTGTTATCTTTGCACTTTTCCTGGATTGGGCGGCTTATAAAAGTATACGTAAGCACAGAAGTCCCAATATATATTATTTTTTGGCATCATTAACGATTTCCATAATAATTACATCAATTCTTAACATTTTTTTCAGTAAGAACCCGTTAGCATACCCGATGATTTTTGAAACCACTACCTTTAACATCGGCAGCCTTAAAATTTCCAAAATGGATACTATGATACTTATGATATCTGTAGTGATTTTAGTTGCACTCCTGCTTCTTATAAACAAGACAAAAATAGGCCTTGCAATGAGAGCTGTGGCAATTAATTCTGAAACCAGTAAACTTATGGGAATAAACTCCAATTTGATAATAGTAATGATTTTTTCAATTGCAGGCTTTCTTTCAGGTATTTCAGGAGTACTGCTTGGATGTAAATATGGAGTATACCCGGATCTGGGACAGACTATGATGGTTAAAGGCTTCATTGCCTCTGTAATAGGCGGTCTTGGCAGCCTTGGAGGAGCTATTGCGGCAGCCTTTCTTCTTGGAATAATTGAAATGTTCTGGACTTTTCAGTTTGGGTCGCTTTCAACACCTGTTATGACATTTGTTGTCATGCTCCTGTTCCTGTTTGTAAGACCACAGGGAATATCAGGAAAATTTGCAAACGAAAAGGTATAAGGTAAGACAATGAATAACTATCAACTTGGACTGATAATGAACAGCTGTATTTCTGTTATCGGCGTTACAGGTGTATTTATAATTACAAGCTTGGCAGGGATGTTTAGCCTTGGACAGGCTGCTTTTATGACCATTAGTGCATATTTGACATTTGTAATGGCAAAAATGCTCAATCTGCCAATTCTGCTGACGGCTGTAATAGGTGTTGCTGTAAGCGGTTTATGTGCATATATTATTGCAATCCCAACGCTTAAACTGAGAAAAGATTATTTTGCTCTTATAACTATGGGCTTCGGTGAAATGATGTCCTCAATTGTTGTAATGCTTGATAAATATACAAACGGTTCCATTGGTTTTTCAAGGATTCCAAAGGTTCGTTCTATCTTTTGGCTGATAATAGGCATAACCGTTTTTATATTGTTTTTTGCATGGTCTCTTAAAAAATCTCGTTTTGGCAGAATGTGCATAGCCTTGAAGACCGATGAAACGGCAGCAAAAAGTTTTGGTGTTGATGTTTACAAACTTAAGATGGCGATTTTTATAATAGGTTCATGTATTTCAGGACTTGCAGGTATCCTATATGGTTTGAAGAACCGTGTTATCACTCCGGATGGCTTTTCATGGAATCTTTCTGCCGAAATGCAGATATTTCTTTTCTTCGGTGGAACAAATTCCATTACAGGTGCTGCGATATCGGGTTTTTTGTTGAAGCTTGTCCCTGAAATGCTTAGAACTGTAAGCATATTCGGCGTAAGCCTTCAGGAATTCAGAACAGTATTCTACTGTTTGCTTATACTCCTGGTCATAAACTTCAGGCCAAACGGCATGCTCGGAGAGAAAGAATTCTCGTACAAGTATCTGGCAGAAAAAGTATATTCCATTAGTAAAAAAATCTCCAGGAAAAAGGAACTGTCCAATGGGAAATAAATATGTTCTTTCATGCAGGGATATTTGCATGTATTTTGGCGGAGTTAAAGCGGTTGACGGTTTTTCAATGGATGTGGAAGAAGGGGTGACAATTGGAATAATAGGTCCAAACGGCGCCGGAAAGACAACGATTTTCAATGTTTTTTCCCGAATTTATAATCAGACATCCGGAACAATACTGTTTAACGAAGAAAATATTGATTTAAAAAATCAGGTAGAAGTAGCCAGAATGGGGTTGTCCAGAACGTTTCAAAACATACGCCTTTTTTCAGGACTTTCAGTTCTTGACAACGTAAAGGTTCCTCTGGATCACAGTGGAAAATACTCAATTCTTGATGCTTTTCTGCATCTTCCGCGCAGGAATAAATCAGAAAAAAGTATCGCAGAAAAAGCAATGGATACTCTTAAGCTTCTTAAGCTTGATTCTTATGCCTTAAAGCCTGCAACAAGTCTCCCTTACGGTCTTCAAAGAAGAGTTGAAATAGCTAGAGCTCTGGTTACTCAACCCAAAATCCTTTTGCTTGATGAACCGGCCGCAGGTCTTAACCCTGAAGAAGTATTGCAGCTTGTAGACTTTCTTAAAGAAATAAAATCTGATTATCCGAAGCTTTCACTTCTTGTTATAGAACATAGGATGGATTTGGTAATGAATCTCTGTGACTATCTTTATGTTCAGAACTTCGGGGAAACGATTGCACAAGGGACTCCTGCAGATATTCAGGTAAATCCTGTTGTTCTTGCTGCATATCTTGGTGAGGAGGATAAATAATGGCTTTTCTTGAAATAAAAGATCTACGCGTATCTTATGGTTATATAGAGGCTCTGCATGGAGTGAATCTTTCATGTAAAGAAGGATGCATAACTGTTATTATAGGTTCAAACGGGGCAGGAAAGACGACAATAATAAATGCAGTAAGCGGAATTGTTAAACATAGCGGAGATATTGTTTTTGCAGGTGAAAAACTGCCTTCTTCAAGTAACCAGATAGTCCACAGAGGAGTTGTTCAGGTTCCTGAAGGCAGGAGAGTTTTTGCAGGCTTGACTGTTGAAGAAAATCTTAAAATTGGTGCTTACAGCTTAAGCCGGATTAATCTGAATGAAGAACTTGAAAAACAGTACAGAATCTTCCCTCGGCTTGGAGAAAGACGCCATCAGGATGCAGGAACTCTTTCGGGAGGAGAACAACAGATGCTTGCAATATGCCGAGGCTTAATGGCCCATCCAAAACTTCTTATGCTGGATGAACCTTCACTTGGATTAGCTCCATTAGTTGTAGCCGATGTGTTTTCAATAATAAAGAGTATAAAGGAACGGGGAACAAGCATGCTGCTTGTAGAACAGAACGCAAATAAATCGCTTTCAATTTGTGATTATGCATATGTACTTGAAAACGGACGTATTGTAAAGGAAGGGTTTGGGAAAGCTCTTTTGGAAGATCCTGACATTTCTTCGGCATACTTGGGCAAGCGTAAATGAGATTTGTTGTTACAGTATTTTCCTATTTTTTGTGTTATTGTGATTAAGTAGGTATTTAACGGAACAGTTATTGAAAAAAACAGGGTTTAACTCTTAAAGTTTGGATAGCAAACTAAACAAGAAGAGAAGACCCTGAATGGAATATATCAGAATCCATTCGGTTATGGAAATCTTACCCCTTAAATCTCTCCAGCACCGCCTCTGTGCTGTTCTCTATGGCTTTGGGCATAGTTACACGTCCTTCAAAAACAGCCATGTCCTTGAAGCCTATGCCCGTAAGCAGCACGCAGACGCTTACATCTGGGCCAAAGCTTTCCTTCAGCATTGCGCGGTCCTTATATAAGGCAGCCCATGAGGCAGCGCTGGCAGGTTCTACAAAGATTCCGCTGTCATGAACAAGCGACATCTGCGCATCAAAAATTTCTTTTTCAGTGACTTCCGTGCACCAGCCGTCATATTCCTTCAGATACTGTACAGCCATTCTGCCGCTTGCGGGTATGTCTACAGAGATTGAGTCGGCTCTTGTGGAAGCCTGAATGCTTGTGAACTTTCCGGTTTTGAAAGCCCTGCTTATGGCATTTGACTTTTCGCTCTGTGAGCAGACAATATGGGGTATTTTCTTTATAAGGCCGGCCTGAAGCAAGTCGTAAAAACCCTTGTATACACCGCTGATTATGCAGCCGTCACCAACCGGGACGTAGACAATATCCGGGGCCTTGCGTCCAAGCTGTTCAAACAGTTCAATGGAAACGCTTTTTTTGCCTTCAATTGTCATTGGATTATAGGCGGTGTTCCTGTTTATTCCGCCGAAATGCTTTGTGTATTCTATGGAAAGCAGAAAAGCATCATCGTATGAGCCTTTTACGGGAACTACGGTTGCGCCGTAAAGGACGCTCTGCATCAGCTTGTTCACTGGCGCAGTTTCAGGTACGAACAAAATAATATCCAAGCCGTAGGCCGCGCCCGCGCAGCTCATTGCCGCGCCCGCGTTGCCGGTGGAGGCAAGAGCAATCTTTTTTGTGCCGTGGGCAATTGCCTGAGCCGCTATAAGCTGGCTTGCTCTGTCCTTGAAGGAGCCGGAGGGAAGGTAAGCATCCATCTTGCAGAATACATTTTTAAGTCCCGTTTTTTCATTAAGACGCTTTGGAACCACTATTGGCGTTGTTCCTATAGGATATACTTCCTTATTAGGAATATTATACGGAAAGAAGTCATAGATGCTTACATGTTCTTTTTTTTGAAGGGCTTCAAGTTCTTTCCTGTCATAAATTACCTTCAGATAGCCTGTAGGGAATTCTCCTTCTTCGGCTTTAGAGGCGCATACGGGGCACTGATAGATTATTTCGTCCGTAACATACTCTTTGCCGCAGTCTACGCATACATATTTGAATTTCATATTCGCTCCTGATATACCTGATATAAAAGAAGGGCTGCCTTTAAGCAGCCCTGTTGAAGTTTGGATTTTTACTTTGCAAGAACTTCTTTGTTGAAGGACTCAATAAGTTCATCAATCTTCGCGGCCATTGGAGGTATGGACTTCCAATAGTCTCTGTCGTACCACTGCCTGTTAAGTTCCGCATAGGTTTTGCCCTGCTGCTCAATCCATGTGTAATACTTGAGGTTATGAACGCGAAGTCTTTCGTAGTAGGTAAGTTCAAGCGCATCCTGATAGCTCTGATGCAGAAGCGCTCCGCTGTGGACTCTTGCGGCTTCCATTTCCGTGAATGCGCCCTGTTTCGCTGTGAGCTCTTCAAGTCTGGATTTGTACATGATTCCGGAGTCTGTGCAGATTGTGAAGATAACGTCATCCTCTTCCATCTCGTAGTACTTTGCCATTTTGATTGCGGAAAGGGTATTTCCGATTCCTGAGATTCCGAAGAGCTGAAGATCTTCAATCTGTTTGTCCGTAAGACCTGCGACTTCCTTCAGGTACTTGATTCCCGCGGGCTCGTTGAAAAGTCTATAGATGTCCATACAGTCCTGATCGTCTATGGCGCAGATCATGTCGGTGTTCTTTACATTGTGAATCCATGGTACATGCTTGTCGCCGATACCTTCAATCCTGTGTCCGCCGAAACCGTTTCTGAGCAGGGTCGGGCACTGCTGTGCTTCGCCTGCTGCAATCTTGATGTGAGGATAAACTTCCTTGAGGTGGTCGCCGGCTGCAAGGGTTCCGCCGCTTCCTGTGGATGAGGCGTAGCCGCGTACGTTCTCAGGTTTTACGCCAAGGTTCTTAAGTACTTCAAGTATTGCCGAACCTGTTACTGTATAGTGCCAGAGATAGTTTTCAAACTGCTCGAACTGGTTGAAGATCACAATGTGCTTGCCTCGCTCCGCATCAAGCTCGTGGCACTTGTCAAAAATTTCCTTAACGTTTGACTCGCAGCCCGGAGTTGCGATGACTTCGCCTGCAACTGTCTTAAGCCAGTTGAATCTTTCCTGAGACATTTCCGCCGGAAGGATAGCTATGGATTTGCATCCGAGAAGCGCGCTGTTGTATGCTCCGCCGCGGCAGTAGTTGCCTGTTGAAGGCCATACGGCCTGCTGATTCTGAGCATCGAAGTTTCCTGTTGCTAGAGCAGGGGCCAGACATGCATAGGTTGCGCCTACTTTATGGGCGCCTGTGGGGAAGTATTTTCCTACAAGGCAGAAGATTCTTGCCTTGATACCTGTGAGCTGCCTGGGAACTTCAACATAGTTGACTCCGCCGAAACCGCCGCCCTGCATGACAGGTTCGTTTTTCCATGTGATTCTGAAAAGGTTCACCGGATTCACGTCCCAGAGACCTGTCTTGGCAAGCTTTGCCTTAACCGATGCCGGAACTGTTGATGGGTCAACCATCTGTTTGAAGGTCGGAAGGATTATTCCTTTTTCCCTGCAGACCTTGATGTTTCTTGCTCTCACTTCAGGATTGACGTTGAGATTTATAAGCATAAATGTCCTCCGTAGTAAATTTACGGACAGCGGCACCTTAACCGCGCTGACCGTGAATAAAATTATTGCACAGCTTAATCCGGTTGTAAACAGTTTTTATTTTTGAAATTTACATAAATTGAATTTTACTTTTAAAAAATTGAGTTTTTTATAATTATTAAATATGGAAATTGAAAATTATGGCAAAAAGCGGCTATTCTATTAAATTTTAAATACGTATGGAAAGAGAAAAAATCCTGATGAAACGGATAATGAGAGCCTCGGCCAGAGAGGAAGCGGGGAAAACCGCGGGAATATCATAAAAAATGTTGCGATTTGTTGCAAAATAATTTGACTTTGAATGGATATGGGATAAAATGTAAGCAGGAATACAATCTGATTTGACTTTACTGAAAGGAGAATGCGTCATGGGAGATAAAATGCGTCCGGTTCCCTTCGAGGAACTTATCCAGAGAATTTTTTCAGAGTATCGCAATCACGGAACCGTCTTTGGGATTAACAAAGAGGATTTCTACAAGCCAAGCGGGAAGCACTCCATAAACGTCTTCGGGCAGAAGTGCTCAACTCCGCTGGGACCGGCGGCGGGACCTCATACCCAGCTTGCGCAGAATATCGTGAGTTCTTACATGGCGGGCGGCAGGTTCATGGAACTTAAGACCGTCCAGATTATGGATCATCTTGAGATTGCGAAGCCCTGTATAGACGCAAGGGATGAAGGCCACAACGTTGAGTGGTCAACGGAGTACACGCTTGAAAAGGCCTATGACGAATATCTTAAGGCCTGGTTTGCCGTTCACCTTATTCAGGCCGCCTTCACGGGCAAATTCGATGAGCCGGATTTCATTTTCAATATGAGCGTAGGTTACAACCTTGAGGGTATCAGGCAGCCCAAGATGCAGACCTATATTGACAGCATGATTGACGCCCGCAGGAGCCCGCTTTTCGAGCAGTACAAGGCGTCGCTTAAAAATATTATAGATAACGAGGACCTTCTTGCCGGTTCGGAGCTTGAAAACCATGCGAAGGCCCTTCACGGTCTTCAGGACAAAATCAGTGCGAATATCTGCCCCAGCGTGACAATTTCCACCATGCACGGCTGCCCTCCCAAGGAGATAGAGGCCATATGCACCTATATGCTCACGGAAAAGCATCTGAATACCTTTGTAAAGCTCAATCCTACGCTTTTGGGCTATGACGAAGTCAGAAACATCCTTGACACCATAGGCTTTGACCATGTGGGTCTCAGAAGAGAGAGCTTTGAGCATGATCTTCAGTATCCCGATGCGATTGCAATGCTTCACAGACTTGTTAATCTTGCCAAGAAAGAGGGGCTGGGTTTTGGAGTCAAGCTTACAAATACGCTTGGTAACATCAATGACGGCAAGGTTCTTCCGGGTGAAGAGCAGTACATGTCGGGAAGGGCTCTTCTTCCTATTTCAACCACGGTCGCTAGCCGCCTGAGTGATGAATTCAACGGAACTCTTCCCATTTCCTATTCCGGCGGATGCACGCTTTACAGCGTAAAGGATATATTCGATACAGGCATAAGACCAATAACAATGGCTACCGACATGCTCAAGCCGGGCGGGTACGCAAGAATGACCCGAATGGCTGAGAAGCTTGAAAAAGAAAGCAAAACATGGGCGAAAAAGGACATTGATCCGGCCGCGGTCAAGGCTCTTTCCCTGAATTCAAGGGCTGCCGATTACTCTCAGAAAGCTTTCAGGGGGGAATATGCCGCAAAGGTAAACGACGAACTTCCGCTGTTTGATTGTTATGTTGCGCCTTGTATGCAGGCATGTCCAATACACCAGAACATTCCCGACTATATCAGTCTTGTAGGCGAAGGTCGTTATGCCGAGGCTTTGAGCGTAATTTATGAAGAAAACGCTCTGCCGGGCATTACCTGCAACATCTGCGACCACCAGTGCCAGTTTCACTGCGCAAGGATGGACTATGAGGGCGCCGTACATATCAGGGAGATGAAGAAGGTTGCCTTTGAAAAGGGTTCTGCCGATTATCTTAAGACATGGGAAGCCCCGGAGGCTCCGGCTGATGTAAAGGCTGCCGTTGTTGGCGCGGGCCCTGCAGGTCTTTCCGCTGCTTATTTCCTTGCGCGCACAGGCTTTGATACGACAATTTATGAAAAAGCTCCCAACGCGGGCGGAGTAGTTGCCAACATAATCCCGGATTTCAGAATTGACCCGAAGGCTGTTCAGGCGGATATTGCTCATATTGCGGCTCACGGTGTCAAATTCCGTTACGGCGCAAAGAAGGAAGATGTCACCGTCAAGGCGCTCAAGGATGCCGGTTATGACTATATCTACTATGCTGTAGGAAGCGAAAAGGACAACGGTATTGAAATAGAGGGCTGTAAGGACAAAGTCACAGGCGCTCTTGATTTCCTTGAAAGCTTCAAGGCCGGCAAGGCCGCTTCAAGGCTTGGAAAGCATGTTGTTGTTACAGGCGGCGGAAATACTGCGATGGATAGCGCCAGAGCCGCAAAGAGAACGGAAGGAGTAGAGGACGTAACTGTTGTCTACAGAAGAAGCCGGAAGGAAATGCCTGCCGACCCGGAAGAGTACAAAATGGCTCTTGATGACGGAATTAAGTTCTTCTTCCTTTCCAATCCAAAGACGCTTAAAGGCGGAAAGCTCACATGCGCAAAGATGGAGCTTGGAGAGCCCGACGCGTCAGGCAGGAGAAGACCTGTTGAAACTGAAGAAACCTTCACTCTTGACTGCGATGCTCTTATAACCGCCATTGGAGAACATGCGGATTCGGATGCTCTTACATGGTACGGACTGCCGCTTAACGCAAAGGGCTGGCCAATGGTCAATCCTGATACCTGTGAAAGCCCGGTACAGGGTGTGTACGCAATAGGAGATGTTCAGAGCGGACCTTCAACGGTTGTACGCTGCATAGCGTCGGCAAGAAAGGCTGTTGAAGCCACTATTGATAAGGTTTTTGAGGAAATCGGGGATTCCGAGGTTGTGGAAGAACGGACTCAGGAATATTTTGAAAGCGAAGTTTCCGAAGAACCTGAGGACGAGGCTTATCTTGAGGCGGAGGAAGAGTTTTTCAAGGATATCCGCGAGCGCAAGACACACCTTTGCATGAATTGCAGGAGCCTTTCCGAATGCAAACATTTTGAAGAGTTTGCGAAGCAGGAAGCAAAACGCTGTATGGACTGCACCTACTACTGCAACAAGTGCGTGGAAGTCTGTCCTAACAGAGCCAACGTTGCCATAGATATGAGGTTCTCCGACAACACGGATGATCCTTTCCAGATTCTTCATATCGATGCCTTCTGCAACGAATGCGGCAACTGCGCCACATTCTGCAACCATCAGGGCAGACCGTACAAGGATAAGTTTACTCTTTTCAGCAGAAGAGACGACTTTGACGACAGCACCAACAGCGGTTTCTACGTGGAAACGGACAACGTTCTGGTCCGTATTGACGGCAAGCTTATCAACTGTCATGTTGACGGTGACGGAAACCTTGTAGGCGACATACCTGATTTGGCCAGGGAAATGATAGAGGAAGTCTTCATCAGTTACGATTATCTTCTGACCAGAGTGGAGGAATAAGATGATTACCGTTATCAGAAACACAAGAGTAATTCAGACCATGGAGCCCGTTGAGGTTCTTGAAGGTGTAGATGTAGTTATTGAAAACGACAAAATCAGCGCCGTAGGGAAAAACGCGGCGGCAAAGGTCAAGGCGGACAAAATCATAGAAGGGGACGGAAAGACTGTCATACCCGGTATGATTTGCGGCCATCATCACTACTACAGCGGTCTTAGCAGAGGTATGCTTATTTCCGCAGGTCCTCAGACTGACCTTATCCAGACTCTTAAGGAATGGTGGTGGCGCATAGACCGCGCCCTTGATGAGGAGTCCCTGTATTACAGTTCCCTTATCTGTACGCTTGACGCAATAAAAAACGGTACAACAACATGTATAGACCATCATGAAAGCCCTAATTACATCGCCGGAAGCCTTTCGACAATCGCAGGGGGAATGGAAAAATTCGGCCTCAGAGGCATTGTCGCTTACGGTATTACAGACCGCAACTACGGTATGAAGGAAATCCGCGAAGGCGTAGCGGAAGGTATCAGGTTCGCAAAGGAAGTTGATGAAAGAAAGCGCAGAGGCGATAATGTCATGTGCGAAGCAATGGTAGGCGGTCACGCCCCGTTCACAATTCCTGAAGAGGGTATGGAGCTTCTTGCGGATTCTGCGAAAGTAACGGGACGCGGAATGCATCTTCATGTTGCCGAAGGCGAATATGACAGCGTCTGGTCACACCATTTCTATAATGAAGACATTATGGACAGACTTGACCGCCACGGCCTTCTTTCCGACAAAACCCTTCTTGTCCACGGTATTTACCTGAATGAACACGAGGTTGATCTTATGAACGAAAGAGGTTGTTTCCTTGCTCACAACCCAAGAAGCAACATGAACAACGAAGTTGGATATCCAAAATATCTGCCGAAGGTGAAGAACCTGATAATGGGCACTGACGGCTGCGGAAGCAATATGTTTGAAGAGTGCAAAATCGCCTTCTTCAAGAACCGCGACGCGCGCGGTCCTTACTGGCCGGGCGATTACATGAGGGCTTTGACCAATGCCAGCAGGTTTCTGGAAAAATATTTTGAGGGAGACAGATTCGGTAGGATAGAGCCGGGCTATAAGGCGGATCTGGATATTCTTTCCTATCAGAACCCCACACCGCTTGTAAAAGAGAATGCCGCAGGGCATTTTGTCTGGGGCATGAGCAGCAACAGCGTTGAAACGGTCATTATAAACGGTAAAATCGTCATGGAAAACCACAGGTTCGACTTTGACGAAAAGGAAATTTATGCAAAGGCTACCGAGTCCGCAAAGAAGCTCTGGAAGCGTACGGATAAGTTGCCAGCAGACGGAACAAGTGGTATAATAAGATAGTTAATATTAATAGAGTGCATTTGACATAGCCGCAGGGGAGTCCTTGCGGCTATGTGCTTTAAAGCGTTACGATTATTCGAGGAGAAACATAATGGTAGCTGGCGATATTTCTAAAGCAATCAGGAGATTGGACGCGGTGGCGAAGAGTGACGGGACAATAAAATATGTATCCGACTATTCGTTTGACGACTGCCTCTGGGGGCGTCTGGTGCGTTCAGACATACCAAGGGGGATAATAAAGGCTATCCGTCTCCCTGAAATGCCGGAAGGCTACAGGTTTATTACCTATAAAGACCTTCCGGAAGGCGGTCATAATTATCTTCATATGATTACAAAAGACTGGAAGTGCTTTGCCGAAAACGATGTCCGCTATGTTGGCGAAACCATAGGAATTATGGTAGGTCCGGACAGGACAACGGTTGAAAACCTTAAGGACAGTGTTGTTGTCGAGTATGAAGAACAGACTCCTGCCGTAACGATAGACGAAGGCGTTGCCTGCAAGGGCGGAGCTTTCCTGAACGATGACAATATCCACTGTCACCTTAAACTGGATGTTGGAAACGTAGATGAAGCCTTTAAAAAGGCAGACAAAATAGTTACCGAGACTATTGAAACCGGATTTCAGGAGCATATTTATCTTGAAACAAACGGAGCCTGCTGTATTCCGGAAGGCGACCACTTTGTGGTTTACGCTTCGGCTCAGTGCCCGTTTTACATCGCAAAATCAATTTCTCCTCTTCTTAATCTGACACCTGACAAGGTTATTGTACGCCAGACCACCACGGGCGGAGCATTCGGCGGAAAGGAACATTTTCCGGATGTTGTCTGCGGTCCTCTGCTTGTGGCTGCAAACGTGATGAAAAAGGGTGTCAAGATGTTCTTTGACCGTGAAGAAGATGTTGTAAACTCCGTAAAGCGCCATCCTTCAAAGGTTGTTTTCAAGACAGGTCTGGACAAAAACGGCAATATCGTGGCTATGGACAGCAAGGTTTACTACAACGTGGGCGGCTATCTGGCTTCATCGTTTGTAGTACTCCAGAGGGGCTGTTTCCATGTAACGGGCTGCTACTGCTTCCCCAATATGAGGACAGAGGGCTTTGGAGTTGCCACCAATACTTTCCCGAGCTGCGCTTTCCGTGGGTTCGGCGCGCCTCAGACACTTTTTGCAATTGAAACCCATATGTGCCACCTTGCAGAAATTCAGGGTCTTGAGCCACTTGAGTACAAGAGGCGCTACTTCATTAGGCAGGGCGATACCACCAGCACAAACGGCAAGATAGTTGAACGTGTAATGATTCCGGAAATGCTGGAGCAGGTACTGAAGGCATCGGACTACGAGAGAAAAGCCCGAGAGTACAAGTGGGGGAGCGGCCGCGGAATTGGTATTTCCTTCTACAACCACGGAGGCGCGTTT
The DNA here is from genome assembly GCA_052170315.1 of Sphaerochaeta sp. Lineage (GTDB taxonomy): Bacteria > Spirochaetota > Spirochaetia > Sphaerochaetales > Sphaerochaetaceae > UBA9732. The sequence goes on from JBQNAT010000010.1 coordinate 18,264, forward strand.
ACGGGCAACGGTGAGCAGGCTTTAATAAAGGCCCACTGCAAGTTGCACAAGTTCGCGAACGGGGATGTCGAAATTCTCTGCGGCCAGACGGAAATGGGACAGGGTTTCCACACCATCCTGCCTAAGATTGCTGCCCAGGTGCTTGAGCTTCCGATAGAAAAGGTGATTTTCAGGAATCCCGATACCTCTCGCGTACCGGATTCCGGTCCTACGGCGGCTTCAAGGTCCACGATGATAGTGGGCGAACTTGTTGAGCGCGCGGCCGCTTTGATGAAGCCAAGATACGACAAGGAAGAGGATTTCATAGTTGAGACATGCTACGAACATCCTGAAGGATATCCTTGGGATCAGTCAACGTTCCAGGGCTATGCCTACCTGGGCTACGGCTGGGGTGTATGCGCTGTTGAGGTTGAAGCTGACCCGTGTACCGGTGAAATTACCACAAAAGGTATATGGTCAAGCCATGACGGAGGCCATCTTATAGATGAGGGTATTGTCCACGGACAGGTAAACGGCGGTGTTATCCAGGGCCTTGGCTGGGGCTCCACCGAGGTTATGCAGAATACTGACGGCCATTTCAAACAGACTTCAATGAGCGACTACATTATCCCCACTTCAATGGATTTTCCGAAGCAGGAAGTCTTCTATGTGGATAACCCGTACCAGTGGGGGCCGTTCGGCGCCAAGGGCATGGGAGAGCTTGTCTTTAACGGAAGCGCCGCGGCTTACATAGACGCCGTTTCAAAGGCAATCGGAAAGCGCATAAATAAGATACCGCTTCCCACAGAGGATGTTATGGGCTATCTGCTCAACGGTACGGATATAAAAGCAGAAATAGAGGAGGCCCGCTGATGGATACGATTATCAAATTCAGGCTTAACGGCGAGGATGTTAATATTTCAACAGACCCGCTCAGGCGTCTCATAGACGTTCTGCGTGAGGATTTTGGCTGTGTAGGAGTCAAGGAAGGCTGCAGCGAAGGCGAATGCGGAGCCTGTTCCATACTTTTCAACGGCAGAATGGTTACCTGCTGCATAATCCCTGTTGGAGCTGCGGACGGTCAGGATATCATTACTATTGAGGGCGTTTCCAAAACTGAAAAAGGCAAAATCATTATTGACGCTTTTGCGGACGGCGGAGCCGTGCAGTGCGGCTACTGCATTCCCGGCATGGTGATTGCCGCGTACAATCTGCTTTCGAAAAACCCGGACCCGACAGAGGACGAAATCAGGCTTGGTATAAGCGGAAACATCTGCCGCTGCACGGGTTATGACCTTATTGTGGAGAGCATAAGGCTTGCCGCTAAGAGGGGAGGCGACATATGGAAGAAGTAAAGTGCTACATACCCAAGACTCTCAGAGAGGCTCTTGAAATAAAGAGCAAAGTCGATGTAATCCCTATGGCCGGCGGAAGCGACCTTATGGTTTCCAACAAAAGGACAATGGGTCTTACCCCTGTCTTTGAGAAACCTGTAATGATAATAAGGAATCTTCCGGAACTGAGGAAAATCTATCTTAACGATAAGGGCGAATGCTGCATAGGCGCCTGTGTTACAAGCATGGAAATCGCTGCCGATACACGCTGTCCGTGGCACATCAGGCAGGCCGCTTCCAGGATGGGCGCAATAGGTCTCAGAAACAGCGCCACAATGGCCGGTAATATTGCCAACGCGTCTCCGAAGGGAGATACTCCGGGTCCGCTGTACCTGCTTGACGCAAGGGTAAAGCTTTCTTCCGTGCGCGGAGACAGAGAGGTCTTGGTTTCGGATTTCATTGTAAAGTTCAGAACCATTGACCTTAAGCAGGACGAACTTATCACGGAAATCATAGTCCCTCTTTCAGAGGATGATTTTGACTACATTTTTTGGCATAAGGTCGGAACCCGCAAGGCTAACGCCATAAGCAAGATAACCCTGGGTCAGGCTATAAAGTTTGCCGCAGACGGCAAAACTGTTGCGGACTACAGAGTTTCTGCTACGGCTACGGGAGCCAAGACAAACAGAAGCCGTGAAGTTGAAAAGCTTCTTATCGGAAAGGAAATCTCCGCGGAGACTATAGAAGCTGTTGTTGAAGGTTTTGACGGGGTTATTTCTCCGCGCGCCATGCCTGAATTCAGGCGTGAAGCTACGCGCAGGATGATAAGACGTTTCCTTACGGAAGCTGCGAAGCATCCTGAGAACAAGGTAATTGACACTTACGAGGGCTACCACATGACGGGACAGCCCGTGCCAAGGTAAATTGAGAGCTTATCCCGGGCTTGTGTTTAAGCTGTGCGGCTCGGGATTGATTTCGGGTTACCGTTACGACGGAACACCGATACAGGGAGGAGACATGAAAGAGAAGGGCATCTTCTTTAAAAACATCTATGCGCTTATGACGGAGCCTGCTAAGGATACAGTATACGGCGCGGATATGATAATTGACAACGGACAGGTCAGAAAAATTGGGAAAGCCTTGGTCTGCCCGGAAGGTTACAGGGTTATAGACGGTTCAAATCTTGCCGTTGTACCCGGCTTTGTAAACACTCATCATCATTTCTATCAGACGCTTACAAGAAATCTGCCCGCAGTGCAGAATGCAAAGCTTTTTGACTGGCTGGTATACCTTTATGAAGTTTGGAAATATATTGACGAGGAGGCTGTTTATTACTCGTCCCTTCTGGCGATGTCGGAGCTTCTGAAAACAGGCTGCACATGCTCTACCAACCACCACTATGTTTTTCCTAAGCAGTGCGAAGGTCAGGATCTTACGGGAGCTCAGTTCAAGGCCGCGGATCTTCTGGGCATGAGATTTTCCCCAACGCGCGGAAGCATGAGCCTTTCAAAAAAGGACGGAGGGCTTCCTCCGGATACTGTGGTTCAGACAGAGGAAAAGATACTTGAGGATTCCGAAAGGGTCATAAAGCTTTATCACGATTCTTCCCCCGCGGCCATGCACAAAATAGTCCTAGCGCCGTGCTCGCCATTCTCCGTCACAAAGAAGTGCATGCTTGAAAGTTCCCGTCTCGCAAGAAAATACGGGGTTAGGATTCACACACATCTGTGCGAGACTATTGATGAGGAAAATCAGTGCAAGGCTATGTACGGTTTAAGGCCTCTGGAGCTGATGCAGGAATGTGAGATGATTGGGGATGATGTCTTCTATGCTCACGGAATATGGTTTACCGATGAAGAACTGAAAACCCTTGCGAAAACAGGCACTCACATCGCGCACTGCCCGTCTTCAAACATGCGGTTGGGTTCAGGCATATGCAGGACTCGCGAAATGCTTGACCTTGGCATAAACATAGGTATCGCAGTTGACGGCAGCGCATCTAATGACAGCTCCGATATGCTTTCCGAAATGCGTAACGCGCTTCTTCTTGGACGCGTTAAGTACGGTTCTCAGGCTCTGACGGCAAGGGAAGTATTTAAGATGGGAAGCGAAAACGGGGCAAAGCTGCTTAACTTCTCAAACGTCGGAAGACTTGAAGAAGGCTGGGCTGCGGATCTTGCCTGTTTTGACGTCTCAGGCATTGCCTATGCGGGAAGTCACAGCGACCCGATTGCCGCTCTGCTTTTCTGCGGTTGTGACCACACCGCGAAATATACTGTTGTAAACGGACAAATTGTAGTTGATGACCGCCATGTTGTCGGCATTGACGAAGAAAAACTTGCCGTGAAGGCCAATAAAATCAGCGAAGGCCTTCTTGAGAAGAGGAGAATCTATGGCTGAAAAACTGATTATCGCTAAAAGCGCGGCAAATGCCGCGTCCCTTAAGAACGGGAGCAGCGCCTTCCTTGCGGGAGGGACTGAGGACAACCGGCTTAATTCAACCGTGGAAGTGAAGACGCTCATAAGCATCGGAAGGCTGAAAGAGCTTGACGGGATCTCTCCGGCACCCAAAAGCTTTGGCTGTCAAGCCGGGGATAAGGCTGCCGATAAAGCATCACGCAAGGTTTCCTATATAAAAATCGGCGCCATGTCCACATTTCAGGAAATTATTGACAGCGCTATTGTTCCTGAATTCCTTAAAGAGGCCTGCCGTTTCATGGGTTCCAGAACAAAGAGAAATATGGCAACCATAGGTGGAAACGTGGCTCTGAGAAGAACTGATTCCTATCTGTACGCCACACTGCTTGCCTGCCATGCGAAGCTTGAGCTTATGGACGGCGCAGGCAAAACGGATGTAAGGTGCGTGAACTTCTATCTTAAGAACTATGACGAACTGAAGGACTGTATCATAACGGCAGTTTATGTCCCGGGAGGAAAAGATGTCGTTGTTGTTTCAAAGCGCTACGCAAACACAGTTCAGAGCCATGCTGTCCTGACCGTTGCCATGGGATGCTGCCGCGGGAAGCTTCGCATAGGCGTTGCCGCCAAGGACACAGCCCTGACCGCGCTTCCCGATATCGCGGAGGCACTTGGTTCAAAGAGCCTTTCAGATGAAGAAATTCTTTCCATGGTGTCCGACGAACCCGAACTTGCTTTTAAAAAGGATATTTACGGCAGTCCCGAGTACAAGAGATATCTTCTTTCCGTTACTATAGCAGACCTTGCGAAGAAGGTCATGGGAGGCTGCAAATGAGAATAAACTGCATTATAAACGGCAGAAAAAGAAGCTTTAACGTTGACCCTCTGATGAAGCTACGCGAGATGCTTGTACTGAACGGTAATTTTGCCGTCCGCGACAGCGATGACGGCGAAGGTTTCTGCGGAAGCGATACTGTCCTTGTTGACGGAATTCCCGTTTTTGCGAATCTGGTGCTTGCGGGCGAGGTAAAAGGCTGTGAAATCAGAACCCCCGACGGGTTGGGCAACCCTCAGCACCTTACGATTGTACAGCAGGCCATGATAGACGCGGGCGTTGTGCAGAGCGCTTACAATGCCCCTGCCGCGGCTCTTCTCCTTACATGGCTTCTTGAGCGCAATCCCAATCCTTCCAGAGAAGAAATTGCGGACGCTCTTTCCGGTATTTTCATAAGGGACGCGGGCTATGAGCACTACTACCTTGCAGTGAAGCTTGCCCGTGAAAAAATGAAGGCAGGCGGATATAAGAGCGAAATAGCTCCGTCCTTCAGACCTGAGCTTGATATTGTCGGAAAGCCCATGTCAAAGATAGACGGTCCACAGCTGGTTTCAGGGGAGCGAACATTTGTAGAAGACTATGTTACACCGGATACCTGTTACATGGTTGTCCTGAGAAGTCCCCATGCCAGCGCCTACATCAATAAGATAGATGAAACCGAGGCGCGCAAGGTTGAAGGCGTTATCGAAATTCTTTCGGCCTACAATACCCCCGATACCCATTACATGCAGGCAGGTCAGGGCAATCCCGAGCCGTCTCCACATGACAGAAGACTTTTCAACATGAAGGTTCGTCATGTGGGCGACAGAGTTGCCGCCGTTATTGCCGAAACTCTTGAAGCCGCTAAGGAAGCCTGCTCAAAGCTTAAGGTTGACTATGAAGTTCTTCCGGCTGTTTTCACGGTTGAAGAAGCCATGGCTCCCGGCGCTCCACTTGTTCACAACGGCATAGTTGAGTATCGCGCCGGAGCCCCTGACGACCTTGAAGCTTACAACAAGCTTGCAGGCGACCCAAGAGAGGGTAAGGTTATTTACCAGTTCCCGCTTCATGCCGATATTCATAAGAACATAGCCGCTTCCAACAAAGGCGAAATAGGCAACGTTGACGAAGCCTTTGCCAATTCCGACGCGGTTGTTGAAGGCACATACCAGACCAGCCAGATACAGCATACGCCCCTTGAGCCCCATGTCTGCTTTGCCAAGATGGAAGGCGGAAGGCTTGTAGTTTATGCTTCAACCCAGGTTCCTTACCACGTAAGAAGAATTGTAGGCTGGGTAACAGGTCTTCCCGAAAACAAAATACACGTCATCAAAACCAGAGTAGGCGGAGGCTACGGCTCAAAGCAGGACATCCTTGTTGAAGACCTTACAGGCTACGCGGCCTTTGTTACCGGCAGGCCTGTTTACTGCCGCAACACCAGAGAAGAAGAGTTCATTGCCAATTCCACGCGCCACCCGATGAGAGTCTACGTAAAGATGTCCGGCAACAAAGACGGACAGGTAACCGGCATATACATGGAAGTCTGCGCGAACACCGGTCCTTACGGCAACCACTGCCTTACCGTTCCGATGAACAGCTGCTCAAAGACGCTTCCTCTTTTCAAGTGCGACAACATGCGCTATGACCTTAAAGTTTTCTACACCAACACCCCTCCGGCAGGCGCGTATCAGGGTTACGGCACACCCAAGGGTACCTATGGCCTTATGATGGTAATGGCTCAGCTTGCAGAAAAGCTTGGCATTGACTACCGTGACATGGTACTCAAAAACCACGTCGAGGAAGGCTACATGCTTGAGATTCTCAGAGGTCTTGGCGAAGGCCGTGCGGGCAGCGTTGTTCCTGTAGGTTCCTGCGGTCTGGACGAGGCTATAAGAAAGGGCTGCGACATGATTCAATGGGGCAAAAGGGAAGTTTCCGATGACCCCGACTGGAAGATAGGCAAGGGCTTTGCGATGATAATGCAGGGTTCCGGACTTCCGGGCCTTGACCACTCCGAAGCTATAGCAAAGCTGGAAACAGACGGAACCGTCATACTTAACAGCGGCGGAGCAGACATTGGCACAGGCCTTGATACCATCTCCGCAAAGATTGTGGCAGAAGTTTTAAAGCTTCCCATGGATAGGATTTCCGTCATCTCCGGCGATACGGACTCCTGCGCCTTTGATACTGGAGCCTATGCTTCCTCCGGTACTTTCTTCAGCGGAAACGCCTCTCTGACAGCTGCCCGCAAGCTGAAAGACATGATTCTGAAAGAGGCTGCTTTCCAGCTTGGCGAAGAGGTTTCCGACCTTGAAGTACGTGCGCCGGGAGAAGTGTACTCCATGAAGACCGGAAATGTGCTTTCATACTCCGAACTGTCCCACACGGCATGCAGCGGAACCGGCCACGGTCAGATAATAGCTCACGGTACGTTTATTACAGGCGCTTCTTCCGTTCCTTACGGCGGCCATTTCGCACAGGTCGCAGTAAATACCAGAACAGGTGAGATTAAGGTTCAGAAGTTCTATGCGTTGCAGGATGCCGGTACCCCAATAAATCCCGAGGTTGCCCTGTGCCAGATGTACGGAGCTGTCATGAAGTCCATTGGGCACTCTCTGTATGAGGACATGGTTCTTGATGAAAAGGGTGTCTGCCTTACTGCGAACATGACTGATTACGGCGTGCCCATGGTAAGCGAGGCTCCTGAAGACTTCAAGGCTGTCCTTATAGACGTTAACGATAAGTTCGGTCCTTTCGGCGCAAAGTCAATTTCGGAGATTGCCTGCAACGGCGCAGCTCCTGCTATTGGTATTGCCATCCATGACGCCTGCGGTGTCTGGCTTAAGAGCTGGCCCATGTCGCCGGAAAAGTTATTGAAGGCTCTGGGTAAAATCTGAGACTAATCAATATATAGCCGCTGTTTCTCTATCACCGGCCCCCGGTTTCCGGGGGTTGGCTGCTTTTTGCGGGCTTATGAGGGATGAATTTCATCAGGTTCCTGAAAGTCACTCAAAAGCCTGTTTTCGGGCCTGTAGGATGAGGCTTTGACGGTTAAAATTGCGCAGAAGCGGCCGGCGTCGATTTTGTAATGATTTTGTTGCGTTTTGTTGCAAGGTGGTATAGACTGTCAAAGGAAGGGTGCTGAAAAACCTTTATTATGAGTATTACTTATGGAGGAATATGTCATGGATTTTGATGCCATCAAGAAAGCCGCAACCAAGTATGGTCCTGCAATGACCAAGTTTTTGAGGGATATGATTGCCATACCGTCAGAAAGCTGCGAAGAAAAGGGTGTCGTTCTTAGAATCAAGGAAGAAATGGAAAAGCTCGGTTTTGACAAAGTTGAAATCGACGGTCTTGGAAACGTTATCGGCTGGATGGGTAAAGGAGATAAGATTATCGCTATTGACTCACATGTAGATACAGTCGGAATCGGAAACATCAACAACTGGACAGACGATCCTTACAAAGGATATGAAACTGACAAAATTATCTACGGTCGCGGAGGTTCAGACCAGGAAGGCGGTCTTGCGTCTGCGGTTTACGGTACAAAAATCATGAAGGATTTGGGACTTATCCCTGAAGGTTACAAAATCATGGTAGTCGGCTCCGTACAGGAAGAAGACTGCGACGGAATGTGCTGGCAGTATATATACAATGTGGATAAGATTGTTCCTGAATTTGTTATCTCAACAGAGCCCACAGACGGCGGCATCTACCGCGGACATAGAGGCAGAATGGAGATAAGAGTAGATGTTAAGGGAATTTCCTGCCACGGCTCTGCTCCGGAAAGAGGAGACAACGCAATCTTCAAGATGGCTGACATTCTTCAGAACGTCAGAGACCTTAACGAGAACCCTGCCGACGGCAGCAAGGAAATCAACGGTCTTGTAAAGATGCTGGACCCCAAGTTCAACCCTGAGCATTATGAAGATGCACGCTTCCTTGGGCGCGGAACATGCACGGTAAGCCAGATATTCTTCACATCTCCTTCAAGATGTGCTGTTGCAGACAGCTGCTCAATCTCAATTGACAGAAGAATGACAGCAGGTGAAACTTATCAGACATGTCTTAAGGAAATTGAGGACCTTCCCGCAGTTAAGAAGTACGGCAAGGACGTTAAGGTAAGTATGTACTGGTATGACAGACCGGCATGGACAGGCGAAGTCTATAAGACTGAATGCTTCTTCCCGACATGGATAAACAAAGAGGATGCTCCTCATGTTCAGGCTCTTGCAGATGCGTATCACGCACTTTGGGGCAAAGACAGGATATGGGCAGACGATACGGCAAAGGAAAAGAGACAGGGACGCCCGCTCATTGACAAGTGGACATTCTCAACAAACGGCGTTTCAATTCAGGGTCGCTACGGTATCCCATGCGTAGGATTCGGACCCGGTGCCGAAAGCCAGGCACATGCTCCGAACGAGATAACCTGGAAGCAGGACCTTGTCACATGCGCAGCACTTTATGCCGCAGTCCCGATGCTCTACAAGCCGGCTGATGTCAAGGAAAGCGCTACAAGCTTCAGACAGGAACTTACAGGAAACGATATTAAGTAATAGGGAATACAGGAGACAAAAGAATGAGCAAAGCATTTGAACTTGCCAGACATCTTGAAACTCTTCACATCAACAACATGTACAAGAACGATTTCTACTGGACATGGGACAAGACTGATGAGGAGTTGGACGCCATCTTTACAGTGGCTGACGCGCTTAGAGATCTTCGTGAACACAACAAGAGCACAAGGATTTTCGATTCGGGTCTTGGAATCTCGATTTTCAGAGACAACTCGACAAGAACACGTTTCTCCTTCGCAAGCGCCTGTAACCTTCTTGGACTTGAGGAGCAGGTTCTTGATGAAAAGGTTTCTCAGATAGCACACGGCGAAACTGTCCGTGAAACCGCAAACATGGTTTCATTCATGGCAGACGTTGTAGGAATCCGTGATGATATGTTCATCGGAGAAGGCCATAAGTATCAGAAGACTTTCATTGACGCATGCGAGTACGGCTACAGACATGGAATCCTTGAACAGAGACCTACTCTGGTAAATCTCCAGTGCGACGTTGACCATCCCACACAGTGTATGGCTGACATGCTCCACGTGATCCATCAGTTCGGCGGAGTGGAGAACCTGAAGGGCAAGAAGGTTGCAATGACATGGGCATACAGCCCGTCATACGGCAAGCCGCTTAGCGTACCGCAGGGAGTTATAGGCCTTTTCACAAGATTCGGGATGGATGTAACTCTTGCTCATCCGGAAGGTTATGAAGTAATGCCTGACGTAATTGATATTGCCAGGAAGAACGCCAAGGCAACAGGCGGCTCCTTCAAGCAGTGCAACAGCATGGACGAGGCTTTCAAGGATGCGGATATTGTTTATCCGAAGAGCTGGGCCCCGTTCGCAGCCATGGAAGAGAGGACAAAGCTCTACCAGAAGGGAGACAAGGCCGGTATCGACGCATTGGAAAAGAGACTTCTTGCTCAGAACGCAGAGCACAAGGACTGGACCTGCTCGGAAGAGAAGATGAAGCTCACAAAGAACGGTAAGGCTCTGTATCTGCACTGTCTGCCTGCCGATATCACAGGCCTTTCATGCAAGGAAGGAGAAGTTGACGACTCGGTTTTCGACCGCTATCTTGACCCTCTTTACAAGCAGGCCTCCTTCAAGCCGTATGTCATTGCCGCGATGATTTTCATGTCAAAGGTAAAAGATCCCGCGAAGGCTCTCATGACTCTTGACGGCGCGGATAATCTCAGAAAACTTTACTGATTAATTAAAATTTAACGGTAATTTCCTTTGGGGCCGTTCGGTTTTTTCCGAATGGCCTCGTTTTTTTTAAATGTAATCAGCACTTTTTCGGAATATGGCTTTAAAAGGGGAAATTTCCCTTAAGGAGTTCAAATGTTTAAAAAAACAATGTTTCCGTTTATGCTGATTGTCGTTCTGACTTTTTTTGTATCCTGCTTTGAAGCACAGGAAAATGCTTTGACAAATTTGGAGATAATGATAGAAAACCCTGTAACGTCAAGGACTATCATGCCCTCCGATTTTCTCATGGAAGTGCAGAAGTATTCGGTTTCCGGTTCCGGTTCGTCAGGTGCCTCTTTCGGGCCCGTTCTAAGCTCGGAAAATATTGTAAGCATACAAAATATCCCTGTCGGCAGCTGGAATGTAACGGCCAAAGCCCTGAACGCGGAAAACAACGAGCTTGCGGAAGGTTCAGAAACTTTCATCATTAAAAAAGGTGGAAATAAGGTTACGGTCGTACTTGATTCAATGACAGGCACGGGAACGCTGCAGCTTGATTTTAAGTGGGATGAACATATTTCCGACAAAAGCAGCATAACTATTACCTTGTCCATAGAAGACAGTTCGGGAAACAAAATAAACAGGACAAAAAATGTTAATACTTCAGACTGCAGGGTTTCCTTCCTTGTAAATCTCAGCGCGGGCTCTCATGTGCTTAATGTTCAGGTTTATGATTCGGAAGGTAACCTTGGAATAGGGGCAACGGATGCGATAAGGATTGTGTCAAATTCAAGGTCAACCGGTACGGTGGAGCTTAAGGCCTCAAAGCCTCAGGTTTGGAACGGAACAGAAATAAAGCTTGAAAATAAAGTGGGTTCACCTATGAAGTTTTACGTTGACTATTATCCGAAAAATCCCGTAAAGGGGCAGCTGATGACGCTTACTTCTCACTATCATTCGCTGCCTGAAGGCGTCAGTTCCGCAGATTTGAAATATCAGTGGTACAAAGACGGCGTGTTGCAGGCTGACGGGGTTGGGTACAACTACGCGATAGTATCCGAATTCGGTATCCACAGGTATGACGTTATTGTCAGAAGCGGCATTGAGGGAACCATGTGCGGCGCGTCACTTCTGCTGAACATCTCCGATTGAAAACAGGGCGAACATCTTCAGGCAGCGTGCGGAAAGCTGATTGGCTGTTATGCCCAGCTCAACGGCACAGCGCTCGTAATGGGTTTTCAGAATATAGTCATGGTTCTGTCCGTGGTTCTTACCCGTTTTCAGGCCCGGTCTTTTATCACAGCCTGTTTCGCAGCCTGTTTCGTAGTCTGTTTCAAGTACCATATTCGGATTAGCTTCAAAAAGCTCCTCCGGATTACCTTTAAATTTTGGGCCAATGGAGATGAGTACTTTCAGCCTGAAAAGTTCCGCCGCCGTTTCCATAGAGCCTGTGAAACCATGCCAGAGGATGCTGTACGGTCTGTAGTGAAGCTTTGAAAGTATGGTAAGCAGCCTTCCTGTCGACTGAACGCAGTGAAGGCTTACTGAGCGGTTATGCGCTATGGCAAAACGAAGCTGGGTTTCAAGATTCTGTTCCTGCTTTTCCATAGGGACTTTATCATGAAATCTTTTGTCCAGCCCAACCTCGCCAAGCTGCAGTCTTTCATTGTTTTCAAGCAGCCTGAATAGCTCTTCCTGCGCTTCCCTCGTCCAGTTTGACGGCAGAAGCCCCTGACAGTTCATCAGGCAGTTTGAATTTACAGTATTTACAGGTCTGTCTGTGCAGACTATTGAAAGAGTATCCGGAAAGTGACTGTGGAAATCTATATACATGAATGAAAGGTAACATATTCTTTTCAATCAAACCAGTTTAATTGCTATCCGGTTGTTTTTATGATATTTGTTTAGTGAGAAGAATGAGGTCAACCAAGTCTTTTTTTATTTTTGCAGTTCTCCTGTGCGGCACGTTCTGCGCTTTCTGTTCGATTGCAACCCGTCCTTCCGTTTCCGTTTGGACAGGTTTTGTTTTTTGTCATCCTACAGCCGATTATCTTAAGAAATATCCGGGCGACCCAAGTATTGAAATGCCAAAGCTCAGAACCCTGTTTTCTGCGGGTTTTGATGCGGAAATCATTGATTTCACATATGTTATTGACCGTGTACGTGGAACTTCCGTCAGTGCCGGCATTGGCTTGAGCTTTCTGGATGTAAGCGAATCCCTGCCGTTCGGTATAAGCGTTCTTAAGCCGTATTCGGGTCTTGGATATCTTGTCAGGCTTAACTATAAAATGGGTGATGTTTTTTCTATGGGCCTGCGGTTCAGGCGCTTTGACTGCGCGTTTACCGGAACAAAGACACATTTTATCGTAAACGAATTTGAGTGTGTGCCGCGTATCAAGCTTTACGCGTACAGGGGTTTTGACGTTTTCGCGGATGCTCCGCTGACTGTTTCTGTAAAAGCGGATGCCGTGAGCCTTAGACTCTCCGCTTCACTGACGGTTTGCATTGATTCCGGCAGATTCGGAGGTCGCAGATGAGAAAAATTTTCTTTGTTTTTGCCGCGGCTGCTCTTGCGTTTTTTCTGTGTTCCTGCGAGTTATCCTGTGACGCGCCAAAAGAAGGGAAGCTTAATATTGTCGTTTACGGAAACGACTATTTTGGCGAACCTGAAGTGAAAGATGAAAACGGGAATGTAATTACGGCTGCAGACGGAAAAGCCAAAACTGCTTCCGAACTTCCGTGTACTGTAAACGATGCCATAAATGTAGGTAATGCTCTTGTAAAAAATGCCCTGAAGGCAAAAAGAAGCTATCAGGTTACCTATCTTGTAGGCCGCAGTTCCGCCCTTAATTTTAAAGCGGTGCGACCTGATTGTGTTGTGAATGACGTTACATTTGAAAAATTTAAAAGCGTTCTTACTGGTATAAGTCTGGATTCGGGAACGCAAGATGTGACAATAATATATTTCAGCGGACATGGAGCGGGAAATGAAAAAAAAGAAGAATACGGAACGGATACTTCTGTTTCTTCTTATATGGCTTTCGGAACTGAAGATTTTAATTACTGTATACTCAAAAGTGTTAAAAACTTTATGAATAAGGTAAATGAAATTCCCGGAACAAAAATAGTTATCGGAGATTTCTGTTTTTCCGGGGCCCTTGTTCAAAGCAACTATTTCTCTTTGACGGACGGCGAATACACGGGCATTGACGCGCCGACCCTTTTTGCCGAATACCGCGATAAAATCAATGAAAGCCATTCCACATTCTGTTTAAGCGCAGCCAGGTATAATGAATCTTCCTATGAGAATAAGAACCTGGGGCACGGCTATTTTACAAATGCTCTGCTTTCAGCGTTGGGCTGGGATGAAAACAGCGGTACTCTGAAAAACGCAGGGGCGGAAAAAGACAACGCAATAACACTTTTTAACGTTGCGGTCTATGCTTCTGAGCATGATGGTGAAACAAAACAAACGCCTATGCTCAGCGGCGGAAGCAATGATATAGTCCTTTTTTCTTTTAATTAAGGCGGGGAGGCCATTGATGAAAGCAGGAAACAAAGCAGGAAAAGGTATTGTTTACACATCTGCGTCAATATGTGAAAAATCGTTTGCGGCTGCTCAGGCTGTTGGTTTTGCCCTTATCGTGACAGGCATAGTTACCATAGTTCTGATGTCCCGCAAGCCCTTTGTTCTTACCAACCTCAGGCCGCTTTTTATAATGATTTCAGGCATGGTATTTACCATTGTCGGCATAATAATTGTAGGAGTATACTTTGGTATAAGGTGGAAAAAAAGGATTCTTGAGAGAATATCCGCTATAGAAGGAAAGTGGCATCCTGCTGTTAAGAGCGTGAGCGGCCTCAAAAGGGCCTACAACATTAACAGAACAGCAAAACTTAGGGAGAAGAGACAATGGAAAAAATGAGGGTGGCAATTTACGGAGCAGGAGCCCTGGGAACAGTTCTTGGCGCCTATATTTCAAAAAACGCAAAAAGAAGCGGTGTTGATTTGGGCGATGGCATAGAGCTTTATAACAGAAACAAAGCGCATATTGCCGCACTTAAGAAAAACGAGGCGAAGATTACCGGAACAGTAGAATTTTCCCAGAAGGTAAAAGCATATCTTCCTGAGGAGATGACAGGACTTTTCGACTATATTTTCCTGATGACAAAGCAGCTGGATAATGAGAATATCGTTGTTTTTTTAAAGGATTATCTTAAAGAAAATGGGGCGCTCTGCACCATGCAGAACGGTCTGCCGGAACCTCAGATAGGTGAGATAATAGGTAATGACAGGGTGCTTGGCTGCGCAATAGGATGGGGCGCAACCATGGGAGAGCCGGGGAGCAGCGTTCTTACGTCTTCTCCCGACAGTCTCTGTTTTGCTCTTGGGGCAATAAGCGAAGGCGGAAAGCGTCATCTTGAACCTGTAAAAGCGGTTCTTGAACTTATGGGACCTGTTTCCGTAGAAGAGAATTTTATTGGCGCAAGATGGTCAAAACTTCTTATAAACGCCGCATTTTCAGGTATGTCTATTGTCATAGGAGATACTTTCGGAGCTGTCTGTGATAACAGAAAAGCCCGCAGATGCGCACAGGCAATAATCAAAGAGTGTATTGATGTTTCACGCGCGGCCGGAGTAACGGTAGAACCTGTTCAGGGTAAGGATATTGTAAAGCTTTTCGATTTCAGGGGCCCTGTTAAAAAAGTTATTTCAAGAATGCTTATCCCGATTGCCATGAAAAAGCACCGCGGAATCACTGCAAGCATGCTCACAGACTACAGGAACGGAAAACCGTGTGAGATAGACGCAATAAACGGAGTTGTATGCAGAGAAGGCGACAAGGCCGGAATAGAGACTCCGTTCTGCGATAAGGTTGTTGAAATTGTTCATGGCTATGAGAAAGGCAAAGGGAAACCTTCCCTTGAAAGCCTTGAAGCTTTTGATAGCCTGTTCCTTGGATAAAGTCTTTTTTTATGCCTTTTATTTTGGAAGTGCGCGAAGGCTGAAAATATAAAAAAATCGGGCAGACTGGATTTGAACCAGCGACTCCAAGTCCCCCAGACTTGTACGCTAAACCCCTGCGCCACTGCCCGAATGCCCGCATTTTTGCAGACATTATGGAAAATACCACACACGGGCATTACTGTCAATTAAGGTTTTCAATTTAAAAATGCAATTTAAAGGACATTTTTTTTATTAAATAGCCGTAAGTGTTTTACATTTTCAATACTTTCAGATACTATAATTAAATACTGCTTACTAAGCGTAAGGTTTAAAAGGTGTCATAAATGGGTAAGAAAAATTTGCTTATTGTTCTGCTTCTTGTATTGGCTGTCTGTACCGTGTATGCATATCAGTTCTCGCCGCTGGAGCAGACATTTGAGCCTTCAGGAGCCAATGCTCAGAAGACTTATACGATTGTAAATGATTCTGATGATCAGATAGCAATCAGTCTTTCAGTTGTTAAGAGGGATCAGGATGCTGACGGAAATGAGGTCAGGTCAGATGCCTCCGCGGAATTCCTTATCAGTCCTTCCAAAGTCATTGTCGCACCTCAGTCAACCTATGTTGTTAGGGTACATTACAGAGGCTCTTCAACAGTCACTGTAGAGAAAGCTTTCAGACTTATTGCGGAGCAGGTTCCATATTCACTTGGAAAAAACCAGACTACGCAAAGCATGTTCAACTTCCTCTACGTTTATGCGACAAGTCTTTATGTGACCCCTTCCGAAAAAGTTGCCAGAATTGACGTTTCAGCAGTGAAGGCCCGTATTGATGCTGAAGGCAATCGGGTTCTTGATGTAACCGTAAGAAACAGAGGCAATGTACATCAGATACTTTTGGATGCCGTCCTTACTGTAAAAGGCCCTTCGGGTTCATCCGTCGTTCTTGATCAGCCTGAGCAGCTAACCGGAATAGATTCAGCCAATATCCTTGCCAGAAAAACAATTACCAAGACAATACCATGGCCGGAAGGATTGACTTTTGTTGAAGGTGGAAATTACTCCGGAGTTCTGCAGTTCGCGGAATAAGGTTTCCGGCAGGTCAGTTTCGTCAATTAGCGGTTTCCAATGAGCGGTAAAACTGTGGTCCGGTTTATATTTTCTGCTGCAATCTTATTTTTGATTGCTGTTGCGTGTGTGATTTTTTTCTACACATGCAGCTTGGAGTATAATTCAAGACCTCAGCCTGAAACGGAAAGGGAACAGACAGTTCAGAGCCCCGAGCTAACGGCGGAAGAAGAACCTGAAACGGCTGATATTGAAGAGCCGGAGACGGAAGTTCCAACAGAGATTGCCGATAGCGGGTATTCGGATACGAAGTCCGAGTCTGAGCCTGTTGTTGAAATCTCCGCACAGCAGCCGGAACAGGAAATTGAGACCGCAGCGGAATCCGAACACCCGTCAGAACAGGAAATTGAGACCGTGACGGAATCTGAACAGCCGTCAGAAACCGTTGAAACGGCTGAAACAGCTGAAACCGAAAAAATCCCGGAGGCCCCTGACCTTGACTGGTTTGTGTACACTGAATTGTATGAAGGCAGGAAAGATGACTGGGACAGCGCGCTTCTTAATGACGACGTTGACTGGTCTCAGTTCGTCTTCAGTGATGAAGAACTGGTGCTGCCTGACGGAACCTACTATGCTCATCTGTACGTAAATAACAATGCTTACGGTACAGTCGCCTTTGAACAGATGAACGGCGTTCAGTTCTTCTCTCGCGGCGACCTCGCGAATGAGCTGAGAGGAACCTTGGCTGATTACTATTATGAAGAGTTCTTCGCGAACGGGGAAGCATACTTCACAATTGATTATCTTCGGAGCATGTCTGAGGATGTAAGCTATGACAGCAATAATATGCTGCTAAAGCTCAAGTTCAACTCTTCTCAGGTTCCTGTTCAGTCTATATCCATGTCAACGTCTTCATACTCGCTTTTAAGGCAGAGTTATGATGTTGTAGGCAACGTTGTGATAGAGCCTGCAAAATTCTCATTTGAAACGAATGTAAGCGCGTTTGCAAGCATCCAGTATAACAGAGACTTTATTTTAGGCGGCCTTTCGGCATCTATGAGTTTTGCAAATATTTTCTCATTCTGGAATATAACGTTCAATCTTCCTGTTTCATTCTCATACTTCACGACTATGGGTATTGTCCCTTCTGTCGGAAGCTGGTTCGGCTATATTGATTTCGTATCTGACAGTATCAGGCTTTCATTCGGCAACGTTGGAAACGCGGGTTTTACAAACGGCACTCCGTTCGGATTCACGCTTGAGAAGAACTACAATTTCGGCAATACCTATGCAATGTCAAACCAGTATTCCCAGACCATTACGCTTGTTGAGGATTCAACCATAGACATCATGGTCAACGGTAACTCCGTCTTTACAAAAACACTGAGCCTTGGCGTATACAGGCTTACAGATTTTGCCTTTATTCAGGGTTCAAACAACATTTCTGTAAGGATACACCCGGTTTCAATGGGTGAAGACACCACGAATGACCAGCTGCTTAACTTTTCTCAGAATTTTGATACATCGCTTATGGCTAAGGGTGAATCAACGTGGAGATTCGGGGCAGGCATACCAAAAATTTCACAGAGCAAGGATTCTCCGAATAAATACGAATTCGGCTTTGTCACTCCGGCTTTACCGCATTACTCCAAGCTTTACGGAAAGACGGAAATGGAGAATATTTACAATCTTTCTGCAATCGGCGTGTTCTGGGAGCAGACGGTTGGAATCACGCATACCTATACTCAGACACATTCTTTCTCCTTTATTTTTGAAAAGAATCCTGAAAAATCTGCAAGGGCGGGGGAGTACTCGGCTACCGCAGGCATATCTTTATCCGGAATATTTGCTACTTCAACAGGTACAACAAGAGGAACACTTAACGGAGTACTTTCAACCGGCAACACTTCAAGGAACAGTATTTCACTTACACTGTCTCAGAGTTTTGCGAACGATATCTTAAAACCAATGAATCTTTCCGGTTCTTATGCTATAACTCCCGATTCTCATACGGTTTCACTTAATACCGGCTACTCAATGGCAATTAAGTCTGTAAGACTTGGCGTCACTCTTAATACTTCATATAAGTTTAAGTTTTCTGAAAGTTCTCCTGACATAGATAAGCCTCTTCTTCTGAGCGGAGCTCTTTCCGTAAGCACCTCCTTTGGCAAACGCAGTTCTTTCTCTGTTAATGCCTCAATTAATCAGAATCTTGCCTTCTACGCGACGGCCAGTCTTTCCCTTTCACTTGAGAATCAAAGTCTCAGCTCGTCTGTAACGACAAACAACGGAAGTTCCTATACCGGAAACGTCGGATGGTTCTACAGACCCGGAGGGTCCGGCAGGAACAGCTTCCAGATTAATGTATCCAACATAAATCTGGCAAATCCGAGCAGCCATACGCTTTCCGCTTCCTGGGCCAGATCTGGAGAGCTTATGAGTTTTTCTTTAAGACAGCAGGCAAGCGCAAACTATACCAGGTTTAATACTTCACTGTCTCTTAATACAGCCTTTGCGTATGCGGACGGACATCTGGCAATGACTAACAGCATTTATTCTCCGTTCATAATAATAGCTCCTGAAAGTTCCCTTAAAAAGGCAACCATATCAGTTTCCAATGCAAACGATTCAAATACCAACGCTTCAAAGAAAACATTCGGCAATGTCCTTTATACGAAGCTTTCGATGTACAAATCCAATAACATTGTAGTTTATGCTTCCAACGGCTCTCTGTTCACTTCCTCAGGGTCCTTCCTGTTCAAGGTAACTCCGTATGCGCGCCAGGGCTTCCTTGCAAAGATAGCGCTTAAATCCTCTATTGCCGTTTCAGGTGTGCTAAGACGTTCCGAAACCTCGGTTTATGATTCCTACTCTTCGCCTATCTATAAAGTAAAGATTGCTGATAACGGAGTTGATGTTGAAAGCATTGAAATTGACGATTCGGCATACTTTTTCACAGATGTTGACGGACGCTACATTCTCAGTGAGCTTGCCGCCGGTATTTACATGATTGACCTTAATATCAACGACCAATGGTATGCTGCCTTCTTTGAAGTACCTGAAGTGGAAGAGGCCGGTCAGGTTGCCCTGTTCAATGAATTTGACGCTTCTGCTGTACCGACCGATACGGAGGTTGTGCAGAAGTATAATGTAAGAGACTATGATTCCTCCTATGCCGGTTCCGTATATTTCAGCCTTGACAGGTATATTTCCGAACAGGAATACTGGCAGATGCTCTTTTCTCTCACAGAAACTGAAGAAGAAAATTCATGGCTCTGGGACGAAGAAGACGTTGATACTGCTCAATATCAGCAGCTGACCAACACTGCGCTTTGATGAAATACTTTGTAATCGCAGAAAAAAAAGAAATAGACGCTTTCCATGTAATAGGAGTTTCAGGTATTGCCGTATCCTCCGAGAAAGAAGGGAAAAAGGTTTTACAGGATGCTCTTTTAAGAGAAGATATCGGAACTGTCATACTTTCAGAGAAGATATATGAAAAAAATATTTCTATGATAAAAGAGCATGAAAGTACCGGACGTTTCCCCGTGATACTGAAACTTTAGTTTCCGTTATCGTTTTTGTCAGCCAGTTTTACAAGGACTTTTTCAACCCTCAAACCGTCCATTTCAAGGACTTTAAGCTCTATGCCGCCGTATGTAAGAATTTCGTTATCCGCAGGAAAGTGCCCCAGTTTTTCAACTACCCAGCCGCCTACTGTTTCGCTGTCAGCTTCAAAATCTTCTTCGTTAATGCCCGCGAGTTCAAGAAATTCGCTTATTGGCAGATCTCCGTCAACTTCAAATTCTCTGTCATTATATTTTACAACTTCAGGGTCTACTTCATCATATTCGTCGTAGATTTCTCCTACTATCTGCTCAAGGACATCTTCCATTGAAACAACTCCAAGTGTTCCGCTGTATTCATCCGTTACAATGGCAAGATGCTGTTTGGCGC
Source organism: Sphaerochaeta sp. (assembly GCA_052170315.1). Lineage (GTDB taxonomy): Bacteria > Spirochaetota > Spirochaetia > Sphaerochaetales > Sphaerochaetaceae > UBA9732. The sequence goes on from JBQNAT010000010.1 coordinate 38,539, forward strand.
TTTTAAGCGTATTCAGGACCTTAGGCAGTTTCATTGTTTTATATACATAACAGGTTGGCATCAGCAGAGAAGAAAGGTCTATAGGGACTGAATCGCTGCCGGAGATATTTGCCTTACGGTCGGTCAGGGCTTTCAGAACAGTGTTCAGGTGCAAAATGCCTATGATGTTGTCTATGCTTCCGCGGTATACGGGAATGCGGGAGTAGGGCGAGTCCTCAAGGGCCTGCCTGATGTCCGCCCACGAATCCTCTATGTCTATTGCGTGAACATCTACGCGCGCTGTCATAACTTCGGATGCCGATATATCGGCAAAGTCTATTGCGGCCTGCATCAGGTTGGAGTCATCTTCATCAATTATCCCTTCGTCTTCGGCGGTTTCTATTATGGATTGAAGCTCTTCAACCGATTCTTCCTGATTTTCTTCTTCGTCATGCTGCTCTTTGATTCCCATGGTAAGAAGGCGCACAAGTCCTACAATAATCCATATCAGCGGTTTGAAGACTGCCATGAGTATCCGGATAAAACCCGCAGACTTCATTGCAAAGCCTGTAGCATTTTTCTTTGAATAGATTTTAGGTATGGTTTCACCGAAAATAATTACCAGCACTGTGAGTATGGCGGTAGAGGCCCAGGTGTATTTATCCGACCCCGTAATTAGTATTACAAGTACTGAAGCCAGAGAAGAGGATGCTATGTTTACAAGATTGTTTCCTATCAGGATGGCGCTAAGGGCATTGTCAAAGTTTTCTGTTATCTTAAGCGCCCTGCCTGCGCTTTTCCAGCCTTTTGTTTTTTCTTCGCTTATGTTTTCAAGTCTTATTGTATTACATGAAGAGAAGGCCATTTCAGAGCCCGAAAAGAATGCTGAGAGGGTAATGCAGAGAACGATAGATATGGATATTACGACGATATTCATTCAGCTGTCTCCTCTTCATTTTTTTCAGATTTGGGATGAAAGACAATTTTTACCTTTAAAATCCTGTTGTGCCGGATTTCTTCAACCGAAACTTCAAGATTGTGATATGTAAAGGAATCCCCTTTCTGAGGTATTGTTGAAAACTGCTCATAGACCCATTCTCCGACCTGAAGTGTCTGGTTGTCTTTTTCTTCCGTATCGGGGTCTTCAAAACCTATGAAATCAAAGATATCGCTCAGAGTCTGGTCCGCATCTGTAATATAGATGAAATCCGTGTCGGAATCGCCGGAAATTTTGACTATGGGCTCTTTCACTTCATCGCTTTCGTCCCATATTTCGCCTACAAGCTCTTCAAGTATGTCTTCTATCGTAACAATGCCAAGCGTTCCCCCGTAGCTGTCCGTGATAACCGCTATGTTTTGTTTCCGCTTTGACATTTCAGGAAGAAGTTCGTGTATCTCCGTACTCTGGTGTGCAAAATAGACACTGTCCATTGTAGATCGGATATCAGGCGTTGTCCCTGTCTGCAGATAGCTTCTGAGGTATCTTCTGATTTGAAGTACGCCTATGATGTTGTCTATAGAGCCTTCATAAACCGGCAGTCTGCTGTGTGTCTGGCCTTTTATGAAATCAAGTACTTTTCCGGGTTCATCATCTATATCTATGGCCGCAACGTCCACTCTGGGCGTAAGAATGCTTTCAGCCGTGACATCACCGAATTCAAGGGCAGATGTCAAAAGGTCGCTCTGGTTCTCATCTAAAGTGCCTTCTTCAGCCATATCGTCTATAAGGTCATGAAGCTCGTCTTCCGTAACGGAAACCCGACCTTCATTTTTGCTGTGCTTTGTAATAGCCTGACCTATTTTGGTAAGAAGTTTCGCCGGCGGAGAAAGTATTTTTGTAATTACCAGCAGAAGAGGCGCGCAGCTCATTATAAGCTTCTCAGGTCTTTTTTTCGCAATGCTTTTGGGCAGCATTTCACCGGCAAAGAAAACAACTATCGTTGTGACAAGAGTTGCCAGTGATACTGCTGAAAGTCCCCATTTCCTTGTTACATAAACCGTTACTATTGAAGCTGTGGCTATATGGATTATGTTTGTACAAATCAGAAGCGCTGTTATGACAAGGTCAAATTCTCCCAGCAGGGAAAGCACTTTTTTCGCATTTTCATTGCCGTGTTCGGACGCTACTTTAATTTTGGTTTTTGAGACGGAGGAGAGCGCGGTCTCGGAGATGGCGCAGTATGCCGCGCCCAGCAACAAAAGAATCACCCATAACAGAGGGGGCTTACTACCATCATCCATAACGGACTAACAACTCCTTGGTTCCGGCAAAACGGAATTAATATAGAAAATATAATATAGGGAATACATGCATATGGTCAATATTGCTCAGGGCCGGTAAATTTCCTTATTTCGTGAGTATATATGCCCTTGTATTTGCGAAACAGCGCGGTGGACTGTCATGCTTTATTAAGCCTGAAAGCTCATATATTCTTTTCCTTCAAGAGTCTTCCACAGGAAAAGCCCGTCTTCAAGTGTCATATAGGAGTGCGGCGTTTCATTTTTGGGAATTGAGACCGAGCCCGGGTTGATATATGTGTAATTTTCATGTTCAACGCAGGCGGGAATGTGTGTATGGCCGTGAAGAAGGATGTCCCCGTTTTTTATTGGAGGCAGGTTTTTTTCATTGAAAACATGTCCGTGGGTTATGAAAAGCAGCTTACTTCCTACGGGCATAAGAGCGTAATCCGCAAGTACGGGGAAGTCCAGAACCATCTGGTCAACTTCCGCTTCACAGTTGCCTCTTACGGCAAGTATGAGGTTTTTTCTGCCATTCAGCATTTCTATTACGGCTTTAGGCTTATATTCTTTCGGCAAATCATTCCTTGGACCATGGTAGAGAAGGTCTCCCAAAAGAATAATCCTGTCCGCTTTTTCCATTTCAAAGGCCTCAAACATCTTTTTGCAGTAAAAAGCCGAACCGTGTATGTCAGACGCTATGAACCATTTCATATTTTCTCCCGCGCTGCAGGTGCGCACCGAAATAATGCAGCAAAAATACCGATTTTTCAATAAGAGCCGGCCGGCATGCCGAATTTTATATTCTTTTATATTCTTATGTTGACACTCTCAATTCAATTGTGTACAATCTAATTGTAAAAAATAAAATATATCCGAGCCTTAAGGCTTCGAAAGGGGACAATAATGAATATTTATGATTACAGTGTTAAAGCAGCAGACGGAAGTGAAGTTAGTCTTAAAAACTATCGGGGAAAAGTCATAATGATAGTGAACACGGCAACAGGCTGCGGCTTTACTCCTCAATATGAGGCAATTGAGAAAATGTATGAGGCTTTGCATGAAGAGGGGCTGGAAGTTATAGATGTCCCGTGCAACCAGTTCGCCGGTCAGGCTCCCGGTACCGATGAAGAGATTCACGAATTTTGCACTTTGAAATACCACACACGGTTTCCGCAGATGAAGAAGTCCGACGTAAACGGAGATACGGCAATCCCGCTTTACAGGTATCTTAAGTCTCAAAAGAGCTTTGAAGGTTTCGGGAAGGGTGCAAGGGCTCTTGCGATGAACGCTCTTCTTAAGGCTATTGATAAAGACTACAAAAACAATTCCGAAATCAAGTGGAACTTCACAAAGTTTATTGTCAACAGGAAAGGTGAGGTTGTTGCCCGCTTTGAGCCTACAGCGGACATGAAGACTGTACGTGAATTTGTAGAGAATACTCTAAGGGAAGTCTGAAAGTGAAAACCTGTCCGCAGCTCAGGCTTGAGAACCAGATATGCTTCCCGCTTTATGCCTGCTCAAAGGAGATTGTCAGGCGCTATGCCCCGCTTCTTGAGCCCTATAAACTGACCTATACCCATTACATTGCTATGATGGTTATCTGGGAAGCTGAGGAAATAACGGTAAGCGACCTTGGGAAAAAGCTTTTTCTTGATTCGGGGACGCTTACTCCTGTTCTTAAAAAGCTGGAAGCCAACGGATATGTGAAAAGAAAAAGAAAGTCTGAAGATGAGAGATGCGTTATCGTGTCTCTTTCAGCTGAAGGCCGCGCACTTCAGGAAAAACTTGCCGACATACCCATGCGAATGGGGTCATGCATGAACCTTTCCAAAGAAGACGCGGGTACTCTTTATGGGCTTTTATATAAAGTACTGAACAATTTTCGGCGCTGAATTTTCAATTTACACGCTATTTGCAGTTGACACTCATATGCTTTTTGTAATTCCATTAGTGTAAATTTGCACCTATATATAGAAACGCATGGAAAGAGAACTCCGCGTAAGAGGTTTTCTCAAAAGGAGCGCTGTATGAGAAAAACAGCTGTATTGGACTGTACGCTTAAAGAACTTTGCACAAATTCAGAATCCCGTCTGCTTTTCAGAGAAAAACTTGCCATTGCAGTAGGCATCTGCCGTTACGGGGCCGATGCCGTAGAGCTTCCTCCCGTAAAAAATCTCCGTGAAGATAAAATAATCTTTAAAACTATTGCGGAATCTGTTAAGGACGCAGCTTTAGCGCTTCCGATATGCAGTCTTGAAGAGGGCTTTGCGACAATTTCCTATGACTGCATAAAAACAGCGGCACATCCAAGACTCCAGATAAGCCTGCCTGTTTCAACTGTGCAGATGGAGTACCGATACGGGCTTAAGGCTAGTGCGATGCTTGAAAAAATAAAGGCTCTAATCTGTGAGGCGAAAAGCTTCTGTGCCGATGTTGAGTTCGAGGCTTTGGATGCTTCCCGCGCTGACGGGCCCTTCCTTGCGCAGGCCTGCCTCGCTGCCGTTCAGAGCGGCGTCTGTGAAATCACAGTTTCCGATGACGCGGGGATTATGATGCCTGAGGATTTTGCTTCTCTGGTAACATCTCTTAAGAAAGAAATAAAAGTTCCGCTTTATGTTAAAACCTCAGATGAAATAAGTCTTGCCGCTGCAAATGCTCTTTGCGCGCTTAAGGCCGGAGCGGACGGGGTGAAAGTTTCCGCCGCAGGGAAGCTCTGCCTTAAGACGGATTCCTTTGCCGGGGCTCTGAAGGCTAAGGGTTTTGAGCTTGGGCTTGAGTCCGGTTTGAAATATTCCGAGCTTAATTCGGATATTGAGGGCATGCTTCACGGGATGAAAAACAGGAATTCCGAAAATTTTGCGACTCAGACAAACGGTTCGGCAGTTTTTCTTGATGCGGAAAGCACTCTTACACAGGTAAGCGACGCCGTAAAAACCCTTGGTTATGACATTTCCTCAGAGGATCTTGGACGTGTTTACGAAGCTCTTCACAGACTTTGCGAAACAAAATCTTCAATTGAAGGCAAGGAACTCGATGCCCTTGTGGCTTCCGTTGCCATGCAGTGTCCGGCAACATATACGCTTGTAAGCTATATTGGAACCACATCAAACAAGGTGAAAAGCGTGACCAACGTCGTTCTTGAAAGAGACGGAGAGCTTCTAAGCGGAACAGGTACGGGCGGCGGACCCATAGATTCAGCCTTCACGGCCATAGAACAGTGCATAGGCTGCCATTATGAGCTGGATGATTTTCAGGTTCAGGCTGTGACGGAAGGCAGGGAATCGCTTGGCTCTGCCCTTGTCAGGCTCAGAAGCGGCGGAAAGCTTTATTCCGGTAACGGACTGTCCTCCGACATATGCGGAGCCTCTATCAGAGCCTACATAAACGCGATTAACAAGATTGCCTATGAGGAGTCTCAAAAATGAAGACCGCCTTTTCCACCAAAGATGTAAACCTGCCAAGTTTTGCAGGCCTTTGCCGTATGGCTTCAGACTACGGCATGAACGGTTTTGAGATATGGGATGCCTCAGGCGAACGGCGCAGCCACGGAGACAGTATCCTCAGAGCCGAAACGGTTTCCGAAGGCAGGATACTTCTGAGAAGCGCCGAGGTTCAGGTATCCGCACTCTGCTACCCGTATGCGCTTGAGACGGAGCATGCAACGTCAGTTGGTCTTATGCAGTATGTGGATATGGCTTCTCTTTCAGGCATTGAAAAAGTCATAGTACGTATTGATTCCCCTTCTGAAGTCTCCGGGCTTCAGGCCAAACTTTCGGATTCCGTCATGAAGGCGGAGAAAAAAAATATAGAAATACTTTTTGAAACTTCCGGGCCTCTTTCAAAAACGCAGGTTCTGCTGGATTTGATTAATGCCTTCGGTTCCTCCGCAATAGGAGCCGCATGGAATATCCGCGATACATATTTTACGGGCTGTGAGAGCGCGGAAACCACAATAAAGACGCTTGGCGCCTATATAAGGTACGTAAGGATAGGGGACCGCGATGATGACAAAAATGTCCTTCTTGGAGAGGGAAATCTTCCTGTTGAGGATTTTCTGAAGGCTTTAAGGTCCCTGAACTATGAAGGGTTTTTTGTCGTTGATTTCAATGAAGAGGTCCGTGACCCTGATATTGTTCTGACTCATTTTCAGAGTTTTTTCTCCCGTTTATCTGACAACGGAAGCAAAAAGTCCGCTTTATATGGAAACAGAACGGGCACGGGAACTTTCCCCTGGAAAAAGTACGATGTTCTGGACATTACGTTTTCCGGTCTGCTTGATACGATGGCTGAGCTTTACCCCGATCAGGAGGCAATTAGGTACACGACTCTTGATTATTCAAGAACCTACAGCCGGTTCAGACGTGATGTGGACAAAACCGCGGCAGCATTTATTTCACTTGGAGTAAAGCCGGGCTTTCATGTCGCGGTCTGGGCAACAAACATTCCTCAGTGGTTTCTTTGCTTCTGGGCCGCTGTAAAGATAGGCGCGGTTCTTGTGACGGTAAACACCGCCTATAAGATACATGAAGCAGAATATCTTCTAAGGCAGTCTGATACGCATACACTTGTTATGATAGACGGGGTCAAGGGCACCAGCTACAGTTCAATTATTAAAGAACTTTGTCCCGAACTGGAAAATCACAAAAAGGGGGAGCCTCTGTTTTCAAAGAGGCTGCCTTTTCTAAGAAACGTGGTTACAGTGGGTTTTGAGATGGAAGGAGCTCTGGACTGGGACGGTATGCTTGACAGAGCATCCTCAGTTCCAATGGATGAAGTAAGACGCCGTTCTTCAGCGGTACGCCCGGATGATGTCTGCAATATGCAGTATACCTCAGGCACTACGGGATTTCCGAAAGGTGTAATGCTGACTCACAGTAACATAATCAACAACGGAAAAATCATTGGAGACAGGATGGACCTTTCCAGCGCGGACAGGATGATGATACAGGTTCCGATGTTCCATTGTTTCGGTATGGTACTGTCTATGACAAGTATTATGACTCATGGGGGTACTGTTTATCCAATGCCTTACTTTTCTCCGAAGTCATCCCTTGCCTGCATAAATCAGGAAAAGATAACCTGCTTCAACGGTGTCCCTACCATGTTCATTGCAATGTTCAGTCATGAGGATTTTAAGAAAACGGATTTTTCCCATATGAGGACGGGCATCATGGCCGGGGCCAACTGCCCTCCTGAACTTATGAGAAGGGCGTCAAAAGAGATGAACATGAAGGAAATCCTGTCCGTCTACGGTCAGACGGAAGCCTCTCCCGGCTGTACTATGGGAAACGTTGATGAAGACCTTGACCACAGGGTGGAAACGGTGGGGACGGCCTTCGAGGGCGTGGAATGCAGGATAATCGACCCCGAGACGGGGAGTACTCTGCCTGACGGTGAGAACGGGGAGTTCGTTGCGCGCGGATTCAACATCATGAAGGGCTATTACAAGATGCCGGAGGCTACCGCAAAGACCATAGACAGTGACGGTTGGCTTCATACGGGGGATATCTGCTGCAGGACGCCGGAAGGTTATTTCAGAGTGACGGGACGCCTGAAAGACATGATAATCCGCGGCGGAGAAAATCTGTATCCGCGTGAGATAGAAGAGTTTTATCTGACGAACCCTAAAATCAGAGATGTGCAGGTTGTAGGCGTTCGCGACAGGGTTTACGGGGAAGAAGCCTGCGCCTGGGTAATCCTTCACGAGGGTCAGAACGCAGATGAAGAGGAGCTTAAGGCTTACGGCTATAAATCAATGGCAAGACATAAAGTGCCGCGTTATTTTACTTTTACGGACAAATTTCCCATGAACGCCGCAGGCAAGATTTTGAAGTATAAAATGAAAGAGGAGACGGAACAGCGGCTTAAATTGATATAATTTGAAGAAAATGCGGTTTCTTTGATTGACAATAGTTGTCGTAAGTGATAAAACCAACGCAAATGTTAAACGCAATTCAGTTTGATTTGGGTTTAACATTATAAAGGCTTTGACGAAGACGGAGCGGGAAGATAGCAAAAGCGAACTGGGTACGGTGTGAGCCAGCTGCGAAGGGCCTGTAAACCTATCACTTCCGAGCCGGAGAAAGAAAGCACGCTGTGTGAGTAGAGATCTCCCGTGACTGCCGCGTAAGAGCATAAGGCTTGTTGGAGCCTGAGGGGCGCGAAAGCGCAATTTGAGTGGTACCGCGGGTACATATCACAGACAGATATGCGGCTCGTCTCAAGGAAAGCAGTCTTTGGGACGGGCTTTTTTTTATAGTCGGAGGGGTATCGTGGATACTACAAAAACGCAGCTTCTGGAAGTTGCAGCGCGAATCAGGGAAATGCGGGAAATTCTGAGCCTGTCTCAGGAGGAAATGGCGCATAAGACGGATTTAAGTCTTTCCGAATATCAGACTTATGAAAGGGGCGAGTGTGATCTTCCGTTTTCTTTCATTCACAAATGCGCAATGGCGTTCGGTATTGATATTACCGACCTTCTTGAAGGACATTCCACACGGCTCACTTCCTATACCGTCACAAGACGCGGCCACGGTCACCAGACTGCCAAGGAGATGGGCATAGACATCCAGAATCTGGCTCCAAAATTCAAAAACAAAATTGCCGAGCCCTACTGGGTTAAATATGACTACTCCGAGGAGCTTCAGGGCAAACCTATCCAGCTTCAGACTCATGCCGGTCAGGAATTTGACATAATCATAGAGGGCTCTCTGCTGGTACAGGTGGGCCTTAATAAGGAAGTTCTGCATGAGGGCGACTGCATTTACTACAAGTCTTCCACACCCCACGGAATGATTGCCATTGAAGGCCGTGACTGCCTGTTTGTGGCTGTAGTCCTTCCGGGCGAGGACGAAAGCGGCGACTCAAGCATTGCCGCGTCCCTTGCTCCAGTTCCTTCTACCAACAAGCTTGTCGCCAACAAATTCATAGAGTGCGCAGAAGACAAAAACGGCAGCCTGCAGGCCGTAAAATACAAAAATACTGAATCTTTTAACTTTGCATACGACATTGTTGACGCAATCGCGGATAAATATCCCGATAAGCTTGCGATGATACACCTTGACATAAACAAGTCGGTAAGGCGTTTTACCTTTATGGACATGAAGAAGGAAAGCGCACGGGTTGCGAACTACTTTGCAGCCTTGGGAATTGGCAAGGGCGATAAGGTAATGCTTGTTTTAAAAAGGCATTATCAGTTCTGGCCTGCAATTATAGCCCTTCATAAAATAGGAGCCGTAGCCATACCTGCAACCTACCAGCTTAGAGAGCATGACTTTATTTACAGGTTCAATTCCGCAGGTGTAAAGGCTATAGTCTGCACCGCTTCCGGAGACTGCGCGGAGATAGTGGACAGGGTACAGAGTCAGTGTCCGACGCTGGAGATTAAGATGCTGGTAAACGGGACGCGTGAAGGCTGGAGGGATTTCAACAGGGAATACCCGATGTTCAAGAGCTCTTTCAGGCGCGGCCCGGATACTCCTTGCGGAAATGACAGCGCTCTTATGTTCTTCTCTTCCGGCACAACCGGCAATCCCAAGATGGTTGAGCACAGGCATACCTACGCGCTGGCGCACTATGTCACTGCAAAATACTGGCACTGCTGCCGGCCTGACGGCCTTCACTTTACAATTTCGGATACGGGCTGGGGCAAGTCCCTGTGGGGCAAGCTTTACGGGCAGTGGATGTGCGAAGGAGCGGTTTTTGTCTATGACTTTGACCGCTTCCACGCGGACGATATCCTGCCTCTGTTCGCCCAATATCATATAACTACCTTCTGCGCCCCGCCCACGATGCTCAGGATGATGGTCAAGGAAGACCTTTCAAAATACGATTTCTCTTCCGTAAAGCACATGACTACTGCAGGCGAAGCGCTGAATCCTGAAGTAGGCAGTCAGTTCTATAAGGCTACGGGTCTTGAGATATGCGAAGGCTTCGGACAGACGGAGACAACGCTTACCGTCGCGAATTTCGGCGGCAATGTCAAAATCGGTTCAATGGGCAAGGCGTCTCCTCAGTACAGTGTAATGCTTGTTGATAGTGACGGACTTCCCGTGGCTCCGGGTGAAGTGGGCGAGATTGCGATAGATATCTCCGGCGGCGCCCCGATAGGTCTTTTCACGGAGTACTACAGGGATAAGGAAAAGACGTCCGAGGTAATGCGCGGCGGTCTGTACCATACCGGTGATACCGCATGGCAGGATGAGGACGGCTATTTTTTCTATGTTGGCCGCGTTGACGACATTATCAAGTCTTCCGGTTACAGGATAGGGCCTTTCGAGGTCGAGTCCGTAATAATGGAGCTTCCATATGTGCTTGAGTGCGGAGTTTCGGCTACTCCCGACCCTGTAAGAGGACAGGTTGTAAAGGCCTCTATAGTACTTACACGGGGTACGGAGCCCAGCGAAAAGCTCAAAACGGATATACAGGACTATGTGAAAACACATACTGCGCCGTACAAATACCCGCGTCAGGTGGTTTTCAGGGATGAACTTCCCAAGACCGTAAGCGGAAAAATAATCAGAAGCGCCCTTTAGGGCTTTTGACGGGAGTAAAAATGAAGATTTCGTGCATTCAGATGGACATGAAATTTGCCTCACCAAAAGAGAACTTCGAAAAAGCCGAAACGCTTATACGTAAGGCTGCTTCTTTCGGTCTCGATACGGTTCTGCTTCCCGAAACATGGAACGTCGGCTTTTTTCCAAGGGAAAACCTTTATGCCCTTGCGGACAGGGACGGAGCCGAAGTCCGGCGTGTTTTCTCCTCATTGGCAGAGGAACTTGGGATAAACATAGTCGCGGGAAGCGTAGCGAATATTAAGGACGGCGGAGTATACAACACAGCTCTTGTCTTTGACAGAAGCGGCAGGTGCGCTGCGGAGTATGATAAAACCCATCTTTTTTCACCTATGGATGAGGATAGGTACTTTAAAAAAGGAGAACATGCCTGTGTCTTTGAACTTGACGGGCGCAGGTGCGGCCTTATCATCTGTTATGATGTGCGTTTTCCTGAGTTTACAAGGACAATGGCGGTACAGGGCATTGACATTCTTTTCATGGTATCGCAGTGGCCTCTTGCAAGGGTTGCCCATCTTGATGCTCTTACAAAGGCAAGGGCAATAGAGAACCAGATGTTTGTTGTCTGCTGTAATTCGGCAGGAAAAGCGGGCGATACCGTTTACGGCGGAGCTTCTTCCATAACCGACCCATGGGGAGTAACGATAGCTCATGCGGAAGGTCATGGTGAAGAAATTATAACGGCGGAATGTAATATGGACATTCTAAATGGAATAAGAAACAGCATAAACGTCTTCTTTGACAGAAGACCGGAACTGTACGGAGTAAACTGATTTTTTTAGGCAAAGGAGATATTTATGGACTACAATTTTCCGGTTACAAGGACAACACATCCCAGGCCTAGGCCTCAGGACCAGACAAAGCTGGGATTCGCGAAGTATTTCACGGACCACATGTTCTGCATGGATTGGGATGAAGGACAGGGCTGGCACGACGGAAGAGTTGTTCCTCACGAGGCTATCCTGATAGAGCCCGCGTCCTGCGTTCTTCACTATGCGCAGATGATGTTTGAAGGTATGAAGGCATACAGGACGGCAAAAGGAGAAATCCAGATTTTCAGGCCCGACATGAATGTCAGAAGGATGGCAAGAACCAACGAAAGAATGTGCATTCCGGAGCTTCCGGGAGACATACTTCTTGCAGGTATAAAGGCCGTCATCAAGGAAGACATTGACTGGGTGCCTACGGCTCAGGGAACGGCGCTTTATATCAGGCCGTTTATCTTCGGAGATGAGGTTTCCTTCTCCGTTCTTCCTGCAAAGCATTACAGATTCATGATAATCCTTTCTCCTACAGGCTCGTACTATGCTGCAAACGACGGAGGACTTTCCGCGACAAGAATATATGTGCAGGATAAGTACATCCGTGCGGCGAAGGGCGGCACAGGCTATGCCAAGGTGGGCGGCAACTACGGCGGAGGCATGAGAGCCAGCCAGGACGCTATGAAATACGACTGCAAAGATGTACTATGGCTTGATGCGGCGGAGCATAAATATGTAGAAGAAATCGGAACCTCCAACGCCTTCTTCGTTCTTAACGATGAAGTTATAACAGCGCCGCTGGATTCCGAGACAATTCTTCCGGGCATCACAAGAGATTCTGTAATAAGGTTGCTGAAGAAGTGGGGAGTGAAGGTAACGGAAAGAAAGCTTTCCATTGATGAAATAATGGAAGGAAGCCGAAGCGGTGCCCTTAAGGAAATATTCGCTTCCGGTACCGCCGCTGTAATTTCCCCTATAGGCACACTTTGCGTAAAGGGCAGCGACTACACTGTAGGTGACGGGAAAGTGGGGCCGATTGCCCAAAAGCTTTACGACAACATTTACGGTATGCAGACCGGTAAGATTGAAGACTACATGGGCTGGATTTACAAACTGGGGCTTAAAGCGTGAAGAGGCTTTCACTTTTCTGCGGACACTACGGCAGCGGGAAAACCAACCTTGCCGTGAATTACGCTCTTTATCTTCGGAAGCTGGGTTTGGAGGTAACAATAGCCGATTTGGATATTGTTAATCCGTATTTCAGGTCAAAGGACAGTTTTGAGACCCTTGAAGCCGAGGGCGTTAAGGTCATTGCCCTGCCGTTCGCAAACAGCAGCGTGGACCTTCCCGCCCTGCCAAGCGGGGCCTATGCTCTTGTTCAGGATAAAAGCCGCTATGCCGTTTTGGACATAGGCGGCGATGACAGAGGAGCATATGCCCTTGGGCGTTTTGTTCCTTATATCCTTGAAGAAAACAACTATGACATGTTCTATGTTGTCAACTTCTACAGACCTCTTACATCAAACGCAAAAGAGGCTATGGAAGTGATGAGGGAAATTGAAGGCGCCTGCGGACTTGAGTTTACAGGTATCATCAACAATTCCAATCTTGGGGCGGAAACCACGGCGGAGAAGATACGCTTTACCTTTCCTGAGGCGGAACGGCTTTGCGGTCTTTCGGGACTTCCGCTTACCGCGGTAACGGCAGAAGAGAGCGCGGCGGAAGGCGCAATGGTGAAAATAAAGCTTCAAAAGCGTCCCTTTGAGGTCTGAGAGACGGAAATTAAAGGAATTTGATTCTTCAAAAGAGGTGAGCTGTATGGCGAAAGTAACATTCAACGAAGACATTTGTAAGGGGTGCGGACTATGTATTGACGCATGTCCCCGGCACATACTCGCGCTTGATAAAAACAAGATTAACAGGAAGGGACATAACCCTGCCGTGATTACCGAGCAGTCTAAATGCATAGCCTGCGCCTTTTGCGCTGTAATGTGTCCTGACTGTGTGATAACCGTGGAGAAGTGATATGACAGAAAAAGTTTTGATGAAAGGAAACGAAGCCATTGCCGAAGCCGCCCTTAGAGCGGGTTGCCGTCATTATTTCGGTTATCCGATAACTCCGCAGACGGAGCTTACAGCCTATATGGCAAAGCGTCTTCCAAAGTTGGAAGGCGGTGTTTTCCTTCAGGCGGAAAGCGAGGTCAGCGCAATAAACATGGTTTACGGCGCATCCGGCGCGGGAAAGAGAGTCATGACAAGCTCATCTTCCCCGGGGATATCGCTTAAACAGGAAGGCATTTCCTATATTGCCGGAGCGGATCTTCCCGCAGTGATAGTAAACGTCCAAAGAGGCGGTCCGGGTCTGGGAGGAATCCAGCCGTCACAGTCCGACTATTTCCAGGCAACCAAGGGCGGCGGACACGGAGACTATCATCTTATAGTACTGACTCCAAGCTCCGTTCAGGAAATGGCTGATTTGACAAGCCTTGCCTTTGATCTTGCAGATAAGTACCGCTGTCCGACAATGCTGCTTGCAGACGGGACAATGGGACAGATGATGGAGCCGGTACTGCTTCCCGAACCTCATTGCTCAGCTGTTGCCAAGCCGTGGGCGCTTACCGGAACCGGAATGAAGAGAGAGCACAACGTCATAAATTCACTTTATCTTGTACCTGAGGTGCTGGAAAAAATGAACCTTGAACGCTTCGAACGCTATAAAGAAATTGAGGAAAACGAAGTCCGCTTTGAAAGCTATCTTATGAATGACGCGGACTACTGCCTTGTAGCCTTCGGTATTGCTGCCCGTGTAGCCAAGAATGCCATAACAATTATGAGAAAAGACGGTATTAAGGCAGGTCTGATAAGACCTATTACTGTTTGGCCGTTCCCGAAGAAGGCTATCAGTGAAGCAGCAAAAAAAGTCAAAGGCTTTGTAAGTGTTGAGCTTTCAATGGGGCAGATGATAGAAGACGTCAAGCTTGCGGAAGAGTGCCTTCGTCCCGTAGCTCTATGCAGAAGAGTCGGCGGAATGATTCCCGGCGTTGACCAGATAATTGACGTAACAAAAAAACTGGCGGAAGGAGGCGTGCGATAATGGCCGTTGTTTTTCAGAAACCGAAAAGTCTTACATCCAAAGAGATGCATTACTGCCCGGGCTGCCCTCACGGGATTATCCACAGGCTTGTGGCGGAGGCTATTGACAGCCTTGGCATAGAAGGAAAAACCGTAGGCGTTGCCCCTGTAGGCTGTGCGGTTCTTGCATACGATTATTTTACCTGCGATATGGTTGAAGCGGCTCACGGAAGAGCCCCGGCAGTTGCGACGGGTCTTAAAAGAGCCTTGCCTGAAAATATTGTTTTCACTTATCAGGGCGACGGGGATCTTGCCTCAATAGGTATGGCTGAAACAGTCCACGCGGCTACCAGAAACGAGAATATCACAATCATTTTCGTTAATAACGCCATTTACGGAATGACAGGCGGCCAGATGGCGCCCACTTCGCTTCCGGGTCAGATAACTCAGACATCTCCATACGGACGTGACGTGAAAACCGCCGGTTATCCGATACGTGTATGCGAGATGCTTGCCGCCCTTGATGCTCCTTACTATATTGAGCGCGTTGCCGTGAACAGCGTGAAGAACGTCCTGAAAGCAAAAAAAGCCGTTGAGAAGGCCTTCCGCAATCAGGTCGAGGGCAAGGGCTTCTCTCTGATAGAGCTGATTTCGGCCTGTCCTACAAACTGGGGACTTACGCCTGCAAAGGCGCTTGAATGGGTAAAAGATAAGATGATTCCTTACTATCCGCTTGGGGTTTTCAGGGACAAAGATACGGAGGCGGCGAAATGACTACACAGATTCTTATAGCAGGCTTCGGAGGACAGGGTATTCTGTTTTCAGGAAAACTTCTTGCGTACAAGGCGCTTTCAGAAGGAAAAGAGCTTTCATGGCTGCCTTCCTACGGACCTGAAATGAGAGGCGGCACAGCCTCCTGCTCCGTAACGGTAAGCGATGAACCTGTAGGTTCTCCTATTATTGACCATCCTGATGTGCTTATAGTTATGAACCTTCCGTCTTTAGACAGATATGAGGACTCAGTAAAGCCCGGAGGCATGATTTTCGTGGATTCCAGCCTTGTTGAAAGAAAGGTGAAGAGAACAGACGTAAAAGCTTTTTACATACCCGCAACCAGGCTTGCTCAGGATATGGGCGCAGGAAACCTTGCCAACATAGTCCTTCTTGGAAAAGTCATGAAAGACTGTTCTGCGGTTTCAGGAAACGGACTTGAAGAGGCTCTTCGCAAGGTTGTTTCCGCAAAGCACCCCGAAATGTATGAAATTAATCTTAAGGCCATTGAAACCGGGTATAGCTACTGATTTATATTAGTCGTATAATCAGGTTATGGAGGTGAATCGTGAGTTTTAATGTTGAAGATGCGATGAAACTTCCTTCCATGAAGGGCGCCAGGCTTGCCGCGGGACAGAACGGCGTTAAATCAAACATTCTGGCCGTTACGGTTTTTGAATACAAAGGTTCAAAAGACCTTCAGAACAGGTTCATGGCTTTAAATTCCGGAAAACTTAACGGTAAGCTTGTTCTTGCAAGCTTCGCGTCAATGGAGAGAGATACGGAGCTTCAGCGAAGATGTCTGGAGTATATGGCAAAAGGGGGAGCTTCCGCTCTTGTCCTTTATTATGTAGGCGTTATTCTTAAAGAAGTAGGCAGAAGCCTTAAAGATACTGCGGATTCCCTGTCTCTGCCCGTTATTGTAATGCCTGAAAACAAGCTGGATATTGGTTATGACGCTCTTATTTCGGAAGTATCGGAATCCGTGCTGACAGCGGGCGCAGATTATAACGAAAATCTTGCCACGGAAATAATCGGTCAGGTTTCAAAGCTGCCTGCCGACAAACAGACAGTAGATTCGGTTTTAAATCTTCTAAGTTCAAAGCTTAATGCCGGTATAATACTTACAGACGGCAGTCTTAATAATCTTGGGGAGTCCTTTAAAGGCGGAATTTCTGTTCAGGGTGTCCTGAACGAAGAAAATGTCCCTCATCATATAAAACGCAAAAAGGCTTTCGCCCCGGTTCCCGGCAGTTTTATATGGTATGCCCCTATACATGACAGAGGCGTTGAGCCCATGAGGCTCTTCCTTATTGAAGACGGAAATTCTCTTAATGAGATGCGTGTAGATATGGCCCGCGCCGCAGTTCAGCTTGCTGTGGAACTTTGGAGCAACAGCCACAGCGAGGTTTTGACATCGGAACTTGTTAAAGCAATCCTCAATGACGAACCAATAAGGATGAGAAGGCTGAGCGAAGTGCTGCGCATTGATATCAAGTCCATCCACAACTCCTGGTTCATACGCTGTACCGACGGAAGAAGTCATTTTTCCTATGAAATGATAAAGGCTGTCAGGGATGTTATGAACAATCTTGATTCCGAGATACTTCTGGAATCCTACAGACCCACGCCGGGCAATTCGGATGACCTGATAATGTTTTTCAGAAATCCGCTGGATGCAAAGCTTCTGAATAACTGCGCGCGCTCTATAATTGAAAATCTCCACGGCCTTGGCTGCAATCATGTTTATCTTACCATGCTGGATTACAAGTTCACTACCGCAGATGTGAGAAATGCCTTTTCCATATGGAATGAGAACGAGGCTAAGGCCAGAACCGTTTTCCCCGCTCTTGAAATATTTCACGAATCTGAAATAGAGCTTGCAAGACAGTGCGATGCGATAATAAAGCTTGGGGAAGCAAGCATAGCTTCCGCAACCGACTGTCTGTACGCGCTTGAAGAGCGACACGGCTCGGAAGAGTTTTTAAAAACGCTTGAAGTTTACTTCCTTGACGCGGACATGAACATGCAGAAGGCCTCCGAGATTCTGGGTGTTCATAAAAATACAATAAAGTACAGGATAAATATTGTATGCGACGCGCTTGGTCATTCCGTAAATAATCCTGTTACAACCTCTCGTCTTACCATAGCGCTTGCAATCAGGCGTCTGCTTGATAAGGCAGGCGCAATTTAAAAATAAGGAGAAAATATGGACCATTTAAAATATCTGCTTGCTGCCAACGAAACCGCACGAAAGGCCCGTGAGAACGGGAATACTCCGTTCGGAGCCGTGCTTGTAGACGAAAACGGAAACATAGTAATGGAGCAGGGCAACGCGGAACACGACCTGCATGATGCCACTGCCCACGCGGAGCGTTTTCTTGCTTCCCGCGCAAGCCGGACATTCAGCCGTGAGTTTCTGTGGAAATGTACGCTTTATACAACATTTGAGCCCTGCTGTATGTGTACAGGTGCCATATACTGGGCCAATATCGGAAGGATAGTATATGGTGTTACAGAAGAGAAGCTCCTTGAGCTGACAGGCTCCGATGATAAAAATCCTACTTTCAACATTTCCTGCAGGACAATAATCGCGGCAGGTCAGAAACCTATAGAAGTTCTTGGCCCGTTTCCGGAGATAGGCTACGCCATTGAAGAAGTGCATGCAGGATTCTGGAATCCTGAAAAACCGGAATAGACGTTTTATTTATATTTTTCTGAAATCTCTCTTGCCACAAATACGCCGCTTGCGGAGGCATGTGAAAGAGAGTGCGTAACTCCGCTTCCGTCTCCTATCATGTACAGGCCCTTATATTTTGTTTCCAGATGCCTGTCAACCTTTACTTCCATGTTGTAGAACTTGACTTCAACGCCGTACAGCAGAATATCGTCGTTTGCCGTACCCGGGGCAATGCGGTCAAGGGCATGTATCATTTCTATTATGCCATCAAGGATTCGTTTTGGCAGAACAAGGCTTAAATCTCCCGGTTCGGCCTGAAGGGTGGGACGAACAAAGCTTTCTTCAATTCGTTTCCTGTTGCTGCGCCTTCCTCTGATAAGGTCCCCGAAGCGCTGTACAATTACTCCGCCGCCAAGCATGTTTGAAAGCCTTGCGATGCCTTCGCCATAGCCGTTGCTGTCCTTGAAAGGCTCGGTAAAATGCTTGGAAACAAGAAGCGCGAAGTTTGTATTTTCGGTTCTCCGGGACGAATCTTCAAAGCTGTGTCCGTTTACGGTAACTATGCCGTTGGTGTTTTCGTTTACAACTATACCATAAGGGTTCATGCAGAAGGTGCGCACGTTGTCTTCAAACTTTTCAGTTCTGTAAACTATCTTGCTTTCATAAAGGCTGTCCGTCAGGTGCGAAAAAATCTCTGCCGGAAGCTCAACCCTTACTCCTATATCCACTCTGTTTGAAAGCGTTTCTATGTCAAGCTCCCTGCAGATTTCTTCCACCCACTTGCTTCCGCTGCGTCCTACGGAAACTATGCAGTGCTTGCATTCAAAAGTTTCATTGTCAGTGACTGCCTTGAAACCGCCGTCTATAACTTCAATCTTTCTTACAGGGTCACGGAAAACAAAATGAATTTTGTCTTTCATTTTCCTGTAGAGGTTCTGAAGTACAACATAGTTTTTGTCCGTACCAAGATGCCTTACGGACGCGTCAAGGAGCTTGAGCTTGTTCTGCATGCACAGTCTCTTTATATCCGAGCCTGCGGTGGAGTAGAGTTTTGTGCCTTCGCCGCCGTGTGTCATGTTGATATGGTCAACATACTCCATAAGCTCCGTGGCCTGCTGTTTCCCTATGTATTCGCACAAAGTTCCGCCAAAGTCGTTTGTTATGTTGTATTTACCGTCCGAGAACGCGCCGGCGCCTCCGAAGCCCGACATTATGGAGCAGGTTTTGCAGTTTATGCAGGATTTGATTTTAACACCGTCTATGGGACATTTTCTCTTTTCAAGGGGATTGCCCATTTCTATTACGGCGATATTAAGCTTCGGGCTGCTCTTCATAAGTTCATAGGCAGAGAATATTCCGCCGGGACCCGCCCCAATGATTATAACATCGTACCTCATGGCTTAAATCTACAATTATGAGGCTTTTAGTTCAATAAGTTCAGCCGGTTTGCCTCTTTTCTTTGATATCCGTACTTTTGCCGAAAACCGCGAATATGTCCTTACTTATCTTGCCCTGAGCGTTTTATTTGTTTAAATTCTAAAGCATACGGAGGCATAGTATGTTCTTCTGGTCTGTTATGACGCCTTTTCTCACTTACCGCTGGCTTCTTCTGGCTTCAGCCGTTATTCCCGCCGTTTTTCTTCTTGTAAAAGTCTACAGGTCCGACAGGCTTGAAAAAGAATCTCCCTATCTGATTTTGGGCCTTGTAATCAGCGGAATAATATCAACATTTTTTGCCCTTATTGCGGAGCGTATTCTGGGAACTTTCCTGAACCGCGCTGTTGAAAACGGCACAATGCTTTACAATCTTATCCTCTACTTCGGAGTAGTGGGTTTGTCAGAGGAGCTTGCAAAGTATGCGCTTCTGAAAAAACGTACCTGGAACAGCAGTGAATTCAACTGCCAGTATGACGGCGTGGTTTACGCCACAGCTGTTTCCCTTGGCTTTGCCCTGTGGGAAAATATCTCCTACGTTACCATGTACGGTTTCGGCACTGCTCTTGTAAGGGCTGTCACGGCAGTTCCGGGGCATGCGTGTTTCGGTGTTTTCATGGGTGTTTTCTACGGCCTTGCGAAGGGCGGGGATTATATGGGAGACCGCAGTCTTTCAAAGTTCTACAGTTTTCTTTCCGTCGCTGTCCCCGTGTTGCTTCACGGGACATACGACTACATAGCATCCATGGGTTCCGGTTACGATTTAAGTTGGATTTTCATAATTTTCGTTCTGATTCTCTTTTCCGTTTCCATTTTTCTTGTTAATCAGATGGCAAAGAACGACAGATATATATCAAGAAACAGGAGAAGGTCTTAGTCATAAAAGAATCAGTGCCAGCAGGGGCAGGGTGACTGCGCAGAGTATTGACGAAATAAGCACTGTATAGGCGGCGTTCTTCTGTTCAGAGCCGTGGAGCTCGGAAAGAGACTGAATGACGGCGGCGCACGGAGTACCTGAAATTATAAGTACGGACGTTTTGAAGGTTGAGTCGAACCACGGAAGAAAATAGACCAGAGCATAGGCAAAGAGGGGGAAAACAAGAAGCTTCATTGCGCTTACAAGATAGGCGAAAGGCTCTGTGAAAACCTCTTTCAGCTTCATTGAGGCAAGGCGCAGGCCAAGTATCAGCATACATATCGGCGCGGCCATGGCTCTAAGTGTGAGAAGTACGCTCTGAATTTCGGAAGGAAGCTTTATGTTCATGAGATACAGCGGTACAGCCACGAAAACCGAAAGGACGGTAGGGTTGATAACGGTGCGCCTTATGGAGATATATTTCCTGTCTCTTGTTATCATGAACTCTCCTACAGTGAAAATAAGAAGATTCATGCTTGTAGCAAACAGCATGCAGTAGCCGGAAACAATGGGCTCGGTCGGGATGAGGGCGCTTATGAGCGGCTGGCCGAAAAAGCCTACGTTGCCCAAAAAGGAGCCGATTGTAAAGATTCTGTACTTTCCGTCGTTAAGTCGGTTTTTTAGCACGGCAATGAGTATAAGAAACATCAGAACCTGGGCAATAAGGCTTACAAGAAAAAACCATAGCAGTTTCAGCGCATCCCGGGCATTGTATTCCATGCTCTGGAATGAGCTTATTATCATGCCGGGTGTGATGAAGTAGACAAGAAAAGAAGAAAGGCTTTTTCCGTGGTCGGCTTCAGCGAGTTTAAATTTTGCAAGAGCGTAGCCCATTGCCAGGAAAGAGAGCATTACAAGCTCGCTTTTGAGTATTACAGAAAATCCCATGGCTTAAATTAGACTTTGCGTCAAATCTTGTAAAGAGGGAAGCTCGGGCGTTTAAGCGGATTCCTTTTTACAAAAGCCCTCTTTACTGTTATATTATTTATTAACCATACCATCATAATCATATAAGACATAAAACATATAAGGAGTAAAACATGAGAAAGAATTTCGGAGCAAAGCCTTATTCATATCCTCAGGCCGTTTATATAGTATCCACCTACAACGAAGACGGGAGCGCGAATGCCATGAACGCCGCATGGGGCGGCATCACGGATGATAGTCAGTTTACATTGTGCCTGAGTTCCACGCACAAGACAGTGAAAAACCTTCGCAGGACGGGAGCCTTTACCGTGAGCATGGGTGATGCGGAACACGTGACCGAATGCGACTATCTTGGAATCGCAAGCGGAAACAAAAAGCCGGACAAGCTGAAAGAAGCAGGCTTTACAGTGTCAAAAAGCGAATTTGTGAATGCGCCTGTAATAAACGAGCTTGCAGTATGCGTTGAATGCGAGGTTTTAAGCTACAATCCCGACACGGGCCTGCTTACAGGCGCTATAATCAATGTATCCGTAGATGAAAAAGCGCTCACGGACGGAAAAGCGGATATAAATAAGATAAAACCCATTGTCTTTGACCCGTTCAACAACGATTATCTTGTTATAGGACAGAAAGTCGGGAACGCTTTTAAAGACGGGGCAAAACTTATGAAGAGATGAGTAAGCCTGTCTTCACCGTTTCCGGAAAACAAGTTTCAGAGGTTTGTCGGTTCTTCTGAATCCGATTGCCCTTACTCCGTAAATTAGGTTATCATTCTCTTGGCATTTGGAATACTTGTTATCGGGATGGATGATGGACTTTTTTAACATTCTTAGCTTAATCGGCGGCGTCAGCCTTTTTCTGTTCGGTATGAGCGTAATGGGGCAGGCGCTTGAAAGAAGGGCCGGCAGCAGTCTCAGGTTTTTCCTGGGAAGAATAACTGACAGGCAGTTTACCGGGTTTCTCACAGGTATAGTTATCACGGCGGTTATGCAAAGCTCTTCCGCAACCACCGTTATGGTTGTGGGTTTTGTAAACTCAGGCATGATGACTCTGAGACAGTCCATAAGCGTCATTATGGGCGCAAACGTGGGTACAACTATAACCTCATGGATACTGAGCCTTGCGGGAATTTCAAGCACCAACTTTTTCATAAGGCTTTTAAAGCCTTCTTCATTCATGCCGGTACTTGCGCTGGCGGGCATAATAATGTACACAACCTGCAAGGACAAAAAACGCGATACCGGTCTTGTGCTTCTTGGCTTTTCAACAATGATGTTCGGCATGGAAACCATGGCGTCGGCTGTTGTGGGTCTTAAAGAAATACCTCAGTTCCAGCAGCTGTTCCTAAGGTTTCAAAACCCCTTCCTTGGTGTTCTGGTCGGAGCGGTAATTACCGCGATAATCCAGTCAAGCGCAGCATCAATAGGAATTTTACAGACTTTGGCCTCAACCGGTTTGATACCCTACGGTGCTGCTATTCCCATAATAATGGGACAAAACATAGGAACATGCGCCACCGCCATGATTTCTTCCATAGGAACAAACAAGAATGCAAAACGCGCGGCGCTTATCCACCTCTGCTTCAATATCATAGGCACTGTAGTGCTTCTTACAGCCTTCACGGTTTTAAGGAAGCTTCTTTCTCCCGCTATCCTTTCACTGTCCGCAAGCCTGCTTGGTATTGCTGTATGCCATACAATATTCAACGTCCTCTGCGCCATGATTCTCTATCCGTTCAGCGGGGCTCTTGAAAAGCTCGCCTGCCGTATCATTCCGGACTCGCCCTCCGCTGAAAAGAAGGTGGAGCTTGACGAGCGTCTTCTCAAAACCCCTTCAATTGCGCTTGAACGCGTAAGCGTGCTCATGGACGATATGGCAAAGGAAGCTATGACATCCATGGAAGAAAGCCTGGACTCTCTTGACGGCTATACGGCCGAGCTTGATGCCCTTGTCAACGAAAAGGAAAAGCTCACCGACCATTATGAAGACATAATAGGCACCTATCTTGTAAAGCTCAGCAGCCTGAACATAGAGGATTCGGATACAATGAAGGCGGCCGAGTATCTAAAGATGATAAGCGACATAGAACGCATCGCGGACCACAGCGTAAAGATTCTGGATGCCTCGCGTGAGATGCAGCAGAAAAAGATTATATTCTCAAACGAGGCTTCAGCTGAGCTTAAAGTTCTTATAAAGGCCATAAGACAGATAACTGAAATGGCCTATAACGCCTTTGCGAAGCATGACCTTGAAGAGGCTTTCAGAGTGGAGCCTCTGGAGCAGGTTATTGACTACCTCAAGGAAGAAATCAGAACACGCCACATAAGGCGCCTTCAAAAAGGCGAATGCAGCATAGACGCGGGCTTTGTGCTGAATGACATTCTGACAAGCATTGAAAGAGTCAGCGACCACTGCTCAAATATCGCGGGTTGTGTCATAGACGCCAACATGAACAATCTGAACCTTCATGAGACGCTTAACGAATACAAGCACAACAGTGAGAAATTCAATGCAACTTATACGGCATTCAGGGCAGAGTACGAGCTTCCTTAAGTTCAAAGAAGCCCGACTCTCTTTTTTGCCCTGTTAAGTGTTCTGAGCGATACTGAAAGGGCGGTCTGCGCTCCGTTTTGCGCAACTTCGTCAAGATAGGCTTTATCTGCGCTGTAGCGTTTGTAGTTCTCCCTTATGGGGCGCAATGCGTCCGCAACCGTTTCGCCTACGGCAAGCTTGAAGTCCCCGTAGCCCCTGCCTTCAAATTCCGCTTCCGTTTCCGCGGTGCTTTTCCCTGTTGTTACGGAGTATATCGTAATCAGGTTGTTAATTCCGTCTTTGCCTTCTCTGAAAACAATTTCCTTTTCACTGTCCGTTACCGCGCGCCTGAATTTGCTTATGATTACATCAGGCTCGTCAAGTATGGATATGAAAGCGTTCGCGTTTTCATCCGACTTTGACATTTTCTTAAGAGGGTCCTGGAGAGACATGACCTTTGCGCCGGCAGCCGGTATGTAGGGCTCAGGCACTTTGAAAGTCTGACCGTAAAGGTTATTGAAACGCTCCGCTATGTCTCTTGTGAACTCCAGATGCTGCTTTTGGTCAACCCCGACCGGAACCATATCCGCCTGATACAGAAGAATATCCGCCGCCATGAGAACGGGGTAGGTGAAAAGAGCGGCATTTACGTTGTCGGCATGTCTTGCCGCTTTGTCCTTGAACTGGGTCATGCGTGAAAGGTCTCCGAATTGGGCAATGCCTGAAAGTATCCAGGAAAGCTCCGTATGGGTATGGACTTGGCTCTGGATAAAAACCAGACTCTTTTTCGGGTCTATCCCGCAGGCCAGAAGGAGCGCAATGGCTTCGTAGCGTCTTTTTCTGAGATTAGACGGTTCCTGGCGCACGGTAAGAGAATGGAGATCCGCTATAAAATAAGCACAGTCGTAGTTGTCCTGCATTCTTCCCCAGTTCTTTACGGCTCCAATGTAATTTCCAAGTGTGAAAATGCCTGTAGGCTGGATACCGCTGAGGATGATTTTCTTTTTTTCCGCTTCCATACCGCGCTCCTTTGCTTCATAATCGCTTAATGATAAGAATCTGAGGACATTACTTCAATAGGTGTCAGAGCATAAAAAGCGTTTTGTTGACGGATGAAAAGCTTCATGCTAGACTCAAAACAGGGTAGGAAGGATGTGAAGGGAAACCGGTCTGCGTCATGCCTGCGGGACATGCCCTGCCTATTCGCTCCATGGGAGGAGTATATATGAAAAAGACACTCACGGTGTTACTGCTTGTTCTGATTCTTATTCCGTCGTTCTGTTTTGCGAAGGAACTTTCCGGTATCAAAGATAAAATTCTTGAGCCCATTGCCGCTGTTCAGCTTGGCGCGGGGTACGATTTTTTTACACTCAAAGGAAAATATGACAAACATGAATTGACATCAAACAGGATGAGCGCCCTGGGAATAAACCTTGCCGTGACGCTGGATCTTTCAAAAATAGACAACTTTATGAAGGAAGGCTGGTTCGGTTATTTTGACATTGGTACAGGTTTCTCCGGCAAGATTCATTTTGCCGGTTCTGATTACAGCAGTAAAACTGCCCCCAAACTTTCAAACGCGACGGACTTCAAAACTCATCTTGTTATAATGAAGCGTTTTAACTTCCAAATTCCTCTTGACGTTTATCTTGGCGGAGGTCTTGCGTACAACAGTTTCACTGGAAATACAAAAACCGATACCTCAAACGTGAAACTTTCCGCAAAAGCCTGGGGTATAGCGCTTTACGCTGAAGGGGACTATAAGTTCACTAAGCATCTTGCTATATGCGTTTCCCTTAATCCCGATATCTCGTTTATAACAAAACTTCAGAGAAAGAGCCGCGATAATACCGGATATGTTACTATAAAAAAACATATTTCCATGGGTTTCGGTTTATGTGTTACCGCGAAGGCCTCTATAAAGTACATTTTCTAAAAACCTGATAAGGGGTGATACTTGACCTCTTTGCCAAATATCTGAAAAATCTCGTACAAGAGGTACAAATGGATCTTTTTGAAAAACTTAACGACAAAGCCAATTCTTACAACCTGGCTGTCGAGGTTAGAAAAATGGGAATATATCCCTATTTCCACTGTCTTGAATCAAGGCAAGCCCCCGAAGTCATTATGGAAAAGAAACGCCGGATAATGCTTGGTTCCAATAATTATCTGGGTCTTACAACACAGCCTGAAGTTATTGAAGCCGGTATTAGGGCAATGGAAAAGTATGGGACGGGCTGTTCCGGCTCAAGGTTTCTCAACGGGACTCTTGACCTTCATCTTCAGCTTGAAAAGGAGCTTGCGACTTTTCTCCACAAACAGGCCGCAATGACGTTCTCAACAGGATTTCAGTCAAATCTGGGAATCCTGAGCTCCATCTGCGGCAAGGGTGATTTCATTATCTGCGATAAGGAAAACCATGCCAGCATTTATGACGGCGCCAAACTTTCCTATGCGGAAATGCTGCGTTATCAGCACAACGACATGGACTCGCTCAGAAGAGTTCTTGAAAAAACGGGAGCGGATTCTCCGAAGCTCATAGTGACGGACGGAGTTTTCAGCATGAGCGGGGATATCGCGAATCTTCCTGACATAGTTGAGCTTGCTTCCCGTTACGGGGCAAGGGTAATGGTAGACGACTCCCACGGAATAGGAACAATAGGCGATGGCGGCCGCGGAACCGCCTCTTACTACAATCTTGAAAACAAGGTTGATATCATAATGGGAACTTTCAGCAAATCCTTTGCAAGCCTTGGCGGCTTTGCTTCCGCGAATGCCGAGATAATTGACTTTATGTGCCATATGTCCAGACCGTTCATCTTCTCCGCAAGCATGCCGCCCGCAAACGCGGCAGCGGCTCTTGCTTCGCTTGATTATCTGAATGCAAATCCGCAGATTAAGGAAAAACTTTCTGACATTGCGGGTTTCTTCCGCTCTGAGCTTAAGAGGCTTGGGGTAAAGTTCAAACCTACACAGACGCCTATAATCCCTATCTACACTTCCGACAAGTTTACAACTCTTAAGATAGTGCATGAGCTTTTTGAAGAAGGAGTTTTTGTAAACGCGGTTCTTCCTCCCGCGACGCCCGAATCCGAATGCCTGATAAGAACCAGTCTTATGGCAAATATTACAAAGCCCATTCTCACAGAAGCCGCCGAAAAGATTTCAAAGATTCTTAAAAGGAATCACGTTAACGAATAAAGGAATAACATGAAAAAAGCATTTATGGTTTTAGGTATGTCGGTTTTACTGGCATTGCTGGGATTCACACTTATCGGCTGCTCACGCGCGGGCAATACGGATGAAATAACCAAAATGGAATACAAACATATTTCGCAGGAAGAAGCTGCGCGCATTATGGCCAATGAAAAAGATATAATCATAGTTGATGTAAGGCGCCCGGATGAGTATGCATCCGGCCATATACCCGGCGCTATAAATATCCCAAACGAAACCATAGGTTCCGCGTCTATTCCTCAGCTGCCGGATAAAAACCGGAAAATACTTGTTTACTGCAGAAGCGGAGCAAGAAGCAGGCAGGCTTCTTCAAAACTTGCAGACATGGGTTATTCAAATATTTTGGAATTCGGCGGCATAATTACATGGACCGGCGATATAGTTACGGACTAAAGGTCAAACCCGAACTTCATACCAATGAAAAATGACATGCAGAAAGGCTTGAAAATAAAATCTTCAGAGTGATAGCTGTCTCCTCGGACATAAGAGGTTATCAGATTTGAATCCGGATAACAGCCGATATCAAGAGCCGCTTCAAGCATGAAGTTTATCCAGTCAAAGCATATGAGACCTTCCGGAAGCAGCGTAGTGCCAATACGTATCTGCGTAAACGGCGTAAAAATTGCGTCTCTTGAAATCCTTGGGCTTCCGTCCGTGTTAATAATGTCTATCTGCCATTTTGCAAGTCCGAAGTCCATTTCACAGTAGGGTCTGAAAATCCATAGTTCCTGAAAACGGTAGCGATAGCCTGCAGCAAGCTGCAAATGGTTTCTCTGTACTCGGATATTTGGGTCATGGCTCTTTTTCGGATTGGGTATGCCGGATGTGTAACGTGAAATTATACACACGGACGAATACCCGGAAAAAGGCAGTTCAAGGTAGTTTGAGTGAAACCGGAAGCTCTGTATCTTCTGCCTGCCGGAAGAAAGGCTTACATCGGATTTCTTCCATGTGGGTTTTCTGAAAAAGGACATGACGTCAACGCCTACGGTTCCGTAGCCGAATGTCCCGTCAAGTTCCCTCTCATAGTTGAATGTGATAGCTCCGAAATCAATGTACGATGAAATTTTCCACTTTGTATCTTTATTCAGAGCTATCCCGAAGGCTTTGTAGAACATTGAAAGCTGAAAGCCGAAAATAAATTCACGGCTGTAGATAACACTTGCCCCGCCGCTGAAGGAAAGACCCTTTACCGGAGAATAGTTTGCTTCCATTCCAAGCTCGGAAAGGGGATAAAATTCAGGAATTGATATGTACGGAACGTGTACCGAAGCCACACGTATATATTTGTGATAGTTGTTCTGAACAGCATCAAGCCCCATATAGCCTCTGAAGCCAAGGCCCGCGGAGGTATCAAGGTATAGTGAAAAATTCCTTATGTTATACAGAGCAATTTTATAAGATGTTTCCAGCATAAGCTCGTCATACCTTGTTTTTGCTATCCTGTTTGTATAAGCGCTTAAATCAGCTTTTAAACTGAAATTCCTGTATGTGAAAATACCGACAAAACTGAAGGTGTGATGGTCATCGTCATTTTTTGCTATACCAAGAGTAAAGTTATCGTTGCCGTTAGCCCAGATAAGGCGATGGCTCATCACCGAATGCTTTCCCATATCGTCCGCGCTTGACAGAGAAGTCGCAAAAACGAAGCAGTCCAAGGCGGCAAAGATAAGCAGAATTTGAAGGACAAATGATATTTTCTTCATTGCTTATTATGGAATTTTGCCTTGTTCAGTGTCAACATATCAGTTTTCATGATACCCCTATGCAATTTTAAGAATTCCCGTTTCTTTGAATAATATGTAGGCTTGTGCTGTTATTACCAGTTAACGGAGTATTCAAAAATGGAAAAGAACTATGAGATTGTAGACAGCGTTGATTCGCTTGAAGCCTGTATCAGCCGTGTAAGGGCGGCTCAGAAAAGGTTCGCGTCATTTACACAGGAGCAGGTGGACAGGATTTTCCTTGCTGCCGCAAGCGCCGCGGACATGGCAAGAATTCCCCTTGCGAAGCTTGCTGTTGAGGAAACCGGAATGGGCATAGTGGAAGACAAGGTCATAAAGAACCACTTCGCCAGCGAATATATTTACAATGCCTACAGAGATGTAAAGACCTGCGGTGTAATAGAAGAGGATAAAGCTTACGGCTTTAAGAAAATTGCGGAACCCATAGGCCTTATCTGCGCCGTTATCCCGACAACAAACCCTACATCCACAGCGATTTTCAAGACCCTCATTTCTTTGAAAACCAGAAACGGCATAATCATAAGTCCGCATCCCAGAGCAAAGAAATCCACCATAGAGGCATCCAGAGTAGTACTTGAGGCCGCAGTCAGGGCAGGAGCCCCTGAAGATATAATTTCATGGATTGATATACCCAGTCTGGATATGACCAATCTTCTGATGAAGGAAGCCGATATCATTCTTGCAACCGGCGGACCCGGAATGGTAAAAGCCGCTTATTCATCGGGAAAGCCGGCCCTTGGCGTAGGACCCGGAAATACTCCGGCAATAATCGACGACAGCGCGGATATAGTTCTTGCTGTAAACTCCATTATCCATTCCAAGACCTTTGACAACGGCATGATATGCGCATCCGAACAGTCCGTCATAGTCCTTGACGGGGTATACGGCAGAGTTAAGGATGAATTTGCCGCGCGCGGATGTTATTTCCTTAACCCGGAAGAAACCGAAAAAGTACGCAAAACCATACTGATAAACGGCTCTCTTAACGCGGCCATAGTAGGGCAGAGCGCTTCAAAAATTGCGAAGCTTGCAGGTTTTTCAGTACCCGAGGGAACTAAAATACTCATAGGTGAAGTGGAATCCGTAGAGCTTTCTGAGGAATTTGCCCATGAAAAGCTTTCACCCGTATTGGCAATGTACAGGGCAAAAGACATTACGGATGCCTTTGAGAAGGCCGAACATCTTATTGCGGACGGCGGGTACGGGCACACTTCATCTATCTACCTTAACGATACAACAGAAAGGGCTAAGCTTGACGAATTCGCTTCACGCATGAAGACCTGCAGAATACTGGTCAATACTCCTTCTTCGCAGGGCGGTATCGGAGATTTGTACAACTTCAGGCTCACTCCTTCTCTTACGCTGGGCTGCGGCTCATGGGGCGGAAACAGTGTTTCTGAGAATGTGGGTGTAAAGCACCTTGTGAATATCAAGTCCGTTGCGGAAAGGAGAGAAAACATGCTCTGGTTCAGAACACCTGAGAAAGTCTATATAAAGAAGGGCTGTCTGCCCGTTGCCCTTGATGAGCTTAAGACCGTTATGGGCAAGAAGAGGGCCTTCATAGTTACCGATACCTTCCTGTATACCAACGGTTATACAAAACCCATTACCGACAAGCTTGACCAGATGGGCATTGTACATTCCACGTTCTTTGAGGTTGCGCCCGATCCGACGCTTGACTGCGCCATTCGCGGAGCCGAGCAGATGAAGGCCTTCAGACCGGATGTTATAATTGCCCTGGGCGGCGGCTCCGCAATGGACGCCGGAAAGATAATGTGGGTTCTTTATGAGCATCCGGAAGCCGATTTCATGGATATGGCAATGCGTTTTGTTGATATCCGCAAGCGTATATACACCTTCCCCAAGATGGGAGAAAAAGCATACTTTGTAGCAATCCCCACATCTGCCGGAACAGGCTCCGAGGTAACTCCGTTTGCAATTATCACAGACGAAAAGAGCGGTGTGAAGTACCCTCTTGCAGACTATGAACTTCTTCCCAAGATGGCTATAGTGGATGCGGATCTTCACATGACGGCTCCGAAGGGTCTGACTGCAGCTTCCGGAATTGACGCCGTTACCCATGCCCTTGAAGCCTACGCGTCGGTTATGGCCACCGATTATACGGACGGCATAGCCCTGCGTGCGCTCAAGATGAT
Source organism: Sphaerochaeta sp. (assembly GCA_052170315.1). GTDB lineage: Bacteria > Spirochaetota > Spirochaetia > Sphaerochaetales > Sphaerochaetaceae > UBA9732. The sequence goes on from JBQNAT010000010.1 coordinate 69,563, forward strand.
TTTTGAGTATCTCCCGCGCGCCTATGACAACGGGCCAAACGACCCCGAAGCCCGTGAGAAGATGGCTAACGCGGCCACGCTTGCCGGTATGGCCTTCGCAAATGCCTTTCTTGGCGTATGTCACTCAATGGCCCACAAGCTGGGAGCCTTCCACCACATAACTCACGGTGTTGCGAACGCTCTTCTGATTGACCAGGTTCTTCGCTTCAACGCAGCCGAAAAGCCCGTGAAGATGGGAACCTTCCCCCAGTACAGTTACCCGCATACGCTTTCAAGGTATGCCGAGGTCGCGGACTATCTTGAAGTAGGCGGAAAAACAGACTCCGAAAAGCTTGATAACCTCATAGCCGCGATTGACCGGCTTAAGGCAAGAGTAGGAATTAAGTCCAGAATTTCCGACTACGCTCCGGATGAAGAGGATTTCCTTGCGCGCCTTGACGCAATGACCGAACAGGCCTTTGATGACCAGTGCACAGGCGCGAATCCCCGTTATCCGCTTATGAGCGAAATCAAACAGATGTATCTCAATGCCTACTACGGCAAAACTTTTACCGAAGTTTCCATGCCTGACGAAAATCAGCTGGGTGCGCGGGATGAAGGAAAACCATCAAAGCGCTCTGTCAAAAAATAAACAAAGAGGAGAAGCTAAATGAATTTAAACAACGTTATCGCTGTAAGAAGTGAAAAAAAGATTTACCGAGACGGAGACAGATGCGTCAAAGTATTCGGGACTTCTTTCTCCAAGGCTGACATTCTGAACGAAGCTCTGAATCAGGCCAGAATCGAAACGACCAACCTGAATGTCCCAAAAATCCTTGAAGTCTGTATGATTGAAGGAAAGTGGGCCATTGTTTCGCAGTTCATACCCGGCAAAACGCTTGAACAGCTCATGCGGGAAAATCCGGAAAAAAGAAGCGGATACCTTGAGTTCTTTGTAAATCTCCAGCTTGAAGTCCACAGGCAGAGCTGTCCGCTTCTCACCAACCTCAGGGACAAGATGAAGCGTAAAATCAGCCAGACAGACCTTGACGCTACGGTAAAGTACGACCTTCACACCCGTCTTGACGGCATGCCCAAACACATAAAGATATGCCACGGAGACTTTAACCCTTCCAACATCATTATTTCCGATGTTGACGGCAAGCCCTATATTATTGACTGGTCCCATGTTACTCAGGGAAACGCATCTGCCGATGTCGCAAGAACATACCTGCTTTTCTGCCTTGAAGGCGAAAACGAAGAGGCGGAAGAATATCTTGATTTGTTCTGCAGAAAGAGCGGAACGGAAAAACAGTATGTCCAGAAATGGATGCCCATAGTTGCCGCTTCGCAGTCCCTTAAAGGCAACGAGCATGAAAGAGCCTTCCTTCTAAGATGGGCAACGGTTACCGATTACGAGTGAATTTATAATCATTTTTATTTGGCCGGCGTTCCTGGTAACGTCGGTTTTTCTTTGCTCTGTCACTTGAAAAGGGTTTGAAAATATGCAGAATATAACATTGAGTTAGCATTCTTTAACTTTGGAGCGGTTTTTGATTAAAGAAAAGGAACTTGAAGTTGTTTCTCTTATGATAGAAGTCTATTGCCGCGGCAACCACGGCATAGAAGGCGGAATTTTATGCGGCAACTGCAAAGCTCTTTTTGAATATGTAAAAGAAAGAAGGGAAAAATGCCCGCATGGAGACCTTAAACCCTTTTGCTCAAACTGCAGGATTCATTGCTATAAAAGTGACATGAGGGTTCAGATACGTTCAGTGATGCGTTATTCCGGGCCAAGGATGGTGCTTTATCACCCTGTTATTGCCTTAAAGCATCTTATTCAGACAAGGAAGCAGATTAAGAAAATGAAACGGGACGGTGAGCGTTGTGATTGACAGGAAACTTCTTGCCCTGCTGGGAAAAGACGGCAGGCTGATAGTCTATTCGGTTCTTCTTATGGTATTGGGTTCTCTGTGTAATATAGGCATAACCGCATGCATATGCCGGATTTTCAGTATATTGCAGAATGAAATGCCGGCGCAGGCAGCGTATTCCGGCTTTTTCACTGCCGGCGCCTTAAAGACCTTCGTCATACCCGCCGTCGCGGCATTGCTGTGCGTACTTATAAGATACGGAGCCACAAGAGCTTCCGGTGCTGTAACGTCCGTTCTTGGCAGACGCGTAAGAAAAAATCTGAGGGAAAAGGTTTATTCAAAGCTTCTTGTACTTGGAGTAAGGTCGGCTGACGGCGCTAATATGGCGGGACTTACCCAGATGTCGATGGAAGGTGTGGAGCAGATGGAGCTTTACTATTCCTCCTATCTTCCGCAGTTTTTCTTTTCCCTGATATCGCCTCTTATCCTTTTTATTATCTGTGTGGGAATTAACCCGAAAGCCGCGGCAGTTCTTCTGGCGTGCGTACCTTTAATTCCAATTTCAATTGCGGCTGTATCCAAATATGCAAAAAAGATTTTCGCAAAGTACTGGGACAAATATACTTCAATGGGAGATGTCTTCCTGGACAGCATTCAGGGCCTGAAGGACCTTAAGATATTTCAGGCCGATGCTTTCCAGCACGAAAAAATGAACAGGAGCGCCGAGGAATTCCGCAAAATAACAATGAAGGTTCTTGTCATGCAGCTTGCCAGTGTGACGATAATGGATATCGTCGCCTTCGGCGGAGCGGGGCTTGGAATCGCCTTTGCGGTAAAAGGCGCCGCTGAAGGCGTTTCATCACCAATGACGGCTCTGTTTATTGTTCTGACCGCGGTTGAGTTTTTTCTTCCGCTGCGTTCGCTTGGTACCGCGTTCCACGTCGCAATGAACGGAGCAAGCGCGGGACGCAGGATACTTGCCTTACTTGACGCGAAAGAACCGGATTGGGGAACAGAAAAGCCTGAAAGTTTCGGCATTGCTTTTGAAAATGTAAGTTTTTCCTATGACGGTGAACGCGGCGTCCTTAACAATGTCTCTGTTTCGTTTCCCGAACACGGTTTTACCGCAATTGTCGGCGAAAGCGGATGTGGAAAGACTACAATGGCAAAGCTGATTACAGGCGCTGTACGGCCGTCATCAGGCTTTGTGCGTATCGGTGGCAAACGGCTTGAAACGCTTTCACGGGACGATTATTACGCAAACCTTTCTCTTGTAAGCGTAGAAACCTTTATATTCAACGACACTCTAAGGGCGAACCTTGCGATGGCTGACCCCGAAGCGACGGAAGAACGCATGTACGAAGTCCTTGAGGAAGTCAGGCTGGATAAGTTTGTAAGAGAAAACGGCGGTCTGGATATGATGATATCAGAGGATTCAGGCAATATTTCAGGAGGGGAAAAACAGCGCGTGGCTCTTGCCGTTAACCTTCTGAAAAGCAGAAAGATTTACGTATTTGACGAGGCCACAGGCAACATTGATATTGAAAGTGAAAGGATAATAATGGAGACGGTCTACCGGCTTTCAAAAAAATCCTGCGTTATTGTGATTTCTCACAGGCTTGCCAATGTGACAGAGGCCGACAAAATACTTTACATGGAAAACGGCGAAATCAGAGAAAGCGGTACGCACAGTTCCCTCATGTCTGCCGCAGGCGGTTATGCAGGTCTTTTCAAGGCTCAGGAAGCATTGGAACATGCCTATCTCCCGGAGGTTCGCAATGGCTGAAAACAAAATAAAAAATAATTCGTCAGCGGTAAGAAGAAGCGGATTTTTCATTACTACGCGCCTTCTTGCGCTTCTGGGAAGCCTGTCTTTCATAATAGTACTTGCCGTAATAAACGGAAGCATAGGTTTTCTTTGTTCCATGGGCGTGACTTTCTTCGGGGCGGTAGGCATTGCAAAGGCGCTTGGTGAAAACATAGGCCTTTCCTATGGCATGATAATTGCTTTCTGCATAGGGTGCGGAGTTCTGCGTGGTTTCCTTCGTTACCTTGAGCAGTACGGAAACCACTACATCGCATTTCGCCTTTTGGCTGTCCTTAGGGACAAAATTTTCGGCGTGCTCAGAATCCTGTGTCCCGCAAAACTGGAAAACAAACAGAAAGGCAGCATAATATCAATGATAACATCGGATTTGGAAACTCTTGAAGTTTTCTATGCCCATACAATATCCCCGATTTGCATTGCTGTTGTTGTTTCCGCCTTTGTGACAATTGCCGTAGGCAAAATCGCGAATTGGTATTTTTCCGCAGCCGCGGTTGTCTCCTATCTTGTTCTGGCCCTGGCCGTTCCCATGGTTTATTCATCATTAATGAAAAAATCCGGCGTAAGATACAGAGAGCAACTGGCATCGTTCAGCGCATATTTCCTTGACAGCATAAAAGGAATAAGGGAAACGGTTCTGCTTGGGAATCAGGAGAAAAGAAAGCGTGAGGTAGAGCGCCGCACAAAGGCAATGCTGGAAGAATCGGGAAAGCTTTCTCATGATACCTCAAGGCTTAGGGCCGTTACAGAGACCTGCGTTTCAGTTTTCAGCCTTGCGGTACTTTTTATCGGGGCTTTTTGCGTAATCAGAGGTTCTCTGAGCCTTGGCAGGGCGGTAATCGGAGTTGCCGCGATATTTGGCAGTTTCGGACCGGTAGTCGCAATTGCGTCTCTCCCCGGAAATCTTGCGCAGACCTTCGCGAGCGGAGACAGGGTAATAAAACTTTTGGATGAAAAGCCTCAGGTTGTTCCCGTTACGTCCGGCCATGACTTTGATTTCCATGAACTGAAGGTTGAAAACCTATCCTTCGGATATGACAAGGAAAGCATCCTCCGTGACATATGCCTCCATGCGGGACAAGGGGAAATCATCGGAATCTCAGGTTCCAGCGGAAGCGGTAAATCAACGCTGCTGAAGCTTCTTCTTCGCTTCTGGACAAAAGAAGAAGGCTCTATACTGTATGACGGTTCCGATATAGAAAATATAAATACGGAAAGCCTTTACCGCAACGTCACAATGGTAAGCCAGAACACCTATCTGTTTGATGAAACAATAGAATACAATCTTAGAATCGCAAAGCTTGATGCAACTCGGGAAGAACTTGAAAAGGCCTGCCATATGGCGTCCGTCCACGATTTTATCATGTCTTTGCCTCAGGGCTATTCTTCAAGGGTAGGTCTTTTGGGTGACAGTCTGTCTGCCGGTGAACGACAGCGCATAGGACTTGCAAGGGCTTTTCTCAGAGGAAGCAAACTCATTCTTCTGGACGAGCCCACAAGCAACGTTGACAGCATGAATGAAGGCATAATTTTAAAATCGCTTTCAACGCAGAAAAAAGATAAAAGCATAATCCTTGTTTCTCACAGGGAATCCACCATGTCAATTGCGGACAGGGTGTACAAAATGGATAACGGAATAATAAAAGAATCGGGAAGGAAAGAAAATGACTGAAAGCAATTCCGGCAGATTTAAAATAAAAGATATCGTATTTTTGGCACTTATATCAGCAGCCACAATCTGTACCTGTGCGGTAATGCCGCTGGTTGCCTCTCTGCAGCCTGTTGTGTTCGGCATAGCGCAGGCGGTAACGGGACTGCAGATTTCGATTTTCTTTTCCATAGGACTTTCTAAGGTCAGAAAACCCGGCTCTCTTTTACTTATGGCTTTTTTTACCGCCATTATTCAATTGATGATGGCTCCGCCTATGTTTTTTTCAAGCATGTTCAACGGCATATTACTGGAACTTCTTGTTTGGCTCATTTTTAAAGGCTACGAGAAAGACTGTGCTGTTTTTTTCGCCGCCGCTATGTACAACCCCCTGTCTCTTCCTTTTAACTATCTGTTCAACCGCTTTGTAAACGGGCCTGATTCCGCTCTTGTGAAGGTTGCCGACAATGCTCCGTGGGCTGCAGTCGGAATGACCATAGCCGTAATTGCAATTTCAGTAATCGGAACATTTTTGGGAATGAAGATAGCCAGAGAACTGAAAAAATCGGGAGTTTTGAAGAAGTGACTCACTTTCTTTCCGTAAAACGTCCGATTTATCCGCTTATAAGCCTTGCTTCATCATGCCTGATTCTTGTTTTCGGTCTTGTAAAAGCAAAGAACCCCAATACGCTGTATCTTCTTGCGGGTTTCTGGCTTTTGATGGCTGTATTCGGTTATATAAAACCGTGCCTTGCCGTCTTGCCGGTTTCAGCCGTACTTTGTGCGGTTTTCTGCTCCCTTACATATTTTATTTCAGGGCGAAAAACGGAAACCCTGTCCGCGGCAGCACGAATTCTGGCCGTTTGCGTATCCGTCATTCCCGGTCTTGGGCTTTCTCCCGTCTGCCTTGTCCGCAGTTTCTCAAAAATAAAGATTCCCAGAATCCTGACACTGGGTCTGATGATAACCCTTACGTTTTTTCCTCTTCTGAAAATGGAAATGCACCATGTACGCGAAGCTATGAAAACAAGAGGAGCCGGAAGCCTTTTAAACCCGCGTGTCTTGTACAGGGCCTTCCTTATACCGCTTATGACGCGTCTTGTAAACATATCCGATACCCTTGCGCTAAGCGTGGAAACCCGTGGTTTTACCATGGACAGAAGTGCATTCAGCGTCTATAAAACAATTGATGTCGGTATAAGAGATATTTTATTTATCACTATTCTGATTTCAGGGATTGTTCTGTTTTCGGTGGCAATATGAAAGCTGTAGAACTGCAAAATCTTTCGTTCTCGTATGAGGGAAGCAATTCAAAAACACTCAGCAATGCTTCGTTTTTCCTTGAATATGGCCAGCTTGCTCTTCTCTGCGGTTATTCGGGGCAGGGAAAAAGCACTGTTATCTCAATAATTTCAGGCATAATACCAAATCTGATTCCGGGCGAGCTTTCAGGAAATGTTCTCATTGACGGACTTAGCATTGAAGGTAAAAGCCTCAGTTCCGTCTGCAGAAAGGTTGGTATAGTTCTTCAGAACGCTGACGCCCAGATAATTCATCAGAGCGTTGAAGACGAAATTGCTTTTGGCTGTGAAAACTTCAATTTCCCTGCCGAACGTATTTCTTCATGTATAGATAACTCCTGTACGCTGATGAGCCTGAATAAAGAATGGAATACCAGAGCCCTGTCAGGTGGGCAGAAGCAGAGGCTGGTTACCGCTTCAACACTGGCAACAAGACAAAAAATTTTAATACTTGACGAGCCTCTGGCTAATCTTGATTGTGAAGGAACCTGTCTTCTTATGAAGACCCTGCATAAACTTTCACGCGAAGGCTATGCCGTACTTGTTGTAGAGCATCGACTTGAGAGTGTTCTTGACTATGTCGATACAGTATGGCGTATTGAAAACGGGAAGCTCATCAATATAAAAGATTCGGACAGCCTTGAAAAACTTCACAGTGAAACAATCATAAACCATGTTTTATTTCCTAAATCGGATGGTTTTAAGCAATCCACAGTTTTTGAAATAAGTAATTTAAGCTTTTCCGTCAGGGACAGAACCATTCTTAAAAATCTGAACTTTAATGTCCAAAAGGGCGAAAGACTTTTGCTTCTTGGGGAAAACGGCTGCGGAAAAACAACTTTGCTTAGACTTTTGGCAAGGCTTTTAAAGCCTGCACAAGGTAAAATCATTCAGAATATAAATCCGTCTCTGGGTCAGAAAACAAAAGGAAGCAGAGAATGGTTCAGACATGTCGGCGTAATATACCAAAACCCTAACTATCAGCTTTTCATGCCTTCCGTAAGACAGGAAATTTCTTTCGGAGCTGATTCCGATGAAACAGCAGAAGAAATCATGGAGCTTTTCGGTTTGAGTTCCCTTGCGGACAGGCATCCCCATTCACTTTCGGAAGGGCAGAAACGCCGGGTATCAATTGCCGCTGTTGCCGCGTCAAAACCTGATGTCATACTTCTGGATGAGCCCACAGTAGGGCAGGATTTTGAAGCGCTTGAAATTCTTGTTAATGTCCTGAACAGGCTTCATTTCGAAAACGGAAATACAATGATAACCGTAACTCATGACAGAAGATGCGCTTTTGCCCTTTGCGACAGATGCCTGATTCTGGAAGCGGGGGAAATTATTGATTCAGGCGGCAGGGAACTTGCCAGAGAATATATTCACAGCTGAAAACCGCAGCTTTTTAGTGCGGCGCGTATGAGACCTGTGCAAAGGAAATTTCGGTGAACAGCGACCTCCAATCACATCTTTCAATCTTGAAAGACAACAATGACGCACTGAAAATCACAACCTCGAATTCAATCAGGACCATCCTGTCAAAGCAGGTGTCGAATTACATCAACGTTAATACCGTTGTTGTGATTCCCGTCGATGCATCTACCGGTGTTTTCCATGCAGACGGGACTGTTGATCTGGTCGTTGTCTGATGAGGCCTCTCAGGCCAGAAACGGAAAGTTCACTGCGGTACTGGACAGGTATATGGCCCAGTACGTCGATGCAGGACAACTCTTGGACTTCTGGAATTCCAGATTCGTTCTTGACAAGATCAATGAGAGCGCCAAAACCACCGAACCAAATCCAGTCTTTGAGCGGGAACTCAAGTTTCAGCCTCTCTTTCAGCATAAGGTGTGTCTTTGTCAGCTTTTTTTCTCCTTGTGTATTGGCAAGACACTTTCGAAGAATTTATTGTAAATCATATTGCAATTTCAGGGGAAAAACAAAATGCAACTCATTCTTGATCGGGTTTGTTGCTTTTACTTTTTCAATTGGCAAAAAAGTTAAAAAAAGAGCAGAAATTTCTCCTACTTAATAAATTATCTCTGCCTTATGTTCTCAAATGGCTGTGGAATCATGGTGTTATTCTTTCCATATGATCTCCAATTGCATGTGCTAAGATTGCTCATGTTTGTCTGTTTTATTTTCCAAGTGTGCAACTGGATTTCCCCTTTATAAACTTAGGAGGTCTCTTCATTTTGTCTGGCAATTTTCGTTATTTGAAAATTTTTTTCATTGACAACTAAGAGTTCTACTGCATATCATGAGGACATGAGCAATTTACTTCAGACAATTGTTTGTATGAGTTCTCAGTTCACACAAAATGAGTTAAAAGTCAAGAATGCACTTTTGCGGAATCCTTCAGCTGTGATCAGCCTGTCAATCAATGAATTTGCAGAAAGAGTTGGGACTTCTTCAGCAACGCTGACAAGATTCTGCAAGCATATTGGACTGACCGGTTTCTCAGAGTTGAGACTGTCAATTGCAAAAAGTATTGCAGAAGATGTTCTTCCAACTGATGTCTCTAATAGGGCAGATGATAAAGATCTTTCAAAAATTGCAGATGAGACTGTATCGTCGACGTTTCATTCAATAAAGTCGACCTTCATTGGACTTGAAGAAATCATTGATTATTCAAAGTTTTTCAGAGCTGCAGACAAAATCCTTTCTGCAAGACGAATTCTGCTGTGCGGAGTAGGTGCAAGTTATCTTGTGGCTGAAGATTTCTATCAGAAACTTATCAGAATCGGGATTATCCCATGCATTGATATAGACATTGACCTCATGAGAGTACAAGTGTCTTACTTTGATAGCAGGGATCTTGTCGTGGCCTTCTCGTATTCAGGAACAAAAACAGAAACCCTCAGCATTGTCGAACTCGCTTCCTCTACAGGAACGGGGATTATCTCATTTACAAAGCAAGGGAACAACCCGATTGCTGCCCTGTCAGATATCAACATCCCCGTTATTCCCGCAGAGCCTGAAATGAGGGTGGCAGCAGGCATTTCCCGTCTTCAGATGCTTGCCCTGATTGACGTGCTCTTCAACATAATAATCAGCAGGGGAAAGAATACCTATGAGAAACTCATGGAAACATGGACGAATGTTTCTGGGAAAGGAGAAGATGTGAAATGAAGAACGACAGAATCTACCTTTCAGTAGAAGGAAAGGATTCTCCATATCTTCAGCTATACATTCCTGATAACTTTCTGAAAAGGCAGATTGTACGACCATTTATCCTTGTCCTTCCTGGGGGAGGATATTTCTTTTGTAATCCGCGTGAAGCAGAGGCGATAGCACTCAGGGCAGCAGGAGAAGGCTTTAGTGCTGCAATTCTGTATTACAGTACAAAGACGGATGACCAATTCCCCAAGCAGATGGTTGAACTGGCACAGGCGATGGATCTGATTAAGAAACGAGCAAAGGAATGGTCTGCGGATCCTGAGAGAATCTATCTTTGCGGATTCAGTGCAGGCGCCCATCTTGCAGCTTCCCTTGGTGTTTTCTGGAACAAGGAATCCTATCTTGCTCGATATAATTGCTGCCCAAGGGGAATTATATTCTGCTATTCGGTAATCAAGTCAGGTGAGTTCGGAAACAAAAGATGTTTTGACAGTCTATGCGGAGATGATATGGATCTGCAGAGAAAAGCAAGTCTTCATGACAAGTTTGATATTTCATTCCCTCCTTGTTTCATTTGGCATACTTATGAAGACAAACTGGCCCCTGTGGAAAATCCTTTGATAATGGCCTCTGCGCTGAGACGTGCAGGAGTACCTTTTGAATTGCATATATTCCAAAGAGGCCCACATGCCTTGAGTTTGGCGGAAGAATACACTGCAGATGGCCCCGAAGAAATCAATCCACATGTTAGTACTTGGTGGAAACTGGCACAGGAGTGGATTCTTGAAGATTTCAAAGACTGAGAACTGATTTACTGTCGAAGGACAGAAAGGAGAAAACAATGAAAAAGTTATTGTTGATTTTTGCACTTGTTGCACTTCTGGCTACATCTCTTTTCGCTGCTGGAGCTGCAGAAGTGTCTACTCGAGACAAAAGCAAGGTTGCTTTTGTTGTATCTGGAAGTCCGTTCCGGTTTTTCCATCTAACATCTAATGGTTGTGGTGGAGATGACAACATTGTTCTTGCCAATGTCTATGACAATCTGCTTTGTTTGGAGAACGATGGTTCCCTCTCAAATTCTCTTGCAGAAAACTATGAAATCAGCGCTGACGGAACAACCTATACTTTCTATCTTCGCAAAGGTGTCAAGTTTACAAACGGTGCTCCTCTTACAGCAGAGGATGTGGTATGGTCTATTCAAAAGGGTTCTGAAGGACCTCTGGGAGGTGCTCTATTCATCAACTACAAGGAATGCAAAATAGTTGATGAGAACACAGTTCAGATTATTCTGAACGCTCCATATGCTGCTTTCCCATATTGTGTCGCTTCACGTCTTGGCGGAATTGCTTGCAAGGCATACTGGGAAGAGGTTGGAGATGATGGATATATGAAGAACCCTGTGGGAACAGGTCCATACAAACTCAAGGAGTTTGCACAGGATGACTATATTGTTCTTGAAGCGAACGAAGAGCATTGGAGGGGGGTTCCAAAGATCAAGACAGTCAGAGTTGAACTGGTCAAGGATATCAACACAATGGTTCTGGGGCTTCAGAACGGGGATTACGATGTCATGGGAAAACCTTCCATTGAAATCGTAAGCCGTTTTACAAAGGACGAAAACATCCTTACAGATGTTGCCGACTCAACAGGAAGAATCAGCCTTTACATGAATGCTTGGTCAGGAATCGGTCTTGACATCAATTTTAGAAGAGCTGTCCAGTATGCAATTGACAAGGAAGAGATTAACATTGCAGTGAACAACGGGGAAGCCATTCTTCTTGATGTCGACCTCTGCCCGATGTATGCTGGTTATCCTACAACAGGTATCAATGTTATAAAGAAAGATATCGAACAGGCAAAGAAGTACCTTGCAGCCTCAAGCTACAAAGGAGAGCCGTGGAGTATTATGGTACAGGTGGGAACGGATCTTGAGACTGCAGCTAAGGTCATCCAAGCCCAGCTTATGGCAATCGGAATCAACTGCCAAGTTGAAGCTATTGACAACGTGACTCTCAGAACCAGAGATAATTCAAGAGAATTCGATTCGTACCTTCTTGACAACCTGTCATCTCTACCTGATGCCTCTGCAATTGCAGGTATGTTCAAACCGACAAGACACCCGCAGGCAGTGTGGTACCCACGCATTAAGGAGATATACAATCTCTCTCTCAAAGGTGATGCATGTCCTGCCGGATATGAAAGAGAAGCAATCTATGCTGAAATCTGCAACATCGTAACAGACGAAGCATATATCATTCCAATTTACAACGGAATTACTACAATTGCTTACAATGCAGACCTTACGGGAGTAGGTGCTCATTGTCTCAATTACTATCTTTTCCGATATTGGCAGTGGAAGTAGGAAGAATAAATGAATAATTACCGGTGACGTTGCGTCACCGGTAATATTTATCAAATAGGAGGTGACTAATGGATTGGTTGAAATATGCCATGAAGAGGATCCTGATGCTTATACCTGTAATTATTGCAGTTACATTCGTTTTGTTCGTGATTCTATCATTTGCCCCTGGTGATATTGTAAGGTCAATCCTCGGAGAAGACGCAACCGAGGAACAGATGGCGGCTCTTGCACATGAGATGAATTTGGACCGACCTCTTCTTGTGCGTTACTACTTATACATGAAAGGTGTTCTGCGTCTTGATTTCGGAAAATCATGGACGGCAGGATTCGAGGTAATGCCTGAATTCTCCCGTCGTCTTCCATATACATTACTTGTGTCTACACTTGCTGTTCTTTTTGCAGTGTCATTTGGGATTCCTTTTGGAATAGCATCTGCAATAAAGCAGCACAGTCTAATGGACTATGGTACAACGTTCATTGTAATGCTTCTGGCATCCATGCCGGCGTTCTGGCTTGGAACACTATGCCAGATACTTTTCTGTCTGACGTTGAAACTGCTTCCGGTTTCAGGTGCCACGACCTATAGACACTTCATTCTTCCTGCAATTATTCTCGGAGCATCAACTCTTGCCACAATGATAAGAATGAGCCGTACCAGTATGCTTGATGTAATCAGAATGGACTACATCAGGACTGCAAGGGCGAAGGGGGCTTCTGAAAAAATTGTTTTGTTCCGACATGCCATGAGAAACAGTCTTATCCCCGTAATTACACAGATTGGAATCAGTTTTGCAGGTGGAATTGGTGGCGCAATCGTTACCGAGAATATTTTTGCAATTCCTGGAATCGGGGCAATGCTGGTCAATGCCGTCAAAGGAAGGGATGTTCCAGTTGTTATGGGAACAATAATCTTTGTAACAATAATAGTCGGGATTATCAATCTGATTGTGGATCTGATTTGCGCCATGGTTGATCCAAGAATCGACTTTGCATCCTGAGGAGGCTCACGTGTCAAGAAGAAAGAAAAAGAAACTTTCAGAATACAGTTCTTGGGAGTTGATCGGCTATCGGTTCAAGAAAAACAAACTTGCTATGCTTGGTGTTTACATGTTTGCCTTTATTATTCTTATCACACTTCTGGCCCCTGTTTTCATGCCTTATGACCAGGTCATCAAGCAGAATGTCAGAGAAAAGCTTCAGAGTCCAAATGCCAAATACATATTTGGCACCGATGAATTGGGGCGCAATTTGTTTGCTAGGATACTGTATGGTGGACGTGTTTCTCTCCTTTGTGGTTTAGCCATTATCGGTATAGCCTTCGTGGTTGGAGCCATCATTGGAGGAATTGCAGGATTTCTGGGAGGAAAGGTCGATATCATCCTAATGAGAATTGTTGATGCCCTGATGTCCGTTCCTCCAGCTTTGTTGGCAATGGCAATTATCACTGCCTTGGGAAACGGTGTCTGGAAATTGGTTCTTGCACTTTCGATTGCTCAGGTTTCCAGATTTGCAAGGACAGTCCGCTCGGCAGTCTTAACACTCCGAAACATGGAATATGTTGAGGCTGCCAAGTGTTATGGTGCTTCGTCTATGAAGATCATCCTCAAACATATTCTTCCCAACGGGATAGGGCCCATTGTCGTTGCTGCAACACTTACCCTAGGCGCTGTCATTCTGAGCATATCATCGATGGGATACCTGGGACTTGGAGTTTCCTCCCCGACTCCTGAGTGGGGAACAATAATCTCAGAAAATAAGGTAAACATCAGGTATTATCCATATCTTGGAATTATCCCAGGAGTCTGCATCATGTTATCTGTTATGGCTGTTAACTTTATTGGAGATGGCCTCAGGGATGCTTTTGACCCAAAGACAAAGAACTAATAATTGGAGATAAAATGAAAGAAGTTTTCTTGAATATCGACAAGCTGAACGTTGAATACGTGACGGATGATGCAATAGTTTATGCTCTTAACGATTTCAGCCTGAAGGTGGAAAAGGGAGAGAAAATAGGTCTGGTCGGTGAAACAGGTGCAGGAAAAACCACACTCGCATTTTCAATTCTAAGACTTCTCCCTCAGAAGGTTGGCAAGATTGTTTCCGGTTCAATAAATTATTGTGGCGATGAATTGCTTGATAAGCCTGAAAGCTTCATGCAAGGGGTGAGGGGACGCAGGATTTCAATGATATTCCAGGATCCGATGACATCATTGAATCCGATAAAGAGGGTCGGTGATCAGGTCCTTGAAGTGCTCAATCTCCATTTTCCGAACCTGACCAAAAAAGAGAAGGATACCCAAGTTGATGAGATTTTCAACCTTGTCGGTATTCCCAGGGCAAGAAAAGTCGAGTACCCACATCAGTTCTCTGGAGGAATGAAGCAGAGAATCGTAATTGCTATGGCTCTTATTGTAGAACCTGAACTCTTGATTGCAGATGAACCGACTACTGCTCTTGATGTAACTATTCAGGCCCAGATTCTTGAATTAATGAAAGATCTCAAGGAAAAATATAATTCCGCTGTAATTATGATTACGCACGATCTTGGTGTTGTGGCAGAGTTCTGTGATTCGGTTGCCGTTGTTTATGGTGGAAGGGTAGTTGAAATCGGTTCGGTTGAAGATATATTCGGGAAAAAGGGAAATCATCCTTATACAATAGGTTTGATAAATTGCATTCCGGATTTGTCGGGAACAACTCCCAGGCTTCATCCTATACCGGGACATATGGCTGATCCAAGAATCAAACATACTGGTTGCTGTTTTGCAGGCAGATGTCTGAGAGCGACGGAGATTTGTCATAAGATGCCTCCACAGATGCATTATGACGGAGAACATGGTGTTCTCTGTCATTATATCGATAAGGAGGATAAATAAGTGGCAGTACCATTGGTTGAAGCTGTTAATCTCAAGAAATATTTCAAGACTCCAAATGGTCTCCTTCATGCCGTGGAGGATGTAAGCTTCAAACTCCATGAAGGAAAAACTCTAGGGGTTGTAGGGGAATCTGGTTGTGGAAAGTCAACGCTTGGAAGGTTGATTCTCAGGCTTCATTCTGCCACGAGCGGAAAGGTCTTATTCAACGGAGAGAACATTCTTGATTACAAGAAAAGGGAAATGCACAAGGTTCAGGAGAACATGCAGATGATTTTTCAAGATCCCTATTCATCTCTGGATCCCAGAATGTCAGTCGGAGCACTGATTTCGGAACCCCTCGAAACTGTAAGTCTCAGAGAAAAACTTTCAAGGAATGAAATGAACTCAAGGGTTGAAAAGGTCATGGAGCTTTGCGGTCTTCCCTTTGATCATACCAACCGCTACCCTCATGAACTGGACGGTGGGCTTAGGCAAAGGGTAGGCCTTGCAAGGGCAATGGTGTTGGAACCGAGGTTCATTGTATGTGATGAACCAGTCTCTGCCCTTGATGTTTCAATTCAGGCACAAATTCTAAACCTTCTTATGGATCTTCAGGAAAATAATGGCTTAAGTTATCTTTTCATCACACACGACCTTGCAGTTGTAAAGCATATCAGTGACGAAATAATGGTCATGTACATGGGGCAAGTCATTGAGTATTCAAAAACCGACGATCTGTTCAGCAATCCCCTCCATCCGTATACACGGGCTCTTCTCAATTCAATTCCAACAATTGATCTTTCCAGAAGGAACAGGCCAAAGGTGATAATCAAGGGAGAAGTCACAAGTCCAGTGGCGCCTGAACCAGGATGTCGCTTTGCAAATCGTTGCCCCTATGCAACCGAGAAGTGTAAGGAGAATCCTGTTCTTTGTGAGGTTCAAAGTGGGCATCTGACTACCTGTACTGCAGGTCTTTGAAACTGAGGATTGGTATGGCTCATCTACGTTGTGATTTCAGATCTGAGTTTCTTGACATGGGCACATCCATGACGGTGTTTCTTCCTGAATCGATTGATTGTAGTAAGGTGAAAGTTGTATATCTTCTGCATGGAATTGCAGATAACTGCACCGGATGGTCAAGGTACACCCGAGTTGAATTCTATGCAAGGAAATATGGCGTTGGCGTTGTGATTCCAGAAGTACAGAGAAGTTATTATACTGACATGAAGTATGGGCTCAAATATTATTCTTTTGTTAGTGAAGAACTTCCGGTAATATGTTCTAGGTTTTTCGGGTTTTCTGCTGAAAGGGGAAAAAACTATATCATGGGGTTGTCAATGGGTGGATATGGAGCCTTGAAGTGTGCCTTGAAGAATCCTTTGCGTTATGCTGGTTGCGGAGTATTTTCTGTGGCTGATGTTGAAATGACCCTTTCAGATCTCTGTCTTGAAGATTCTGAGTTCATGGCGATTTTCGGAGATTGCAAATGCCCTGAAGGCGATAATATACTGTCTTTGGTCTCCTGTGCAAATGAATTGAATTTGCCGGTATTCTATATCACTTGTGGAACTGAAGACATCAGATTGCCGTTTTCCACGAAAATTGCAGCTGGACTCGATAGAAAAGGAGCGACAGTTGAATTCGAGAAGTGGACGGGCTCCCATGACTGGGATTTCTGGGAAGACTCAGTCAGAAAGGCTTTCAGCTTCTTTTTTGAAGAGAGATGTGGGGAAAGAGAATGAATGAAAAGATAGATCTCAGAGGAATGACGACTGAAACCACCAACTCTGAATCAGCAAAGCTTGACAGAATGACCTCTCTTGAAATAGTGACTCTCATGAACAGGGAGGATGCCAAAGTCCCTGAGGCCATTAGTGTTCATTTACCGGAAATTGCAAAAGCGATTTCGTGGAGCATTGAGTCCTTCAATCAAGGAGGCAGACTGTTTTATATCGGTGCAGGAACTAGCGGAAGGCTTGGTGTTGTCGATGCTTCCGAATGTCCTCCAACCTTCGGTGTATCGGATACCATGGTTGTAGGCTTGATTGCTGGAGGTGAAAAAGCCTTCATTAAGGCCGTCGAAGGAGCTGAAGATAGTCTTGAACTTGGCCGTGAGGATCTGATTGCCCATGATTTAAATTCCAAAGATGTCGTTATAGGAATAGCAGCAAGCGGAAGGACTCCATATGTCATCGGAGGTTTAAAGTATGCTAGAAGTCTTGGCTGTCATACTGTGTCTCTTTCCTGCAATACTGGTTCAGAGATAGGAAAATGTGCGGAGTTGGCAATTGAGGTTGTAGTAGGACCTGAAATACTTACCGGTTCAACCCGTCTCAAGTCTGGTACCTGTCAGAAACTTGTCTTGAACATGATTTCAACTGCAAGTATGGTCGGAATAGGCAAGTGCTACAATAATCTGATGGTGGATGTCATGCAGTCAAATGAAAAGCTTAAAGTTAGGGCACAGAATATTTTAATTGATGTTGCTGGCATTACCAGACAGGAAGCTTCGGAAGTGCTTGAAAGGGCAGGAGGGAGTGTGAAGAAGGCGATTGTGATGGTTCTTGCCTCCTGCTCCGCTGAACAAGCAGAAGAGAGGCTTGTTGCCGCTAAAGGACATGTGAGGAAGGCTTACCTAGGATAAAATGGACTACTATGCAGGAATAGACGGAGGTGGAACAAAGACGATTGTCAGATGCCTCAGCAGAGATGGAAAAACAGAATTCTCAAAGACTTTCGGGGCTTTCAATTACAATGGAATAGGGGATAGAGCCTTCAGGATTCTCCTTTCTAAAATTGTAAAATGGCTTGACGGTAACGGTCGATGCTGTGGTTTATGCATTGGAGCTGCAGGAATAAGCAACAGTCTAATGCAAAAAACGGTCTCTGAAATTCTGAATGATTCAGATATTGCTGTATGGAGACTTGTGGGGGATCATGAGATTGCCCTTGAGGGAGCACTTGAAGGAAAAAGTGGAATGATTGTCATTTCCGGTACAGGCTCAATCTGTTACGGTAAAGGAAAGGACGGAATTCTTGTCAGAAGGGGAGGCTGGGGTCATCTGATTGGTGATGACGGCAGTGGCTATGGTATTGGAAGAGATGCTCTTAGAGCAATTGCGTGGGACATTGATCTGTGTGGCTCCTCAACCGTTTTGACGAAGATACTTGCAGATGAAATGGCTTTAGACAACAGAGAAGCAATCATTTCCTATGTCTATTCCAATGATAAAAGTGCAATTGCAGCAATTGCTCCACTTGTGGCTGGAGCAGCCGAAAAAGGAGACAAAGTGGCAATCGAGATTGTAGAGAATAATGCAGAAAGGCTTGCAGATTGTGTGATTTCACTTCAGAGCACCTTGAAGGTTGAAGATCCCCATCTTGCTCTTCTGGGTGGACTGGTGGAGAAGATTGCTGTTTTCCGTGCTGCACTGATTGATTCTGTGCATCGTAAGAATCCTGAAATCAAATGCATAAATCCTGTCAAAACCGCAGTAGAAGGAGCCTTGATAATGGCGAAAAAGCTTGCAAATGCCTGATAAGAATGCAAAAAGGGTTTTCAAAAGTCTTGGAGATGTTTTCCTGCCGATGTTGCCGGGTTTCGTGCTCACGGGTATCTGTGCAGGTTTTTCATCCCTGATTGTCCAGTTTGTTCCGTACTATAATGACAACAGAATATGGATGGGAATATATACTATTCTTTCAATGATTGATGAATCATTCAATCCGTTTCTCCTTGCATGGGTCGGGTTTCACTGTGCTTTAATCTATGGTGCGACTCCGATACTGGGTGGAATGCTCGGATTGCTTTCCGGGCTTGAGGGAATAGAAACATTGGCGTCAATTGTCGGATTCAGGGTATTACACAAAGGAAGCGGCGGAATTATTGCAATTCTTACAGGAGTCTGGTTTCTCGGATGGTTGGAAAAGTTCTTCAGGAAGAAACTTCCAGACATAATCAGCTCAATCTTCGCACCATTGTTCTCCTTCATTTGCTGCATTGTTCCATTCGTATTCATAGGTATGCCGCTTTTCTCTATTGTAACTGATTTTTTATCCAGGATAATCGGATTTCTAGTCTTCAATGAACATGTTTCCGTCAGACTTATATCCGGTTTTTTGTGTGCCGCTGCATTTTTGCCTTCGAATATCATAGGATTTCAGTATGCCTTTATGTCCATCTATGCCATGCAGATTGCCATGGATGGTTTCACAACTCTATATCCTGTTCTTGCAATGGCTGGAGCCGGTCAGGTGGGGACAGGGATTGCAGTTACAATGAAAGCAAGAAAGCACGGTAACCTTGCTCTTGCCTCCGTAACCTCAGCAGGGCTTCTTCCTGGAATACTTGGTATAGGTTCTGTTTTGCTGTATGAAGTAACATTGCCACATATTCGTACTCTTGTCTCCACCTGTATTGGAGCGGGGATCGGCGGGGCATTTATTCTTGTCTTCAAGGTTGCTTCTGCCGGGTGGGGGCCATCGGGAATACTTGCCATTCCGCTTATGTCGGCGGGCTCGGGAGGTCCTCTTTTGAGCATGCTTTTTTACTGTTGTGGTTTGCTTCTTTCCTGTACCACTGCTTTTCTCATTGCCTGTTTTTTTGTGCCTGTTGAAAGTTTGGAGTAGAACTTTCTTTTTCGATTCCCGGAAGATTTGCTACAATAATAAGAGTTTTATGTATGAATCGTTGCCATCGGAATAGTGTATCACTGTGAGATAATTTAAGTGATATTTGAGATATTTACTGGGATTTAGTGGGGCAAGGCGGGATATGACGGGATAGAAAATGAGATAGACCTTTCACAGAGTGAAATAATTCGGCGGCCGTTTTTTCGGCAGAAAAGAATTCCAGCAATATCACTCCTATCCAAGCGCCACATCGAGCGCCATCATAAGCGTGAAGCCTACCGCGAACATCACCACACCGAAGTTGGAATGCTCGCCCTCGCTCATCTCCGGTATCAGTTTCTCCACCACGGCATACATCATGGCTCCCGCTGCGAAGCTGAGTAAATACGGCATGGCGGGAATCAGAAACCTCGCAAGGAAAATCGTCAGCACTGCGCCTATCGGCTCCACGGCTCCGGACAGCACACCATCAAAAGGTCATTTTCTGATTTGTTACATTGCTGTCTTATTGGAAAGAATCTTTCAGT
>JBQNAT010000011.1:0-75955 GCA_052170315.1 Sphaerochaeta sp.
TGATTGAATCCTGAAAACTTTCCTTCGTGTTTCATTTAATTAATAGTTGACTCCTGATTACAAATAATAGCATAAGCTTTTAAGGTTGTCTTAATTACATTTTTATCTCATAATCTTTTCATGCGCCTGTTTGTACTGCCGGGGTCTTTCAAAAATTCTTCTTCTCTTGAACTGACAGGAAAAGACTACAATTACATTGTGAAAGTTTTAAGAATGAAGGAAGGGCAGCTGCTTATGGGGCGCGATAATGACGGCGGGCTCTGGAATCTTAAGATAGTCCGTATAGGCAAATCCATATGCACCTTATCAGCGGAAGCAGCCGATAGGGCGGAAGAAAGGACGGACGCTCTGCCGCAGGCCCGGCCGCTTAAACCAATTATCCTTTACCAGTGTCTTCCGAAGGGACGAAAAATAGACGCTATCATAAAAAAAGCTGCTGAAGCAGGAGTTCGTGACATTGTTCTTGTAAAAAGCAGAAACTGCGTTGCAAACCTTGAAGGCCGGGAAGATTCACGTCTTGAAAGATTCAATGCCATTGTTGTAGAAGCAATTCAGCAAAGCGGTTCTCTGGTTCCCACGAAAGTTTCCGGTCCAATAGACATAAAAGACATCCCGGAAGACTTCAGAAAACGAAGTGAAGGACGGGTTTCTCTGGGTCTTATCCTGCATCAGGCAAAACTTGAAGAACAGCAGGCCGACCTTATCTCCTGTGCAAAGGGTTTTGACGGAAGCACCGCGATAGTCGTAGGACCGGAAGGCGGACTTGAAGAAGAGGAATGTCGTTTTCTGACGAATCACGATTTTAAGGCAATTTTGCTTAAAACCAACATTTTAAGGTGTGAAACAGCCTCTATTTACGCAATAGGGGCCGTACAGACGCTTTTGGAAGCATGATGTCAATAACCTGTGCATAACTATTCACTTATCACCGGCCCGACCGTTTGTCAACCGCTACAAAACTATAATAAAACCTATATAACTTTTAAACAGATTTCATAATGGACACTTACACTTATTTCTTTTTAATATAAAAAATTAATTACTACTATTCACATGATTAGTACCAAGTTGGGAACAATGTCTCAACGGCTCGCTGAAGACATTATGAACACCCGATTCAACAGATTGTGCATAACCTGTGCAATAGTGTGTGTAAAAAAGAAACGTTTTCATTTTAAAGCAGCTTTATCTTCTTATAGAGGAAGAACCTGTCCAAGGCAGGTTCTTCTCTTCAAAAACGGTCGGTTAACCATATATGAACTAAAAATTGACAACTCTCTCCGTCTTTTTCACGACTTCAGAACCACCAGCTTTATAATCGTTTTCATAAGTCTGAAGATACTCATATGCGGCCTTGCACACAGCGTCATAAACAATGTCTGCCAACGGAGCTTCACCTGAAGAAAGCCGTGAACGGTACTCGTTCCTGACAATGAGCAGGAGAACCTCTTCTCTTAGTCCGGTATCTGCGTATTCAGAAGCAAATTTAGCCATGTTTTCTTCCGAGAATTCAGGATTTTCATCCACAAATTTTTTGGCCGTTTTGCTGTTCATAATCTTCGTATAGGCATCAAGCTCTTCATCCAGAACATAGATATCCTCAACTTCGAAGTCGGGCTTTACCCCTTCTCCGTTTATTATAGTACCGCTTGGGCCTACGAAGCTTGCGGTTGTTATTGACGTATAACCGGTACCGAACGAAGAAATAACCTGCATGACACCCTTTCCGTAGGAAGTTGTCCCGAACAGAACCGCTCTGCCGTTGTCCCTCATTGTAGCAGAGAATATCTCTGCCGAGCTTGCCGTTCCTCCATTTATAAGTATGGCAACATCAACGTCAGGCGAAACGGTAATTTTGTCGTTCGCAACATATGTGACATCCTTTGAGCTGTCCTTGTAGGAAATGGAAAGAAGCTCCGTTCCGCTTATAAACATGTCAGCTATGGCAAGCGTTTCGTCAACGTCTCCGCCGGGATTGCTGCGCAGGTCTATAATAAGCTTTTTCATACCCAGAGAAGCAAGGTCCGAAAGCGCATCATCTATTGAAGAATAGGTACTGCTTGAAAATTCAAGTATACGCAGATAGGCGGTATCCGAATCTATCATCTCATACTCAACCGTAGGGACAGTGATTATTTCGCGGTTTACAGAAATTGTGAAAGTAGAATCACCTCTTTTTATAGTGATATCCACGGAAGTCCCTGCTTCTCCTTTCATAAGCTTTGCGCAGTCCGTAGCCTCTTTATCCACAACAGACTCTCCGTTGATTTCAATGATGTAGTCTCCGGTCCTGAATCCGGCTTTTGCGCTTGGGGTATTCGGAAATACCTGAGTGATAACGGCATAAAGAGTGCTTTCATCTTCAGCGTTCTGATAGTTAACATATGTTTTGGAAAAGTATATGCCAATGCCGCCGTAGGTACCTGAAACCTCTTCCACATAGTTTTCCGACTCATCCGCCTTTACATAATATGTGTACTTATCTCCAAGCGCGTCAAAGAGCGCCGTGGCCATTGCCTCGTAAACCGCGTCATAATCTATGTCATATAAGAAGTTTTTATCCACATACTGATAAAGCCTCTCAAGCGTTGACATGTCGCGGGAAATAATTTCAGAACCGCCTGAAACGGATTTTGCTGAGCGGCCTGAGCCTGTAGAAGAGGGCTGATGGCTGTTCCGCATCAGATTTTCAAAGAAAAGCTTCTGCTCCTCAGGAGCGCCGTTCGCAAACAAGGCTCCCAGAATCAGAGTTAGAATAACTAATATCAAAACTGTTTTCTTCATATAAACAATATACACCTTTTCATTCCATGAGTCTTTCAAAAAACCCGGCAACACAAAAAATATACAATTTGACACACTCCCCTGTTCTATTAATGTTCTTCCTTAGGAAGCTTTGGAACTATAATTTTCTTTATCAGATACCCGATACCCCTTACGATATGTCCGTTGACAAATTCAACAAGAGCCTGTCCTACATTATATGGAAACATTTTCCCTGCCGTCATAACCATTGACCTTACGGAGCTGTTTTCAAGCGATTTTTTCAGGAACAGCTCTTCTTTTTTCCTGTTGTCAAGCGGTACGCCTTCCAAAGGCTTTTTATCATTATTAAGCTTCTTCATGGCAATTTTCAGAACCGGTTTGAAAATAATTCTGCCAGGAAAAGTCAGTTTCATGTCGGTGATACGGGATTCCATTGTAAATGGCAATCCTGAAACCGGCTCAGGAAGCCGGAAGCCTGCCATCTCTTCAAAAACATTGTCCGTAATCTTTTCAAGATTGGCACCGGTATAGGCTTTCATAACAGCCTTTGAATACGGGGACACTGCTTTTTCGCCGCTTATATTAACTTTTTGGGACATCCTTACCGTTTCACAGTCCGAGCATATCTGAATTTCATAATCTCCGTCTTCAAGAACCCAGCGGTTTTGAGCTGTATCAAAATAGCAAAGCTCTTTCAGAGGTAAGTCCATAGTCACCGTTTTTTTCTCTCCGGGTTCAAGTAATACCTTGCGAAACGCCTTAAGCTCCCTTAGAGGCCTGAAAACGGCTTTGGAAGGACAGCTTACATACACCTGTATAACTTCATGTCCCTGTCGCTTTCCCGTATTTTGAATACAGCAGGAAACTTTTAAATTGTCCTCTTCCATATGCGTCTGCAAATCTCCTACGGAGAAAGATGTGTAGCTTAGTCCGTAACCGAATGGATACCGCACCTTCTTCCCCGCCGTGAGATAATATCTGTATCCCACATAAACACTCTCTTTGTAAATTTCCCGGATTTCTGATGAGTACCCTTCTCCGAAAGGCACATCTTCATATTTTTCAGGCCAGGTTTCGGCAAGCCTGCCGCTGGGAGAGACATCGCCGTACAGAAGCCTTACAGCGGCGCTTCCTCCGTTTTGCCCCGGAAGGTACAGGTTCAGAATCGCGTCAACATTTTCAGCAAATGGAAGTTCAACCGCACTGCCTCCGAAAAGCACCACCGCGATTTTTCTGCCCGTTTTTATAAGAGCCTCCATAAGGCGCAGCTGGTTTTCAGGAAGCTTCATATCCTGCCTGTCAAAGCCTTCACTTTCAGCAGCGTCCGTAAGCCCCATGAAAACAAGTACGGTATCGGCGTTTTCTGCCGATTTCGCGGCTTCTTCAATTAAGGCGTTTTCATTATCTTCAGAAACATCTTCAGAAACGTTTTCAAAAACGTTTTCAGAATAGCCCCTGCAAAATTCATACTTTATGCCTCTTTCGTCAAACGCGTCCTTCGGAGAAGTGATTTCTGTAGGATTAATCATTGAGCTTCCGGCTCCCTGATAGCGCATATTTCTGAAAAAGTCTCCCACGATAAGAAGTTTTTCATTGCCTGTAAGCGGTAAAATGCCTTCGTTTTTTAAAAGAACGGCGCTGTTTTCCACAAGCTCCCCGGCAAGAGCATGATGAGCTTTTCTGTCAAAATCCTCTTCAGGCTGGTCTTTTACGTATTTATCAACCAGCTTGAGCACATTTTCAACAGCTTTATCCAGAACTTCCTCCGGAACTCTGCCGTCTTTAAGGCCGTCCAGTATCTTCCTGCGGCAGATTGAAGTATCACCCGGCATCTCTATATCCAGACCCGCCTTCAGAGCCTCTATGCGGTTTTGAGTTGCGCCCCAGTCGGAAACAACCGCGCCGTCAAAGCCGAAGGTTTCCCTAAGCATATCAGTCAGAAGAAATTTATTTGCGGAACAAAATGTGCCGTTGACCTGATTGTAGGCGCACATGATTGAGGCCGGATTTGCTTTCCTTATTATATGTTCAAAGGATTTCAGGTAAAGCTCGCGCATGGAGCGGCTGTCTGCAACGCTGTTTCCCATAAGACGGTAGTTCTCACTGTTGTTAAGAGCAAAATGCTTTACACAGGCTCCCACATTAAGTGACTGCAGGCCTTCGACCTCGCCCGACGCCATAAGGCCGGAAAGAAGAGGGTCCTCTGAATAATATTCAAAATTCCTGCCGCAGAGAGGATTTCTCTTAATATTCGCACCGGGGCCAAGTAGCATGTGAACGCCGTAATGCCTGCATTCCCGCGCAATAGCCCGCCCCATGCGGAACGTTATCTCCGGCTCCCAGCTTGAAGCCGTGCAGGCAGCCGTTGGAAAAACCGTTGCGGGCTGACTATATGACATCCCGCTACCAACGTCTCCGTCCTGTTTTCTAAGCCCGTGAGGCCCGTCTGACATACAAAGAGAAGGAATTCCAAGCCTTGGGACGGGATTTGTGTACATGAAATCTGTTCCTGAAACCAAAGCGGCTTTTTCTTCAGCTGTCAAATTCTTAATTAATTTCTTTATATCCATGCGAACCTCATATCCATGCAAATCTCATATCCAGACGAATCTCACAAAACAGGCGACAGAAAGCTTACCTAAGCCGATTGTATCACAGGTTTGGCTTATGAGTATTGCATTGTACGCCTTGTTTGTATTGTGATAAGATTCCACCATGCAGATGTACGTGGATTTTCCAAACTGGATATCTCCTCTTGTAGTCAGTTTTCTTCCCGTAAGATGGTACGCGGTCATGTACCTTGTAGCGTTTTTCATCACATACCTGCTTTTCAGATACCAATGCAGGCACGGCGAACTCAACGGTATGTCCGCAGACGCCTCTCTGAACCTGTTTTGCTACACCATAGGCTTTCTAATCATAGGCGCAAGGCTCTTTTCCACGCTGTTCTATGAGGGCTCATGGTATTACTGGACACATCCCTGGATGATTTTCTGGCCCTTCAGAAACGGACAGTTCACAGGTCTTCCGGGAATGAGCTATCACGGCGGCGTAGTCGGGGCCGTTTTCGGAGGCTATCTCTTCGCAAAAAGCCGCGGTTACCGCTTTCTGGACCTGTCAGACCGCGTAATCGCGGGCATTCCCCTTGGCTACACCTTCGGCAGACTGGGCAACTTTATCAACGGCGAGCTCTGGGGTCGCGTAACAACAAAAAGTTTCGGAGTAATCTTCCCCTATGCTCCAAAATTCTCAACAGACCTCACATGGGTACGTGAAATCGCAGACAGCATAGGCATGAGCTATGTTCCCGGCTCCGTTATAAATCTCCCCCGCCACCCGTCCCAACTGTACGAAGCCCTCTTTGAAGGTGTCCTTCTCTGGCTTGTGCTTTGGCTCATAATCAGGCCTATTTCTTTAAAAACGAAAAATTCCATGGGCCCCGGACTGATAACAGGAAGCTATTTCATAGGCTATGGGCTTGCCCGATTCATAATTGAATATTTCAGAGAACCGGACAGCCAGCTTGGCTTCATAATTGCGCTTGGAAAAGAAACAGAGCCTCCGGCCCTTTTTAAGTCCTTTCTGAATATCTCACTTGGGCAGATACTCTGCTTTTTTATGATACTCTGCGGCATTGCAGTAATAATCCATGCGCGCAGAGCTGAACCCGTTAAATATCCCAAAAGGAAAAGGAATAAATAATGAACATAAACGAAAGAGTTCAGGCCTTAAGGGTCGAAATGAAAAAGAAAGGCCTTTCCGCCTACATTATCAACGGAACAGACCCTCACAAAAGCGAATACGTCAGCAGCCGCTGGCTTTCAAGACGCTGGATAAGCGGCTTCACAGGCAGCGCAGGAACAGTAGTCATAACTGAAGACAGGGCTCTTATCTGGGTAGATTCAAGGTACTTTGTTCAGTGCGCAAGGCAAATCCTGGGTACAGTCTTTGAAATGAAAAAGCTCAACGGCCCGGAAGCCAGCTCACCAACCGACTTTCTTAAGGAGACGTTCAAAAACAGCGAAAAAATAGGGATTTCCGCAGAAACCCTGATGATGAGCTCACGATACAGCTACCTTGAAAACGGTATAAACATACAACCCTCAGAGGATCTCCTTGATGCTATATGGACAGACAGACCAACAATGCCCGAAAACAAAGTTGAACGGTTGTCTGATGACCTATGCGGTCAAAGTCCAAGCGAAAAAATAGAGATAATACGGGAAAAAGGCTATCAGAATAACGAAGAGTACCAGCTTATTTCAGGCCTTGACGACATTGCATGGATACTGAACCTCAGAGGAAGCGACGTTGAAGACACTCCTGTTTTCCTTGCCCACCTGCTGATAGGAAGAAACAGCGTAAAGCTTTTTACCCCAAGAGCGCGTTTTTGCGATGTAAAGCCTGAAGGCTATGAAGTTCTTCCATATGAGGATACGCAAGCGGAACTTTCAAAGCTTAAGAACACAACAGTCAGGCTGGACCCCGATAAGACCAACATGAAACTTAAAAACGCTCTTGACCTGGCAGAAAATGTAAAGATATCCGAAGGCCGTGAGTATTCTACAATGCTTAAGGCCTGCAAAAACGAAACCGAACTTGAAGGCATGAGAATAGCCCACATCCTTGACGGTGTTGCCCTTGTAAATTTCCTTGCCATGGTAAAAAGAAACGAATATGACTTTACGGAAATCTCAATAGCAAAGGCTCTTTCAGACGAAAGGGAAAGGGAAGAAGACTATCTTGGACCGTCGTTCTCAACAATAGCGGGATTTGGAGTCCATGGGGCCGTAGTGCATTACAGCGCAACAGAAGAAACGGACATCCCCATAACCGGAAACGGCCTTCTTGTACTTGATTCGGGCGGGCAGTACACCTGCGGAACCACAGACATAACAAGAACCCTTCTGTTTGGAGAAGCAACTCAGGAAGAAAAGGAAGACTATACTCTGGTGCTGAAAGGACACCTTGCCCTTGCGTCTCAGGTCTTTCCTCAGGGAACAACGGGACATCAGCTGGATGCGCTGGCGCATCAGTTCCTGTGGCAGAAAGGCCTGGATTACTTCCACGGCACGGGCCACGGCGTAGGACACAGGCTTGCGGTTCATGAAGGACCTCAGAGCATTTCATACAAACAGGGAAAGGACCCGGTTGCCCTTGAAAAGGGTATGGTCGTAAGCGATGAACCGGGAATTTACAAAGAAGGAAGACATGGGATAAGGATAGAAAACCTTGTAGCCGTAACAGATGCCGCAGATACTGAATTCGGCCACTTCCTGACATTTGAAGTTCTTACCTGCTGTCCCTATGAAAGAGCCCTTATAGTAAAGGAAATGCTGACACCGGACGAAATAAGCATGATAGACGACTATCACGGCTGGGTTCGTGAGATGCTGCTGGATATGGTGGACGAAGAAGCCAAAGATTATCTTGTTGAAGCCACAAAGCCTCTTTGATAGAATCATTCAGGTAGGGAGCGCCGATGAAAGGAAAAGCGGGAAACGTCTACGGGATAGGAAATCCCCTGATTGATGTAATAGTAAACGTCTCAGATAATGACCTTAAGTTGCTTGGACTGCACAAGGGGACAATGAACCTTATTTCACTTTCTAAAAGACTGGAGCTGACAGACTTCATAAAAAATAAAAAAGAGCCTTCCTTCTCCTGCGGAGGTTCATGCCCCAACACCATAATCACTCTTGCGTCCCTTGGAATAGAAGCGACATTGGCAGGAAAAGTGGGAAACGATGAATACGGCAATATCTACAAAGACCGCCTGACTTCAATGAAGGTAAAAAACAATCTGGCATTATCCTCCGATAATGTTACAGGCTCTTCAATTATTTTAATCACTCCTGATTCCGAAAGGACAATGAACACCTATCTTGGAGCCAACAGAGATTTTTCCCCGGATGATGTGGTTGAAAAAGAAGTAAGCAGTTCAGATTTTTTCCATTTCACAGGCTATATGTGGGACACAAAAAATCAGATGGATGCTATAAGAAAGGCACTGAAAATTTCAAAAGCCAACGGGGTGAAAGTTTCTTTCGACATTGCCGACCCTTTTGCGGTGGGACGTTACCACGACGCGTTCCTTGAGCTTATACGGGAAAGCTGCGACATAGTTTTCGCAAACAAAGAAGAAGCCCGTATCATGTTCGACAACTACGAACCGTATGAATGCTGCAAGACAATGGGAAAACTCTGTGAAATTGCCGTAGTCAAAAACGGGAAGAAAGGCTCTTTTATAAGTCATCAGAGAAAAATGTATGAAATTCCCGTTCAGGGACCTGAAAACCCCGTAGATACAACAGGAGCCGGCGACACCTATGCCTCCGGCTTCCTATACGGTTTATGTCTTGGATTGGACGTTGAAAAAAGCGGCACAATAGCCTCAACTCTGGCAGGTCAGATAATCAAGCAGGTCGGAGCCCAGTTCTCCGAAGAAAAAATACCCGAGCTAAAACAGTTGATTTCAGACCTGCTCTGATTCAGGCCCCGGTATTGCCTTAATACCTCTTTCTCCTGCTTATAACTCTTACCTGCTTGAAAAGACCCTCTCCTTCACTCTTTGTCTCTATGCCGGTAACATCATTGAGCGCGGTATGTATAAGACGCCTCTCATATGGGTTCATAGGCTCCAGAAGGCGTGATCTTCCGCTTTTTCTGACCTGCATTGCAACTCTGTAGGCATTTTTGATTATCTGCTCTTCGTGCCTTATCCTGTAGCCTTCGGAGTCTACGATTATCTTTCTTTCCGTGTCTGTCTTTCCCGCGAATACGTTTGCAAGCACCTGAATGGCGTCAAGGTTCTTCCCTTTGCGGCCTATGATAATGCTTGAGTATTCGCTTGCAATGTCAAGGTTGACCTTTTTACCCTTGCGTGAAACAACACTTGTCTTTGACTCGTAGCCCATATGAGCCACCATACCGTCTATAAAATCGCAGATATTCCGTTCAAGCTCCTCATTAGGCTCAAGATCTTCCTCTTCAGGCTCTTCATACTCAAAGTCCTCGGAATCATTTGCCTCGGTATCGGGAACAAAAGGACTTTCTTCCTCTTCCACAGGTTCCGAACCTATATGAACGCGTATTTTCACGTTCGCCTTCTTGAAAAGACCCCTGCGGCCGTTGTCAAGAATCTCTACGTCAAAATCGGCCCTTTCAATGTGAAGCGCTTCAATTGCCTGATTAATGGCGTCCTGTTCTGTTTTTCCTTCAAATTCTCTTGTCATATATTGCCCCCGTATTATTTTTTCTTATTATTCTTAGCCTGCTCTCTGGCGGCCCTGGCCTTATTTTCCTCTATCCTCTTAAGCTTTTCCTGATACTTACGGACAGCTTCCGGGACTTTCTCTTCCTGCTCCTTTTTTACGCCTTTTGGATTTTTCTTCATTCGGCTGTTGGTATAGAACTGCTGAATTATTGAAAGAACATTCTGAACGGACCAGTAAAGAAGAAGCCCTGACGGAGCGCTGTAAAGTATAAAGAAGAACAGAATAGGCATTCCGTAGGTCATGAACTTCATTGTGCTCTGTCCCTGAGCCCCCGCGCTGCTCTGATTCTGAGTTATCTTCATTGAAAAAATCATGCTTGCCGTGTAAAGAACAGGCAGAATATGAATTTCATTTCCGATAAACGGAATATTGAAGCTAAGAGTCGCAACCGTCTCAGGAACGGAAAGGTCAGTTATCCAGCCGGGGATAAACATGGCGCCGCGAAGCTCAAAATGCTTGTTCAAAAGTCCGTACATGGCAAGGATTATAGGGAACTGCAGCAGCATCGGAAGACATCCGCCCAGAGGACTCACGCCTTCTTCCTTGTATAGGGCTGCAATTTCCTGATTAAGCTTCTGCGGATTATCCTTGTACTTTTCCTGAAGTTCCTTCTGCTTAGGTCCAAGAGCGGACATCTTGGCAGTGGAGTCCGTACTCTTTTTGGTCAAAGGCCACAAGACGATTTTTATTATAATAGTGAGAAGTATTATTCCTATTCCGTAGTTAGGTATAACCTTGTACAGAATGTTAAGAACCCATTTCAGAGCTGTTTCCAACCATCCGAAGAAAGAGCCGCTTTCCATTACGGAGTCAAGATGAGTATTCCTGAGCCCCCATGCGTTATCCATTCCGCTGTAATAGGAATTAAGGTATTTCTTCAGTTGAGGTCCCGCATAGAAGTAAACAGTGTCTCCCGTATCAGAGCCTGACGCGGGGCGTGACAGGTAGATACTGTCACTCTGGGCAATACCGCCGTCTGTCCTTTGAACCGCCGTATATTTGTAGTTAATATTATTATTCTCAGGCAGGGCTACAACAGTGAAATATTTGCTTGTTACGCTTATCCACTGAAGAGGATTAACCGTAGAATAGACGCCCTTAGAGAAATTTACAGCAGTTTTTTTAAGCTTACCGTTATCTTTCAGGACATCAACATAAACTTTTCTGTAATCATAGGCACTGTTTTTCATCTGTGTGAAGGATGGTCCAACCTGAGGCTCGTAGGCAAGCGTATAGGAATATCCGTTAACGTTTATCCCTTTGAAACCTTCGCCTCCTATAACATCTACGGTTACCGCAAACAGGTATTCGCCGTCCTTGAACTCATATGTCTTTATCAGGGTAAAGGGCTGCCCGTCCGCATTGGTGTAATCGTTTGTGAAAATCACCCTGTTTCCTTCAACGGTATAGGAAAAATTATCCGTGATTGGATTTGAAATGTCATCACCGAAATAAAGAAGGAACGCGTTATGGTCGTTTTCTCCCTTAAATATTATATCAACGTGTTCACGGTCCGCAGAGGCGTGTTCCTTAAGCATAAGAGAAGAAACGCTTGCGCCCGCAGTGTCAAATGTTATTTCGTAAAGGTCAGTCTCAAAAACGAACTTCCCTGAAGAGTTGTTCTTTGTGCTTGCAATTATTGCCCTTACGTCAGCAGTCTTTGCAGCTGCCGCATCTTCTGAAGTCCTGACATCCTGAGATGCCGCTTCTTCGCTTCCGCTCCCTGAATTATTTACCGTTGCCGGAGGGAAGAAAATAGTCTGTATCGCCATACTGACCGTTATTACAACGAACATCAGAATTATGGCCAGAACAGTTTTTTTATCCATACTTTACTCCTAAGAAGACATACTGCTGAAAATAAACAAATCAGCCCGCAACGGAGCCGCTTTTCCCAAACAGGTCGAGTATTGTTTTTTCTTTTTCTTCAAAAGTCATGGCTTTGCCACGTGCGGGATACACAATGACAGCAAAATCCCGTCCGGAAGAAAATCTTTCCTGATTCACGCGCCAGATTTCTTTAATCTGACGGCGGATAAGATTTCTCCGTACTGAATTTCCATAGTGTCTTGCAGGAATGACTAAAATTCTGCTGTAGGGAAGACCGTTTTCCGCTACATACAACTTAAAGCAGGAAAGAGAATACCTTTTTCCTGCTTTCAAAAGTTTGTCAATATCTGCTTTAAATCTGATTATCTGATTCTTAGTAAGGCTTTTTCTCATCAGAAACTGTGAGACTGTGTCTGCCTTTTGCTCTTCTTCTTGCCAATACCAGACGTCCGCCTTTTGTTGCCATGCGAGCTCTGAATCCGAATTTTCTGTTTCTCTTAACTTTACTTGGCTGATAGGTTCTCTTGCCTTTGTAACTCATGGTTTTATCTCCATATAATCGCTTTACGCGGGATTTTATTTTTATAAGTCAGGTTTTGTACTGAGCAATTGAGTATAAATGCAATGTTTGTCTTTCGTCAAGGGGTCTCGGGAAGCGCTCTTATCCTCGTAACTATTTTCTTTAAATCAATTTCAGGGTAAATACTTTTGATATTTTTGAGTATTTCCCTGCAGTTAAGTCTTATGTACGCGGCGCGCGTAGGATGGTCACAGGAAACATAAAGAATATTGTTCTCTATTCTGTCGCATCTTGAATGAGCGGCAAGCTCCTGCCCTGCAATTTTTTCCCAGCGCATTATTACCTGATTGGCTGGGTCATTAAGATTTATATCAAAACGTTCCAGCACCTGATTAAAAAAAACTTCTCCTGAAACAGGCAGTTCTTTTGAAAGAGGTTTATAGCTGTCACGGAATTTACTGCTCATTTACAAACCTTCCGTTCTTTACACTGTATATTTTAGTATCTGAAGCTTTGAAATTAAACAGGGAATCAAAGTATTTTTCTCCGGGAAGAAATGTAAAGAAGGCTTGATTATAATGCCCTAAATATGAAAGATATCTTGCTCTTTTTTGTGTATCAAGCTCAAGAAGGACATCATCAATAAGAAAAATTGGATTCATTCCTGTTTTTTGCCTGTAAAAAGCCGCCTGGGCGGACCTAAATACAAGAGAAGAAAGCCTCATCTGGCCGGTTGAAGCTCCGTTCACAAAAAGTCCGTTCTTATCCGTTATTACAAACCGGTCTCTGTGAGGTCCGCTGGTTGTCGTGCTCATTTTGATATCCGTTTCCCTCTGCTCTCGCAGGCGGGAAATAACGGAATCTAAAGACGGCTCATCACCCCATGAAGGCCTGTATTTTATATCTATTTTGCTGTCTTCAAGTGATACGGCATTATAGATATCAGGAAAAATGGCTGAAAACGACGCGCAGACTTTTGCTCTGTCATTAATAAGAGGAATACCTGAAACGGCAAGCTTCTGGTCATAAATATCTAAAAGAGAATAACTCCGAGCCTTAAGTGCGGCATTTCTCTGTCTAAGAATTTTTTTATATGTCCTTAAATCCTCAAAGAAAACAGGGTCATACATAGTCATAGTCTGGTCAAAGAATCTTCTTCTGGCCTCAGGCTCTCCCCTTACAAATTCAATATCGTCATGGGAAAAAACTATACTGGGAAGGCAGTAGATAAGTTCCCTTCTGTCTGTTATCTCCTTTCCGTCAAGTTTTATACTCTTGCCGCCGCTTCCGAAAAGTATGTCAGCGCGCCTTTCAAGACCCTGTGAATCCTCAAAAACCGAACCAAGTCGGAAAAAATCTCTTTCATGGTTTACGGCATCACGCAGGTTTTGAGTCCTGAAGGAAGTTCCGTAACACAGGATATAAACGGCTTCCAGCAGATTTGTCTTACCCTGTCCGTTTTCACCAATGAGAATAACCTGTTTTGAAGATGTATCTATTTCATGGTCCTGAATATTTCTGAAGCCATCCTGAACCAGTTTTCTGATAAGCATCTCAGTTGAGATTCATGGGCATTATGACATGAATATAATCGCGTTCCGGCTCTGATTTGACAGTAAATGGTCTTCCCGACTCGCTGAATTCTATTCTTGCCTCTTCGCCGTCCATTACCTTAAGAGGACTAAGCAGATAAGTATAGTTCATTGCGCAACGCTGGTGTTCGCCTTCATACTTGCAGTCTATTTCCTCTTTTCCAGCTCCTACGTCACTTTCATCACATAAGACGGTAAGCTTGTTTTCCGAGAACTCCAGGATTACCTTCTTGTACTTATTCTCTACAAGGAGAGATACCCTCTTCAAAGCGTTGCTCAAATCCTCTATATTAACAATACAGAAGCGGCTCTGGCTTTCCGGAATGACACGTCTGTATGCCGGGAAATCGTTCTTGATAAGTGATGAGGAAATTGTGCAGCTTCCGAACCTGAGGGATATGGTGTTTGGACCGACGTTAATTTCGAATTCACCTTCACTAACGGAAAGTTTTCTTATCAGATTCAGGAAACGACTTGGTATCGTGGCTTTAGGAAAGTCCGGAATTTCGCTTTCAATCTGTCTGTTGATATAGGAAAGCCTTCTTCCGTCCGTTCCTACCATAATAAGACCGCTACCGTCCTTTTCAAGAAGAGCGCCGTTCATCGCGTACTTTGATTCATCATCGCTTATGGCAAAAATGACCTGATTTATCATATCGGTAAAGTCTTTCTGTGATACCTTGAAATAGTCAGCCTCGTCCATGAAGCTTAGACTTGGGAAGGCGGACGACTCAATTGTTCTGAGCTTAAATTCTATTGAGGAACCCTCTGGACTTATTCTTATTTTGTCATCTGAATCTTCAAATACTATGTTGGAATCGTCCGGAAGGTTTTTTATAATGTTAAGAAACTTGTCGCATACAACCGTAGTACTTCCGTTTTCAAGGCCTTCAACGGCCATTTCGGAGACATAGCTCATCTTCTGGTCTGTTGCCTTTATTGTAAGTTCGTTCTCATTCAGTATCAGACAGACGTTGGCATATACTGCAAGCGTGTTTCTCTGAGATGTAAAGTCAAGAGCATTTGAGAGTTCTTTGATAATAGCGTTTTTCTGGCATACGAATTTCATTTTAAGCTCCTATGAGACTGTTTTTATTAGAATAAATAATCTTTCTAATCATCATAATAATACCATAAAAAATGTATAAAAAATAGTAATTCGTTGTTATAAGAAATTATATTTGCCTTAGTTTTTAATATGTTGCTGTTCATAACCTGTGCATAGAATTCCGGAAAATTTCTGACTGACATGTTTTCAACGTGTTTTTCTTCATTATACACAGGTTTTGCACAGCTTTGTTTTTCTATTTTCTTGATTCCAGCTTGATTTGGGTTTCAAGCTTCTCAATTACATTGTTTATGTCTTTTTCGCTGGATTTAAGTCTGGCTTCCATTTTCTGAACATTGTACATAACAGTTGTATGATTCTTTCCGCCGAACTCATAGCCTATTTCAGTAGTTGAAAAATCCGTCATATTTCTGCAGAGATACATTGCTATCTGCCTTGGAAGTACTACAGACTGGTTTTTATTCTTACTCTTTATATCGGCTGCGGAAACGTTGAAATAATTGGAAACCACCCTGATTATAAGGTCTATGGATATTCCGCTTGTATCGTTATTTGAGTTTATTATGTGTTTAAGCTGTTCTTTTGCCGTATCAAGGGAAATATCCTTGTGAAGGAGCTCGCTGTAGGCAATAAGCTTTGTAAGGCAGGATTCCAAAGCTCTTACGTTACTTGAAATATTGGTTGCAATATACTCAATCACCTCATTGCTCAGCTCTACGCCCTTAAGCTCGCATTTTTTTCTTAAAATAGCCACTCTGGTTTCGTAGTTTGGGGGAAGAAGGTCAATGTTAAGGCCTCTTTCAAAACGGCTTCTAAGCCTGTCGGATATATCTCTAAGCTCTTCTACGGGCCTGTCGCATGTGAAAACTATCTGCCTTCCTGTATCGTAAAGGTCGTTGAATGTATTAAAAAGCTCGTTCTGAATGCCCTCTTTTTTCTGAAGAAAGTGAATATCGTCTATAAGAAGCACCGAAATTTTCCTGTATTTGTTCTTAAACTGCTGCGGATTTTTATCATTCAGCGACTGTATATATTCATTCGTGAAGTTTTCGGCCGTCACGTACACCACTTTCAGCTTGGTATTGCTCCTTATATAATTGGCTATGCTCTGAATCAGGTGGGTCTTTCCCAGGCCTACCCCCCCGTATAACAGACACGGGTTATAGGCCGAGCCCGGGTTCTTTGCGATGGCCATGCACGCGCTGTACGCGAAACTGCTATTGTCACCCGGAATAAAAGAATCGAACGTATACGCGGGGTTGAACATCATATCTGTCTGCGCCTGCTTCGTTAAATTTTGACTCTTTTTTTCCTGAATTGGTTTTAATGGCTCAATTTTATTCTGCTGCTCTGTTTTTTTAGGTATTTGTGGCGTTTGAGACCCTTTTTTTATCTCAAAAACAATATCTGAATTTTCTCCGGAAAGCTCGTACACAGTCTTTTCAAGAAGGCTTCTGTAGGAGGCTTCAAAACGGTCCCTTACAAAGGCTGAAGGTACATTAAGCGTTATTATTCCGTCTTCTTCAAAACCGAATGAAAGACGGTTGAACCATGCTGAATACTCGTTTTCCGGTAAAGATTCCCTTATCTGCATTAGAGTTTTTTCCCAAAGTTCTTCCGTCATTTTCGTACCTTCCTGATTCTGACAATATTATATTGGAAAAGTCCTCTTATCAAGGGCGGAGACACAGCCCGGCATTAAAGTCCCGGCTTGAACGGGGCTTTGGCACGGCGCAACATTTATGCAACAAAAAAAGCCTTAGTTATTGAGCACATTTATCAAATAATATATTATATTACATAATATTTTTGAGCGAATAAAGGAAATGAATTTATGAGCAGTGAAAGCACCAACGAAGAGGCAATGAACAATCTTGCGCATGCTTCCGCGGAATACACGGGAGAAAACATACAGGTTTTAAAAGGTCTTGAAGCAGTCCGTGTAAGACCGGGTATGTATATCGGCTCCACAGGCGTGGACGGCCTGCACCATCTGGTGTATGAAGTAATTGACAACTCCATTGACGAAGCCGTAGCCGGCTACTGTACGGATATCAGAATAACCCTAGAGAAGGGAAACTATGTTACTGTAGAAGATAACGGAAGAGGAATTCCCGTTGACATCCATCCTACTGAAGGCGTAAGCACGCTTGAAGTCGCGCTTTGCCACCTTCATGCCGGCGGAAAATTTAACGGAGGAGCCTATAAGGTTTCCGGAGGTCTCCATGGTGTAGGCGTAAGCGTTGTGAACGCACTTTCAGACACTTTGACTGCCACGGTCTACAGGACGTCTGAAGTCTATCAGCAGGTATACCACTTCGGAGTTCCGGAGGGTCCCGTTACCAAGATTGGACATGCCGACAGAACGGGAACAACAATCAAATTTCATCCCGACACGTCAATAATGGAATCCGATGATTTCAGTTTCGGCGTACTCTGCGAGCGTTTCAGAGAGCTTGCCTTCCTGAACAAGGGTATAGTCATAACGGCGGTTGACAACAGGGCGGAAAAACCTGAGGAAAAGGTATTTCACTTTGAAGGCGGCATAAAGGACTTCGTTTCCTACATAAACCAGAACAAGAAAATAATACCCGAAGGAATGGAGCCTATTTATTTTGCCGGAGAAAGGGAAAACGACAACGGTTCAGCTATTGTGGAATTTTCCCTGCAGTACAACGACAGGTTTGACGAAAACATCCACTCCTTTGCGAACAACATAAACACCCGCGAAGGCGGAAAACACCTCATAGGTTTTACAAGCGGTCTTGTGGCTGCATTTAAGAACCAGCTCCAGCTTCATATGAAGGAGCTGGCGGGAAAAAACAGGAACGCCGAGGCTTTCTTTGAGTCTGACGATTTCAAGGAAGGTTTTAATGCGGACGTCCGCGAAGGCCTTAGCGCAGTTGTGTCAGTCAAGATAACAAACCCACAATTTGAAGGCCAGACCAAGATGAAGCTTGGAAACTCCTACGTACAGGGTATTGTTTACAGCTTTGTCTATCAAAAACTCAACGATTACTTTGACGAACATCCGGACCAGATACTGGTTCTGCTTGAAAAGACAGTAGCCTCTTCAAAGGCAAGAATCGCAGCCAAGAAGGCGCGCGAGAACGCCCGTAAAAAGGGCGGCGGCAGTCTTCCGGGAAAACTTGCCGACTGCAGTGAAAAAGACCCTGAAAAGTGTGAAATTTTCATTGTTGAGGGAGATTCTGCAGGCGGCAGCGCCAAACAGGGACGCGACAGAACCATTCAGGCAATCCTGCCTCTCTGGGGAAAAATGCTCAACGTAGAAAAAACAAGGGAAGATAAGGTTGAGGGCAATGATAAGCTTCAGCCCGTAATAGATTCCATAGGGGCGGGCATTGGCGCCAGCTTTGATGTGAGTAAGGCTCGCTACCACAAGGTCATAATCATGGCTGATGCAGATGTGGACGGTTCGCATATAAGAACCCTTCTCCTTACCTTCTTTTTCCGGTATATGAGGCCTCTGATAGATGCCGGCTATGTCTATTTTGCCATGCCTCCTCTCTATAAAATCGCGATTAAAGGCAAGGATTACTATGCTTTTGACGACAATGAAAAAGCTTCCATTCTTAGCGAGCACAACGAAAACGAAGAAGACTCGAAGAATGTTAAAATTCAGCGCTACAAAGGTCTTGGAGAAATGAACCCCGAACAGCTCTGGGAAACAACTATGAACCCCGAATCAAGATTTATCGGTCAGGTTCACCTCTCCGATGCCATAGAGGCCGACCGGGTGTTTTCCATGCTTATGGGTGAAGAAGTCGAGCCCAGGCGTGACTTTATCGAAGAAAACGCCACATATGCTCAGATTGATGCCTGATGGGAGAAACGGAAATGGATAATGAAAATAAAAACAGAGTAATAGTCTCCGACCTCTCCGAGGAGATGAGAAAAAGTTATCTTGACTATGCCATGTCGGTCATAGTAAGCCGGGCTCTTCCTGATGTAAGGGACGGACTTAAACCTGTACACAGAAGAATTTTGTACGATATGTACGACCTTGGAATCAAGTCAACGGGAAGCTTTAAAAAGTGCGCAAGAACCGTCGGAGACGTTCTTGGTAAATTCCATCCGCACGGAGACGCGTCCGTTTACGATGCTCTTGTAAGGCTTGCCCAGGACTTTTCAATGCGCTATCCCGTCATAAAGCCTCAGGGAAACTTCGGTTCAATTGACGGTGACCCGCCCGCGGCATACAGATACACAGAGTCCAAAATGGCCCGAATGGGCGAGCTTATGCTTCAGGATATTGATAAAGATACCGTGAACATGGTGCCGAACTTTGACGAATCTCTGAAGGAGCCTGAAGTTCTTCCTTCAGGTTTCCCTTTCCTGCTTGCGAACGGCACAAGCGGAATTGCTGTAGGTATGGCCACCAACATGCCGCCTCACAATCTCAGGGAAATATGCGACGCGCTTTGCGCGATGATAGAAAATCCCGAGATTACCATAAGCGAGCTCATGAACTACATGAAAGGTCCGGACTTCCCGACAAGCGGCATGATATGCGGCATACGCGGCATACGTGACGCGTTTGAGACGGGAAAAGGCAAAATCGTCATGCGCGGCGTGTATCACTTTGAGGAAACAAAGACTCACGACGCGATAGTTTTTACCGAAATCCCCTATCAGGTAAACAAGGCGGACCTTGTAAAACACATTGACGAGCTCAGGAAGGACGACATTATAAAAGACATTTCAACCATAAGGGACGAATCGGGTCGTGATGGTATAAGAATAGTAATTGAGCTCAAAAAAGATGCCGTTCCTGAGATTGTAGTCAATCATTTGTTCCAAAATACTCAGCTTCAGTCAAACTTCAACGTCAATAATCTGGCTCTTGTACAGGGCAGACCGAAGAGTCTGAACCTCAAGGATATGCTTTATTACTATCTGGAGCATCGCAAAGATGTAACGACACGCAGAACGCGCTATGACCTTGCCAAAGCAAAGGAACGTGAACACATACTTCTTGGTTTGAAAATCGGTCTTGAGAATATTGACGAAGTCATTGCCATAATCAAGAAATCCGCCAACAATGACGAAGCTTCAATAGCTTTGCAGACAACGTTCGGTCTTTCAGACAGGCAGGCAACGGCAATCATTCAGATGAGGCTTGGAAGGCTAAGCCACCTTGAGACTCAGCAGATAATTGACGAACTGAACGAACTTGAAATAAAGATTGCGTTTTACAATGAACTGCTTTCCGATGAAGCAAAAATGCTTGCTGAAGTTGAAAAGGAAATTCGCGCGGTAGGCGAAGAATACGGGGATGACAGAAGGACATTCATTGATATCCATGAAATAGACGGTCTTGTGGACAGGGACTTTATCAAGAAAGAGGATGTTGTTGTAGTCATTACCAACAAGGGTTTTGTAAAGAGAGTTTCTGCCGATGAGTACAAGTCACAGGGTCGCGGAGGAAAAGGGGTAAGAGGTGCTTCTCTCAGAGATGAAGACTTTGTAGAACATCTGTTCTCCGCGTTTTCCCATGACCATATTCTGTTTGTTACAAACCTTGGAAAAGCCTACTGCCTTGAAGTCTGGGAACTTCCGGAGGGACAGAAGGTCGGAAAAGGTATCAGCATTAAGGCCATACTTCCGAAGATGGAAGAAGGGGAAAGCATTTCCGCAATAATAGACTTCAAGGACTTTGACGACGAAGAGCAGCTGCTTATGGCAACAAGGCTGGGCGTTGTGAAACAGGTCAAGCTAAACGATTTCATCAACGCAAGGAAAAACGGAATTAAGGCAATTATCCTTGACGAAGGAGACTCCCTTATCAAGTGTCTGTTCGTAAAGAGCGGAGACGAAGCTATGCTGGTATCGAAAAACGGCAAGGGTCTGCGCTTCAGTGTTGACGATGTTCGTGTCATGGGCCGTGTTACTCACGGGGTGAGAGGTATGAGGCTTTCGGACGGAGACGAGATAGTTGGCCTGGTAAAGGTGGAAGACAACAGAAGTATCATCCTTGTAACTGATAACGGCAAGGGTAAGCAGGTAGGCTTCGATTTGTTCAAGACTCACAGCAGAGGTACTATGGGGCAGATAATCTACAAGTTGTCTGATAATGTGTATCTTGTTTCAGCGCTTGGAGTTAACGATGAAAATGACGTTGTTTGCATTACTAAAAACGGACAAACAATCAGAACTCATGTCAACGGTATCTCGGAACAGGGAAGAGCTACAACAGGTGTAAATATCTTCAAAATGAAGACTGAAGACGACTTTATAGTGGCAATGACCCTTACCGATTACCAGGACGATGAAATAATTGAAGAAAACGCGGAAAATTCTGATGTTTCCGAATTCGGAACAGCCGAAGAAAGCGTTTCTGAAAATGAACAGAAAAAGGAGTAAAAAGGCTGATTTTATCCACATTATTCTGTTTCTTTAAATAGTAACATGCGCTAAAAACCGCATTCCAGACAGCCAGAATGCGGTTTTTCTTTGTTTTCAGGATTTTTCAAAATTTGAACCGGGTAGTAAGCAAAAAGTGAAATTGACAAGTTTCACGTGAAACATTGATAAGTTTATTTTTAAAATCGGATACGGTTTTTCTTAAACAGCCGTCTGCCGGTTTGCGTTTTAAAACAACGCTATCTGCCGTTTTTTGACAGCTTTTATTTCTGTGATGATTTTTAAACGAGTGTATAGATGCGGGTGTATAGATGTATATTAGTGAACTGAGCTGCTTTTGATTTATTTGTTTATTTAAAGTTTTCTACCTTGAGAGAGGGGGCTTTGCCTGGATAACTGTTGTTCAGTAGAAGTTAAATTAAATTTGTAATTTTATTAAAGACTTTTTTCTGTGCGGATATTTTGAATTTTTTATATATTTTGTTTTAAGTTTTGTTATTTGGTTTATCAAAGGCTCTTATAATTTATTCCGTTTAACCGTGGACCTCTGAAATGCTTGCCGCCGGGGACTGCCGCATGTTTGTATAATTAAAATATTCTTATAACTTTTATCACTGTACTACCTTGGCTATAAATGAAACGCTGCGTGACACTTTTAAAGAATATTTTATAAAAATGTTTTTATATGTAAAACTCAGCCTAATGCTTTTGCGTAAAAAAAGAGCCGAACCATGTCCGACTCCTTAATTTCCTTAATTTATCAATGTTTCACGTGAAACTTTATTTTTCTTCTTCAAAAGTTAAATCAATAACTTCAATGTTGTCATCCACGTTATACCTTAGCATTCTTTCAATACCGTTCTTAAGAGTCATTTCTGCCATCATGCAGCCTGCGCAGGCACCCTGAAGTTTGACATATACTTTGTTACCTTCCATCTTAACAAACTCTATGTCTCCGCCGTCATTCTGAAGGGATGGCCTTATCAATTTTATAGCTTCTATTACTTTTTCCTCAAGATTTTCCATAATTTTGGATTCCTCCTGCCGTTAATTTAGAATAAGTAGTTTGTTTAGTCAATAAAAGGGTGACTTTTGAAATTTTTTAGTCTATATTGAGGCTATGCAGGCAAAAAAAATAATTTTTTTGAATCAAAAGGGCGGTGTCGGAAAAACTACAACCGCTGTTAATGTCGGTTCTGCCCTGGCAATGGAAGGGTATAAGGTTCTGCTTGTGGACCTTGACTCGCAGGGAAATTTGTCCAGTTCTGTATCGGCCGATACTTTAAAGCCGGGAATATATGAGCTTTTGGCTTCTGACGCTGATATTTCCGCTGTACAGACAACCCCTGTAGAAGGCCTTTTCTGTCTTAGCGGCGGAATTAATATGGCAGGTTTGGCTGTTGAGCTTGTAGATGAGGAAAACAGAGAGTTCTTCTTAAAGAATGCTTTAGCTCCTCTTGAAAACAAGTTTGACTTTATTTTTGCCGACTGTCCTCCCGCTTTGGACTTGGTTACCATGAACGCCCTTTGCTGGGCAAACAGCGTGATAATCCCAATGCAGTGCGAGTATTTCGCCATGGAAGGTCTTAATCTTCTGCTTAAGACCGTAAATTCAGTTAAAAAACACCTGAATCCCGCCCTTGAAGTACTTGGAATTGTCTTTACTATGTACTCCAGGCGTGCAAATCTCAACAATGAAGTAGTTGAGGATATTACGGCGTACTTTAAAGAACTTGTCTTTGATACACGCATTCCCAGAAATGTAAGGTTAAGCGAAGCACCGTCTCACGGACTTCCCATAAATGCCTATGACAACAGCTGCTCAGGGGCTAAAGCCTATGCCGCACTTGCGAAGGAGATATTGAACCGTGCCAATTAAAAAACATGGCCTTGGAAGAGGCATAAACTCACTGATTGACGAATATTCGACTTATGAAGTGAAAAAACTGGAAGAAACCGGTGCAAAGGTGATTGAAATATCCGTTGAGGATATAAAAACCAACCCGAATCAGCCAAGAAAAACCTTTGACCCTGATGCATTGATGGAATTAAGAGATTCAATTCTTGCTCAGGGAGTCCTTCAGCCGCTTCTTGTAGAAGAAATCGCAGATAAAGTATACATAATTATTGCGGGTGAGCGCCGCTATCGCGCTGCAAAAATGGCGGGTCTTAAGACCGTTCCCTGCATAATCCGTTCATTTTCAGACCTTCAGAGGATGGAAGTCTCCCTTATAGAAAACATTCAAAGAGAAGATTTGAATCCCGTAGAAGAAGCTCGTGCTTACTCATACCTACTTACACAAGCAGGAATAAAACAGGAAGAACTTGCGCGGAAAGTTGGAAAAAGCCGTCCTG
The DNA here is from genome assembly GCA_052170315.1 of Sphaerochaeta sp. Lineage (GTDB taxonomy): Bacteria > Spirochaetota > Spirochaetia > Sphaerochaetales > Sphaerochaetaceae > UBA9732. The sequence goes on from JBQNAT010000011.1 coordinate 23,794, forward strand.
CGGTTACAAACAGCCTTAGACTTTTGAACCTTCCGGAAAAGATGTTGGATTCTCTTGAAAAGGGTGATTTTACATCAGGACATGCAAGAGCGCTTCTAAGTGTTGAAAATCCCGCGGACCAGGAAATCCTTTACGGCAGAATACTGGATGACACGCTCTCTGTAAGACAGTCGGAAGCTCTTGCTTATGACCTTAACAGAGGAAAGAGGGCTGTCGCGAAAACTCCCACAGTACAGGAAAAGACAAATACGGCAAAAAGCCCTGAAATACTGGCTTTAGAGGAAAAATTTCTTTCCGCCACAGGCTGCAGGGTTGAAATCAAGGGAAAATACAAAAACGGCTCCATTAAAAAAGGAAAGATACTTATACCGTTCACTTCGGAAGAAGAGCTTGAAAGAATTTACCAAATCATTGCTCCCGGCGGAGATTTGTTTGACTGAAATTTTATTTAATTACTTATAATATAAGGAGTTATCATGAATTATAAAGAAAATGACGGCCTTTATGCCGTAATTGATACGGATAAAGGCAATATTGTTTTGAACCTTGAATATAAAAAAGTGCCAATGACGGTATCCAACTTTGTAGGCCTTGTTGAAGGAGTCCTTAACCTTAAGAATCCCGGCGAAAATTTCTACAAAGGCCTTAGTTTCCACCGGGTAATAGACAATTTCATGATACAGGGCGGCTGCCCCAGCGGTAACGGAACGGGCGGCCCCGGATATTCCTTCCCTGACGAGTTTGACCTGACTCTCAGGCATGACGGTCCTGGCGTTTTAAGCATGGCCAACGCCGGCCCCGGGACAAACGGAAGTCAGTTTTTCATCACCCATGTGAAAACTCCGTGGCTGAACGATAAACATGCTGTTTTCGGCAGGGTGGTAGAAGGCCAGGATGTAGTAAACGCCATACGCCAGGGTGATAAAATAAACAATGTCACCATAGGGCGCATAGGAAAGGACGCGGAAGCCTTTAAAGTCACCAAACAGTCTTTTTCTGACCTTGTTGAAAACGCGGCAAAAAATGCCATGGAACGTCGCAGAAAGGAAATCGAAGGCATAGAGAACGAAATTTCCAACCGTTTCCCGAATACCGTAAAAACACCAAGCGGACTTCAGTATGTAGTCTTGAAAAAAGGTGACGGAAAGGCAAAGCCAAAGTTCGGCCAGTCCGTTACCGTACACTACACGGGAACCCTTCTTGACGGCAGAATGTTCGATTCCTCAGTAAACAGAGGCGAACCCGCAACCTTTGAAATCGGACAGGTTATAGAAGGCTGGAACGAAGCCCTTCAGACTATGACAAAAGGCGAAAAAAGAACCCTTATAATCCCGCCGGAGCTTGGCTACGGAGTACACGGCTATCCCGGTATAATCCCGCCGAATTCCTACCTTATTTTTGATGTAGAGCTTCTTGATTTCTGAAACAAACAGCATCCTGATACTGTCCTGAAGGGCTTTAAAACCCGTTAAAACACTTAGTAAGGAGTCCATATGAAAGGCGCTTCCACACAGTTCATCTGTTCCCAGTGCGGCTATACAAGTTCCAAATGGCTTGGACGCTGTCCTGACTGCGGTTCATGGAATTCTTTTTCAGAAGAGAAAATAGAAGACAGAAAAACAGTTAGTAAGGACTCATTACAATATTCTTCCAAAGCGCTTTCGGACATCCCGTATGAAAACGACTTCCGTTTTGAAAGCGGGATATCGGAGCTTGACAGAGTTCTTGGCGGGGGAATAGTAAGAGCAGGCTCCGTACTTGTGGGAGGCGAGCCTGGAATAGGTAAATCCACATTACTTCTGCAGGTTGTTGCAGGCTGCTCCGCAAGAAGGAAAGTCCTTTATGTTTCCGGTGAAGAAAGCGCAAGCCAGGTGCGTCAGAGGGCAGAAAGACTTGGCCTTGAACTTGGCGGAATAAACATTTTCTGTGAAACGAAGCTTGAAAGAATAATGGCTGTCCTCAAAAGTGAAAAACCTCAGATTGCAGTTATAGATTCTCTGCAGACTCTTGCCACGGACGAACTTACATCCACGGCAGGCTCTGTTACTCAGATAAGAAACTGCTGCATGGAAATAACGGGACTCTGCAAAGCTATGGGCATATCAGTTTTCTTTATAGGCCATGTAACAAAAGAAGGTACGCTTGCCGGACCTAAAATCATTGAGCACATGGTGGACACCGTCATCTATTTTGAACAGGCTTCAATGGGCGTCCGCCTTATCCGCGCGGCGAAAAACCGCTTCGGCTCCGTAGATGAAATAGGCATTTTCATAATGACAGGCGAAGGTCTTGAAGGCGTAAAAGACCCGGCCTCTTTCTTCATTTCAGAACGCCGGGACTCCGTGCTTCCTCCCGGTATTTCCTACACGGCCATAACAGAAGGCACAAGAACTTTCCTTGTTGAGATACAGGCGCTGATTGTGGACGCGAAAACGGGCTACAGCCGCGTTTATTCGGATAAGATAGATATGTCAAGGGTAATGCGTGTCTGCGCGATTTTAGAGCGTCATGCGGGCATAAGGCTGGCAGATAAAGATATCTACGTTAACGTTGCAGGCGGAGTGAGGGTAAACGAAGTTTCAGTTGAGCTTTCTCTGGCGCTTGCGCTCTGGTCCGCATACAGCGACAGAAGCCTGCCTGCCAAAATGGTCAGCTTCGGAGAACTTAGCCTTGCGGGAGAGGTTCGTCCTGTCAACTATGGAGACAGAAGACTTAAAGCCGCTTCCGAGATGGGCTTTGACAAAGCGATGGTTCCCGAGTCAATGAACTTTGAGCGGAACAGGCTCACGCTCAAACGTTGCCGGAAAATAAGGGACGCCTTTGCCGTAAGGCAGGAATAAAATTGTAAAACTCAGAAAACCTTCAACATTATTGGAAACAGGACAAAGGTTCCAAGTATGCTTCCAAGACTTGTTGTGAAGAAAATCATGAAGGCGTGAAGCACCTTATTCCTGAACCAGCCTTTAAATGATGAAATATCATCCGGCAGACTTTCAAAGTCTTTAACGGACGGCTTTCTCAGAGAAGCCTCAGCAATGCCCGTTATCACACCAACGCCTATGGCAGGATTTAGCACAGCCACAGGGGCGCTTACCGCCGAGATAAGCCAGTTAAGAGGATGCGCGTTTGAAAGCATGCTGAAAAGAACGGTTGTTGCCGAATTAGTGCCTGCCCAGATAAGGAAGTATCTCAGGCTCTCGTTAAAACCGTGTGCAAAACCCGCCCATACAATAATGGCCACGAGAAGAACCGGAATTGCCCAGCCTATGATTTTTCCTGCTTTTGAAGGCTTTGGAGCCTGCGATATTTCGGAGATATCCTTTGAAAGCTTGCCGGACTCAAGAGACTCGACCGTTCTGATAATCCCGCCGGCGTGTCCTGCTCCTATGATAGCCACCTTCCTGTGCCCCGGGGCCTGCATGATATTTGTTGCAAGGAAGCGGTCCCGTTCGTCAATAAGGGCCTCTTTCGCGCCGGGAAGCTCCCTGGAAAGCGCGTTCATCATCTCCTGAAGGGTGTCGGATTTTTTCAGCTCCTCAAGCTCCTCAGGCTTAAATTCCTCTTTGTCGAAGGCGCTTGAAAGCAGGGTCGCGATAAGTTTTGCTTTATTCCAGAGATTGCTCTTGGACCACGCCCTCTTCAGCGTCACCGCAATGTCACGGTCGCAGAACGAGTATGGAATTCCCTTTTCTTCCGCGATTTTCGATGCCCCTATTATTTCTTCTCCGGGGGCCGAGCCCGTCTGATTCCCCATTTTCTTCTGAAATGAAGCCAGAGCAGTGTTAGCCAGCACAAGGAAAGTCTTGCCCTCTTTGAAAACCTTTACAAGGTTCATGTTTGAATAGGACTGTTCTTTTGTTTTGCTCTCGTAGCGACCCTTGTCAAGCTCAAGACAAATGTGGTCCGGCTTTTCCTCTTCTATCACGGCGCGGACTTCGTCAACGCTGGTCTGTGAAACATGCGCAGTGCCTACAAGGATTATCTCATCCCCGTTTTCCAAAAAAATTTTGTTTACAGTGTCGCTGACATGTTCAGTTCTCACGCTGGGACCTCCCGTGCCCGGAGGGCATCAGATGAAATATACAAACTAAGTTCAAAGTATTCAACATTTGCCTACTTTGCTATAATCAACGCGATGAATACCGAACGAAGCGCCTCCGGAATTAATTACACGCTCAGACGCAGAAGAGGGCAGCGCAATCTTCATCTGCGTATAGGAGCCTCAGGCAGCGTTATTGTAAGCGCCCCTTACTTTGTCCCCTTTGCTGAAATAGATTCCTTTGTCCTAAAAAGCGCAGCCTGGATAGCGGAGAAAACTGAGAAAACAGGTTTGCGCAGCTATGAAAGTGGAGACTTTGTACCGTACCTTGGTAAAAAGCTTCTGCTAATTGTTAAAGACGGAAAAATCTCCCACTATGAAATAGATGATGAAAAAATTACGGTAACATGTGTAAACAGGGATACTGAAACAGTTAAAAAAATAATTAAACAACTTTACACTGAAACCGTGAAAGACATTCTTACGGACCGTGTGCCGTACTGGTGCAAAACCCTTAACCTTAACGTCCCGACCTTTGGCGTAAACAGGGCAAAGAGCAAGTGGGGCGTCTGTTACCCGGAAGAAAAAAGGCTTTATTTAAGTTATATATGCGCGTCAATTCCAAAGGACCTTATAGATATGACGGTTCTTCACGAAGTCTGTCACCTGCGTTATCCGTGCCACGGAAAAGAATTCTGGAATCTTATGAAAAGCCTGATGAGCGACCTTTATGAAAGAAAAGCCCGCCTTAAAGAACTGTCAATGGCGGGCTGGACAATAAATCTTGTCTGACTACTTTATTATCGAAAGCAGATGTTTTATGAATTCGTAGGTTCTTTTTGTGGAACTTATGGAAAGTCGTTCCTCCGTTGAGTGTATATCGTACATGTCAGGGCCTATTGAAACACTGTCCATCCCCGGACACTTGCTGTTGATGACACCACATTCAAGCCCTGCGTGTATGGCCGTTATTACAGGCTTTTTACCGGTCTGGGCCTCGTAGGCTTCAGCGCAGAATTTTGCAAGAGCGCTGTTCGGATTCGGTGACCATGAAGGGTAGCCTTCTCCAATTTTGCAACTTATCCCGAAACTTTCCAGAATAACGGATATCCTGTTCACAAGACAGTATTTTGCCGAGTCAATGTTGCTTCTTACGCTTACCTGTATTTCCATATCGCCGTCTCCGAGCCTTACTATTGCAAGGTTATCAGAAGTCTCAACAATGCCCGGAATTGCCAGACTCATTGCAAAAACTCCGTGAGGACATACAAAAAGAGCCTTCACTGCTTCAAGAGAAGCTTTAGCTTCCATGGCTTTTACCGCCTTTGGCGCACCGTGAGTCGAACACCTCTTCATGATTGTGAAATCTGGTTCCTCATACTTGTTTTCCTCTCTGATTTCTTCAAAAGTCTCCTGTATGCGTGAAACAGCCTTTTCCTTTAAAGCGCCCGGCACGCAGAGAAGACAGGTGCATTCGGACGGGATAACGTTCCTCTTTGTTCCTCCGTTAAGAGTATTTATCATAAACGGAATACCTGCCGAATTTACTGAAACAAGAATTCTTGCCATGGCGCATACGGCATTAAGACGCTGTCTGTGAATCTCGCCTCCGCTGTGGCCGCCCTTCAGCCCCGAAAGCCTTATTTCAAGCGTGTCCCAGTCCGCCTGAACCGGTTCTTCTTTAAGGGTTTTTCTTCCAACAAGGTCTATTCCGCCCGCGCAACCTATGAAGATGGTTCCCTCTTCTTCACTGTCTATGTTTATAAGCTTTCTGCTTTTTATCAGACTGCCGTCAAGCCCAAAGGCTCCGTCCATGCCCGTTTCCTCGGAGAACGTAAAAAGAGCCTCAAGAGGGCCGTGTTTTGCATTGGGGTCGGTAAACAGGGCCATTGTCATAGCAACGGCAATACCGTCGTCTCCGCCAAGGCTTGTTTCACGAGCCTTCAGGAAATCCCCGTCTTCATATACATCAATGGGGTCTGTCCGGAAGTTGTGCCTGCTTCCCGGAACCTTTACGCAGACCATGTCCGTATGACCCTGAAGCACAACAGAAGGAACGTTTTCATAACCGGGCGTCGCGCCTGTGCGTATTATAATGTTGCCGGCCTTGTCTCTGAGGCACTCAAAGCCGTTTTCCTTCGCCCACGAGAGAAGATACTGCCGCATACCTTCCTCGTTCCCCGATTCTCTGGGAATTTTGCATATCTGTCTGAAATAATCAAAAGTATCCATAAAACAAACTCCTTAATACTGTTTAAACTATCTGCTGAAAACCCGCTTTCCGCCGATAAATACCATTGCGGGTTCCATATTTTCATCAAAGAGCGCTATGTCCGCCCATGTGCCTTTTGCTATTGTGCCAATACCTTCAAACCCGTACAGCTTTGCAGGATTTTCGGTTGCCATTCTTATTGCCTGCGCTCTGTCGGTACACCAGCGCTGCACATTTGCCACAGCCCGGTTCAGTGTAAGAGCCGAACCGCACAGCAGGGAAGGGTTCTCCTGCGAGAAAAACGCTCCGGCAGAACCAAGTACAACGTTTGTCCCGTTTGCAACGAAAGAGCCTTCTCCAAGGGACGCCGGCGCAAGGCTGTCCGTTATCAGCACAACCTTGTCCTGAGCCTTTGTTTTTATCAGATGCTTCAAGACGTCTTTGTGGACATGCACACCGTCCGCAATAACCTCGCAGTGCATGCGCTTATCAAACAACACATGTCCTGCGACTCCCGGCTTTTTGTGATTCATAGGGCTCATGGCGTTGAACATGTGCGTTGCATGAAATATTCCCAAATCTGTTCCGGCTTTAGCCTCTTCATAAGTTGCATCCGTATGTCCCATCAGAAGAACAATACCTTTTTTCTTGGCAATCCTTGCAATTTTATCAACATTATTTAGCTCTGGAGCTATTGTCATTGCCGTAATTTTACCCTGTCCCGCCTTTATCAGCCTTTCAAAAACAGATTCATCCGGTGCGGACAGCGCCATGGAATCCTGAGCGCCGCATTTCGCGGGATTAAGGAAAGGCCCTTCAAGATGCATCCCCAAAATTCTTGCTCCCGTTTCTTTGCCCATGGCGTTGACTACGGCAAGAATTTCCTTTTCCATTTTTTCAGGTCTTCCCGCGTAAAGCGTTGGAAGGAAGGAAGTGACTCCGAATTCCGCAAGACGTTCCGACATTGACAAAATGGAACTGCTGCTTCCGTCATCAGTGGCAAAACCGCCTATGCCGTGTATATGGGTATCTATCAGGCCCGGTGATACCGTAAGTCCTTTTGCCCGGATTACTGCGCATGTATCGCCGTATTTGGACTGCCTGTAATCATCCATGCTGAAAACATCGGCAACGCGTCCGTTTTCGTTTATAAAAAGACCGAAGTTCCGTTTTACTGCGCCGGATGAATAAACATCGGCATTGAGGATTAAAGTTCTTTCACACATTGCCCTAAGTCTACAAAACAATCGTACTGTCTGCAAGTTCGCGCTGCGAAATCAGGCATATTTCATTGACTTTCCTGTGTCCCCCGGGTCTGATTAGCCCACTTGTCACAACTTATGTCCGCGCCCGCGCCCGCGTCACAAAATATTTTATTAAATAAATTTGACGATTTTTTCGATTTGTGCTATTATTCCATAATGTGCTATCCCAATATCGTAGTGTGTGATATTGGGGTTTTTTATGAGTGGGAGTTAAAATTGAATCGAGAATCAATTCCGTCAATACATTTTTATGACCAGGACTTCGTTGATTTGTACGACAGATCCTGGGTCTGGGTAGACGAGCACTGGAAACAGGGCACGGAACAGAACGGTTTTGTCGGTAATTATCTGTCCTATAACGGACAGAAAACCTTTAATCTGTTCAATTCCTGCCTGTCGGCACTTTTTTTGAACTACAGCAACCAGACATACTCCCCGTTCGACATGCTTGATTATTTTTACAGCAAACAGGAAGAAAACGGAGCAATAAGGTCGGACTACAGCATTGAAGACGGAAGCGCGGAAGTATCCGCGGACAATCCCGAAGGTGTAACCCTGCCGCTCTTTGCCTATGTTGAATACGTTTTCTACCACAAAATAGGAAATAAGAAGCGCCTTAAGGATGTGGTGGAAATACTTGAAAAATATTTCAACTGGCTCAAGGCCGTGTTCCAGAAAGAAAACGGGCTTTTCGCCGTTCCCGTTTCTTCCTGCCTTACGGGAAACACTCCAAGGGAAAATGTCTGCTATCCGGTTGATTTCAATACAATGGTTGCTCTCAACGCACTCTATCTGTCAAATATTGGCGATATACTGAATGACAAGGAGCTGAGCTTCAGATATAAGAAACTCTACTTCATGATAAAAACCCGTATCAATAACCTTATGTGGGACCCTGAGACACATTTTTATTATGACCTGGACAGGGAAGAGAACAGGCTGCCCCTTAAGATAATCGGAGCCTACTGGACAATGCTTGCGGAAATTCCCAATGACGAACGGGCTTCCTACATGATTGAGTATCTGAAGAATCCTGCGTTTTTCGGCACGGATGACCCGTTTCCAAGCGTAAGTGCAGATTCGCAGTGCTACAGCGAAAACGTGAAAGGCTACTGCGGGGCAATTGTTCCTTCGAACATTTACGGAGTTGTGAAAGGCCTTGAAAAATACGGTGAATACGTGTTTGCAAGAGAATGCGCCATTCGCCACATGTACTTCATTCTGGATACGCTACACCCCGAAGGAGACCAGCCCGGCGATGTCTGGGAAGCCTATCTTCCCATGAAAGAAGGCATTCCGGCTGCGGACGGGGCATTCCCAAGAAAGAGATTCCTGCCGCAGGTTTGCGTAATGACCATAACCATTATGATAGAGGACATAATAGGCCTTGATGTTTCACTTCCGCGTAAGACTGTCTACTGGACCGTTCCCAATCTTGAGGCAATGGGAATTGAAAATCTTTCTTTGAAGAGAAACCTGATAACCATACTTAGCAACAAAAATGCCCGCGGCTGGGAAATCAGGCTGGAAAGTGAAAAGCTTTACTACTTCACAATCGAGATAATCGACGAGAAGAAGAAAAAGACTCTCCCGATACCGAGCGGTAAATGCTCGATGCTTATTGATAAACTCTGATGTCCTGGCTTGGTAAGATAATCGGCGGAACCATAGGCTTCTTCCTTGGAGGCCCGCTTGGGCTTATTGCGGGCGCAGTCTTCGGCCATATGATTGACCGTGGCTCCGATTATGAAAAAAGCGGCGGGGAAAGCTCCGACGCAGGCTATTCCGGACGCCATTTCTTCTCAAACACAGGCTACAGCCGTTCTCAGATGGTTTTCTTTGTCGGGGCTTTTTCAATGCTTGCAAAGCTTGCTTCCTCCGACGGCCCCGTAACTGATGCCGAGCGTTCGAAGATTGAAGAGTTCATGGTAAACGATTTGAATCTTTCAGGCCGGAGCCTCCAATACGCAAGAAGCGTCTTCAATCAGGCGCTTGTCCAGGATGCCTCGTTTGAAAACCTTGCCGAACAGTTCTATTCCAATTTCAGAAGCTCGCCTCAGATACTGAATCTTATGATAGATATCTTCTACCGCGTTGCGATGGTGGATGGAACAGTCTCCGCGGCGGAATCAAGACTTATAGACTATGCCGTAAGGGTTTTCAGAATATCTGATTCCATACATGAAAGTATAAGACAGAATCACAGGGTAAGAGGCGCTTCAAAAGCCTATGCGCTTCTAGGTCTTACAGAAAACGCCACGGAAGCGGAAATCAAGAAGGCCTACAGAAAGAAAATCCTTGAATATCATCCCGACACAGTAGCCGCGAAGGGTATGGCAGACGAATTCAAAGAGTACGCCACAAAGCGTTTTCGCGAGGTTCAGGAAGCCTACGAAACCATCTGCCGTGAAAGAGGCATCAAATAAGCGTTATAAAAATTAAAACTGAATCCTTCCCCTGAAAGATCTTGTCAGAGTAGTTCTGTCCGCATACTCAAGGTCCCCGCCTATAGGCAGGCCTGATGCAAGACGCGTTATGACAAGGCCTTCTTTGTCCTTCAGTATGTGACGTATGTAAAGGGCTGTCGTGTCGCCTTCTTCCGTAGGATTGGTGGCAATTATTATCTCGTTGAACCGACCTTCCGCAATTCTTTTTAAAAGCTTTTCGAAGCTCAGGTTTTCAGGTCCAATTCCGTTAAGAGGGTTTATAGCTCCGCCAAGAACGTGAAAAAGTCCTGTATAGGCTCCGCTTGACTGGATGGTAATTACATCCTGCGGCTGTTCTACTATGCATAGCTGAGTCCTGTCTCTCATTGGGTCGGAGCAGACGGGACACGGGTCATTTTCTGTATATGAGCCGCAGATTGAGCATGGCTTGACCTTGCTCTGTATCTCCGCTATACCCTTTGCCAGCATCTCGTTGTAATCTTTTGATGTGTTGATAAGCGAAAAAGCAAGCCGTGATGCCGTTTTGGGACCTATTCCGGGGAGCCTTGAAAGGAGTTTTGAAAGATTATCGAATGCTGTCATCCCAGACCGTACTGGGCCATTACCTGCCCAGCCTCCTGCTGAAGCCTTTCTTTGACATTCTTCAAAGCCGTATTTACCGCGGAAGTTACCATTACTTCAATAAGCTGGGCATTCTGTGTTTTCGCGAACTCGGGAGCCAGCTTTATGCTTTCTATCTCCATATTGCCGTTGGCAACTGCTTCCACCATGTTGCCGCCCGCATAGCCTGTGCACTTTATTGCCGAAGCCTTTGCCTTCATGGCTTCTGCCTGAGCTTTTATTTCATTCAGGTTTTTAAGCATGCCAAAAGGATTCATCAGCGTTCCTCCCTACCGTCGAAGCAGAGAATAAGATCGTTTATCAGATTCTTCTGTTCCTCGTTCATTTTATTCAAAGCCAAAGGGCTGTCTGTGTCCTTTGCTTCCCGGTCACAATTACAGCTTCCCGCTTCTTCAGCCGGTTTCGCCTTAGGCGCGGGTATTTTATTCTCCGTCTCGGTTTCCGCCTTAGGCTCCGATGCCGGTATTTCTTCTTTTGATTCTTCCGCTTCAGGCTCTTCCTGTTTTTCAGAGTATGACAAAATCACATTTACATCGCTTGCTGTCTTTTTCTGTATAACGTCTCTGATGTTTTCAATGTCTTTATAAGCCATCTTATAGTAGAATTTACTGTTAAATACAATAACAAGGCCATTATCCGTGTTTTCTACTTCTACCGCGCCCTGCGGAAGAAAAGCCTTAAGCTCTTCCTTTGTCCAAGACCGGTTCTCCCGCGGGTTTTCTTTCAGCCGGGAAGAATCTTTTTGAGCCGCCTGCGCTTCCGAAGCAGCTTCCGGCTCTACCGTTTTCATATCAGCCAGAACGGGGTTCAATGGGGTTATGGTTCCGGTTATCAAATCGTTTTTAAGACGGGCAAGCTGCTCTATTACACTGGCGGTAGAGGCAACGTATCTGAGTCTTAAAAGCTTTGAAACGGCAAGCTCCAGTTCAAAACGCGGGTTAAGCGAATAACGTATGTCCCTGTAAAGGTTCAGCATCAGGTCAAGCGCCGCTTCAAGCTGTTCCTCATTGAAAGCGTTCCGGATTTCCCCGGGAAAGCCCGAAATACGCTCGCCTATGATGTTTTCGCTTTTTATACCTTTTTTTATAAGAAGAAGAGACCTGAAATATTCGGTAAAGTCCTTGATTATCTGCTCAATACTAACGCCTTTTGACAAAAGGACATGAACCTTATACATCGCAGAACTTCCGTTTTTCGCGAGGATATCCCGCAATATGTCGTTTATCCGGTCTATGCCTACAAGACCAAGCTTTTCTCTTATGCCTGAAAGCGTAATTTTTCCGTTCGAGAATGCGACTACCTGGTCAAACAGCGTGTAAGCGTCACGCATAGAACCCGTTGCTTCCTTCGCAATCCAGAACAGAGCCTCATCCTCAGCTTCAATACCCATTTCATTTGCCGCCTGAAGCAGAAGGTTTTTAATTGTCTCCAAAGGTATGAGCTGGAAATTGAACTGCTGGCAGCGACTTCTTATGGTGGCGGGGACTTTCTGGGTCTCTGTTGTGGCAAAGATGAAAATCACGTACTCCGGCGGCTCTTCTATGGTTTTAAGAAGAGCGTTGAAGGCGCTTTGGGAAAGCATGTGGACTTCATCTATGATATATATTTTGTATTTTGATGAAGCGGGCGGGAAAAGTACTTCCTCTTTTATAACCCTTACATCGTTTACGCCGGTGTTGCTGGCGCCGTCTATTTCAATTACATCAAAGCTGCTGCCTTTGGCTATGCCTATGCAGTTGTCGCACACTCCGCATGGCTCCGCCGTTGGGCCGTGGACGCAGTTAAGCGCCTTCGCAAGAAGCCTTGCGCTTGTTGTCTTTCCCACACCTCTGGGACCGCTGAACAGGTAGGCATGCGCTGTCCTGCCCTGTTCTATTGCGTTTTTCAGGGTTGAGACTACGAATTCCTGTCCTGCAAGGTCTTCAAACCTCTGAGGCCTTTTTCTTGTTGCGGTCACTTCGTAAGCCATGCTTTTATGATATCAAAAAAAAGTGCTGTAGACTACTGGGACATATCGGCGAAGTCCGGAGATTTCGTCAATGGCGATAAAGGTATTGAAGCAAATATTTCCTTGAACGCTTTTCAAGTAAGTGTAATAATTAGGACAGACACCGCATATCTGTTGCAACTTGCAGTGTCATGTTTATTTTGGTCGTCGGACCATTGGAGGAAAAATGAAAAAACTTATTGCAGTGCTGCTTGTTCTTTTCGTAGCCGTTGCCGGAGTCCTCGCCCAGGGGACACAGGAAACAGCTAGGACAACAACTGTCGAGGGATTTGACAGGGCCCTGGTTGACGCCGCCAAGGCCGAGGGTGAGCTGGTTGTGTACGGTTCGTGCGAGGAACAGTACCTTGGTGCCGTATGTGAGCATTTTCAGGAACTTTTCGGGATAAAGACAACCTACCAGCGCCTTTCAACCGGCGAGGTTCAGGCAAAGATTGAGGAAGAGAAGGGCAATCCTTCAGCGGATGTTTTCTTCGGCGGGACAACCGACCCGTACAACATGCTGGCTTCCGAGAACCTTCTTGAAAGATACGACGCAGCCAATGCCAGGCACATTACAAAGTCCGTTTACAAGCATGCGGATAACCTCTGGTACGGTATCTATACCGGAATCCTTGGATTCATGTACAACACTGACGAGCTCCGGAGACTTGGTCTTGAGCCTCCTAAGGATTTCAAGGACCTTCTCAAGCCCGAGTACAAGGGTCTAATCTGGCTGTCAAACTACAACACGGCAGGAACGGCGAAGCTTGTTATCAACACCGTTATCCAGAAGTACGGCCACGATGCCGGTATCCAGTTTTTGGTAGACCTGGACAAGAACATTGAAGTTTACACAAAATCCGGCTCCGGTCCTTCAAAGAACGTCGGTACCGGCGAGTGTGTCATAGGTATAGGCTTCCTTCATGACGGCATATATCAGATAGTTGACAACGGCTATGCGAACATAGGTCTTGTCATCCCGTCAACAGGAACAACCTGTGAAATCGGCGCAACTGCCATTTTCAAGGGCGCGAAGCATGCCAATGCCGCAAAACTCTGGATTGAATATGCCCTTAGCCCCGAATGTGTGAACCTTGCCAAGGAAAACGGCTCTTACCAGTTCCTGGTTCTGGACAACGCGGAGCAGCCGCAGATTGCCTACGACTTCGGACTTGACCCGAGCAACGTCATAGACTACGATTTCGCGGACGCGACTAAAAATACAAAGCAGTATGTATCCGAGGTCATGACGGCTCTTGCGAATGCCGGCGCCGCGACAGGTGACGCTACAAGATTCCAGGTCAAATAATTTTGATTTGAGACAGCTTTCGTCAGTGAGGATGGTGGCTTTCCGCCATCCTCATTTTGCAAATCTGACTTTTAGAATTTTTGGAGAAATCAATGGCAAGCTCCCAAAGTGCCAGGCTTGACAAGAAGAAGCTTTTAGCTGACCCGATAATGGTCACAACCATAGTTCTTCTTATCACGTTCCTTACATTGTTTATCCTTTATCCGCTGGCTATCCTTCTTGTAGACAGCGTGGTAGGGGACGGAGGCTTCTCTTTTTCCGTTTTTAAGAGAATCTTCAAAATACCCACTTTCACAACGGCTATTACAAATACCCTGAAAGTCGGTTTCATCGTAGGTCTTATTGCCACGGCGGTAGGCCTTCTTTTCGCTTATGTTGAAATTTATGTGAAGATAAACAGGTTCGCGGGCGGACTTTTCAAGGTGGTTTCAATGCTGCCTGTAGTATCGCCGCCGTTTGTCCTTTCGCTTTCCGTTATAATGCTTTTCGGAAAATCGGGTATAATAACAAGATACCTTCTCAAGATATATGACAACAGCGTCTATGGTTTCTGGGGCATAGTTATAGTCCAGTCTTTGACCTTTTTCCCGGTCTGCTACATGATGTTCCGCGGTCTTTTAAAGAACATTGACCCTTCTCTGGAAGAGGCCGCACGCGACATGGGAGCTTCAAGGATGAAGGTTTTTACAAGCGTTACGCTTCCTCTGCTTCTTCCCGGCATAGGAAACGCCTTCCTTGTAACTTTCATAGAATCCATAGCCGACTTTGCGAACCCGATGATAATCGGAGGAAGCTACGATACCCTTGCTACGACAATCTATCTTCAGATAACCGGAGCTTACGACAAGGCCGGAGCGTCTGCAATGGCTGTAGTCCTTCTATGCATTACGCTGGCAATGTTCATGGTTCAGAAGTACGTGCTTGAGAAGAAATCCACGGCAACCCTTACAGGTAAAGCTTCACGCGGCAGAATGCTCATAGAAGACAGAGGCGTACGCGTACCGCTTACCGCAATCTGCACCCTTGGGGCTTTGTTTGTAATCCTTATGTACATCTGCGTACCTGTCGGAGCTTTGTTCCCGACATGGGGCTACAAGTTTTTCCCGTTCACTCTGAAATGGTTTCAGCAGGTCTTTACAAAGTATAAAGGTTTTAAGGCGTTCAAGGACTCATTTGTCCTGTCATTCATATCGGCTCCCATAACCGCTTTACTCTCAATGATAATCTCTTATCTGGTTGTTAAGCGAAAATTTAAGGCAAAAGGCTTCATAGAGGCCGTTTCAATGCTTGCCATGGCAGTACCGGGAACAGTTCTTGGAGTTGGCTATATCAGAGGTTTCAGCGGAGGTGTTTTCCATACCGGCTTTCTGCAGGGACTTTACGGAACGGGGGCCATACTTGTAATAGTTTTCATAATCAGGTCCCTTCCAACCGGAACCAGAAGCGGCATAGCGGCCCTGAGGCAGATAGACAAATCCATAGAGGAAAGCGCCTACGATATGGGCGCTGACAGCTTCAAGGTCTTTACTTCCGTTACATTGCCTCTTATCAAAGATTCGTTCCTTAGCGGTCTTGTTACCGCTTTTGTCAGGAGCATCACCGCGATTTCCGCGATAATACTTCTTGTCACTCCGAACTATCTGCTCATCACCGTTCAGATAAACGAGTTCGCGGAGAAAGGCTCTTACGGCCTTGCGTGTGCGTTCGCAACCATCCTGATAATTATCACCTACGGCGCAGTCCTTATAATAAACACCGTTATAAAGCATTTCGGCACAAGCCGCGTAATCAAGGAGGATTGACACAATGGCAATTGAAAATAAATCAAAGGAAAAGAAAGGCGTTCGTCTTGAACACATTTCAAAGATATACAAAGACCCCAAGACAGGAAAAGACTTCTATGCAGTAAAAGATACCTCACTGAACATAGAACCCGGCACTTTTGTTACCCTTCTTGGCCCGTCAGGCTGTGGAAAAACAACCACGCTCAGAATGATTGCAGGCTTTGAAAGCCCGGATGAAGGTGAGATTTTCCTTGGAAGCGAAGCTATAAACGAGCTTACGCCCAACAAGCGGGATACGGCAATGGTGTTCCAGAGCTACGCGCTTCTTCCCCATTACAATATTTTTGACAACGTGGCTTACGGTCTTAAGCTCCGCAAATTTCCTAAGGAAGTCATAAAGCGGAAGGTTACAAGGATACTTGAGCTTGTCGAGCTTTCCGGCATGGAATCAAGAATGACAAACCAGCTTTCCGGCGGGCAGCAGCAGCGAGTAGCTCTTGCAAGAGCCCTTGTTATTGAGCCTTCCGTCCTTCTTTTCGATGAGCCCCTTTCCAATCTGGATGCCAAACTCAGGGTTCAGATGAGAACCGAAATCCGCCGCATCCAGCAGGAAGTGGGCATCACGGCCATCTATGTCACCCACGACCAGAGCGAGGCCATGGCAATTTCCGACAAGATTATCATCATGGACAAGGGCGTTGTGGCGCAGATGGGCACCCCTCAGGATATTTACTACCACCCCGTGAACGAATTCGTTGCCGATTTCATTGGAGAAGCAAACTTTCTCCGCGGTCCCATGACGGGCAGGGACGGCGATTATGCCGTTATTAAGGTCGAGGGCTTTGACACCAGGGTCGAGCGCAACAGCGGCATGCGAACAGGTGAAAACTACACCTTTGTTCTCCGACCTGAAGCCGCAACTCTTGCGGACACAGGCGGCCTGCCGTGCAAAGTCGTGCTTTCCTGCTTCATGGGCTCCTACCAGAACTACCATGTCAAAGTTGGAAATACGCTGGTAAAGCTTGAAGAAAAGAACCCGAAGAATAAGAAAATTTACAGAACAGGAGACGAATGCTGTCTGGTATTTGACCCCGAGTCTGTTCATGTTCTCTGATTTTTTGCAAAAAAAGGGGACAAATCGCCTGCATCTCTCCGGCTGACCACTTACCGTTGCTACCTTCCGGTCCTGGCGGGGTTGGGTGGCGCCGGCAGCGCAGAATCTGTCCCCAAAACGGAGAGAGGGGGATTCGAACCCCCGAAGGCTTTTGACCTTACACGACTTCCAATCGTGCACCTTCGACCACTCGGACATCTCTCCAAATAACAAAAAGAATATAACAGAAAGAATAGCGGACTTCAAGCTGTGAAACATCATTTCGGCTATAAAGTAAAAACAGGTCAGATATCTGACCTGTTCCCTTTTCGGAGTGAGTGGGATTTGAACCCACGGTGAGGACAAGCCCCACACCAGATTTCGAGTCTGGCTCCTTCGACCGCTCGGACATCGCTCCAGTAAGATGCATTATCATCATATTTTGATGCTCTGTCAAACAGTATTCCGATAAGTTTAAAATAGTTGGTTTTAACGGCTCTGAATCATTTCTGTGAGGTTAATGACGGACTTTTATATCTATTGACAAACCTCTTCCGTAACATTATGTTTTAAAAGCTATTGGATGGATGGCCGAGCGGTCGAAGGCGGCGGTCTTGAAAACCGTTGAGGTGAAAGCCTCCGGGGGTTCGAATCCCTCTCCATCCGTCTTGGTTGCATTGAGGAAACGGGGTTCAGCAGACTGGATTCGCTTCAGTCGTATCCCGTCTTCAATGTGGCAAGAATAAGGAGCGATGGCCGAGCGGTCGAAGGCGCTTCCCTGCTAAGGAAGTATACTGGTAACGGTATCCGGGGTTCAAATCCCCGTCACTCCGAAAAAGAAAAAAGTCAGGCAAAGCCGGCTTGTTTCGTTTTATAGAGGGACCTGCCGGGATTTGAATCCGAGCGATAGCCAAACACTCCGGCAGGATAGTGTTTGCAGCGAGGCGGCCCGAAGCATGCCATACCAAAAGGCTTGCAGAGGGCAAAGGTCGCAAATTTTCACTTGACGGCCATGATGAAAACGGTTAATAGTTTAAATGCAAGGAGAAGTGTTATGGCCAATGTGTTTGATTGTGCAAATTTCTTCATTGATATTGCAATTCACAATGAAGATTTTGACATGACCAACATGAAACTTAACAAGCTCCTATACTTTGCACAGGGCACGCATCTCTCAAGGACTGGCAAAAGACTGTTTAGCAACAATGTACAGGCTTGGACACATGGCCCGGTAATCCCAAGCGTATATTTCAAGTACAACTCATATGAAAGCGGTCCGATATCCAAGGTTGATGACAATTACTCCTTCAACTTATTCTCGAGTGAGGAGCGAACAACTCTCCTTGATGTAATGAGGGAGATGGGCAAATACACCGCAAGCACATTGCGCAACATAACCCATATGCCCGGTTCTCCTTGGTCTACAACGTTCTCCGATAAGGAAAAGCGGCAGATTCCCGTAGATGTGTTACGTAAGTACTTCACTGAACATCCGGTGAATGAATTCAGACTCTCTGGTAAGATTCCCATTACACAGGCACTCCCTAAGGACTGGTATGATCCTAAGGAAGATTCTGTGTGGGAGTCCTACCTCAAATGAACAAATATGACATTCACATGGCAGAGGTCTCTTTCGAGGATGTTGATGAGACAAAACTAAGGCCTGTCCTTATACTTGAGGATAAGGTATGTCTGGTTTCATGTCTGTCCATAACGTCAAACACGGCTCGTGCAGAGGATTATGTCATTCAGATGTGGAAAGAGGCTGGCCTTAAAAAACCTTCTGCAATCCGTTTACTACAGGCCTTAAATCTTGACCCGTCGTTGATTGGCAGGAAAATAGGGACGCTCCATCCAATCGACATCCTTGAGATACAAGAAAGATTGTGGTAGTTAAAGGATAATCCTGAATTATATAATTATTCGCGGGCCAATATAAATCGTTAACCGCAAAAAAAGCGAAAATACTTGAACTAACAACGAAAATAAAATACATTTATACAACATTGAGAAGCGATTTTACGCGTTGCGCGTAATTTCAAAAATCAACCAATCGAGATCGTAGCTCAGTTGGATAGAGCATCAGATTGCGGATCTGAGGGTCAGAAGTTCGAATCTTCCCGGTCTCGAGTTTTAAAGGCTGCTGCGTTTCGCGGCAGCTTTTTTATTATTCACGGATTTAAGCGGTTTTTATCTTTTCCTTTCAATGAGTATATCCGTAAAGTGGTGTTTTCAGGGTAAAAATGGAGAAATAGACACAATCTGCAGTTTGCAGACCGGCAATAATTGCTTTGTATTACTTTTAATTATAGAATGGAAAAAGACGGTAAATTGACTCAAAGGAGTATTAATATGGGTTACAGGAAAGTTGTTGTGGCCGGAGGCGGAGTTTTGGGGAGCCAGATAGCGTTCCAGACAGCTTATTGCGGTTTTGACGTTACAATTTGGCTTAGGAGCGAGGGTTCCATAGGACGCACGCAGCCGAAGCTTGATAATTTGAAAAAACTGTATGCTGAAACACTCGAACTGATGGATACACCGGAAGGGAAGACCCCAGCAAATTGGGCCAGAGGGCTTGCGGACATGGACTCCTTCAACAAGGAAGAGTGCTTGAAGAAAGTGGAGAAAGCCTACAATGGAATAAGGCTTGAGCTTGACCTTGAGAAGGCTGTGGGAGATGCGGACCTGGTCATTGAGTCAATGGCGGAGGATACGAAGGAGAAAATCGCTTTCTATGAGAAGCTGAAGGGTTATATGCCTGAGAAGACTGTTCTGGTTACCAACTCTTCAACGCTTCTGCCTTCCACTTTCGCGAAGTACACGGGCAGGGCGGATAAGTACCTTTCCATGCATTTTGCGAACTACATCTGGAAAAACAATACGGCGGAAGTTATGGCTCAGGAGCAGACCGACAAGAAGTATTTCGATGAGATTGTACAGTTTGCAAATGATATCAGAATGGTGGCTCTTCCTGTACACAAGGAGAAAAACGGATACCTGCTGAACTCGATGCTGGTTCCGTTCCTGCTTAGCGGCCTTGATTTGTTCGTAAACGACGTGTCCGACGCGGAGAGCATTGATAAAGCCTGGAAGCTTGGAACCGGTGCCCCGCGCGGACCGTTCGAGATTTTTGATGTTGTGGGTCTTAAGACCGCTTACAATATTGTTCTTCAGTACCAGAAGGTTCCGGGGCTTTTTACCTCGTTGCTCAGGAAGATGATGATGCCTTACAATTTCAAGGGAATGAAGGCTGTTCTTGAGAAATATATCAGCGAAGGCAAGCTTGGAAGAAGCACCGGCGAAGGTTTTTACAAGTATAACTGAAATCGAAATTAATCCGATTTTTAATGACGGGCTCCTACTTTTTGGGAGCCTGTTTTTAAGTCTTGGCCAGAGCTTATTGGTTCAAGCTTGGAATGTAACGGTTCGTTTTCCGTTTGAAATGTCTGCTATCTGCTGTTTAAGATTTTCCTTTTCTGCTTCAGGAAGCTGTCCTGTGATTGTTATTTCCGTTTCAAAGGATTCCTTAAGAGTGTCTGCGCTGGCAGTTGAAAGGATTCGTTTTACATTTTCATAAAGTTCATAGCCTATTGTCAGTGAGAACTGTATTTTTTCAACAAGTTCTTCAGTTTCTATGCCATCAAGAACAAGCTTGGTGCTGTCTCCGTATGCTTTGACAAGACCCCCTGTGCCAAGAAGTGTGCCTCCGAAATATCTTACGATAAGGACGATTATGTTGGTTATTCCTGAGCTTTTCAGAACTTCAAAAGCCGGGCGTCCGGCGGTATTTTTGGGCTCGCGGTCATCAGAAAAAGAGAACTGGCTACCCATTACGGCAGCATGAACAACGTGGGAGCTGTCCGGGTACTGTGAACGCACTTCGTCTACTATGCGCTTTACGTCCGCGGGGCTTTCACAGGTTTTCGCAATGGCGATGAAGCGTGATTTCCTGACTGTAAGTTCGGTTTTGCGTTCTTCTCTAAGTACTTTCATTTACTCTCCGGTTTACCGGCTATCACCAGTTATACGAAAAAATATTTTTGCAGTTCCGTGAGGCTTTATCCAGTTTGTCTGAGGCTATATTCAAATCCGATATTTCGGAATCCGAAAGTTCAACAGGTTCTTTCAGATTTTCCTTTATCTGCTGAACGTTACGCGCTCCTATGATAATGATATCGGGGTTCTGCGCCATTGACCATGCCAGCGCAACCCGCGTGCAGGAAACTTCATGGCGTTTTGCGGTTTCACAAAGGCAGTCAAGCAAATCCATGAAGGCGTTTTTGCAGGTATAGCTGAAACAGAAAAGTTCCTTTCGGGCATCATTCAGGTCAGAAGCTTCACGGTATCTGCCGCTTAGAAGTCCCATCCCTGTCGGGCTGTAGATGGCTGTTTCAATGTTGTTTTCACGGCATAAGGCGGAAATTTCTTCAAAATCTCTTTTCCAGAGAAGTGAGTGGGGTATCTGAATGCGGTCAGGTTTAAGGCCTTTTCTCAAAAAATCTTCAAGAAGAGGCTGCGGTATGTTACAGATTCCCAGTTTTCTTATTGTTCCGTCCTCTTTGAGCCTGTCCATTTTTTTTAGGAAAGACAGGTTGTCAAAACCGCTTTTTGGCCAGTGCAGGTACAGGCAGTCAAGGCTGATATTTGTTTCGCCGGCTGTATTGCCTGCTGTATTGCCGGCTGTATCGAATTTCGCGTTGTTTTCTTTAATATTGCGATTTTTCCCGCCCAACAGCCTGTCAAGGCTTGGCTTTAAGATATCTCTGGGCTCTTTTATTCCCGGCATTATTTTAGTATCTACATTGAAGGAGAAAGCCGGAAACCTTGAAAGAATTTTTCGCAGGGTCTGCTCGGCCTGTCCGCGGCCGTAGCTTTGAGCCGTATCAAAGCCGGTTATGCCAAGCTTTACGGCATAAGAGATGACGTTTTCGCTTTCGGAAAGGCTTTGTCCGTTCCAAAATCCGTCAGAGGGCGCGCTTTGCCAGGTTCCAAGGAAGAGTTTCATCACAGACATTATAATGGAAGACATTATAATGGAAAAGGCAGGTTCTGGGGCAGTGCGAGAGGTTAAAACACACAAGCGATATCAAGCATTGTTTATTGACCGGTTTTGGTTTAAGCTATACTTCACGGAGGAGAAGCATGAATATAGCGTCATATATTGACCATACTGTACTTGCCGCAAACGCAACTCAGGACAAGATTGAAAAACTCTGCGAAGAAGCGGCTCAGTGGCATTTCGCAAGTGTCTGTGTAAATACATGTTGGACAGCACTTTGCGCTGAAAAACTTAAAGGCACCGGAGTTAACGTATGTTCTGTTGTGGGCTTTCCGCTGGGGGCAATGAGCACTCAGGCAAAGGCCTTTGAAACCAAGTTTGCAGTTGATGCCGGAGCTGCGGAAATTGATATGGTTATCAATGTCGGCTGGCTCAAAAACGGTCAGTATGACCTGGTTGAGGAAGATATCAGAAAGGTTAAAGAAGCCTGCAACGGCAAACTCCTTAAAGTTATTATTGAAACCTGCCTGCTGACCGATGAAGAAAAAGTAAAGGCCTGCCAACTTTCGGTAAAGGCGGGGGCTGATTACGTTAAGACCTCAACAGGTTTCTCAACCGGAGGCGCAAAGGTAGAGGACGTTGCTCTCATGCGCAGGACGGTTGGCAAGAACATTGGTGTAAAGGCTTCCGGCGGAATAAGAACCTATGAAGACGCAATTAAAATGATAAACGCCGGAGCAAGCCGCCTTGGCTGCAGCGCAGGTATTGCAATCGTAACAGCAGCCAAGTAATATGCCTTCTTCAGATACCGTTGATTCAAAAGAGGACTTTCTAAAAAGCCTTGGTTTTCCCACATTGGAAGTCCATCAGACCTTCACTCACTTTGATTTTACCCGCCCGGGTCGCAGGGTTCTTCTAATCGGTCCAATGGGCTCAGGCAAGACCGAGTTCGCTGCCAAAGTCTGGCGTGATGCCGCGGTTGCCCTTAAGAAAAGCGGCACGGTTAAAGCCCTTACCAGCACAGGAGCTGTTGACCGCAGAAATGTATTTTTCATACGCAGTCAGATAGACGGCTCACGGTTTACCGAATACCCTGAAGACGCAATGGCATACAGAAGCGGCTATATAAGATGCGGCGAAAACATCGCAAGGATAAGGGATTCCTTTGATTTGGAAAAGGTTCTGGAAGACAATCCCACAGTTGGAACTTTTATCATTGACGAGGCTTCTTTCTTTGATGAGCGCCTTGCCTATGTTGTAAGAAATCATAGCCTGGAACGTGGGGTAATGTTTATTTTTCCCACGCTCATATGCAATTTCAGACGTGATATCTTCAATCTGTCTGCTCGCCTTATTCTTGATATCGCAACAGATGTAATCCCTCTTACTGCTTACTGCGAGCACCAGGACTGCCTTAAGGACGCCTTCTATACCTACAGGTACTACACTGTTGACGGAAAGGAATGCCCGGCTCTGTACTTTGACCCTCTTATTGTTGTTGGCGGTGACAGTGAAAAAACCGGCTCGGACACACCAAACTACGCTTCGCGCTGTGACGAACACCATTTCCTGCCCGGCAAGGAGTATACTTTCTTTTCTTTAAAGCCTATGGCGGAAGAGGCTAACAAGGGAAACATAAAACGGCTCAGAGCTGAAATTGAGGCTCTTAAATATCACATGAACAAGAGCCAGCTGTACAGGAACATCGCGTCAAAGTATAAAGGCAATCCGAATGAAGAAGTGTACATGAACTGCGTAAAGCCTGACTACATAGCCGAAAAGGCGCTGATGTTTCTGTTCAACGAGCAGAATCTTGTTTCGGAGGATATGCTGATAAGGCTTGTAAACGAACTTAATCTTAACAGGCAGTACATGTCAAAGGTGCTTGCTGACAACAGAAGGCCGGTGTCTCTTGACCAGGGGCTTCTGTTCTGATGCACTATGTTTTGTAAAAGACTTTTATCATAGATTAAATTTCCACCCTTATGAAAAACAGGGTGGATAAGCCGGAGTTCGTACTTTTCCGGGAAATCCTTCGGCTAATAAAATAAAACTATAAGAGGAAACATGAAAACGAAAAATAAAGGATTCTCTTCTGACGATTGGCTTTTGGCTCTTTCCGTAATCTACGGCGTAATTGCCGTAACAATGAACATTTTCTGCATGAAATCCCTGAGTTTCGGGACTTCCCGCATCATATGCGACGGCGGTTTGCTGATAAGCTGGGGTGTGTTTCTTATTTCCAACGTAATAGTGGAGGTCTGGGACGAAAAGACTTCCGCAAGGGTTGTTACCGTGACGGCCTTTGTGGTTTTTGCGATAATGGTGATAGGGCGTCTGATAGTATTTATCCCAACTCTTCCTGAATATGAAAATCAGGCTCTGGCCTTTGCAAGGATATTTTCCAACGGACCCAGAACCATAATCGCATCTGTTTCGGCTTTCTGGGCGGGAAACCTTATAAACGTTCATATCATAGGTAAAATGAAAAAATTTTGGGAACGCAGAGGAACTGACAGCAAATCCGGGTTCTTCTTCAGAGCCGCGTTTTCAACTCTTGTCGGACAACTTGCGGATAATGCTCTTTTCATGGCGCTGGCCTTTGCTCCGATTGGGCTTTCTGTTTATGAAATGGCCTGGTTTGATATTATGACATCAATTTTTGCAGGTACTATCATAGAATTGGCAGTTGAATCCCTGCTTGTTCCGTTTATTACTATTCCTCTTGTCCGCAGGATAAAGAGTGTAAAAACGAAGGAGGCTTCGGTATGAAGGTTTTGGTCACGGGTTCTTCCGGAGGAATCGGAAGAGCTGTCTGCCTTTTGTTTTTAGAAAACGGGCACAGCGTTATCGGGCTCGACATAAAAGAAAAAACCATTTCAGATAGCCGTTATACCCACACCGTATGCGACATTTCCAGGAAGGAGAGTCTTCCGGAAATAGGGGATGTCGAGGTGCTTATTAACTGCGCGGGGGTGCAGGGGCGGACTGATGATGTGGCGGACGATATTGATGTGAATCTTAAGGGAACGATGAACGTGACGGAAAAGTACGCTTTCCAGAGTGCTATAAAAAGCGTGCTTACAATTGCGTCCGCTTCCGCTCATACGGGTGCCGAATTTCCAGCCTACAGCGCATCTAAGGGCGGGCTTCTGGCCTATACGCGAAATGCGGCCATAAGGCTTGCGGATTTCGGGGCAACCTGCAACAGCCTTTCTCCGGGCGGTGTGAAAACGGCTCTGAACGCCCCTGTAATTGAGGATGCCGGGTTGTGGGAGAAGATTATGGCCGTGACGCCTCTGAAGAAGTGGGCGGACTGCGAGGAAATAGCCCGGTGGTGCTATTTTATGACGGTTGTAAACAAGTCCTGTACGGGTGAGGATATTCTCATAGATAACGGGGAAACGCACCTGAATTCCGTTTTTATTTGGCCGGATACTGACAAACCTTTGCGCTGAAAAGCATTAAAAAACCCTTTATTAATAAAGTCACAAAGGTTATAATAAATTCCCCGGCGGAAGGGGCCGGGTTTATTTTATGTGGGGTAGGGGCTGTCATTGGTTTTCATTGGCCGGGTTCTTCCTGCAAAAAATGGTAATATGTCGGTTTTCCGACTGTATATTTCTGGAGGAAATAAATGAAGAAAATTTCTGTTGTTTTGCTTATCCTTTGCCTGACAATATCCGTCGCGTTTGCGCAGGGCTCAGGCGAAAATGCCGCGAAGGCGGAGAAGGAAAAAGTTCAGCTCACTGTTTGGGTCGGAGACCTTTACGTTCCTGTAACGGAGCAGATAGTTTCCAATTTCAAGGCTGCCAATCCCGGTGTTGATTTTGAGATTACTATCGGAATCGAATCCGAATCCACATGCAAAGACACCGTTCTTACAGACCCGGAAGCCGCGGCGGACGTATATACCTTTGCCGACGACCAGCTTCTTGACCTTGTAAATGGCTCGGCAATCCAGGCAGTTGACGATGCTGCCGCAGTCAGGGCCGCTATCGGTACCGGCGCTGTTGATGCCGCCACCGTTAACGGCACTCTATACGCGTATCCCATGTCTGCTTCAAACGGCTACTTCCTGTACTATGACAAGGGCTTTTTCACAGCCGATGATATCCGAAGCCTTAACACGATGACCGCGAAAGCAGCCGCCGCAGGCAAAAAGGTCGGAATGCAGTTCGGCGCGGACGGCGGATGGTATATTTACAGCTTTTTCAAGGGCGCTGGCCTTGACATGGCGCTATCCTCAGATAACCAGACCAACTACTGCGAATGGGCAACCCCCGAAGGCGAAGCCGTATGCCGGTCCATCCTTGACCTTGTAGCAACCGGAGGTTTTGTCGCTGACAGCACCAGCAGTCTGGGCGAGGCCGCAAAGCAGGGCACAGTTGTTGCTTTTGTTGACGGAACATGGGATTCAAGTATTGCCATGGAAGCCTACGGCGACAATTACGCCTGCGCGAAGCTCCCGACCTACAATGTGAACGGAAAGGCTGTTCAGATGTCTTCATTCGCGGGCTATAAGTTCATTGGCGTAAACCCGTATTCAAAGAACGTTGGCTGGGCAATGGAACTTGCGCAGTTCATGATTAACGAGGAAAGCCAGATTCTCCGCTTTAAGTCCAACGGAGACGGTCCTGCCAATACAAAGGCCGCGGCATCTCCGGAAGTTCTTGCAAACCCCGCAATCGCGGCTCTTGCGGCACAGAGCGCATATGCTACAGTGCAGAGAGTAGGCGGACAGTACTGGTCACCGGCTGCGACACTTGGAACAATCCTTTCACAGGGAAATCCGAACGGAACGCCACTTTCAGAGCTTCTTGCCACTGTTGTCGCGGGTATCACGGCTCCTGTTGTATAATTGATTCATTTACATAAGGTGGGACGGTTTGTTCCACCTTTTTCTTAAAATTTCTGGTTAACAGTTGAGTAAAAGAGGAGGAACGTTCTTATGGAAAAAAAGAACGGAGCGCAGGGACTCTTCCTGTCGATTGGACGCTATTTTACCGATTTCGGAGAAGCGGTCTCAAAAGGCGATATTTTTGTCAAGCTTTCTACCGTCTTCATGGGACTCGGATATATTAAGCGTAAAAAATATCTGAAGGCTCTTGGCGTATTCCTGATTCAGGCCGCCTTTATCTACTTTGTAATAGCTTTCGCGTCAAAGAACCTTGCCAGGTTCGGGACTCTTGGCACCGTAGAACAGCAGGTAATCTACAACCGCCTTACAAAGAAGAACGAGTTCAACAATTTTGACAACAGTTTCAAGATTTTGCTGTACAGCATTGCCAGTCTGGCAGTTATTCTTGGCTTTGTTTTATATTGGTTCAGCAATGTAAAACAGAACTACAGAATGCAGAAAATGAACGAAGCGGGCGAGCACATCCCGACAATCAGGGAAAACCTCACGGTAATGTTTGAATCACAGTACCACAAGACGCTTCTTACGGTGCCTTTGCTTGGAATACTGCTTTTCACCATAGTTCCTCTTATTGTTATGATAGCTGTCGCTTTCACAAACTATGACCAGCAGCACTTCCCGCCTGCTAAGCTGTTTACATGGGTAGGGCTGGCAAACTTCAGAAACCTGTTTTCCAATTCAATAACGCTCACGTTCGGCTATTCTTTCAGAAAGATTCTCGGATGGACCCTGACATGGGCAGTTCTTGCAACTTTCACAAACTACTTCCTTGGAATAGCTCTTGCTCTGCTGATAAACCACAAGAGAACCCATTTCAGGAAATTCTGGCGAACCTGCTTTGTCATAGCAATGGCTGTGCCTCAGTTCGTATCGCTGCTTCTTGTCAGGAGTTTCTTTGCTGATTCGGGCATAGTCAACACTATCTGCGCCAATCTTGGCATAACCGGGTTTTTGAAAAATATAGGGCTTGTACCGGCCTATCTTAGCTATATTCCCTTCCTGACTCATCCGGGCTGGGCCAAGTTTATGATTGTCCTTATCAACATCTGGGTCGGTATTCCTTATCTGCTTCTGATAGCCACAGGTATTCTTATGAATATCCCCGCGGATCTTTACGAGGCCGCAACTATAGACGGAGCAGGGCCTTTCCAGCAATTTAAGTCCATTACAATGCCTTACATGCTGTTTGTTACCGGGCCCTATCTTGTGAACAGTGTTGTAAGCAACATAAACAACTTCAATGTAATATACCTTCTTACAAACGGAGTATATGAGACTCAGAACCAGCTTCTGGCAAACTCTCACGCGAACGAAGTTGACCTGCTTGTCACATGGCTTTTCAGGCTGACAAACGATTACTACAACTACAAAATGGCTTCTGTAATTGGCATACTTGTCTTTATCGTCTGCGCGACGATTACCCTTGTCGCCTTCAATATGATTATCAAGGGAAACAATGAGGAGAAGATGCAGTGATGGCTAAGAATTCCAATAATAAAAAAGAAATGAATATTAATGCCGGTGTTCAGGGCACTGTTGCTCTTCCTGTAACTACCAACATCACAGGCGACAAAGTTCCGAGGGCCAGGTTCTATCCAGTAAGACATCTTGTCCTTCTGATTCTTGCCGTCATATGGCTAATCCCAATTGCATGGTTAATTCTCAATTCGTTTTCGGCTTCGAATTCGATGAGCATCACAAGGTTCATTCCTGCGAAGTTCTCTGTTTCTCAGTACATAAACCTTCTTGTCAAAACGGATGCCGCAAACCAATTCCCGCGCTGGATGCTCAATACTGCGCTCATAGCTGTTTTCAACTGTATAATTTCGTCCCTTTTTGTTCTGCAGGTCGCTTATGCCATGAGCAAAATGAGATTCAAATCCAGAAAACTCCTTATGAACATAGGAATGATACTGGGTCTTTTCCCGGGCTTCCTTTCAATGATAGCCGTTTACTTCATAATGAAAACTTTCGGCCTTACCAACAGCCATATCGGAATGGTTATTGTTTACTCCGCGTCTTCAGGTCTTGGCTATCTTATTGCCAAAGGCTTCTTTGACACTGTACCCAACTCCATGCTTGAAGCTGCCAAAATTGACGGAGCTTCGCAAAACAGGATTTTCTGGCAGATTGTCATTCCCATGTCCCGTCCCATCATTGTTTACACTGTTATCAATTCTTTCCTGGTTCCATGGATGGATTTCATTTTTGCCAAGATAATGCTGAACTCCGGTGTCGCGTCTGACTGGACTGTTGCCCTTGGTCTTTACGGCATGCTTGACCGTTCCAAGAAGAGTCTGTACTTCGGTCAGTTCTGTGCCGGCGGCGTGCTGGTTTCAATTCCGATTTCCATTCTCTTCATCATCATGCAGAAGTTCTATGTTGAGGGTATTACTTCGGGCTCCACAAAGGGCTGATTATTTTAATTGCTGATGTGAACAGCTACGAATTTATGACGGCTTCGGCGAATTACCGGAGCTGTTTTTTGTATGCTTTTTGCTTGTGTACGGCGGGCGGGAAAAGCTTATTAGAATATAAAAGCAAATTGGCGGTTTTCTCTTATATTTAAACTTTTAGATTAACGTTAATCCTAATAAATGGCTGTTTTTTCCCGATTATGCCCAATTTTCCTTGTTTTCCATTGATGCGGATGTTAACATTAATCCATGAGTATAGGACTGAAGGACATAGCGCAAAGTACTGGTTTCTCTGTCAATACTGTGAGCAGGGCTCTGCGTAAAGACCCTCATATAAGTAATTCAACCACTGATATTATCAGCCGTACCGCAACGGAACTTGGCTATATACCTAACGCCATTGCAGCAAGTATGCGAAGTTCGCACAGTAAAACAATAGGAGTTGTTTCAGCGGATTCCGCCAATCCGTTTTTCAGCGAAGTCATATGGGGGATTGAAGAAACTGCCAGGCATTTAGGCTATCACATACTTCTTGCGAATACAGAGGAATCTGCAAAGAAAGAGGCGGAACTTGTCAGGATGTTCCTATGCAGGCAGGTTGACGGAATTATTGCAATCCCGACTTATGACAGGGAAAGCGAACATATAGATTTATATAAAGGACTTTCAGTTCCGTATGTATTTACAGGAAGATATCTTGACGAACTAAAAGACCACAGCATTTTGCATGAGGATACTGAAGGCCAGAAAGCCGTAATAGGACATCTGCTGGATAAGGGACATAGAAACATACTTTATTTGGCCGGACCAAAAAAGGTCAGCAATACCTATGACCGGTTAATCGGGTTTTATGACGCGTATGATTCCAGAGGCCGTGAACCCGATGAAAACTATATTGTTCATGCAATGGGGCATATAGAAGACGGCTATGCAATTACCAATCATGCGCTGAACAGAGGGCTGGAGTTTACAGCAGTAGCCTGTTTTAATGATATGCTGGCCATGGGAGTGCTCAAAAGCCTTCATGAAAATAACCTGTCCGTTCCGGATGATGTGGAGGTTTTCGGTTATGATAACCTTTACATGTCGCAGTTCATGCAGCCATCGCTTTCGACGGTAGATGTTCCAAAATTCAGACTGGGTTCCACCGCAATGGAGACTTTAGTCTCTCACATTGAAGACGGAACCTTGCCATATGTACAGAAAAGTGTTTCAACGAGACTGATTTTCCGAGAGTCAACTCGTTGAACGGGTATTTCTTGTGAAACTAAGAGGAGGTGTTCACATGAAGAAAAAAGTTGTGTTTATTCTTTTGGCTGCCATTCTTTCGTTAAGTATGGCGTTCGCCCAGGGTGCAAAAGAGCCGGAGCAGGCTTCCGGACCGATTGAGATTACATTCTGGTCTTTGTTTACCGGCGGTGACGGGGAATTCTTCGATGCCATGGTAGCTGAGTTTAATGCCGGCCAGAACGAGATCGTCATGAAAAACGATACTGTAAAGTTCGATAATTACTATACCAAGCTGACCACGGCTCTGGCTGCCGGAAATGCTCCGGATGTAGTTGTTGTTCACCAGGGAAACATGCTTCCGTATGTTCAGAATGGTTCTCTGCTTGCCCTAAATGATTATGTAGACCGGGCTACCTTGGCGGATTTCCAGGAAGCTCCGCTTGAGGGCTGTATGTCCGACGGTAAAATCTATTCACTTCCGCTGGATGTCCATCCTATCGTAATGTATTACAACAAAGATCTGATGGCTCAGGCAGACATAACGAAAGTTCCTGCAACAGCCCAGGAATTAATTGAAGCAGCATCTGCGGTCAGGAAGGCAACAGGCAAATGGGGTCTTGCAATAGACAATACAACAGGTGTCTACAAGGCATATACTCTTACACGTCTTTTCATGTCCATGGTTGCACAACAGGGTGGTTCTCTGCTTAATAGTGAAAACACAAAGGCAAACTTCAACAATGCAATGGGAGAAAAATCCCTTGTCTGGCTGCAGGAACTTGTTCACAAGTATCAGATTAACCCGAACGAGCTTGACTATGACGCTGCAATGAACGTTTTCAAGATGGGAGACGCGGCATTCTACTTTAACGGAGTATGGGCAACAGGAACGCTGGAGAATTCCGGACTCAATTTCGGTGCTGTACCGCTTCCGGGAATTATGGGTGCAGAGCCGTGGTGCTGGTCAGGTTCACATACTCTTGCAGTACCTGTACAGAAAAATCAGGATATCCGCAAGGTAAAGGCCGCTGTCACATTTATTGAATGGATGACGGGACATGGAGAGCTTTGGGCAAAGGCCGGGCAGATTCCTACACGCAAGAGTGTTACTGAAAAAGAAGCTTTCAAGGCACTGCCTTACAGAGCAGACTACGCGGCAGCTGCAGCATACGCACTTGAAACGCCAAGAACTCCAGCTTGGGAAGAAATTTATGGAACAATGAGCGACATGCTTGAAGAGGCCGTGACCAAGAACCTTAACGCAAAGCAGGCACTTGCAAATATGGAAGAAACAGTAAACAAAATTATCGCTTCTTACTGAATTTCGGTTTACGTTTTTTGACTGTCGGGCTTCCTTTCCTGTAAACGGGGAGGAAGCCGTTTAAAAAGGAGAGAGCTCCGAATGGCAATACCCGGAAACAAAGATAAAAGGGACGGATTTTTGTTCAGTCTTCCGTTTCTTATTATTTTTCTCTTATTTATGATATTTCCGCTGATATTTGGACTTGTAATCAGTTTCTTCAACTGGAATATTCTGGGTACACCTTCTTTCACGGGGTTCAGCAACTATTTAACACTTTTCAAAGACGCAAAATTCTATTCTTCACTGTGGCATACGTTTGAATTTGTATTAATGACAACTCCTGCGCTCCTGTTACTGGGTTTTGCCATGGCTCTTGCCATTACAGGAAAATCCCCGTTCAAAGGTCTGATGGAGAACGTGTTTTTTGTTCCCTATATCTTTTCAATGACCGTTGTCAGTACGCTGTGGGTGTGGATAATGCAGAAAGATTTTGGAATTTTCAACCAGTTTATCACTGAACTTGGAGGATCTCCCGTAGGCTGGCTTACAAACGAAAAAGCGGCAATGTGGTCTGTTGCGCTTACTACGCTGTGGTGGACGGCAGGATTCAACATGGTGCTTTTCAGCGCGGGGATAAAACAAATTCCTAAAGAAGTATATGAATCGGCTCAGATTGACGGAGCTTCATGGTTGCAGGTAGTAAGGAAGATAACCGTTCCGCTGTTGTCCTCAACTACAGTGCTGTGTCTTATCCTGCAGGTTATTGCTTCCTTCAATGTCTTCGGACAGGTATATGTTATGACAGGCGGCGGACCTTACGGAACTACGCGTGTATTGGTTCAGTATATTTATGAAACAGGCTTTAAATATTTCAAGATGGGGTACAGCGCCGCAATGAGCTACATACTGTTTCTTGTCATACTTGTCATTTCCGTTATCCAATATCTTCTTCTTGGAAGAAAAGAGGAGGCATGAATATGAAGGAAACAAGGGGGAATGGGAATCTTGGCGAGCATAGCGCAAAGCGGATTATATTCAGGATACTGGAGATTTTTTCAGTTCTGGTATGGCTGTTTCCTCTTATCTGGCTGGTTCTCACATCCCTTAAGCCTGAAGCGGACGTTGTTACCAAGACAATTTCATTCTTGCCAAAGAAGATAACATTTGAAAACTATATAAAGGCTTTTACCTCTACCTATATACTTCGATGGATGATGAATTCAATTATCATCTCCTTCATTACAATGGTGATTACCCTTGTAATTGATGCCCCAATAGCCTATGCGTTCGCTAAAATCAAATTTCCCGGACGTTCGGCACTGTTCTGGCTTGTTATGGCCGGAATGATGATTCCGTTTCAGGTTCTGATAATACCGCTGTACCTTCAGTTTAATACCATGGGACTTGTCAATACAATGGCATCTGCCATAATTCCAAGGCTGGCTTTGCCCATAGGTATATTTATAATGAAACAGTTTTATGAGGGCATACCCTCAGCGCTGGAGGAAGCCTCTTTCATTGACGGAGCTAACCGCTTTACCGTTTTTTTCAGGATAATCATGCCTCTGGGAAGGGCTGCAATGGCAACCGTCATGATAATGTCTTTCATCAATGCATGGAACGACTTCCTGTGGCCTTTGATAGCAATCAACGATACGGTAAAGTACACAATTACCGTGGGAATAGCCAATTTTCAGGGAACTCATGGTACGCAGTATGCCCTGATAATGGCAGGGGCAGTGATTGCTTCAATACCGCAGTTTATATTCTACTTCTTTTTCCGCAAGAATATTGTTGCAGGCATTGTTTCCACGGGCATTAAAGGTTGAACACAATGAAGATAGACGTTTCTTCAATGAAAATCCGTGTTTTGCCGGAAAAAATCCGGAATGTAGGGGAATGCTCCTGTACTTGTTCCATTACGTTCAATAATGAAAAACTTGAACGGCTGGACTGCGTTTCTCTGGGACATACGGTTATTACCCGCTTCTCTGAGAACGTAACAGTTACTGATTTCTGGCAGGAGAGGTCAGGGATTCTGGTTTTGCGCCGTAATTGGCAGTTAAATAAGGCCGGCACCTACAGACTTCACAGCTATTTTTCCTATGATGACGAAGGCGGAGAAAATCAGGTAATTGTGCCGGCAGTATGGTATAAAGATAATGAACACGGATCAGGCAGCTATCCCTGCATCAAGTATGCAAACCGCTGGGCGTTCAGGGAAAACAGGATGCCAATTCCAGGCTGCATACAGCTGTTTAACGGAGATACGGTCTTTTGCTGTGCTGTCAGCCCGGCTCAGGATACCTCACATGTTTGTTCCTCAAGCTGGGATTCTCATGGAATAAACATGACAATTCCCGGTTATGAGTGGCCGTACAGCTATCAGGGCAAAACTACTCTTAAGGATACCTCAAATGAAAGCCATCCGTGCCTGAAAATCTCCGGTCCTGAAGTCTATGAGAGGACTTTCTGGATTCAGCTTGAGCATGAAAAAAACAGGCTTTATGGGTACAGAAGGTTTGTGGAAGCCATTAGAGAACTTTCACCCCTTCCGAAAAAACCCGAATTTTCATGGTCTTTATACAGAGACTTAAAGGTTACAAGGATACTCAATCTAATTCAGAAATCTCCTGAAGGTGAAGCCTTTCTTAAAATGGGACAGGGAAACGGCAAAGTCCAGACCGTCTACGAGTTTACCTCAGCATCGTTTCTTGTAAAAAGCCTGGAGGCGGCAGTATGTCTTTCCATGCAGTCGGCTGCATCCGATTCCGGTGTGGATGAGAACACGGAACTGGAAGATTCAGGCCTGTACGCAGCGCGTTCAAGGCTTTGCGGTCTTTTTAATTTACCTGATGATAATTCTCTTCTACCTGTAATAGCCGAAAAGGTTGGCAAATTTTTCCTTAAAGCAGAATCGTCTCCCGGAATATTCCGTGACTGTTATGATTTGAAACGCAGGTATTTCGGAGGATATCTGGGCATAGGTGAACACCAGGAATTCCGCGATATGGTCAACAGCAGGTGCAACGGAGAAGCAATGAAGCAGTATGTCCTGCTGTACAAAGCTCTGAAACAGATGGGACGTGAGGTTCCTGAATTTCTGGAAATTGCAAAACGCGTGGCAAGATTTTACTGCGACAATCAGCTTTCCACAGGTTCCTTCGGTCGCTGGTGGTCTCTTTCCGGAATGCCGGTGAATACAGTGGGAACCAACGGCGCATACATCGGCTCTTTTCTTATTGAGCTTCTATCTGCGCTTGACGATGATGATTTGCGGGGCAATATCCTTTCCGCCGTGCGCAAGGCCTACAGTTTTTACGGGGAAATGGCAGAGGAAGGCCTTTTTTATGGGGATACTCTTGACGCTGATTCCTGCGACAAGGAGGCCGGTCTTGCACTTTTGTCATTTTTCCTTGATTTGTATGAACTTATACCAGATTCACGATATCTGGAAAGCGCATTGAAGGCCGCAAATTTTGTGCTTTTGTGGATTTGGCAGGCGGAGCAGTCTTTTCCTGAAGGCTCTCCTTTGGCACGTGAGCATTTTTCGACCGCCGGAATGACATCTGTATCCGTAGCCCATCATCACATGGACTTTTACGGGATGGCAATCGCTTACGATTTTCTCCGTTTGGCCAAGTCTGCAGGCGATGTTTTTTTCAAAGAGCAGGCGGTCCTTATGATGAATGCATGCAGGCAGCTGATAGGGACGCCGGATAATCTTCTGGGGCGTTCAGCTGAATTTTTAGGCTGGCAGCCGGAGCAGATAAACCATACAGACTGGGACTACTTTGACAGGCCTTCCAATTTCTGTGGGACATATGACATCGACATAGCATGGGTAAATGTGCTTGGACTTGGCGCCTATCTTAAAATCAGGAATCGGTTTCCGAAGGTCCTGAAAGGATGATAAAGATGAACAGAATATCGTTAATTTCCCTGAATTTGTGGAATACTGAAAAACTTGAAATGCGCCGTGATTGCCTTAAGGCTTTCCTTGAAACATACAAGGCGGATATATTTTGCTTTCAGGAAATACGTCCCAAGCTGATAGAGCTGTTTAAAGAGCCTCTTGGCGGATATCAACGGGTGGCGGGACCGGAAGAAGGATGGAAATGTGAATCATCTATCTATTTCAGAAAAGATTTATTCTCTCTGGAAGACCGGGGCAGGCTTGATTTATCCATGCCGGAACCCGAACGCGGAGTATTCTGGGCAAGACTTCGTGACATAAACGGCAAAGAGCTGTTTGTTGCCACTATGCATCTTACGCACCAGCTTAATGCGGATGAAGTACGTACCGGGTTGCCGTATCGCCACAGGGAGGCAACAGATGCGGGCCGTGCTCTTCTTTCGCTGGCAGGTTCGATTCCTGCAGTAATCTGCGGTGATTTCAATGACCCAATCCACCCGTCCAGAATTTTCCATGAAACGGCAGGTTTTGATGATGTTTGGACTCTGCTGGGGACACCGGCTCCAGTAACATTTCCATGCCCGTTTCTCAGTGATGAGAACTACCTTGTTGAATCTATAGACAAAATAATGGTGAAAAACGGCATTCATCCAATTGCAGCCTATTCTCCAAGATTCTCGATACCCGGGCAGGCCTTGTCTGACCACTGGCCTGTACTGTCTGTACTTGAGTATTAAAGCCGGCATTAATTAAAGTTGTTCTAATAAAAAATCGTCCGGTAGCAAAAATTTTTATTAGAGTTTGTATTCTGGGTATCTATATACGTCGTTGGCAGATTGTTGTGACAATTTATCAGAATCGCGGTTTGGAAGTGACGGCGATTTTTTCAACTTGACATTCCTTTTGAGAGGTCGTTTTATGCTGATGAAAAAATTGACCCCTATTCCGTGTTTATTGTAAAATATTTATTGTAAAATACAATAAATTACTCCTAATGAATGGTTATCAAATGATAATCACTCAACATGGATTGATGTTTCTTGGAAGCTTTGAAAAAATGAGGGAAACATACCAGCCGCCATTTCAGATGACGGAAGAAATCACAAATCTCATCGTGGAGATTGGAGAATATGTCGGTTCTATCACGACATATGAATCCATGCGTCAGAATCCGGTGCTGCGGAGAGAAAATCGGATAAAGACTATATATTCTTCCCTGGCGATTGAGCAGAACACACTGTCTCTGGAGCAGGTGACGGATGTCATTATGGGGAAACGGGTTTTTGGCCCACCGCAA
The DNA here is from genome assembly GCA_052170315.1 of Sphaerochaeta sp. Taxonomy (GTDB): domain Bacteria; phylum Spirochaetota; class Spirochaetia; order Sphaerochaetales; family Sphaerochaetaceae; genus UBA9732. The sequence continues at coordinate 60,634 of JBQNAT010000011.1, forward strand.
GATATTCGTGAAGTGAAGAACGCTTATGAGGCTTATGAGCGGGTATTTTCACTGTATCCTTACAGCGTAAAAAATCTGCTCCTGGCCCATAAGCTGCTGATGGATGGACTTGTCAAAGAGGCTGGCAGCTTTCGTAGCGGAAATGTTGGTGTGTATGCGGGAGAGCAGCTAATCCATGCCGGAACACCGGCGGAATATGTGCCGTATCTGATGGCGCAGCTGATGACCTGGCTGAAGGAATCCAAGCTGCATCCGCTTGTTAAGAGCTGCATCTTCCACTATGAGTTCGAGTTTATTCATCCCTTTGCCGATGGAAACGGACGTACCGGCAGACTCTGGCAGTCGCTGCTCCTTAAAAACTGGAAGGATATTTTCGCGTGGCTTCCGGTGGAAACTCTGGTGCATGAACATCAGAAAGAATATTACGATGTGCTTGTCCGTGCCGACAAAGCCGGGGATTCCACGGAATTTGTGGAGTTTATGCTGCGGATGATTCGGGATGCGTTGAAAGAAGTCAGCGAAAACCGGAACGGGGATGTCGTAGTAAATGTCGCTGTAAATGTCGTGACAAATGAAGATAAAGTGCTGGCATTGCTTAAGAGGGATGGAAAACTGACGGCAAAAGTACTGGCAACTTCGCTTGGATTAACACAACGTCAGGTACAGCGAATATTGGCTAATCTCAAGGAATCGAAACGCATTATCCGTCATGGAGCCAGCAAAAATGGGTACTGGGAAGTGACGGAATAAAGGTGGCGGATTATGGCTGAATGCTGAGTTTACGTGAGAAGTCGAAAACGTGGAGCCTGTAAATAGTTTTGTGTAAATTCTGACAACAGCTTCTGAGTGTTGTACAATAACAATCTCGGATACGGACTGTGGAAAACCTTATTCCTGTATGTAGGAAGCAAGGTTTTCCGCGTAGACATCTATTTCTTCACCCAGCTGTGCAGACGGATGTACAAGGCTTTCCTCTCCTTCAAAGTGGACAAGACCTTGCACAGGCTGGTGAGAATAAGGCTTATCAAGGTGAAGACCGAACGGGATATGAATCATACCGTTGCACTGAGTCCAGAAAATCATTGAATCCAGGGCTTTTGCGCCTTCGGAAATAGAATGTTTGCCAGAAGTGAAGCATGCGAAGAACTTATCTTCAAGGACGCGGTCTTTGCACATGTCCTCCGTACTGTCCATAAAGGCCTTCATTTCGGCGCTTACGTTTCCGAAACGGGTGGGGCAGCCGAAAATAACCATATCGCTCTTTACAAGTTTCTCCGGTGTCACAACCGGAATGCCCATGATATCCTCGTAGTAGTCGTTGGCCGTTTCGTCCTTATTTGCCCAGATATGAAGATCGGAGTCTTCGACACGATATAACCTTACATCTACATTACGTTTCTCAAGTGCTTCCTTGAGGTAAGAACCGATGATGTAGCAGTTGCCGTTAACGCTATGAATAACTATGCTGCAGCGTTTCATTGGGAACCCTCCCTTATTTTTATTAGACGGAGTCGTCATTTCAAATATACAATGAAAACGCTATAAACGGCGAATTATATTGCAATATTTACAAATCGACATATAAAGTATATTTTATTCACAGGTACGTTAAAAAATTACCGTGGTCACACCCCTGAGCGGATGTAAGCTTTGCCCATAGGATGCGTGCTTGAAATACGACAGCCGGACAGCGGTCCGGGCGGAGATAGAATGAAAAAAATTCCGGTTGTAGTGCTTTTGCTGCTGGCGTTTATTTTAGGGCCGGTTTACGCGGAAAAACTGAACTCATCAACAGTTACTATTGCAAGTGCCGTTAAGCCTCGTGAAAGTATCAATCCTGCCATAATCATAGGTTTGGGTTCTACCGAACTTACATACTATACCCGTCCTGAACAGGAAAAGACTGTAATAAGCGGACTCGACCTTATGGAGGACGGCACCTTCAACTTTGCTCTTATGACTTCAAATGAAGTCTTTATCGGAAATGATAAAAATAGCATCTCTCTGGAAATAGAAATCGTTGCGGACGGTTTCCACAGGTACGATTACAATTACACAGGCTCTTTCGAGGGTTCTTCTCTTGACCAGGCAAGCATAAGGCAACGTAATGCCGTTCCGCTTCTTTCGTTTGAGCCGGAAATAAATATTCCCGGTTTCTATGGAAATAACGAAAATGTTTCGGTTTCTCATTTAGGCGCGATGAACAAAATAGTTGTCACTTTCAAAAAGGGCCTTACAAGAGAAGGTCTGATGCTTGGCACTTTCAAGGTCGAGTGGAAAGGCAGGAGACCGCTTGCGACAGGAATCTACAAGGCAAACGTTTCGGTCAGTTACAGCATTCAATAAACAGCATTCAATAAGAGAAGCGTATGAGGCTTGACAGAAATTTTGACTGGAAGAGCTTTCTTGGAAGCATTGCGGTTATCGCGGTACCGGTAGCGTTTCAGAATTTACTCTCGTCTACGGGAACCATGGTAGATACCATGATGATAGCGCGTCTTGGCGAAACCGCCGTTGGCGCTGTAGGTCTTTGCTCTCAGTATGCGACGCTTATGATTGCCGGCTATTGGGGTTTTGTCGGCGGCGGCCTGCTTTTCATTTCGCAGTACTGGGGAGCGCAAGATGAAGAGGGTATTTGCAGAAGCTACGGGCTGATGCTCACCTGCATAATGACTGTAGCGGTCGTGTTTTCATCCGCGGCTCTGTTTTTCCCTCATCTGATAATGAGGCTTTATACTGATAAAACGGCTATTCAGGAAATAGGCGTGCGGTATCTTAAGATTGTAGGGTTTGCCTATCCTATGCAGCTGCTTTCAATATCCGCAAGCACATTGCTGCGTTCCACGGAGCGGGTAAGGATTCCGCTGTATGCCTCTATTTCCAGTGTTTTTACCAACATTTTCATGAACTGGGTGCTTATTTACGGTAATCTGGGCGCTCCGGCCATGGGTGTGCAAGGCGCGGCAATTGCTACGGTTTTAGCCGCGGGGATGAATGTCCTGATTATTTACATTTGTTGCGCCGCGACAAAGTATCCCTATATTTTCAGATTCCGGGCACATTTCAAATGGGTGAAAGTCAGGGCAGAAGAATTTTTTTTAAAGTGCTTTCCTATAATATGTAACGAGGTACTTATTGGTGTGGGTAACATGATTGTGAATGTGGTTCTTGGCCGCCAGAGCCAGTCCACCATTGCCGCGGTTGCCGTTTTCAGGACGGTCGAGGGTCTGATAATTGCCTTTTTCAGCGGCTTTTCAAGCGCTTCCTCTGTCCTTGTGGGAAAGGATGTCGGGGCAGGGGCTCTTGACAATGCCTATGAAAAAGCCAAGCGCCTTATCCCTCTTTGTATTTCAACCATAGCGGCTGCAGGATTGCTTATTAATGCATTTAAGTCTAAATTTCTGACGCTTATAGGGCTTTCCGGGGAATCGTTTACTGTGGGAAGTTATCTTATTCTTGTGTTTTCGTTTGTGGCCGTAATCAGGATGGGCAACTGGTGCATGAACGATACTTACCGCTCTTCAGGGGACGCGGTCACAGGAACGGTTCTTGAAATTGTGTTCATGTACCTTATGGTTATCCCAACTGTCTGTATCGTGGGGCTTAAGATAAAGGCCTCGATTTATGTTCTGTTCCCTCTTGTGTACTGCGATGAGCTAGTGCGGTTCGTAATAATGCAGGTACATCTGTACAGCGGGCGATGGATAAGGCCCGTTACGGAGCAGGGGAAGAAAAAGCTGGAGGCGTTCAGGCTTTCAAGGAAGCGGGGGATTTCGTCTGAATGAAGATTAAAATTAATTGGAAAAAGTTCGGGATATGCTGTGCCGTCGCGGCTGCCGTTGCGGTGGGTACGGCGTTTGCGCGCGGTATTGCCGGTACTGAGGACGCAAAGACCTTTTTCATGTTCCTGAGCGATGCGTTTTTTGTTTCTGGGGCCATGATGCTGATTGCGGGCGGTCTTGTATGGACGGCTGACCGGGGTGTGGCTGACGGGCTTGGCTACGGAATGAGCCGGCTTTTCCGAAGGCGCGGGACAAAATTCGAGGAAAAACAAGAGACGTATTCGGAATACAGGGAAAGAAAACACGCGAAAAAAACACAGGTTCTTGAAATTATCCTCTGCGGTATTTTAATGCTTTCGGCGGCTCTTATACTGCTGCTGCCGTATTCTTTTCAGGACTGAGATGAAGCTGACATGCGCGATTAAGCGGGAATAATTTAGAATTTCAGGCGCTTTATATAGATTTATATAAAAATATTATGGAATATTATGGTTTTATTTTGCGCATGCTGATAAAATCATTGTACCATCATATTTCAACTGATTTTCTGCATAGGAGGAAGATATGAAGAAACTGACAGTCATACTGCTGGTCCTTGTACTTGCGCTTGTATCTGTTTTTGCGCAATCTACAACGGAAAAAACAGCACCCGCGGCAAAGCCCGCGGAAACCGGGACCGCTGTCGCTGACAACGCCACATACACATACAACTACGCGCTGTCGGTGTTTCCAACAAACTGGAACCCTCATACATATGAGACGGAAATTGACAGCGATATCATTGAACGAATTACAGACGGATTCTACACATTCGATTACAACGAGGATAAGTCCGGATACAAGGTAGTTCCTGCCATGGCGGTAAGCGAGCCTAAGGATGTCACCGAACAGTACATTGGCAAATTCGGTCTTACTGAGGATTCTAGGAATCAGGCTTACATTATAACCATCAGGGATGATTTGAAGTGGGACGACGGAACTCCAATCAAGGCAAAGGATTTTGTTGAGTCTGAAAAAAGGCTTGAAAATCCGAAGGCCCAGAACTACAGGGGAGATAACCTGTACAGAAGCAACATGGTCGTATACAACGCAAAGAATTACCTCTATCAGGGGCAGACTGTAGACCTTGAGAACGCCGCGGCGGCATACTATAAAATGGAAGACCTGACTGTTGGCGCGGGCGGTCAGTACTACACACCTGACAATGAACCCGTCTACCTTGCTGTTAACTTTGCCCTTACCGTATGGCTTCAGGGCAGGACTCTTGCGGACTATGTTGGTACCTACGGTAACCAGTATTTTGACACTTCGACATGGGAACAGCTAACGGCTCTTGCGGACGATAAGGGGCTTGTGCCTCTTACGGACGAAACCTATGCCCTGTATGCTCCCGTAACCACCGGCAATCCCGCGTGGGGAGAGACGGCAGACGACCTTCCCGCGTACTTTGTTTACACATCAACCTTCCCCGAGCTTTCATGGGACGAAGTTGGCTATCAGGCACTGAGCGACAACGAAATTCTCATTGTCCTCACAAAGCCGCTCAAGGGTTTCTATCTCCTATATGCCCTTACAGGGACTGACCTTGTAAAAACAGACCTTTACGATAAGTGCGAATCCTATATTGACGGCGTTTACACCAACACGTACGGCACATCTGTTGAGACTACGGCTTCTTACGGCCCGTACAAGCTCACAAGCTTCCAGGCTGACAAGCAGTACACATTTGCAAGAAACGAAAACTATTATGAGTTCAACGACAGAAAGGACATTTACCAGACAACCGATATGGTTGCTGACTATGTGCCCGAGGCTTCAACAAGACTTGAGCTGTTCCTTCAGGGAAAGCTTGATACTTACGGTCTTGGAGTTGATGACATGGAGACCTACTCCCTGTCGGACTACTGCTACTACACACCCGGTGATTCAATCTTCTTCATGGCTCTGAACCCAAGCTTTGATAATCTGGTTACCATGCAGGTGGCTGCCGGCGCGAATGTCAACAAGACAGTTCTTACGCTTCTGCCGTTCAGACAGGCTCTCAGCTTTGCCCTCAACAGAGCGGATTTCTGCCTTGCGACAAGCCCAACCAACGCTCCCGGCTTTGGACTTTACAGCTCTCTCATCATCTGTGACCCTGAAAACGGAACTCCTTACAGAGCAACGGCGCAGGCCAAGAATGTGCTTGTAAATTTCTGGGGACTTTCGGAAGACGTGGGTCCCGGCAAGCTTTATGAGGACGCGGACGAGGCCATTGACTCCATCACCGGATACAACCTCACAAAGGCAAAACAGCTCTTTGACCTGTCTTATGACCGGGCAATCGCGGACGGACTTATGGACGGCGATGATGTTGTTGAAATCAAAATCGGAACCCCGAACGGAACATCAAAGTTCTACAACAACGGCTATGAGTATCTTGTGAACTGCTATACGGAAGCCGTCAAGGGCACAAAGTTTGAAGGAAAACTCAGATTTACGCGTGACGATACTCTTGGGAACGGTTTCAGAGACGCTCTTAAGAACGGACAGGTTGACTTGCTCTTCGGAGTGGGCTGGACAGGTTCCGCGCTTGACCCGTACAACCTTATGGAGGTTTACACAAGTCCTTCATATCAGTACAACTCTCATTGGGATACTGAAAGCGCGATGATAACAATCAACATCAAGGGTACCGACTACACTGCTTCCGTCAGGACATGGAACAGGATAATGCTTGGCGAAAAGAGCACAATCACTTCCGCGAAAGGTGAGGCAATGGAGTACTCCTGCGGAGATTCGGACGGCGACAAAGAGACAAGGCTTGATATCCTTGCGGCACTTGAAATGGAAGTTCTCATGACCTATGAAGAGATTCCTATGATGAATGCTTCTTCTGCCGGCCTTAAGGGAATGCAGATTCAATACTACACTGAAGAGTACATCTTCGGTCTTGGCCGCGGCGGTCTCAAGTACTATACCTACAACTATTCTGACGCTGACTGGGATGCGTACTGCGCGTCACAGAACTACAAGCTTCAGTACGTTTGATTGAATTAAGATTGTGCCTGCTTCACCGGCAGAAATGTCGGTGAAGCTGTCTTGTGGTTTCAATTACCGCTTTGCGGCGGCAGAAGGAGAGCCGATTTTTCGACTCTCTTTCCGTCACTGCAAATTCACTATTAAAGTGAGGGATTTTTATGGTTAAATACGTTATCAAGCGTGTACTTCTCATGCTTCTGACGTTCTTTATTATCATGTCGGGCTGTTTTATTCTGATAAGGCTTCTTCCGAACGTGCCGGTACAGCAGTTCGGTAAAGATATGAGCCTTGTTTTACAGCGAAGGGTAAGACAGGGACTTGTTGACATGAACGGGAATGCTATTCCGATGATACAGCAGTACTGGCACTTTATTACCAGAACTCTTATCGGAGGAGACTGGGGCGTAAGCGAAAGCCTCTACATAGGTCAGGACTGCTTCAGAATCTTCGCAGGCAAGCTTCCGGCTACTGTTCTTCTTAACGTCTACGCAATGATATTCGCTGTGCCTCTTGGCCTTGTTCTGGGCATCTACGCGGCTTTAAGGAAGAACAGGTGGCAGGACCATGTAATTTCCACAGGCGTCATGATATTCGTATCCGTGCCAAGCTATGTTTACGCGTTCCTTGTACAGTATCTTCTCTGCTACAAGCTCAAGCTGTTTCCTCTTGTAATGAACAGCGGCAAAAACTACTTTACCTGGGCAATGTTCCATTCAATGCTTCCGGCGGTACTTTCGCTGTCCTTCGGCTCAATTGCCGGCTTTGCCCGATACACAAGGGCTGAACTTACGGAAGTCCTTACCAGCGAGTATCTGCTTCTTGCAAGAACCAAGGGGCTTACCAAGGGGCAGACAACAAGACGCCATGCCCTCAGAAACGCAATGGTAGTTATTTTCCCCATGATAATAGGTGAATTCATAGGTATCATAGGAGGTTCTCTTATAATTGAAAACATCTTTGTGGTGCCGGGCGTCGGACCGCTGTACGTAAACTCCATAACGGCGCTTGACTACAACTTCTTCATGCTGCTTTCCGGTTTCTACACCATAATCGGACTGGCATCAGGTATTCTTCTTGACCTGAGCTACGGTTTCATAGACCCAAGAATAAGAATAGGGAGCAACGCGCATGGAAAATACTGAAATGTTCCCGAAAATCCCTGCGGAAAAATTCCGGTTCACGAACAACCGCTCGGAAAGCGACGAAAAATTCAAGACTCGTCAGGTTGGTTACTTCGGCGATGCCTGGCAGCGTTTTTGCAAGAACAAAAGCTCAATCGTGGCCGCGGTCATCATTGCGATTCTTGTTCTTTATGCCATGATTGCGCCCATCACGGGGATGAACAGATATACCTCAAGCCTCACGGATACGACATATCTCACGTACACCAAGCTTCTTCCCAAGTCACACATCTTCAAGTGGCTTGGCTGGGACGGCTGCAACCGTGTTGAGCTGGCCGAGGCCAACTACATCTATTACAACGCCATTGAGCAGGAGACGGGTTTTAAAGCTGTAAACAAGGTTTACGGCGCCAGAGCGACAGAGACAGGGCGTATCATGTATGACGTGAAGCTTGACAGCTATATCACCAACGGCTTTATCTACATGACTCTGACGCAGGCCCAGTACGACAGCATACAGGACTGGCAGAATGAAACAGGAATACAGGTAATCTATCCCGCTATAAAAACCAAAAACGTAAATGACGCCAACATCTGGTACGAAGCCAGCGTGAAGGGTGTTGCAACCCTTAAAGACGGCAAGCTTGTAGATGACTACAAGACAAACGGCAGTGACGGAAACTATGATTCACTCAGAATTCACGGAGACCCCGGCCTTGAAGACCCGTCTTCGGCAAAGCGTTATCGTTACGCGATAATAACCGGAGATTCTTCGGCTGTTTCCTACAAGTGCCGTATTTTCAAGTACACTTACTTCCAGTATCGCTACGGCTTTGAGCCTTGTTTCCTCTTTGGGACAAATTCAATGGGACAGGACATTTTCACGCGCCTTGCATCAGGCGCCAGGTTCTCACTTCTGTTTGCAGTGGGGATTTCCCTTATCAACCTTATTATAGGTTCGGTCTACGGCTCCATTGAAGGTTACTACGGAGGTGTTGCGGATTTGGTTATGGAAAGGATAAGCGACATACTTGTAGAAGTACCGTTCCTGGTAGTCGTAACGCTGTTCCGCCTGCATCTGTCCAATAAAGTTGGGCCTGTATGGAGCCTTCTGTTCGCCTTTGTGCTTACGGGGTGGATAGGCATGGCCGCAAGAGTAAGGATGCAGTTCTACAGATTTAAGGGCCGCGAATACGTTCTTGCGGCAAGGACACTTGGAGCAAGTGACAGGCGCCTCATGTTCAAGCATATTTTTCCGAACTCGCTTGGTACTTTGATAACGGGAAGCGTTCTTGTCATACCGGGAGTCATTTTCAGCGAGTCCAGCCTTACATACCTTGGCATCATAAACCTTGACAGCTCAACGATGACCAGCGTAGGAACAATGCTTGCCAACGGAAAGGATTATCTTGCAACCTATCCGCACATAATCTTCTTCCCCGCGCTGTTCATAGCGCTTTTGGAGGTATCGTTCAACCTGTTCGGAAACGGGCTTCGGGATGCTTTCAACCCGGCGCTCAGAGGAGCTGACGAATGAGAGAAAAGAAACTTCAGGTGAAAGACCTTACAATCTCGTTCCGTACCGTAAACGGCAAGCTTCAGGCTGTCAGAGGAATTTCGTTTGACCTGTACAAGGGCGAAACCCTTGCCATAGTAGGTGAATCCGGAAGCGGAAAAAGCGCGACAAGCAAAACCATACTTGGAATATCTGCCGCCAACACCATAATTGAAAGCGGCGAAATCCTCTATGACGGAAAAGACCTGCTTAAGATAAGCGAAGACGATTACCACGAAATCCGGGGGGACAAAATATCAATGATATTCCAGGACCCTCTTTCTTCGCTCAACCCTGTAATGAGGATAGGTAACCAGATAACGGAAGCCATGCTTCTGAAAAACAGAGCCAACAGGCGAGAAAGCCGCAAAAAGCTCAACGCCGCCTTAATACATCTTAAACAGGTTCTGGCAAAGACGGAAAGCTATTTTGATAAGAGCATGTTTTCCACCTTTAAAAAAATAATAGGTGTTCAGTCCCGTTACGAGGCTCCTTACAATCAGGCTCATTCAAATGCCCGGGCAGGCCTTAAGGCCGCGGACGACATGCTTATGTCAATTTCAAAGGATGCTCTCGCGAAACCCGCGGCGGAAGTAAAGGAACTTACCGAATATTTCAGGGCTTCGGCTGACCGCTTTGTGGTAAAGGACGCGACATCTGTTAATGACATTTCACGCCGTATGGAAAAAGCCTCCCGTAAGGCCGCGAAGACTAAGGACTTCAAAGAACTCAAGGCGCTTGTGGAAAAAGGCAAGGCTCTGCTTCAGGCGGCGCTTGCGGAAGAAAAGCCTGATTTCTTTGCTCTTGGCTGCTGGACGGTTCTTGACGGCAAGACTCCCGGTGAAGAAACGGCGCGTCAGCTTAACGCAAAAACAAAGGCCTGTATGAACGGTGAGTTTATGAAAAACTTCGCGAAGTCTGTAAACGGGGCTATCAAATACACAGCTTCAGAGTCTGTTGAAAACATGAATAAGGCTCTTAAGGCGCTAGATGAGGCTTCTAAGGCTTTCAGCGGACAAATGCCTGAAAGAAAAACGGCGTTTCAGGCCGCAAGCAGGCTTTCCGATATAGTGGAAGACGGCATTGACCCGTTTGAGACTGTGAAAAGCAGTTATTCCTACACCTTCCGTGTAAGTCTTATGTCGGCTATAAAGGTCTACTATGACGATATAGCAAGGAACAGAGCCGAAGAAAAACGCTTCGCCGGACAGACTGCGCGCTATGAAAGGCTTGAAGCCAAAGGAAAGACCCCGGAGGCAAAAGTTGCCCCTCTTTCACTTTCAGACCTTTCAATTGTCCGGGCAAATATCCTCAGGATTATCGCTAACATGAAGGCGCAGTACGAAGCTCAGATACAGGCGGCAAAATCCTATGACTTTGAAAAGCGCACAGCCTCTTTTATTCTGTGGCTCAAGGAAACGGCAATGGCTGAAATCCTTGTGATAACAAAATCAATGGCGAAAGACAGAGCTATAAAGGTTATGGAACAGGTAGGTATCTCCGAAGCCAGAAAACGCTATCGCCAGTATCCGTTCGAATTCTCCGGCGGCATGAGGCAGAGAATAGTCATTGCCATAGCCCTTACTTCAAACCCTGACATTCTTATCTGCGATGAGCCTACAACAGCTTTGGACGTTACCATACAGGCTCAGATACTGGAGCTTATCAATAACCTCAAAAAGGAAAGAGAAATTTCAGTTATCTTCATTACACATGACCTTGGCGTTGTGGCGAACATGGCTGACAGGATAGCCGTAATGTACGCCGGAAAGATAGTTGAATACGGTACAAGCGAGGATGTTTTCTACCATCCGGCGCATCCGTACACATGGGCTCTGCTTGCCTCCATACCTGATTTGAACAGTAAGGGCAGCAAGCTTGAATCCATTCCGGGGACTCCGCCCAACATGATTTATCCGCCTAAGGGCGACGCTTTTGCCTCAAGAAACAAGTACGCGATGGAGATTGACTTTGAAGAGCAGCCGCCTATGTTCAGGATATCCGATACCCACTACGCGGCAACCTGGCTTTTGCATCCGGATGCGCCAAAGGTTGATATGCCGGCCATAGTCAGAGAAAGAATAGAACGCATGGGAGGTGAAAACCTATGAATGACAAAGAGACGCTGCTCAGAGTCGAAAACCTGTGCCAGTACTTCAAGCTTGACAGAACCACAGTAAACAAAGCCGTTGACAACGTGAGCTTTGACATAAAACAGGGCGAGGTCTTTGGCCTTGTAGGCGAATCCGGATGCGGAAAAACCACAACCGGAAGAGCAATAATAAAGCTTTATGACATCACAGGCGGTAATGTTTATTTCATGGGACAGCGGATAAGCGCGGGTACAAAATACTATAAGGACGCGATTTCGAAAGCCCGTTCAGAAAAGAAACGCTGCGGCGACGAAAAGCGCCTTGCGCAGCTTGATAAAATCATAGCGGACAATAAAGCTGAAATCTCAGCGGCAAAAGCCTGCAATAAAAATGTTGACCGCAAGCTTGTAAACCGGATACAGATGATATTTCAGGACCCCATAGCCTCATTGGACCCAAGGATGACGGTACGCGACATAATTGCCGAAGGTCTTGTAATCAAGGGCATAAAGGATAAAGAGTACATTGACCGGAAGGTTTATGAGATGCTTGAAACCGTTGGGCTTGTACGGGAGCACGCTTCACGCTATCCGCACGAATTCTCAGGCGGGCAGAGGCAGAGAATCGGCGTCGCCAGGGCTGTTATCATGGAGCCGTCTCTCATCATTGCGGACGAGCCCATAAGCGCGCTTGACGTTTCCATCCGTGCCCAGGTCATGAACCTGCTTAACGACCTTCGCCGTAAAATGGGTCTTACCATCATGTTCATTGCCCACGACCTTTCCGTTGTCAAATACTTCTCCGACAGAATCGGCGTTATGTACTACGGCCATCTGGTCGAGCTCGCGGACTCTGACGAACTGTTCAGACATCCGCTGCATCCTTATACCCGGTCCCTGCTCAGCGCGATACCTCAACCGGATCCGCGTTATGAAAAGAGCAGAAAGCGAATAGTCTATAACCCTGTCGCGGACCACGACTACAGAAACAGCTCTCCCACATTCCGCGAAGTAAGCAAAGAACACTTTGTGCTTTGTAGCGACGCGGAGTTTGAAAAGTACAAAGACATAGTTTCCAAAGGCTGATATTATTATGACAAAAAGCAAATTCTCTGAAATGATGGCTCAAATTCGAAATTATAGCCCTTTTAATGAGCAGGAGAAGGGAGATAAAGCTATCATGCTCTCCTATATGGAAAGCTGTCCTGATATTTTCCTTAGGACTAACCTTAAAGCTCATATGACAGCTTCTTCATGGATAGTGAACAGAGACAGGACAAAAATCCTGATGATATATCACAATATCTATGACTCCTGGGCATGGACCGGCGGACATGCGGACGGAGACGAAAATCTGCTTGCCGTTGCCTTAAGGGAAGCCTTGGAGGAAACAGGTGTTCATGCCGTTCCGGTTACGGAAGACATTTTCTCTCTGGAAAACCTGACAGTTGACGGGCACTTTAAACACGGACTTTACGTTCCCAGCCACATGCATCTTAATGTTACATATCTGCTTCAGGCTGACGACAGCGAAGCGGTAAGGGCAAAAGAGGATGAAAACAGGGGAGTTTCATGGTTTTCCCTTGATGAAGTTCTTTCAAAGCCTTCCGCCGCGGAAGCCTGGATGGTAAAGAATATTTACAGCAAGCTTAACGTAAAACTGGGGGCGCTTTAAAGTGTCAATTGAAATCATTGCGCCCTTTGTTTAATTTGTTTAATATAAATGTGTATGAGTGAGATGAAACTTTCCCAGCCTAAGGCTGCAAGGACAATAAACATAGCCAGAGTTCTTGGCTGCCTCAGAACAAGGAAAGACCTTTCAAAGGCTGAAATAGCAAGGGTTTTGAACCTTAATAAGGTTTCCACAGGCGAAATTGTAGATGAACTTGTTTCTGAAGGGCTTGTTGCGGATACCGGCAAGATGGAAAGTTCCAACGGACGTAAACCTATCGGTCTTTCTATAATACCCGACGCGAAATATGTTCTTGGAGTTGATATTGGAAGCAGGAATACCACTATTGCGCTTTGCAATATGTTTTCAGAGCCTGTGCGCTTTGAGCGTATCCCTACCAACGTTCAGGTAAAGAAAGTTGAAGAATTCTGTGTTGAAATAATAAAGAGCTGCGTTAGGGTGACCAAGCTTGTTGACAGAAAAAAAATAATCGGCTGCGGTATTTCCGCGGGCGGAAAAGTCTCCGAAGACGGAAGAACCATAGTCAGCTGTCCCTATCTTCCATGGAAGGATATTCCCATCGCGGATGCCTTTGAACAGGTTCTTAAGATACGGAGCTTCGCGCGGAACAGCACCTATGCGCTGGTGGACGCGGAACGCTATGCATCCTTCGGTACAGACCTTCTTGTTTCCGATGAGCCTGTTATATATATAGAATGGGGAAATTCGGTCAGCATGGCTCTGGTCTGTCAGGACAGGCTTTTCGGGTCTTCAAATAAATTTGCCCACCTTAAGACCGGCTCAACCGGCCTTTGCTCCTGCGGCCGGATAGGCTGCCTTGAGGCTAACGTATCTGCTTGGGCGCTTTCGGGAAGCGGAGATGTTCACCTGAAAGACCTGTGGGATAAAGTTGATGAAAATGTTCTCAGCTCCATGGCTGCCGCTATAGATATGTCTGCCCAGATAACAGGCGCGAATAAGGTAATTATAGGCGGAGAAGGGGCAACCATTACGCCTGCTCACCTTAAGACGTTGCAGGGAATGTGCCCAGGGATGAAAGTTTCGCGGTCAAGGCTTGGTGAAAAAGCAAATATCATGGCATCCGCGGAAATAGCCCTGGACAGATGGGTTTATCTTACTTCCATGCTTGAGAAAGTAAGAAACTGGCTCTGAGCCGAAATATGCTTAGAAAAAGTTTTTACAAAAAATCTAAATATTTTTTAAAAAAACTTTTGAAAAATATTGACAATCTTCCATAACTTGCAGTATCCTGGCTGTAGAAATTCAAAATAAAAAAGTTGAGGAAATATCAAATGAAGAAATTTCTGGTTATTCTTTTGGTTATGGTCACTGTTGCCGGAACAGTTTTTGCCGCAAGTTATGGTAATAAGGTCAGAGTAAAGTCCATTGTCGGTTCAATTACCATTTCGGATGCAAATCAGTCGGCTATCAGTTCCGGAAAAGCTCTCTATGTTCTTTCTCTTAATGATAAAACAGGCGTTGATCCCGATTCTGTTGATTATCACCTGAGCTCAAGTGACATTTCTGTCAGTGATGTGGAGGTTGGTTTCGCGGTCACGCAGACCGTGCCGACAAGAACCAACGAATCTATTGACTTGATTATATCTGCAGCTCAGCTCAGCATGTCAGACGGCAACGGAACTCATACAACAGATAATCTTGAAATCACGAATATTATTACTCCGGCTGCCAATGTAACTGTTGCAAGCGATACAGCGACAGCAAATACACTGACGCTTAAGCTTCAGTATCAGGGTGCTTCAAAGGAAGTTGCCGGAGGTTCGACAATCGCGACTTTTAACACAACGTGGAAGAAAAAGGCCGCTCTTGCTTCTTATACGGGAGAATATAAAGCAGATATAACACTTACCTATGAAGTAAACTGAGTTTTATAAAATTTATAAAAAAGTGCCACGGAAACGCGGCATATTTTTTTAAACAAATTTTACTAATTTTTAGATTCCGCTTGACTTATAATTTAATGAAACTAAATTAGAATATATATCTCGACTTCCGCAGCAAAAATACAAAAAAATCGCTACAATTACCTATGTTGGA
>JBQNAT010000012.1:0-69034 GCA_052170315.1 Sphaerochaeta sp.
GATGGTAAGTGCTGCCACCCCACGAAGTCAACAGAAAGAAGAAATTTCGCAATTTATTTCGCAAAACAGAATATTTGATTAACATAATAAGTTTACAGTCAAATAAAAATCGTTCAAAACTTAAATCTTTCGCTTCGGGCGCAAATTTTCACTTGACGGCCATGATGAAAAACGGTTAATAGTTTAAATGCAAGGAGAAGTGCTATGGCAGATGTGTTTGATTGTGCGAATTTCTTCATCGAGATTGCAATTCACAATGAAGATTTTGACATGACTAACATGAAACTTAACAAGCTCCTATACTTTGCGCAGGGCACGCATCTCTCAAGGACGGGCAAAAGACTGTTTAACAACACTGTACAGGCTTGGACACATGGACCGGTAATCCCACGCATATATTTCAAGTACAACTCATACGAAAGCAGTCCGATATCAAAGGTCGATGACAATTACTCCTTTAACTTATTTTTAAGTGAAGAACGGACAACTCTCCTTGATGTCATGAGGGAGCTGGGCAAATACACCGCAAGCACATTACGCAACATAACCCATATGCCCGGCTCTCCTTGGTCGATAGCGTTCTCCGAGAAGGAAAAGCGGCAGATTCCCGTGGATGTGTTACGTAAGTACTTCACTGAACATCCAGTAAAGAAATTCAGACTCTCTGGTAAGATTCCCATTACACGGGCACTCCCCAAGGACTGGTATGACCCTATGGAAGATTCCGTGTGGGAGTCCTACCTCAAATGAACAAATATGACATTCATATGGCAGAGGTTCCTTTCGAGGATGTTGATGAGACGAAACTAAGACCTGTCCTTATACTTGAAGATAAGGTATGTCTGGTTTCATGTCTGTCCATAACGTCAAACACGACTCGTACAGAGGATTATGTCATTCAGATGTGGAAAGAGTCTGGTCTTAAAAGACCATCTGCAATCCGTTTACTACAAGCCTTGAATCTTGACCCATCGTTGATTGGCAAGAAAATAGGAACTCTCCATCCAATTGACATTCTTGAAATACAAAACAGATTATGGTAGTCCGAAGATATCCTCTTCCCCCTACACATTCGTAGTCTTTTGTAGCTTGAACCGGATTTTCCGTTGCAATCTATATTGGATTTAACAGTAAGGCGGGTTTTGAGTGGACAAAAAAGGCCATACCTCAGAATCGATGTACGGCCTGCCATTTTATAAAAGTCTTATTTTACTTCCGGCAAATAGACCATCACTTCATTTGGTTCCAACGTGTATCCTTTGGGATTAAGCAAATCTACAACATTTCCTACAATCCCAGTTGTGAAAAGGTCTAATACCTGCCATCCCCATTTGATACTTTTTCTTACAGTTACCACCTGCGTTGCATATCCCTGCTTTGAAATTTCGACGCTATAGGTTCTGTCTGTCTGCAACACCGTTGACGTTGGTGTGACACCTCTATCAATACCATCAATCTTCACCGTTGCCCCCACAGGATTCGAGTTGACCGACACAGTCTCATAATCGTTTGAAAAGAAGGTGGCACAGCTTGAAAGGAAAACTGCGCAAACCGCAAGAATCATTAGAAATAAAGTCTTTTTCATTTTGTCTCTCCTATGAAGGATATAGTATCGCACGGGGGGGGATATCTACTTTATAAAGGTTAAGTTGTTTATAACTTCTTACCCTGCAACAAATACCGAATAACTCGTTATGCCCTATATATTTGACTTGACTATTTGCTTAAAATAACATTTAGGAAAACATCCTAAGGAACGAGGTGTAAAATGCCAATTTGGGTAATTATATTAACAACGAGCCTGGGCTCAACGGCATTGTTTTCTTTTCTACAGTTTCTGATTACGAGAAACGACCAGAAAAGAGGGCAAATGGCAAGCATTGTAAAACGTCTTGATAAGCTGGAGAAAGACAGCATCAGAACACAACTTTTGGTCTTAATGAATGACTATCCAGAAAACAAGCAACAGATAATCATGTTGGCAGAGTATTATTTTTGCTCGTTAAAAAGCAATTGGTATTTAACAGGAATTTTTGAGAATTTTCTCAAAAAAAACGGGATCCCTTCTCCTGTTTGGTTTAGAGGGGGATATCATCACGAAGCCGAAAAATAAACGGCAAAGGGGAGGACAATCATGTTCAAGTGGATTGGTGAGAACCTCGGAACAATATGCACCGTTTTGTGCGGTGTTATATTTGTCGCATCAATAATTGTTAAGGCTACTCCGTCCGTCAAGGATAATGCAATTTTGCGAAAGATTATTGCTTTCCTTGACCATTTCAGTGTCTTTCAGAGTGCTGACAATAAAAAAACTCTAGATGACGCAAAAAAGAATCTGGGAGAGTAATATGGACAAGTTGCCGTTTATCTTTGCTGCGTTTTCTGGGGTTTTAGCCGGTGTTCTTTCAATCATTATTTCCGTTCTGCGTTCAAGTTCAACCAAACAGAAGGTTTCAATAAAGCAGATGGAAACGGAAATCAAAAGGCTTGAAACAGCTTTAGAGCAGCAAAAGAAAACGGCAGCATTGCATACAGACGCCCAGAAAAAGTTACAGGCGGCAAAGCAAAAATCAAATGAAAAAGCCTTAGCCCTAGAAAAGAAAGCACAGGAGCCAAAGAAAAGTGAAAAGCCTATTGAAGACAGTATCAAAGTCGCTAATGATATTGTCAGCTCTTTCAGCGCTGCTAATATCAATAAGTAGCTGCAAAACTACAGGAGCCCAGGAATATAGGAACTTGGAAATTCCGAAACTGGACTTTTCTGTAAAAAGACCAGTTCTTGAGCAAATCCCTGAACTGGATGTGTCTACTTTTAGTGAAATTCAGAAGATTGCGATTTATGACGTTATCGAAGCATACAATATAAATCTTGCTCGGCTTGTATCGTATGCAGAAGAGCTTGAAAGCATCAACGCAATCAAAATCAAGTATGTTGAGAATGTGATAACCATTCTCAACGAAGTAAGATAACTTTGTAAACTTTGTGCTCAAGTCACTTGCTCCATGATTTGAGCGCATTTTCTATGCTTCTACGTATTCCATTATGTCGCAAGGCTGGACATTCAAGAATTTACAAATCTTACAGATAATATCGGTCTGCACTTGTTCACCTTTAATCAGCTTGGTTAAAGTAACCTTTGAAAACCCCGCCTGTAATGCAAGCTCCGTCTTGGTCATGTTTTTTCTGTTAAGGATATCCCACAGTTTATAGTATCTTAACATCTCTTTCTCCTTTTAATTTTAAAATAACGTTTTCGCTTGTATTTTGCAAGGTTAACTATCAATTATTTCTTGTTCCACTTTTATTACTTCTGCAAACGTTTTATTTGTGGACTCCGCAAGTTCCTTTAGATTTTCTTTATTAAGATGTGTGTATCTATCCGTTGTTTCCTTGTCCCGGTGTCCAACAGCAAGCCGCATTGTTCCGTCCGACACCTGATGGCGGATATATGATACATACCCGTGTCTTAAAGAATGAAACGTAATGTTTCTTTCTTTTCGTATTTCCTCTGTAATACCGATATCAGCCATTGCCCGATATAGGATATCTCTGAAAAACGTTGCACTTCTAACGCTGTCCGGCTTTTTATCAGACCAAAAAACATAACCGGTTTTACATGGATTCTTATTTGCAAGTTCGATACACGCTTTTGCAATGACAGTAGGGACTATAGCCTGTCTTGAGCGTTTGCCTTTCGGTAGTTTTTCATGGTCTAAGTCACTCCACGCCCTTGTTATATGCACTATTGTATCTTTATCATCTATAATTTCAAATTGTTCTGTCTTTAACGCTCTTATTTCGCCTAAACGCATTGCTGTTAAAGCCGCCAGCGCAATGCCTTCATTAGCCCCCATATGTTCCCCATTCCGGGAAAGCTCATACAGCCGCCTGATAATATCCGCAAGCTGAGTTTCTGTTAAAATGCCTTTTTCTGCTCCTTTGGTGTTTAGAGAATCAATTTTTACACTATTTTCTGTCAACCCATATTTAAAAGCGGCATTCAACGGAACTATTACAGCGCACATTATTCTCTTCACTGTAGCATTGGCAAGCGTCGATTTCTTCAAAATATCATCTTGGATTTCATTAAGCCTGCGTGATGTGATTTCTCCAATTCTCGGATTGTCTGGGAAGTATTTAACCAGATACTTTTCAAAGTTTTTAGAAGAGGCATAACAAGAAGACCGTGCAACGGCGTTGGGATTTTTCTTATTTGCAAGTAACACCCGTTCACCATCAAAATCCCAATAGTCTCGGACATATTCCAGAACTCTGGGAAGATTTAAGTTCACATTCCGTGTATTTTCATGGAACTTTCGAACAATATCATCCGCCATTCTGTCTTTCTGGCGTCCACCAACGATTCCATCAAATCTTATTCCTATTTTTTGGGCGATTACCGCTACTGCTTTTTCGCTGATTACGTCCTTTGTTTCAATATCAAGAAATCTTACGTAATAGCGTTTTTTCCTTCTGACAATTCTCCACAAGAAATCTTTCGGAACCATTACACGCCTCCCAATAGTTTGCTTATCGTATGCTTATAGTATACTAAAGAAAGGCTTATTTACCAGCAATGGTTGGTGAATATATGGTGAATTTCGGTGAAAACTTAAACGATAATGCAAGTTGTCTTTTTTGAGTAAATCGTTTGTATTAAATAAATTACGTACCAATAAAAAGGGTGGTCGAGCTAACAGATTCTTACACGGTTGGTGTCAGAGGACCTGTCTCAATACATCAAGCTTCCAGCATCAATCCTGTAGAAATTAGATCGATGCAGATTACAAAAAGCGTGAGCGGAGATAGAAAGGATGCCTCAACCCGCGGCAGTGATACTATGGGTATGAAACATTTTGTCAGGTTTGGGCTTTATAAAATAAAAGGTTCAATAAATGTACAGTTAGCAGAAAAAACATCTTTTTCTGAAGACGATGCGGAAACTATAAAGAAATGTCTTTCAACCTTGTTTGTAAATGATGCTTCATCTGCCAGACCTGAAGGTTCAATGGAAGTCTTTAGGGTCTATTGGTGGGAACATAACTGTAAGGAAGGCCAATATCCTTCAGCCAAAGTTCATAGAGCGGTGCATATTGAATTAAAAGATAATGTGGCAGTTCCTTTGTGTGTTAATGACTATAAAATTGAATATGATGAGCTTCCCGGTCTTAAGTGTGAGGTGTTTGACGGAATGTGATTGATGCCGA
This sequence comes from Sphaerochaeta sp., assembly GCA_052170315.1. Classification (GTDB taxonomy): domain Bacteria; phylum Spirochaetota; class Spirochaetia; order Sphaerochaetales; family Sphaerochaetaceae; genus UBA9732. Next base: position 5,209 of record JBQNAT010000012.1, read on the forward strand.
TTATCTTTTGATATCAGGAATACAGCATTTTATTTTCTGTCGTAGGCAATGGGCCTTGATTCATATAGATTGTCAATGGGCGGATAACAGGTTTACGGCTGAAGGAAATATTACTCATCAGAGAGTTCATGATCCAAATTCTTCATTTATGCGCAATGGAATTCTTTCAATTCGCGGACTTCAGGTGAAATCTGAAGAGCTGCGAATTGAAGGTGTATGCGATGCTGTTGAATTCATTAAGTCTGCTGATGGAGTTAAAATTAAAGGGCATGAAGGTAATTGGAACCCTATGCCGGTTGAATATAAACACGGAAGTTCAAAAGCAACGGACTGTGACAGAATGCAACTCGCAGCTCAGGCTGTATGTCTTGAGGAGATGCTGTGCTGCAGAATTGAATCAGGTGCAATTTACTATGAAAAAACTCATAGCAGGGAAAACGTAAAAATATCAGATGAACTTCGGATTGAATTGAAAAAAACTGTTAGGGAAATGCGTAATTTATATGAATCAAAACGAATCCCTAAAGTTAGAGAGAAAAAAAGCTGTAAAAACTGTTCTTTATATTCTATTTGTCTCCCGCAACTTATAAAAAATGGTAATGGTTGTTCAGTAGATTTATATATAAAAAATCGTATCCTTGCGGAGGATATATGAGAAAACTACTTAACACGTTATATGTAACAACTGATTCTATATATCTTTCTCTTGATGGAGAAAATGTTGTAGCTAATTATGAAAATGGAGAAAGAAAAAACATTCCCCTTCATACATTGGAAGGCATTGTCTTGTTTTCATATAAAGGAGCATCTCCATTTCTGATTGGAAAGTGTGTTGAAGAAAACATATCATTTTCCGCTTTTTCTCCTCATGGAAGATTTTTATTCCATGTAGTAAATGAGAATTGTGGAAATGTTTATTTACGGAGAGAACAATTCAGGGTTGCTGATGATGCTTCGAAATCACTTGAAATCGCAAAGAATTTCATTATCGGTAAATTATATAATTCAAAATATGTATTGCTTCGTTGTGTTCGAGACCATGCGCTTTCAGTTGACTCTGATTTGATTCGTAATTCTTCAAAAAACATCAGTAAATATATGCAGGATTGCCTAACCATAAACAATGAAGATAGTCTCCGCGGAATTGAAGGCAATGCTGCAGCAGATTATTTTTCCGCATTCAATGAAATGATTCTCAGGGATAAGGAAAATTTCAATATGTCTGGCGGTAGAACAAGGCGACCACCAATGGATCGTATGAATGCACTTCTGTCGTTTGCTTATTCATTGCTTGCGAATGACTGTTCATATGCGCTCAGATCAGTTGGACTTGATCCGTATGTTGGATTCATGCATTCAGATAGATCTGGGAGAAAATCTTTGGCTTTGGATATAATGGAAGAACTGAGGTCTGTTTACGCAGATAGATTTGCTATCACTCTTGTAAACAATCGTATTGTTTCTGCTTCTGATTTTGATGTTCAAGAAAGTGGAGCCGTTTTACTTAATGATGAAGGCAGGACAAAGTTTATAAGTGAATGGCAAAAGAAAAAAAGAGAGGAAATTGTTCATCCTTATTTAAAAGAAAAAATCCCATGGGGTCTTGTTCCATATATTCAGTCCCTTTTGCTTTCAAAATATATTCGAGATGATTTGGATAAGTATCCTCCATTTCTTTGGAAGTGATTTATGCTTATATTAATTACATATGATGTAAATACAACTTTTCCGGAAGGAAGAAGACGGTTGTCAAAAATTGCAAAATGTTGTTGCAACTACGGGCAACGAGTACAGAATTCTGTTTTTGAATGCAGTCTTGATAATGCACAATATGTTTTGGTTAAGAATCAGCTTATTGGAATTATGGACAAGAATAAAGACAGTCTAAGATTTTATAATTTGGGCAATAAATATCTAAGTAAATTAGAGCAATATGGAGTAAAAAAATCGTATGACCCGGAGGGGGAATTGATACTTTAACTTGGTGCGAAGCTATGGGTTACATATATTCTCTTATAGGTTCGCACTGTTTTTATGGTTTTGTTTTTCAATATATGATAAGCTTTTTTAAGCTTGATTGCCTCATGAGTGAAAAAAGAAGCATTTTCTCTTTTTATTATGAGTAGTTTTGCCGTCGCTTCCCGCATGGGAAGCGTGGATTGAAAAGTGCTATAATCGGTCATGAATCGGAGGACATGACGTCGCTTCCCGCATGGGAAGCGTGGATTGAAAATTTAAGCGTTCATACAGCGTGTTCTTTAGGGCTGTCGCTTCCCGCATGGGAAGCGTGGATTGAAAACGGCATTCGGGGCGGCGGTGGTCACGGGTGGTCACGTTATCAACATTGAAAATAAAGGTGGCAAAGTTTATTATGTGTGATTCACAAGTTGGCCGTAAGTATTTAAGTGCTAATTTCTTTAAAAATATAAATTTAAGTAGTGTCGCACTTGTACGAACTGATAATTTGAATTTTCATCGAAAATTGAAAAAATGATTGAACCAGCGGGGATAAGAAGTAGAGGGAGAAAGTAATATAATAATGGTAAGTTATGAGGAAGCATACAAAATTACTAAAGAGTTAAAACCGACTATCAATAATTGTACTGAAACAACAAACGCATATGTTTTCGGTTGTCATTCTGATGATGTTTACATTGGTGGTGGTCATTCACCTTGCGTAATTATGAAAGAGGATGGAAAAGCGGTCACAATGCCTTGGTTCGTATTGAAATACGATAATGAGGAAGAATTGAGAACGTTTGAACTATAATTTGCTATTGGGAACTATTTGACGTAAGTCAGACTAGTGGGGTGCAACATGGCACTTTCAGAAATGGACGTGCTTTTGTTGTTGAGTTTACACCTAATACTGGAGATACAAGGTTGTTAATTGGATTGCCAACTTGCTTGACCATCTTTCTGTTGTAAAAACAAAACATGATAAAGACCTTATCCAGCACGCAAAGGAAAACAGCGAAATTGTAGAGTAATTGCGTATGGGTTTTGTTCTGAAAATGCGAAAGAACTTAGTCACATAGGTGGAATCAAGTCAGTTGAAGCAAAACTTACGCATTGAATCACACAAAATCTAACCATAAGAAATTCTGGAAATTATATGAAAATCTAACCCAAAATAAATCCGGAACAATAAAAAACCTGAGAGGAACATAGGTTTAACAATGAAAGAGGAGAAACTTTATTTTCAGGCTATTACGGAAAAGAAAAACTATTGGAGATAGATTTGTTTAAGTATGCAACAAGGCTGTTTGAGGGCTTGGAAGACAGAACAAAATTCTCCATGTCAATAATAAGTTCTTTAGGAATAGCCCTGAGTCCTCAGAGTGGCAGCGCAACTTTATCCGTGAAGCTTGTCAAAGAGATGGCAGACGATATTATGCAAATTAATTGGCAAAAACAAAATTATATATTTTTCAAGTATGTATAAACTTAAACAGACATTGAACGAAATGTTCATTTCTTATCGTTATTTTTCAGAATATCCTCAAGAAATTTATACTTCATTATGCTATCAATTCCGGCGTTAGGGTATTTGGGATTTCCGACTTTGTCCGAATCAACACCCGGGTCAAAATCCATGAAATTTCCTGTTTTTGCATATCTGGTTTCTTCTGGAGACTGGCTTTCCCCTTTATTGGGTTTGTATGTGAACGCCCAGATGACAACTGCCAAAAAAAAGTATTACAAGAACTGCTATTATCATGACTATATGATACAACACAAGTTGACCTGCAGCAACAGACAAAAAATGAAAAACCGCCTCACAGTGGAAAATGCGATATTTCCACATTCGGAAGCGGTCTCTTAGCGGCGGAACAGAAAATTGTTATTCCGTTTTTGTATCGGTGTAGCCGTTCTCAACCGTATCTGCTTTCCAATGACCGATGGTTTGAGCTAAGACAAAATCATAGCCAAGATTATTAAAGGTTTTTGTTGAAATCAATCTTACCACAGGTCTTGTGGGACTTCTTTTTTCTCTCCTTTTTAACGTGACAATCTATGTTATTGCTAATAATTTTCTGCAATAAAACTTATAAAGCCCCGCATCTCCAAAAATCCGTGCTATTCTGTCAAAGAAGAGGAATTAATATGTTTGGTGCATTGGTAGGTGATTTGTTTGCTTCCCGTTTTACTTCCGAAGACATTGATGTAAGAAACATCAGTCCAAAACAGGATTTAAAAAACAGCAAGTTTTCAGGAATGTCAAAAATATTGTTTTCTGCTGTGGAAAACCTTGATGATTTAGGTTTTATATCAATGCCTTCAGTCTATTCCGTTGCAATCGTGATGGCCTATAAAGCATTATCATCGGAAGAACTTAAAAAAGCCCTTGAAGAACAGGCTCAGAAGATAGAAGTTCCTACTGAATATGAAAATTCTTTTGTTTCTTTCGGACTTTTATTGCGCAAAGCTCTTGAAGGCGGTTTTAAGTCCGAAATAAGAGATGATAACGAAAACTCCTACTTTTTAACTCAGGCCATAGCTGCCTTCCAAACCTCAAACTCCATTCTTGAAGCTGTCAGAAATGCAGTTGTGATCAGCGATGTTCCAAGCCGCAGCTGCATTGCTTCAATGGCTGGTGCATTGGCAGAAGCCTACTACGGGCTGGATTTCGGAATTATCAATGCAGTGTGTCCGTTCATGGAATATGAATTATGGGAGAAGATAAGCTCATTGATGGAAGATTCTCCTCTGGCTATGAGAAAAAAGTATTTTCTGATATTAAAATATGAAAATAATCTTCTGGAAAATATTTCAGACTTTGCCCGGGATTTCCTTTTAAGATTTGCTGAAAAAGACTTTGAAGCTGCGCTTCTCAGAGCCGGGATTCTGTGGAATGAAAAAACCATGATTTCTGCGGACTTCAAAACCCTTGATGAGTCTGTTATTTTGGCTTTGCTCACAGGGGCTCTTAAGGCCGAGCTTTTCAGCTCCGGCGCTTTGAAAGTTTTTCTGCCCATGCTTCCTCTCTGGCTTGGACGTCTGAAGGATTTTGATGTTCCTGTAATTGATAAATCGGGTAAGTTTTTTTCAAAAGCTGTAAAAGAAATACATATAGAGGGTCATTGTTCCGGCATTCATGAATATCTGGACTTCACAAAAGATTCTGTTTTAATTTCCACTCAGCGTCTGTTCGGAAAAATAGAACACAGGTACAGTTTTGAAGAAATGACCATGAAGGGAATTCTTACAGGAATCCTAAATAAATTTTCCCGTCTTGTTTCCGCTCCCGGCTGGGCAGACGGAGAGGAAACGAAAAAACCGGGCGATGACGTTATGACCTATGAGCTTACTGCCGTTTGCAATGACGGAGGCACCGTTTCTCACAAAGGCATACTTGACCGGGCTCATGTTCCGGGAAAAGAATTCTGCAAAGCTTTTTCAGCCCTTTACAGTTTCCTTGAAAGCCTTGGCTACGGACGTATCATGAATCTTCAGAAATTCAATCAGGCTCTGAAAGAAGGAGAAGTGAAATACTGCGGCTGTACGTTCTCAAGCGGAGGAAAAATTTATCATTACAGGACAACGGATTTGAACATCTGTAAGGGCGATTATGTAATTGTTCCCGTAGGTGATGAAAATCAGGAAAAGATAGTTAAAGTGGAGACAATTGAATACTGTCACTGGGACAAGACGCCTTATCCTTTGGATAAGACAAGAGAAATACTCAGGCGTATTGTACCTGACGGGGAAGACATGGATAATACAAAGATAAATCAGGCTCTTCTGGAATAGCAAACGACTAGTTTGAAAACAGACGTATAATGGCCTTGGCAATTTCTCTTTTGGGAGACCTCTTATCCATGGCCATTTTTTCAATAAACCTGTGAGCCTGATTTTCTGACATGCCTTTGTTGATTATCAAGGCGATTTTGGCTCTGTTTATGTATTTCATATCCTCAAGCCTGGCTTCAAGGGTCGCATTCTGAGCTTTGAGTTTTTCGATTTTCCCTTTAATTGAAGCCGCAAGGTCCAAAGCCTGAAAAAGGCCCTTCTTTGAAAGCGGCTTTTCCGCAAATACTGTAGCCGTACCGGAGAGTTCCGCTTCGATTTCATGTATAAGCTCAGGCTTGACAAGAAGAACTGGCGAGGCGTCCGAATGTTCAACAAGCATCCTTATTAAAGAAGATGAGTCATCATCGGAAAGAGGGTGGTCAATTATAACAATATCCCAGTCTTCAGCTGCAATCAGCCTTCTTGCCTGAGCGCCTGAAGACGCTTCAGAGATATTGTAATAGCCTGCCTCGCGAACCAAGGCTTCAATATTTTTTACCGCTTTTTCGGGGGTGGCTGCAATCAGGATTTTTTCCATCCGTCTACTCCGTCAGGTTACAGGGAACTCCATGTTCTTTGCCTTAAGCATAGGATCTCCGGATAAGGAACTTTCTTCCCAGTCTTCGCGTTTTGCCTGCAAAAAACATTCGAACAGTGACTTTGGGATTATCGTTTTGATAAAATCCGATTTTTCGGCAAGCCTTATGGCATCTATCATTGTATCGGGAAGTTCCTTGTTAAGATTGAAATCATCGGGGTTTACATGGTCCTTTATGCCTTCCATTGCCGCGCCTGCAAGTAACAGGTATGCAAGATAGGGATTACACGACGGATCTGCGCTCCTTACCTTTATTCTTCCTTTTTCCTCATTGGCTTTTATGAGTACTTTCTGGTTTCCGCAGCCGTAGTTTATTAGCTTTGGAGCGTCAAATTCACCCATGCGCTCATAGGAATTGGCTATAGGATTAAGGAAGATTGTAAGCTCTTCTATGCGCCTGAGTATGCCGCCTACCATTTCACGGGTAAGATTTTTTTTGTCTTTATTTACGTCAGCATTTATTGAAAAGTTTATTGCCAATCCGGAGCCGCTCTCATTAAAAAGGGGTTTAGGCAGGAAGGACGCAAAAAGGCCCATGCGGTTCGAAATGATTTTGACTATGTCCTTGAAAGTTATCATGTTGTCGGCTGCGTCCAGAAGCAGAGAATCCTTAAAGCGAACCTCGTTCTGGCCGGGACCCTTCTCGTGGTGGCTGGCTTCGTAGGCAATGCCCATCTGCTCCATGGTCATACAGAACTCGCGGCGTATATTTTCACCCTTGTCGATGGGAGATACCTCAAAGTAGGAAGCCCTGTCCATTGGAACATCGGTCGGGTTGCCTTCATCGTCCTGCTTGAAAAGGTAAAATTCGCACTCGGAACTGACCTGAAGCTCTATACCGTCTCTGGCAAGCGTCTTTTCGTAGGACTTGAGAAGCTGTCTGGAATCGCCCTCGAACAGGGTGCCGTCAGCGTGCCTGATACTGCAGAAAAAGCTTGCGACCTTGCCCTGAGACGGCCTCCATGGAAGAAGCGCCATTGTTTCGGGGTCGGGAAACAGCATAAGGTCCGAGTCTTCCACGTTCATAAAACCCCTGATTGCGGATACGTTGAAGCCTATACCTCCGGCAAGGACCTTCTCCAAAGCCGAAACGCTTATGGATACATTCTTCAGCTGGCCGAAGATATCGCAGAATGCCAGACGCACGAAACTTACGTCCTGTTCCCTCATAAAAGCCATTACATCATCATAAGCTTTCTTTCCCATTGTCTTCTCCTTGAAAAGCTTTAACTGAATTGTTGCTTTTTAAGGCTTTCGTGTCCAGTTTTTCTTTGAGATTTAAGCAATCTGTTGACAGATTTATCTAAATGGGGTAGTAGTTGCCCATAACAAAGGCGTTATGGCAGTGTCATGGCGCCTTTTTGCGTTATTATTTTGGAGCTTTTAATGGAAACAGTAGCTGATTATTTTGGAACATTGGTCTTTAACGATGCCGCAATGAGGGCAAAACTCCCCAAAGATATCTATAAAACTCTCAAACAGACGGTCTCAGAGGGCAAGGACATTGACCTTACAGTGGCCAACAGCGTTGCCAACGCTATGAAGACCTGGGCGGTCGAGCATGGCTGCACCCACTTTACGCACTGGTTCCAGCCCATGACCGGTATAACCGCGGAAAAGCACGATGCCTTCATAACCCCGGCAGAGGGAGGACGCGTACTGCTTGAATTTTCCGGTAAGGAGCTTATCAAGGGTGAGCCTGATGCCTCTTCTTTTCCGTCCGGAGGACTCCGCGCCACGTTTGAAGCCCGCGGCTACACAGCCTGGGACCCTACAAGCTATGCCTTTATCCGTGACGATACCCTGTATATTCCCACAGCTTTCTGCTCTTACACAGGCGAAGCCTTGGACAAGAAAACACCTCTTCTTCGCAGCATGGAAGCTCTCAGCGCGCAAGCTGTCAATATTTTAAAACTTTTCGGACATGCCGATGTCAAAAGAGTGATTACAACCGTTGGTCCTGAGCAGGAATATTTTCTTATAAACAGAGAGGATTTCGCAAAACGCAGCGACCTTGTCTTTGCCGGCAGGACGCTGTTCGGAGCCCGCGCGCCAAAGGGACAGGAGCTTGAAGACCACTACTACGGCTCCATAAAAACAAGAGTCGCGGAGTATATGAGAGACCTTGATAAGGAACTCTGGAAGCTTGGAATCAGCGCGAAGACCCGCCATAACGAAGCTGCTCCGTGCCAGCATGAGCTGGCTCCCGTGTATGCCACCACAAACATCGCCGTAGACCATAACCAGATTACCATGGAAGTAATGAAAAAAGTGGCTGCCCGCCACGGCTTTGCCTGCCTGCTTCATGAAAAGCCCTTTGCCGGTGTGAACGGCTCGGGAAAGCACAACAACTGGTCAATTTCAACGGATACCGGAATAAATCTCCTTGCTCCGGGAAAAAGCCCAAAGGATAACGTTCAGTTCCTTCTTTTCCTTGTTGCCGTGATAAAAGCTGTAGACGAATATCAGGACCTTATGAGGGTTTCGGTGGCCAGCGCAGGCAATGACCACAGGCTTGGAGCTGACGAAGCTCCTCCTGCAATAGTTTCCATCTTCCTTGGCGACGAGCTTTTTGAAATATTGGAATCTCTTTCCAACGGACATGCCGCGAAAGGGGCTTTCCGTACGAATATGGCGCTTGGAGTCCACGTCCTGCCTCCGATACAAAAGGATACTACCGACCGCAACAGAACGTCTCCTTTTGCCTTTACCGGAGACAAGTTCGAATTCAGAATGTTGGGGTCATCTTTTTCCGCCGCAGGACCGAATATTGTCCTGAATACCATAGTGGCAAAGGAACTTAAGACCTTTTATGAAATACTGAAAGATGCGAAGAATTTTGACTTGGCTGCAGCAGAGCTTGTCAGAAAAACCTATGCGGAGCATAAACGCATAATCTTTAACGGTAACAACTATTCGGAAGATTGGGTAAAAGAGGCCCGGAAGAGGGGACTTTTGAACATCAGATACACTCCTGATGCCCTTGAAGCCTTTATAAAGGAAAAAAACATCAGGGTTTTTGAAGAATTCGGAGTGCTGGGCCCCAAGGAGATACACTCAAGATTCGAGATACTCAATGAAGAATATTCAAAAACCATCCATATTGAAGCCCTTACAATGCTGGACATGATAGTAAGGCAGATAATTCCCGCTGCAAGCGATTATGCGTCAGAGCTTTCAGCTACCGTTGCCGGAAAGAAAGCGGCAATGCCTTCATTGAAATGCAGGGCGGAGCTTGTGCTTCTTGAAAATATCAGTGACCTTACGGATGCCCTTTCGGATAAGGCATCTCTTCTGTCTTCCGCGGTTGAAAACGGTTCCTCGCTTTCGGGTCCAGACCTTGCCCATTTCACACGAGAATGCATAATACCCGTGATGGTCGATGCCAGAAGCATTGCCGATAAGCTTGAGCTTCTTGTGGCTAAAGAAAAATGGCCGTTTCCGACTTACGGCGATATTCTTTTTTACGTTGACTGAATTTTTCAGACAGGGCTCTCAAAGACTCTTTTTATGCTGTTGAAATGAAGAAAGATGCCTTTATCCGCAATTTTCTTTATTTCTTCAGCTGAAGCAAACCTTACGCAAAGGGTTTCCTCTTTCTGCAGCCTGACGTCCTTTTCGGAAACATCCATGTCAAAACGGTAGATATCAACTATATAATTCTGTCCTTTGTTCTCACGATGATACGAAAACTGATAGCCTCCATCAGCTTTTGAGACATTAATTCCTGTTTCTTCTAAAACTTCCCTGCAAATGGCTTCAAAAGAAGTCTCTCCTGTTTTCACTCCGCCGCCCGGTATTTCCCACCAGCCCGGCGCCCATGCCTTTGACATTGTCCTCTGAGTTATAAGAAATTTACCGTCAGGCCTTTTTATTGCGCCAAGCACAGAAAGATAGTAATCGCCTTCGGCCATTGTCCAGTCGTTGCGCTTCATTGTCCTTCCGGTTTTGTTTTTGTTTATGTCGTAGATGTCCCAGCGCTCTTCTTTCAGGTTCTCCATGAAATCAGATATTACCGCAAATGGGCCTTGGGTGCAAATGGCAGTTCATTTTGACTTTGTAATGTTTTATCATTGTATGTATGAAGCGTTACAGAATCGGTGAAATTGCAAAGCTCTCCGGCCTTACTCTCAGAACCATAAGGTATTACGGAGAACTGGGCCTGCTTTCCGAAGGCAGGACCAATGGAAACCAGAGGTTATATTCCGACCAGGACCTTGTTTATCTTAAAAGAATAATGGAACTTAAGGCTCTGGGTTTCTCTCTTGAGGAAATTGCAAAGATAATCAGTCTTAAAGCCGAAGACCGGACGGGAAACAAAAGAAGGACCGAACTTCTTGCCCAGTACCGTAGCAAGCTTTCGCGGGACATTGAGAGGATGAAATGCCTCCAGAGTCATATAGAGGAGCTGAACTGGCATATCAAACAGCTGGAAGGTGCGGAAGATGCCTTCACTTCCTGTCCCGGCTCTGCATGCGCAAACTGCGAGCATAAAACCCGGTGCATTTTCTTTAAAGAGGTCTGATTTGAGACAAATCAATATACTGCAAACGATTGTTCGGGTTTGTTTCAATTCTGTTCGGCATAGGAGACAATAGCCTGGTTTACGATTTTTTCCATATCCGATACCGCCTCATCCAAGTCTTTGCCGTTCAGGACATCTATAATATTGGCCTGAAAGGAGTAGTAAATGGAATAGGCTGATGGTATCCATACGTTTGCCAGACCCGGATTTGATTCAAGAAGTGCATTTACCGGGACTTCATATAAAGGATTTTCAGCAAGGAAGGCCCTGAACTTTTCCGTTTCATATGTCTTTGTGTTGGCAGGCACGTAGCCTGTTGCCTCTGACCACCTGGCCTGAACGTCAGTGGAAACAAGGTATTCCAGTACTGTTTTTACGGCATCGTTGTTTTTGAAGGAAAAAAGCGCTCCGCCTGAGATTACCGTTCCTCCCGTAGCGTTTTCGTTTACAATAGGGACTCGTGCAACTCCTACTTCAAAGTCGTCTCCGACTGCGTTTTTAACTGCTGCGAGTTTGCTCGAAGAAGCCATTATCGCGGCAGCTCTTCCGCTTGTGAATTCGTCGATTACGCCTGAGGCTATGGGATTATAAAAGCCTGTGTCGTAGACGGCTTTCCATTTTTCAAGAAAAGCCCTGTATGTTCCTTCTTTGCCAAACAGGACTTCAGTTGCCGCTCCGTCATGGCCGTTTCTGTTGTTAAGCATGTAGCTGAGCCCGTTTTGTGCTCCTATGAAAGTTGTAAGCTCATAGGTGGCGGGAATTCCCGCGAAACCTGCAACGGCAAGCTTTCCTGAAGCGTCTTTCTTTCCTGTTTTCTCTACTGCGTTCCTCATTTCATCAAGTGTCTTCGGAGGCTGAATCCCAAGAGAATCATAGAGGGTTTTGTTGTAGTAGTAGAGAAGGGCAGAAGCGTTGAACGGCATGGCAAGCAGGCCTTTTTCCGAGGTGTATGAAGAAATTCCGCTTTTAAGTATATTGGAAACATCAAGACCCAGTTCATCTACAGTTACCAGATAGTCCGAATGGTTCATGTCAATTGCAGCGGTGGCGTCCATCATCGCAATGTCCGGAAGCGAATCGGTGCCCGATGCTGCATTAACCTTTATCAGCACATCGTTGGCTTTCCCCTGATAAACGGCTTCTATGGCAATGTTTTTTTCCTTTCCCATTGTCCCGTTGAAGGTTTTGGCGATTTCTTCAAATACGGCGGCGTTAGAGCCTTGTGCGGAGTGCCATAGAGTAACCGTTTCAACGGTTTTTTCAGCCGAGCCTCCGGCGAAAAGCGGCAGAGCAATAAAGGTGAAAAACATGATTACAATAGTTTTTTCGACACTTTTCATGATATTACTTCCTTATTAAAGCGTTTTCTATTCGTTTTTTTCCAATAGCCAAAAGTACGAGGAAAGGTAGAGAAATCAGTACAAGCGTTGCCATTTGGGCACCTGTTTCGCCTGATTCCGCAAAACCAAGCATTGTTATGCCTGTCTGTATGGTGCGTGCGCGGGGCTTGTTTGTTACAAGCAAAGGCCATAGGTATCTGTTGAAGGCAGTGATTATTGTCTGAATTATTATGGTAATTACTGCGGGACTTGAAAGCGGCAGCAGCACTGACCAGATGTATCTTATGTCTGAGGCTCCGTCTATTCTTGCTGCGTCATAAAGTTCTTTTCCCTGTGCGGTAAAGAAGCCCATGACAAGCAGCATCTGGGCAGCGGAAAAAAGTCCTGTGCATATTATGCCTGCCCATGTGTCCAGAAGGCCCAGAGCGGCTACTGTTTTGTAGTTCTGATACAGAATGGCTTCCTGAGGGACAAAGAGAGTAAGCGTAAGCGCTGCTAAGATTAGGTTGCGACCTCTGAATCTCAAATGGGTAAGCGCGAAGGCGGCAAAGACAACGGTAACGCTTCTTATTGCCGCTGTAAGAACGGATGTTCCGATTGAGTTTATCAGGTATGCGGAAAAGTATCTGTGCCCGAAGGCTTTTGTATAGTTTTCCCATATCGGTATTTCAGGAAGAATGTGGAGTCTGTTGAAATCCCTTGCTGAAAAGAGGGACGAGGAAAACATATAGAAAATGGGGAAGGCTATTATCAGCGCAAAAACCGCAAGCAGTATTTTTCTTATTATATACTTAAAGGTATCTGCAGGTCTTCTGGTCATTTCCGTTTCCTCTTAAGAAGGATGTAGGCTGTCATTGCAAGTGCGGCAACTGCCAGAACAAGGGCTGAAAGGGCGTTCTGAACGGCCCGGTTGCCGCTTTTGAAGGCCTCGACATAATAATAGAACATTATGCTTTCGGTGGTTCGGTACGGACCTCCTTCCGTAAGTATGATTATCGGGGCGGAAATGAGTAAAGCGTCCTTCAATGCAAGGAAAATTGTCACAAGGACCGTTTCCTTTATCATAGGAACCTCGATTTGAAGAAAGAGGCGCCAGCCGCCGGCTCCGTCCATTCTCGCGGCTTCAATAACGCTCCTGTCTTTGCTTCTGAAGGCGCTCATGAGAAGGATGTAATCTATGCCGAAGTCAAGAAATACTCCAAGCACCACAAGTACGGCCATAGCTCCTGCCGGTTCGTTAATCCAGCCGGAATCTGTTCCCAGAATTTTGTTTATTACGGATGCCCTGCCTCTGAAAAGTTCCTTTATGATAAGGCTGTAGGTTGAAAGCGAAATGGCTACGGGTGCAAAAAAGATATACTCAGGAACCGCGGAAAATCTGCTTTTGCGTCTTGTCATAGATGCGGCAAGCAGTGTCAGCGCCGTATTGACGGGTACAAAAAGGACGACAAACTTAAGCGTAACAAGGACGCTGTTTAAAAAGGCTTTGTCGGAAAAAAGTGTTTTGTAGTTTGAAAGGCCTGAAAAACCAAGGATGCGTCCGCCCTGATTTACTGTCAAAAAGGATTCGGCAAAGCTTTTTAATGCGGGGAACCAGTAAAACAGGGCTGCAAGCAGCATCGCAGGAGCTAAAAAAAGATAAGCTTTTTTATCATTTTGATTTTTCACGTTAGTTAATATACCTAAAAAGTTATTTTTGTTCAAGGGTAAATAATAGATAATTGCTTATTTTAAAAGAAATTATATTACATATTAAAAGCTAACGTTAACTTTATAATGTAAAGTTTTTCACTTTATCTTCTTTCACTTGCGTATCTTATTGCATGTGTTTTTAATGAATAAAGGTATGTAAAAGTGCTATACTTGTCTGAAACGGAGGCGGAAATGGCTTTTATAAACGATAACGAAAGATTCTGTGCAAAATGCGGGACAAAGTATGAGATAAAAGAGATGGAAGGCGAAGGCTCCGTTCAGTTCTGTCCTAACTGCAATGAATACCATTTCCCTGTATTCAGCACCGCGTGCAGTATGGTTGTTGTTGACTCGAAAGCCAAAAAAATACTTCTGATAAAGCAGTACGGAAGGGACCACTACATTCTTGTTGCAGGCTATGTGAACCGCGGAGAGGATGCTGAAAATACCGTTGCGCGTGAAATCCTGGAAGAAACCGGCCTTAAAGCTAAGACAATCCGCTTCAACCGCAGTAAATACTTTGAAAGAAGCAATACGCTCATACTGAACTGGACTGTTGAAATAGAGGATGCTTCTGCTATTAAGACCAACGGTGAGATTGATTCCTATGACTGGTTTTCCTTTGATGAAGCAAGAAAGAAAGTTAAAGACGGCTCTCTTGCCCAGTGGTTCCTGAACCGTTATCTTGATTCGCTGAACTGAAACTGTTTAACTGTTGACCGGTTTGACTGTTTGACTCTTTGACAGTGCGACTGTTTGACATACATAACTTGTTATATATAAATAAATTAACCCTATTTTCCAGTTTGGTGTGGCATAGGTTTGACAGTCTGACAGTTCGACAGTCCGACAAATTTGTCAAACAGTCAAACAGTTATACTGTTGAAAACAGGTCATGATTTCAATGGTAAAGAAATTAAATTATTATATTATATAAACTTATATTAAAAATTCCATGTCAAACAGTTAAACAGTCATACAGTCGCACTGTCAAACCGGTCAACTGTCACACAGTTACACTGTCACACGGTTTATGTTTTTCCCACAAAATTCATAAAACAAAATCCGCCTTCTCTTATTTACTTTAATACATTAAAGTGATAATGTGATAACATAATATCACAATAGCATAATAAACAATAACCAAATGAGATTCCGAACTATATGGAAAAAAGGTTAAGGAGAGCCTGATGGAAAAAATAGACGAACAGACAGCCAAAGATTTTTATTCGGCGGTGCTTTCTCTGGAAAACATAGATGAGTGCAAGGCTTTCTTTGAGGACATATGCACAATCAGGGAACTGCAGGACCTGTCTCAGCGCCTTCAGGTTGCCCTGCTTCTGTCCATGGGGAAAAATTATCAGGAAATATCAAACGCCACAAGCGTTTCTTCTGCGACAATTTCACGTGTTAACCGCTGTCTTCTCTACGGAGACGGGGGTTATAAAATAGTTTTGGAGAGGCTTGCGAAAAATGAATGAGCCGGAAATGAATCTCAAAGGCGAAGAAAAAACTATCCTCTCCCTGCGCTCGCTCTATGCCTCTTACGGCTATCAGCCATATAGAATGAGCCGCTTCGAAGAGTACGACCTTTATTCTGACAACAAGGATTTTCTTCCGTCAGGCAATATAATCACCTTTACGGATACAGACGGCAGGCTTCTTGCGCTCAAACCTGATGTTACCCTTTCCATAGTCAAGAACCTTAAGGAAAACAGAGGATACGTAAACCGTATTTTCTACGATGAAAATGTCTATAGGGTTTCAGACCGGTTTGGAACTTTCAGGGAAATAACGCAGGCAGGGGTCGAGTGCGTAGGCGATATTGGCATTCTGGAACTTTCAGAGGCTGCTGTTCTGGCGCAGAAGAGCCTTAAGATTATTTCCCAAGACTGTGTTCTTATGGTTTCTCATATGGGTATAGTTGAAGATTTTCTGAAAGAGCTGGGTTCGGAAGAGCTTTCCGCAAAGGCTCTTGAAGCCCTGAAAAGCAAAAACACCTGTGCTCTTGAAGCGCAGGCCTCAGAATATCCGGAAAAATTAGGAACGTTTCTTAAGCTTGAAAAACTTGCAATGCTAAGCGGAGACAATTGTGAAATCTATGACCAACTTATGAAACTTGGCGCAAAAAAAGAAGCATTAGAGGAACTTAAGAGCATCATTTCAGTTTTGGACAGCTCCTGCGCAAGGATTGATTTTTCGGTTCTGGGCGGTATGAAATACTATAACGGCATAACGTTCCGCGGCTATATCAGAGGGATTCCTGTTCCGGTGGTATCGGGCGGCCAGTATGACAAACTTATGAAAAGAATGAACCGCAGTTCCAAGGCGATAGGTTTTGCCGTATATATGGATACAGTTGAAAGGATGTTTGAAAAGCCTGCCGAATATGATGTGGATACTGTTGTGCTTTACAAAGACAGGGACAGCGTTGAGGCTGTTATGAAAAAAACGCAGGAAATTAGAAATTCAGGCAAAACGGCAGCTGCACTGAAAAAAATACCTGAGAAGCTCAGATACAGAGAAATTGTTTCTATGGAAGGAGGCAATGCGGATGCTTAATATCGCTCTTCCAAAGGGACGTCTTGGTGAAAAAGCTTACCGAATGCTTGCAAAAGCGGGTTTTGATTGCTCAGAGGTACTTTCAGATTCAAGAAAACTTATTTTCACGAATGAAAAATCGAGGGTAAGGTTTTTCTGGGTCAAGCCAAGCGACATCTGCGTATACGTTGAGCGCGGCGCAGCTGATATAGGTATTGCGGGCAAGGATATAATTGTAGAATACGGAAGTAATGTGTACGAGCTTCTGGATTTGAAAATCGGAAAGTGCGGAATGTGCGTTGCCGCGGCAAAGGGCTTTCGTGACAATCATGATGTTACCCTCAGAGTTGCGACCAAGTTTCCAAACATCGCAAGACAGTACTATGCCTCAATCGGCAGGGAAATAGACATAATACGACTGAACGGCTCTATAGAGCTTGCACCCGTTCTTGGGCTTTCGGACGTGATTGTGGATATCGTTGAAACAGGGACTACTCTTAAGGAAAACGGGCTTGAAGTGACGGAAAAAATAATTGATATTTCAGCACGGCTCATTGCCAACAAGGCTTCATTTGAGTTCAAAAAAACAGAAATACTGAAAGTCGCCGCCGGTCTTAGAAGTCAGTCGGAGGGAAAAAATGATTAGGATAATGAAATACAAAAAGGTATCGGATTCGGAAATTTTTCGCCGCGGCACAGCTTATAACGACGTTTCAAAGATTGTTTCCTCGATTCTTTCCGATGTTGAAAAGCGCGGTGATGCGGCATTAAGGGAATATACAAAAAAGTTTGACGGCTGTGATATAGATGCCATTGAGGTTCCTTTTTCGGAGCTTGAGCAGGCCGCCGCTTCCATGGACAGTAATTTCATGCGTGTACTGAAAAAAGCCGCGGAAAACATCAGCTCTTATCACCGTCGCCAGATTCGCGAAAGCTTTGTCATTTCCGAAAAAGAAGGCATTGTCCTTGGCCAGAAAGTTGTGCCCGTAGCCGCTGCAGGCATTTATGTCCCGGGAGGAACCGCGGCATACCCGTCAACCGTTCTTATGGACACTATCCCTGCCAAGCTGGCAGGTGTTGGACAGGTTATCATGGTATCACCTCCCGGCGGCAAAGACGGAAAAATCAGTTCCGCAGTACTTGCCGCCGCCTATGTGGCAGGTGTGGACAGAGTTTTCCGTGTAGGCGGCGCGCAGGCTGTGGCGGCTCTGGCGTACGGCACTCAGACCGTCCCGAAAGCGGATAAAATTGTAGGCCCCGGTAATATTTTTGTTGCCGAGGCCAAAAAACAGGTTTTAGGCATAGTTTCGATAGACATGATTGCAGGCCCCAGCGAAATTCTAATCATCGCAGACGGGAAATCTGACCCCGAAATCCTTGCGGCTGATATGTTAAGTCAGGCCGAACATGACAAAAATGCTTCCGCGGTTTTGATAACGGACTGCTCCGAGCTTGCCTTAAAAGTTTCAGCTGAACTTGAAAAACAGCTTTCGGAACTTCCCAGAGAAGAAATTGCAAGGGCCTCTATAGAAAACAACGGTAAAATAATTATCGTTGATTCTATAAAACAAGCCATTGAAGTGAGCGACAGAATAGCCCCCGAGCATCTTGAGGTTTGTGTGGATTCTCCGTTTGATTATCTTGACAGTATTCACAACGCGGGTTCAGTTTTTCTGGGGCGCAGCTGCCCTGAGGCGCTTGGCGATTATCTTGCAGGACCCAATCACACTCTGCCCACAGGAGGAACCGCGCGGTTTTCTTCTCCGCTTTCTGTAAGCGACTTTGTAAAAACCTATCAGTTTACCTACTATACTCAGAAGGCTATCTCTTCCGTCGCGAAAGATATTGCGCTGTTTGCAAGAAAAGAAGGACTTGAAGCCCATGCCAGAAGCGCCCTTGCCAGGCTGAAAAATGATTTGAAAGGCGGTTTGAAATGAGCAGATTCCTTTCTCCGAAATACTGCGGCCTTGAACCCTATGCTCCGGGCGAACAGCCTTACTCAATGAAGGATTATATTAAGCTGAACACCAACGAAAGCCCGTTTCCGCCGTCTGAAAAATCCGTTGAGTATGCAAAGGCAAACACAAGGCCTCTTAATCTTTACAGTGACCCGGAATTGGCGGAACTTACTAAAAAAATAGCATTATACTATAAAACAGACCCTTCAACCGTGCTTGTATCCAACGGTTCGGACGAGGTATTGAATTTTGCCTTCATGGCTTTTACAGATGATAAAACGCCTGCCGTTTTTGCCGACATCACCTATGGTTTCTATCCCGTTTTTGCATGCCTGAACGGCAGCGCCGTTGATATTGTCCCGCTCAGAGAGGATTTTTCTCTTAATATTGATGACTATATAGGAAGAAACGGGACGGTCTTTATAGCAAATCCCAACGCTCCGACGGGTCTTGCCGTAAGTGTCGGAGAGATTGAGCGCCTGATTGTAAGCAATCCTTACAGAGTTGTGGTTGTGGATGAAGCTTATGTGGATTTCGGCGCAAAAAGCTGCATAAGGCTTGCGGAAAAATATGACAATCTTCTTGTGTGCCAGACCTTTTCGAAATCAAGGAGCTTTGCCGGAGGCCGCCTTGGCTATGCCATAGGCGCAAAGAGTCTTATTGACGATTTGAAGGTTATAAAGTATTCGACAAACCCCTACAATGTAAATTCCATGACAAGCGCAATGGGAATTGGGATTTTAAACGATATGCCCTACTACACTGAAAACTGCAGAAAGATTATGGAAAACAGGGCTTTCGCGGTGAAAGAACTCAAAGCTCTTGGTTTCACGATATTGGATTCAAAGGCTAACTTCATCTTCGTTTCCTCTGACAGAATTGAAGGCGAAGCATACTACAGGGAGCTGAAAAAAAAAGGCATCCTTGTACGTCATTTCAACAAAGACAGAATTTCAAACTGGTGCAGAGTTTCAATAGGCACAAAAGAAAGCATTGAAGCTTTAATATCCAAAACAAAAGAGATACTTGGAGGGACGGTATGAGGACAGGACAAACGGAAAGAAAGACAACTGAAACGGACGTGAAAATCTCCATCTCACTTGACGGAACGGGCAAGGGTGAAATCAGTACCGGCTTAGGTTTTTTTGACCACATGCTTAATCTTTTTGCCGCTCACGGAGGTTTTGACCTTTGCGTTTCCTGTGAGGGTGATACTTTTGTTGACGGCCATCACAGTGTTGAAGACACGGGCATAGCTCTTGGTATTGCGTTTAAGGAAGCTCTTGGTTCAAGGGCAGGCATACGGCGTTACGGGAGTATTATCCTTCCCATGGACGAAGCGATTATCCTCGCCGCCGCTGATATATCCGGCAGGGGCATGCTTTGCTTCACCGCGGATTTTAAAACTGAGAAGATTGGTAATTTCGATACAGAGCTTGTTGAAGAGTTTTTCACCGCTTTCGTGTCTAACGCGGGTATAACGCTTCACCTGAAACAGCTTGACGGAAGAAATTCCCACCATATCGCGGAAGGTTTTTTCAAGGCATCTGCAAGGGCTCTCAGAGCCGCAGTTGAAATTGATGAAAAACGCCCGAATGAAATTCCATCAACTAAAGGCACTCTGCTATGACGGCCATCATTGACTACGGCGTGGGAAATCTGTTTTCCCTTAAAAGCTCTCTGAAAGCCATAGGTGAAGAGCCTGTAATTACAGGCGATAAAAACATACTCGAGTACGCTGACCGCCTTATCCTCCCGGGGGTCGGGGCTTTTCGGGATGCTATCGCCGCTCTGAAGGAAAGCGGTATGGGTACAGCGGTGACTGAGCTTGCTTCACAAGGTAAGCCTGTTCTGGGAATTTGCCTTGGTATGCAGCTTATGTTTGAAAAAGACTATGAGGACGGCGTCTATGAAGGCCTTGGACTTATTCCCGGAAGCATAATGGCAATTTCAGAAAGTATCCCACCGGCTCTTAAGATTCCCCATACAGGCTGGAATTCCCTTATTTTACGAAAACCTTCAAGACTTTTCAAATATATCAGTGAAGGAGAATGTGTCTACTTTGTCCACTCATACCATGCAACAGGCTGTGAGAATCAGACTATCGCAGTTGCGGAATACGGCAGCATGTTGACTGCATGCGTGGAATACGGAAATCTTTTCGGGACTCAGTTTCATCCTGAAAAAAGCGGAGATACAGGACTTCGGATATTGAAAGCCTTTATGGAGATGAAGCAATGCTGATTTTTCCAGCTGTAGATATACTTGAGGGAAAAGCCGTGAGACTTCTGAGAGGCGACTATGACAAAAGGACTGTTTACAGCGAACGGCCCTGGGAATATGCAGAAGACTTTGTTTCAAAAGGCTGTACCGCAATACATATCGTTGACCTTGACGGTGCAAGGACCGGCATTCCTGTAAATCTTGAAATTGTTAAAAGGATAGCCCAAACGGAAGGTCTTTTTTCTGAGGTTGGCGGAGGCGTAAGGGATATGAAGACGGTTGAAAAGCTGTTGAACGCAGGGGTTTCCAGAGTGATACTCGGAACGGCCGCTTTAAAAAATCCTGCTTTTTTAAAAGAGGCTGTCAGGGCTTTTAGCGATAAAATAGCTGTTGGAGTTGATATTAAACAGGGTAATATTGCCGTAAAAGGATGGATAGAAACATCCGATATGAACGGTTTTGATTTTATCCGAAACCTTGAAGATTTGCGCGTTGACAACATTATTGTTACCGATATTTCAAGAGACGGAGCAATGAGCGGCGCAAATACGGAACTTTATTCAAAGCTTTCGCGGGAAGTAAACATGAAAATTACCGCGTCCGGAGGAGTATCATCTCTGGCGGATGTACACGCTTTAAGAGCCCTGAACTTGTACGGTTCAATAATAGGAAAAGCGTACTACAACGGCAGCCTGAGGCTTGAGGATGCTTTGGAGGCTGCGAAATGATAACAAAACGAATTATTCCCTGCCTTGACGTAAAAGACGGAAGAGTTGTCAAAGGCATAAACTTTAAAGGGCTGAAAGATGTATCTTCTCCAGTTGAGCTTGCCTCTTTCTATTCAGAAAACGGAGCGGACGAACTTGTATTCTATGACATAACTGCTTCATCCGAGGGACGGCGTTTTTTTACCGATATTCTTAAGGAAACGGCAAAACGTGTTTTTATTCCGCTGACCGCGGGCGGGGGTATAATTTCAATAGAGGATTTTGACCGGGTTTTAAAGTGCGGCGCGGATAAAGTCAGCGTGAACTTCGGTGCAATAAAAAATCCCTCGCTGATAAAAAAAGCCGCCCTCCGCTACGGAAGCCAATGCGTAGTTCTTTCTGCGGATGTGAAACGGGTAAACGGAATGTTCCACGTTTTTGCCAAAGGCGGCAGGGAAGATACAGGCCTTGAAGCCGTGTCATGGATAAAAAGCTGCGTTGACAACGGCGCGGGAGAGGTTGTTCTGAACAGCATGGATACTGATGGGGTAAAGAAGGGTTTTGACATTGAGATGCTCAAGACCGTTTCCGAGTGTGTTAATGTTCCCGTTATAGCAAGCGGAGGCGCAGGATGCATTGAAGACTTCGTGGCTTTGTTCAAACTGCTTCCCCGTGTGGATGCGGGTCTTGCGGCATCTGTTTTCCATTATGGTGAAGTTGGAATACCGGAGCTTAAAAGAATTCTTTCTGAAAACGGCATAGAGGTGCGTTTATGACGGATATAGATGAACTTAATTTTGATGAAAAAGGCCTGATACCTGCAATTGTAATAGACAGCAAAACTCGCCAGGTTCTTACTCTGGCCTATATGAACAGGGAATCTCTGAAAATCTCAATGGAAAAAAAGCTTACCTGCTTCTGGTCGCGCTCAAGAAAAAAGCTCTGGCTGAAAGGCGAGACAAGCGGAAATTTTCAGCGCATAGTCTCCATAACAAGCGACTGCGATGACGATGCTCTTATTATAGAGGTTATTCCTGACGGACCGGCCTGCCATACAGGGACATTTTCCTGCTTTACACATCCTGTTTACAGAAATAAGAGTTTGTAAGTCAGGCTTCTTTTTTCTTTTTAAAAAGCACGAATTTTTCAAGCGGGAAGAGAACCAGAGTATAGACCAGACCTGAAAACAGTACTGAAAGAGTGGGGGCCAGCTTTATGAAAAAAGCTGTTCCGGTTGACAGAAAGGCGTTGTTAAGGACTCCTTGAGTCCATGTAACTATGAAAATCAGGATTATGAGAATTGCAATATACAGCGAAAAACTCCATTTGGGGGCATTAGCCCTGAAAGTGGTTTTTTTGTTCTGTACATACTGGTAGCTGTTGGAAATCAAATTGGATATGAAAAAAGGCAGTACATAACCCCAGTTTGAGTTGCCTTTCCCCATGACGGTCTCACTGAAAACGGAAGACAGGAAGGACGGAAGAGGCGCTGTCCAGGACTTGAGGGCATAATATAGCGCATTTACGGCAATCAGCTGTATTACTGCGCCTATACCGCCTATCACAAGAAATTTGAGCATCTGGACAATAGTCCTGTCTTTATTTTTGCTTTCATTATTCCGGTTTGTCATACTTGCCGGATTATCGCAGAATAATGAATTTTTGTTAACGGTTCAGCTTAATGTGTAAAGCTGAAATTACAAAAAAAGACGTCCGGAAGGAAAACCGGACGCCTACACTAAAAGGAGGTATATTGAAAAAAACTGTTGCTCTGCCAATTTATAAGCAAGAGCCGTGCCAACTTAATACAAATTGCTGATTTTACGTATAAATAAATATAAAAAACTCTGTAAAACGCAATTTTTAAGTGTAAAAAGCGGAAAAACGAAACAAAAAGCAAAAGCTTACTGTGAAGAAATTGAATGCGGCGTGAAAATTTTACACAGTATTTATATCGCTTTTCCTTATTGTTTACGGTCTTTCCCTATTGTGATACTATGCCTATGCCTTACTGCGGAGGATGAAATGAAAAAAGTAGAGGATTACATCATTGCCATACCCGATTTTCCCGAGCCCGGAATTATTTTCCGTGATATAACGGGAATACTTGAAGACGCGGACGGCCTTAAGCTTGCCATAGACGAGCTTGTTAAGCTTATAGGCGATACCGAATTTGATTCCGTTGCGGGTGCCGAGTCCCGCGGTTTTATCCTTGGCATGCCGCTGGCATATCTTCTTCATAAACCGTTTATTCCTGTAAGAAAAGCGGGAAAACTTCCAAGAGAAACAGTATCGGAAACCTACGAGCTTGAGTATGGCAAAGCTACAATCGAAATTCACAGAGCCAGCGTCCATCCCGGAGACAGGGTAATTCTGATAGATGACCTTATTGCCACAGGAGGAACAATGAAGGCTGCCGTAAACCTTATTGAAAAATGCGGAGGAAGCGTAGTAAAAATCATAGCTCTTACGGAACTGAAGGGACTTAAAGGACGTTCGGCTCTTGAAGGCTATGACGTGGAAACGGCTGTAGTCTACGAAGGCAAGTAAAAGTTATCTAACTTCACGTAATTCAAACTTTTTGCTATATTGGGACCGTACACGGGAAAAATCCCGCTTTGGAGTATAAAATGACAGCAGTAAAGAAACAGAAAACACCCATTACCCTTCTTTGCGGTTACCTGGGAGCCGGTAAGACGACCCTTCTCAACAGAGTTCTTACAAATCAGCAGGGTTACAAGGTTGCGGTGATTGTAAATGATATCGGTGAGATAAACGTAGACGCCTCGCTTATTGCGAAGGGCGGCAACATAACGGATACAAGCGACATTGTCCCGCTTACAAACGGCTGCATATGCTGCACGCTTAAAAGTCAGCTTGCCTCAAATATTGAAAAGCTCATCAAAACGGGCAAGTACGACTATATACTTATAGAGGCATCGGGTGTATGTGAGCCAATGCCCATCGCACAGGAGCTGGAGCTTATCAGGAACGGCAAGGTAGACAACGTTGTAGGCGTAGTGGATGCCGCAAGGCTTGTTGACGAGTTCGCGGGCGGCGATAACCTGCTGAAGAAAGACACTATCGAAGAAGAGGACATTGAAAGCCTTCTTATCCAGCAGATGGAGTTCTGCTCGACCCTTGTTATAAACAAGGTTGACCTTGTGACGGAAAAGGACCTTGAGAAGGTCAGGAAAGTCATTAAGGCTCTTCATCCGGGCGTTAAAATCATTGAAACCGACCACGGCAATGTGCCTGTAAGCGATATACTGGCAACAGGGTCTTTTGATTTTGACGACGTTTATGCCTCGGCCGGATGGTGCAAGGCCCTTGAGGAGGGAGAACTCGGCGATGACGATGACGACGATGATGAGCACGACCATGAACACCATGAACACGAGCATCATCACCACGAGCACAAACATGAGGGCGAAAGCGAAGATGAGTATGGAATTGGAACCTTTATTTACTACAGAAGGACCCCGTTTGACAGAGGCAGGCTCAGAGCCTATGTGAACAAGTGGCCCAAATCAATCATAAGATGCAAGGGACTTGCATGGTTCGGCGATGAGTATGATACCGCCTATGTGTATGAAACATCGGGACGCCAGCTTATCTGCGGACCTTACGGCAAGTGGATTGCATCTGCTCCCGCTTCACAGAGACGTGAAATCCTTGCGAACAACCCTCAGATAAGGGCGGATTGGGATGAAAAGGTAGGCGATAGAATGGTCAGGCTCTGCATTATTGGAAAGAATCTGGACAAACACGCCATTTCGGAAGACCTTGACAAGTGTCTTGCCTCCGGAGATGAAATTCAAAAATAAACGAAAGTAAAACTTATTAAAAGCTCCCTGAATTGCCGGGGAGCTTTTTTAAAATAAAAAGGTTTTCAATGCCGTCCAGATTTGGAATAAGACATTCTTCAGGAACCCCTGCTTTAAGAAGAGTTTCTTTTGAGCGCGAGCCCCATGTAAGTATTCTGTAATCCATTTCCGCCTGTAAGGCTGTTTTGAAATCTATTTCGCTGTCGCCAATGTAAAGGGTATCTTCTTTCGGAATATTTTCCTGCAGACAGAAGGCATCAATGGCCTGAGATGAGGGTTTCATGTCAAATTTTCCATGCGTGCCTGCCACCATGGATAACCGTATCTCAGGAAGGCTGAGCCTCAGGACTGAAAGGGCTATGTCCTCTTCCTTGTTTGTATAAACACAGATTGGTATGCCGCGCTCCGTAAGCGTCAGAAGAAGTCGGACAACACCGGGAAAAGGTTTTGTGTGAAGGACGGGAATCTGCCTGTAGTTTTCCAGCAGCTTCCTGTCAAGTTCGTCTATATCATAATTTTCAAGCCCAAGCTCTTTTGCTCCCGCAATGAGTGAATTTCTCAGACCTTGTCCCACAAAGCGTTTTACCTGCTCATCGGTAAAAACGGTTCCAAGCGTTTTGTCCAGAGCCAGACCTATGTCCTTTGTGGTGTCAAGGATAGTTCCGTCAAGATCAAATATTGCGGCTCTTTTAAGTTTCATCAGAAATCCGCCGGGGTTTTGTCGCCGTAGACAGATGCCCAGTCGCGTCTGAAATTTTCAACTGCAACGTTAATCGAAGGATTTGAAAGCGCCGCGTCAAGCAGCTCCGGAGGCACGGTTATTGCCTGCGCGCCTGCTGAAACCGCATTTGTAAGCTGTGCAACGTTCTTAAAGGAAGCTCCCACTATCTTGCATTCAAGCTTTGAATTGCTGATTGCCCGGGCTGTCTGGAAAAAGACTTTGTCAGCGTCTATGTCCAGATTAAGCATGCGGTTGTAGTAAAGGGCAAGGTATTTTGCCCCTGCCATCGCCGCCAGCTGGCCCTGCATTGTTGTGTAAATGGCAGTTGCCGTGACGTTGAAGCCTTCTTTTGTCATTATCCCTATTGCCTTAAGTCCTTCGCGTGAGACCGGGGTCTTTATGTAAACAAATTCATCTATATTGCGTCTTATCGCATCCGCTTCTCTCAGGATGCCTTCGCAGTCAGGGCTTACCACCTGCACATGGAAGGTCCTTTTATTTCCCAGAAGATTGCGCAGTTCCCGCGCGTGAGCAAAAAAATCCGGTTTTCCTTCTTTTTTGAAAAGGGACGGATTTGTTGTCAGACCGGATACGGGATAGAATTCAAGGGCTTCAGAAAGCTTTTCCAAGTTGGCCGTGTCAAGTAAAAGTTCCATTTTTGCCTCCTTTTGAACAATTCTACTAAGAAACAGGTTTTTTGTATATCAACATTTGTGCTATGATTTGACTTGCCAAAGGAGTTTGCGATGGAGTATAAAAGCGTCTGTCTTGAACTACAGGAAGTACCGTACAAGGATTTTCCAGGTTATGACACAGCTTCGATTGCCTGTAAATTCAGGCAGGTTATCGAATACGAAGGGCCTGTCGTTGATGATTTTCTGGAGCTTAAAGTTCTGAAATCCTATTCGATTTTCCAGAGAGGCAAACTTATCGCGCCCTTCCTGAGAGGGATTCTTCTTTCCCTGAACGCCGTTTCAACTGTCCAGAAAGACTGCGACGGAGCCGAGCATCTTGTGTTTTGGCCTGATGCATTCAAAGGTCACGAAACTGAGATAGAAGCTTTAAAATTTGACGGTTATCCGGATTACAGGCCATCCGGACAGAAGGAAAACATGGAAGAAGGAACATTCAGGTCAATTGCGGATTTCCCTCATATTGAGATTTTCAATGCCATGAAAGACCGGCTTTCAGAAGGCAAAATCCTTAAACGCGCAGCTCTTCTTACAGAGACAAACCATGCGCTGGGTTTTCTGGTCAGGGGCCGTCAGATACAGAAGACGCTTGAAGGTGTTTTGAAAACGGGAATATCCAACGGGAGCTTCGTTTACAGCAGAAGGACCGGAACGGTAAGGCTCAGGCAGGTTATCTAATGAATCTTTTGCACATGAAATATGCCGTATCGGTTGCGGAGACGCAGTCATTAAACAAGTCCGCGCTAAGGCTTAACGTTGGCCAGCCGAACCTAAGCCGTTCAATAAAAGAGCTTGAAAACAGCCTTGGCGCAGAGCTTTTTGAGCGAAGCCCAAGAGGAATGACACTTACAGAGGACGGAGAGCTTTTCATCCAGTACGCACGCAGCATCCTCAAGCAGGTGGAGCAGGTTGAAGATGTTCTGAAAAACCGCAAAAGCCCTAAAAAATCCTTTTCAATTGCAGTCCCAAGGGCAGGCTACATGTGCGATGCCTTTACAAAGTTTGTAAGCCAGATACCTGTAAACGAGGAAATAGACGTCCTTTACAGGGAAACCAATGCCGCAAGGGCAATTCAGAACATAGTCCGTGACGGTTACAGGATGTGCATACTTCGTTATGCCAAAAACTATGAGCAGTACTACAACGCCCTTATAGAGGAAAAAAACCTTGTTTTCGAGGTTATTGCCGAATTCAGGTATGTCCTTATGATGAACAGGGACAGCCCCCTTTATCAGCAGGAAAAGATAACATACGCGGACCTTTCCTACTTTATAGAGGTTGTCCATGCTGACCCCTATGTTCCGTCCCTTCCTCTGGCCGTTGTAAGAAAGGAGGAGCTTCCCGACAATACCAGCCAGAGAATCTTTGTTTTCGAACGCGGAAGCCAGATGGAGCTTTTAAGCCAAAATTCCGAGTGTTTCATGTGGGTATCTCCGAACCCGCAGTACATGCTTGACAGATACGGCCTTGTACAGCTGCCCTGCGAAGAAAACCGGCGGTTATACAGAGATGTACTTGTTTACAGGAAGGATTACAGCTTAACCGGATATGATAAAATGTTCATTGAGAGTCTTAAAAAGTCAAAATCGGAAATAATTGACCCATTCTGCGCGTCAAAGTAAGCTATGCTGAAATTACATAGCCCTTATGAAAAAATGGGATTTCCAAAAAATATCCTATTTTGCTATTACGTAGGCAAGGATAAAGTTTCCTTTTGTTTTTTTGCCTTTCGGACTCCTTATCGGAGTCCGGCTTTTTTAGTCTGAAGTCTGAAACCTGAAATCTGAAGTCTGAAACCTGTGTAAATTTTATATTGGGAAACCGTTACGTTCCAAAAACCTTTCCGGCGCGAAATCATGTTTAAAAATATTCCGTTTTTTCTGAAAGTCTTCTGAACCTCAGATAAAATACTTGACGGCACGGCCCATAAGCAGTATATCTTAGGTGTTAAATATACCCTATGGGGGTATTTCGGATTTAATAACGAACCCGCGTGAAGCGGAGGCTTGATATGGAAAAAATGTGCTGTTGCGGTGAAAGGACTACAAACCGCTCGGATGAACAGAAAAAGCGCCTTATCAACAGGCTGAAAAGGATAGAAGGACAGGTGCGCGGCATCATGCAGATGATACAAAATGATGCTTACTGCAACGATGTTCTTATCCAAAGCGCCGCTGTGGGCGCTGCTGTGAATTCTTTCAGCAGGGAAGTGCTTTCCGCCCATGTTCACGGCTGCGTTGCGCGTGATATCCGTGAAGGCAAAGATGAAGTCATAGACGAACTGGTACAGACGGTTCAAAAGCTTATGAGGTGAATATGGAGCAGTATAACGTTACGGGAATGAGCTGTGCGGCATGTTCTGCGCATGTAGAGAAGGCGGTATCCGGAGTACCGGGTGTTTCTTCCTGCTCTGTGAGTCTTCTTACAAATTCTATGAGCGTGGAAGGCGTGGCGAACTCTTATGAAATAATAAAAGCTGTACAGAACGCGGGCTACGGAGCCTCTCTTAAAGGCACTAAAGTATCGGTTGACCACAGTGCCGAGGAAGCGGCTCTTGAAGACCATGAGACGCCCCTGCTTAAAAAGAGACTTTTTGCTTCTCTGGGTTTTCTTCTTATCCTGATGTACTTTTCAATGGGGCACATGATGTGGTCATGGACAATTCCTTCATGGTTCGAAGGCAACCATGTGGCAATGGGTTTGCTTCAGCTTCTGCTTGCCGCGGCTGTCATGGTTATTAACCAGAGATTTTTCACCGGCGGTTTCAAAAGCCTTTTTAACAGGGCTCCGAACATGGATACTCTTGTGGCGCTTGGGGCATCGGCCTCATTTCTCTGGAGCGTATATGCCCTGTTCATGATGACACGCGCGCAGATGCTTGGTGATTCCGCGGAAGTGATTGCCTACATGAATGAATTTTATTTCGAGTCCGCTGCAATGATACTGACCCTGATAACGGTGGGGAAGATGCTGGAGGCGAAGTCCAGGGGAAGGACAACGGATGCCCTGAAAAGCCTGATGAAGCTTTCACCGAAAAAAGCAAGAGTAATCAGGGACGGGATGGAGGCTGAGGTTTCCATAGAGCAGGTGCGAAAAGACGATGTTTTTGTTGTACGCCCGGGGGAGAGTATTCCCGTTGACGGCACGGTGATAGAAGGAAACAGCGCTGTAAACGAAGCGGCCCTGACGGGTGAGAGCATACCTGCGGACAAGGCGGAAGGCGACCATGTTTACGCGGCCACGATAAATCAGAGCGGTTTTATAAAGTGCAGGGCATCAAGGGTTGGTGAAGACACAACCCTTTCACAGATAATCAGGATGGTAAGCGATGCGGCAGCCACAAAAGCCCCAATCGCAAAAATCGCTGATAAGGTATCAGGTATTTTTGTCCCCACGGTGATTGTCATCGCGCTTGTTACCGCCGCGGTCTGGCTTTTTATGGGAAGGCCTTTCAGCTATGCTCTTGCGCGCGGAATTTCCGTGCTTGTAATAAGCTGCCCGTGCGCGCTTGGTCTTGCGACTCCCGTCGCGATAATGGTTGGTAACGGGCTTGGAGCCAAGAACGGGATACTGTTTAAAACGGCGGCGTCCCTTGAGGAAACCGGACGTGTTGAAGCAGTGGCTCTTGATAAGACCGGAACCATAACCAAAGGTACGCCTCAGGTGACGGATATAATACCTGCCGTGGCGAAGAGAGCTGAGACTCTTCTCTTCTATGCGGCTTCGCTTGAAAGTAAAAGCGAACATCCTCTCGCGAAAGCTGTTATGGATAAAGCGGATAATCTTGGTATAAACGTGAAGGAAGTAAGTTCCTTTAAGGCGCTTCCCGGAAACGGGCTTTCGGCGGAACTTGACGGAGAAACCCTTATTGGGGGAAGCCTTAGATTTATCGGAGAAAAAACGACTCTTTCGGATGCTGTGGTTTCTCAGGCCGGCAGCCTTTCGGAGCAGGGAAAGACGCCTCTTCTTTTCGTGAAGGGCTCTGAGTTTCTGGGCATAATCGCCGTTGCCGACACCATAAAGGAAGACAGCAGGCAGGCGGTAAGCGAGCTTCAAAATATGGGCATCCGCGTGATTATGCTCACAGGCGACAATGAAAAGACGGCAAAAGCCATAGGAGCTCAGGCCGGAGTGGACGAGGTTATAGCCGGGGTTCTTCCTGACGGAAAGGAAAGTGTTGTGCGCAAGCTTATGGAAAGCGGAAAAACGGCCATGGTAGGAGACGGCATAAACGATGCGCCTGCGCTTACAAGAGCCGATATAGGGATTGCAATAGGGGCAGGAGCCGATGTTGCTATAGATGCTGCGGATGTTGTTCTCATGAAAAGCAGCCTGCTTGACGTGCCTGCCGCCATAAGGCTAAGCCGGGCTGCTTTGAGGAATATCCATCAGAATCTGTTCTGGGCTTTTTTCTACAATACTATAGGAATCCCGCTTGCCGCAGGCTGTTTCGCGGCTTTCGGCCTTACACTGAACCCCATGTTCGGAGCTGCCGCAATGAGCCTTTCAAGCTTCTGCGTCGTGTCAAATGCGTTAAGACTTAACCTCTGCAGGGTTCATGACTCAAGCAGGGATAAGAATAGGAATTCAGGAAAAAAGAAAAAAGTTTCGAAGGAGAATGATATGTCGGAAGAAACAAAGAAAATAGATATTGAGGGTATGATGTGCCCGCACTGTGAAATGACGGTAAAGAAAGCGCTTGAGTCCATTGAAGGCGTAAAGTCGGTGCAGGTCAGCCACGAAAAAAAATGCGCAGTAGTCACAACTTCTTCAGCGGTAAGCGATGAGGAGCTGAAGAAGGCCGTTATCGGAGCCGGTTACAGTGTAAACGGGATAAACTGATTCCTTCTGAAGCTGTCCTATGGTTATAATTATTTATAATTGCCGGGGCGCGTTGGTAAGCTCACGCTATTGAATGTCTCTCCCTTTTATGATATTGTTTTTGACAAAAATATGAAATGTGTCAAAAATAATAGACATACAAGGAAAATCAGATGATTAAACTGAAGGAATATACACTTTCTTCAATGGTTGAGACCGTTGCCAATGAATATTCGAACCTGATTGCTCTTCAAACCTGGAGAGAAAAAGGCAGCGAGATTTCTTATTCGGCCCTTCTTTCTAAATCCTTCAGCGTTGCCCGTTATCTGGTCAAAGCAGGGCTACAAAAGGGCGATAAGGTTGCAATCCTTGGCGAAAGCTGCCCGAACTGGGGTCTCGCATATCTTTCCGTAAACAGAGCCGGAGGCATTGCGGTGCCGATTCTTCCGAATTTCAGCAAGGAAGAGGTCCGAGCCATCCTTGCGCACAGCGAATCCAAATTCGTGTGCGTAAACGGAAAAAACGCGGAAAAAGTTGCGGACAGCGGTATTGGCCTGATAAGGATGGAGGATATGTTTGCCCTTCCGGCCGATTCCGCTGAGATGTTTGACTGCAAAAATTTTTTGGAGCTTGGCGGCATAGACACAAAGGGGAGCGTCCTTCATGAAGAGGACAGGGAAGAGCTTGCTTCAAGGAGACTCGGCGAAGATGATGTTGTGTCAATAATATACACCAGCGGAACTACCGGGACTCCCAAGGCCGTAATGCTTACAAATAAAAACATAGTTTGGAACGCATACGTCTGCTCCACGCCGTTTATCAGGATAATACCGGGCTGGAACGCGCTTTCCATACTTCCCCTGAGTCATGTTTACGAGTTCACAATAGGTTTCATCCTTTTGCTTATAAACGGTACTCAGATAGTCTATCTTGGCAAGGCCCCCAGTACTGACAGTCTCATGCCGGCCTTTAAAGAAGTCCAGCCTGAGATAATGCTTTCCGTGCCTCTTTTGATTGAAAAAATTTACCGGCGCGCTCTGGCTCCCAGACTTAAGGAAGGCACAAAGCTTGGACGTTTTGCGCGCAATCCCATAACCGCCCCGATAGTCTATTCGGTCATCCGCAAAAAGGTCAAAACGATTTTCGGCGGCAGGCTCAGGTTCTTCGGTGTGGGCGGCGCTCCTCTTGATTCCGAAGCCGAAGCCTTTTTCCACCGCATAAAATTCCCCTACGCACTGGGTTACGGCCTTACGGAGACAGCGCCTTTCATTGCGGGCTGCGGCCCGAAGGACCAGGTGGTGGGGACACTTGGACCTGTCCTGAGCGGTCTGGATGTGAAACTTGATTCGGAAACGGGCGAGGTCCTTATCAAGGGACCGTCCGTTATGAAGGGCTACTACAAGAATCCCGAAATGACCGACGAAGTCTTCACAAAAGACGGCTATTTCAAGACAGGCGACATAGGAGTTTTCAAACAGGGCCGCCTTGCGATAAAGGGCAGATGCAAGACAATGATACTTGGGCCTTCCGGTGAAAATATCTATCCTGAAAATATTGAATTTATGATAAATGCGGAAGAGGATGTCCTTGAAAGCCTTGTTGTTTCTGATGAGGCCGGCCTTACGGCGATGATTCGTGTTGACATAAAAGCCCTGAAAAAGAAGGGTATAATTGCGAAAGAGGCTATTCAGGAGTATCTGAACGGCATAAGAAAGCATGTAAATGAAAAGCTGTCTTCCTTCAGCCGCATAGGAAAGGTGGAAATTCAGGAGACTCCTTTTGAGCGTACGCCTACTGATAAAATAAAGCGCTTCCTGTACCAGAAAAAAGCCAGATAATTACGTAAAGGTTTCTGCTTCTTGCACAAAGAGCTTTCAGGTTGTAAAGTTCTCTCAAGGAGACATTATGTCCGAATTCATTACGCTGATGATACCGCTTGCCGGAACTACCCTTGGCTCCGCAATGGTTTTCTTTCTGAAAAATAAAATAAGTCCCAGAATGGAGAAGGTTTTTATGGGCTTTGCCGCAGGCGTTATGGTGGCAGCTTCAGTCTGGTCCCTTCTGATACCGTCTATTTCAATGGCGGAAGTCCGCGGTGACATAGCCTGGCTTCCTGCCTGTGTGGGTTTTCTTGCCGGTGTGGGATTTCTTCTCATCCTTGACGAAGTTGTACCTCACGAGCACGTCAATTCGGATTCGCCTGAAGGTCTTTCCGCGGAACGTCTGTCCAAGGACGCGAAACTTTTTTTTGCCGTGACGCTGCACAATATCCCGGAAGGAATGGCTGTAGGTGTTGCCTTCGCCGGCGCCATGGCCGAGAATTCCGGTATTTCGGCAATGGGCGCTCTTGCGCTTTCTCTGGGCATAGCCATACAGAACTTTCCGGAAGGGGCGATAATATCTATGCCCTTAAGGGGAGAAGGACTTGGACGGATGAAATCTTTCATCTTCGGAATGCTCTCCGGAGTTGTCGAGCCCGTTGCGGGCTTTTTGTCAATAATTTTCGTTTCAAGGATGACTGCCGTTCTTCCTTACTTTCTTTCATTTGCAGCAGGCGCAATGATTTACGTTGTGGTAGATGAGCTTATCCCTGAAAGCCAGAACGGGAAGCACAGCAACATGGGTATTGTAGCGTTCACTATCGGCTTTGCGCTTATGATGGTTCTGGATGTAGCCCTTGGCTGATTGAAACTGAGGCGTTTTATGAAAATAGTTGTAATTGACGGACAGGGCGGAAAGATTGGAAAGGCAATAATAGAACAGCTTAAAATAAGTATTCCGGACTGTGAAATAACAGCTGTAGGGACAAATTCACTTGCCACGTCCGCGATGCTCAAGGCCGGAGCGGACAACGGCGCGACAGGTGAAAATCCCGTAGAGGTCGCCTGCGCTCACGCGGATGTTATAGCCGGCCCCATAGGCATAATAGCCGCAGACTCGATGCTTGGTGAAATAACGGCAAAGATGGCAAACGCCGTCAGCCGAAGCGATGCAAGAAAAATCCTAATCCCTTTGAACAGGTGTTTTGAGGTTGCGGGCGTAAAGTCCATGACACTTACACAGTATATAAACGAAGCCGTAAAACTTATAACCGGATGAAAGCCTTTTTATTGACAGGACTTCCTTAAATCGTTTAACTGTAATTAACAAAGGTCATGAAGACCTTATCTTTTTAAATCCGTGTACGCAATACGGATTTTGCGGCTACTTAAAACCTTTAAAAATTTATACGGGTCATGAAGGCCTTCGAAGGCGGAAAACGCTTTCAGGGAGAAGCTTTGTCCGGGCTCTCAAGCCTTATTATTAAAGACCTCAATGTCGGTTTTGACGGCAAAAGCATAATCAGCGGACTCTGTCTTGACGTGAAAGTCGGAGAAAATCTGATAATAGCAGGTCCGAACGGTTGCGGAAAAACCACTCTTTTAAAGTGTATTACGGGTCTGATAAAGCCGTTTTCGGGGAGTATTGAAATATCTGAACACAGACGCGGATTTATTGCTTACTGCGGTCAGGAGAAGTCTTTTTCCGATTTTCCCATTTCAGTCCTTGAAGTCCTATGCCTTGGTATTCCTTCAAGTTGCAGGGGCGGCGCCATGGAAAAAAGAATTTCGTCAGCCCTTAGGCGGACAAACTGTACGCATCTTGCCGGGCGTAATTTTTTCTCCCTTTCGGGTGGAGAAAAACAGCGTGTCTCAATTGCCAGATGCCTGTGCCAGGACCCCGGGCTTCTTCTTCTTGACGAGCCTTCCACATACCTTGACGCAAAAGGCCGCGACGAGCTGTTTTCCATTCTTGACGACCTTGCTTCCACGGATATAACCATTCTCATGGTTACCCATGAAAGCGAGATTTTCGGCCATTTTTCAACGTGGAGAACGCTTTTTCTGGGCGATTTGGATACTGCGGGCACGGAGGGTGAGAAGCTTTGATGGAACGCCTTATCTTCCTTTTTTCACTGAAACCGATACTCTACGGTTTTATAGGCATGGCGGTTGCGGGGGTATCTTTCCCGCTTGCGGGAGTGATAATACTCCGCAACGGTCTTATTCCGCTTCGCTACATGCTTATGCATGGGGTAATTCTTGGAGGTACGTTTGCCATAGCCCTTAATATCCCAATGGTTCCGATTGTGGCGGTGCTTAATATAATACTGGTGCTTGTACTTATGACAATAAAAGGCAGGGCAATGTCCCTTTCGGTTGCAAGTACGGCAATGATGGTCCTTACCATGGGGCTTGCTTCCATGGTTTCCCATATATTCGATGTGCCGTCAAAGGATACTCTGGAGCTTCTCTGGGGCAGCCCGTTTGCTCTTGCTTCACGGGACCTCCGGCTTTTGGGAACCGTGGGACTTCTTCTTGTACTCTACTGCCTTGTGTTTTTCCGCAACATATCTGCAATCTTCTTTGATACCGATGTCGCGTCGTCACTTGGCATAAACGTAAAACTTCATCACACCGTAATGGTTATGGTAACAGCCCTTGTGATAGCTCTCTCAATGAAGGTAATGGGAGCACTTCTTATGGATGCTCTTGTAATACTTCCCGTACTGAGCGTTTCAAAAAACAGTGCGTCCCTTAAAGGCGTTTTCATAAAGAGCTCCGTATGCGGCCTTGTCCTTTCCCTTGCGGGTTATCTTCTTGCAGTTGTTTTAAACCTTCCCGTGAGCGGAACGCTTTCCATACTCGCGGTAGTATATTACAGCCTTTCCTTTCTGATATCAAAATTCGGAAACAAGGCAAAAAGGAGTTGAAATGAAAAAGATAATAGCTTTTTTAACGGTTCTTCTTGTGCTTAGCGCAGGGCTTTTCGCAAATCCGGTCAGTGAGACACCGTTTCAAACAGATAAGCCCAAATATGTGGCATCGACCAGCTGGGTTGCCGCAATAGGCGAGCTTTCCGGCCTTGATGACATTTCAACCATTGCGCCGGCAAATCTCAAGCATCCGCCGGAGTACGAGATAACGGCTGACGACCTTGCTGAAGTTGTTAGGGCGGATTTGTTTCTATACGCAGGCTACGAGGTCATGATGGAGACCATAAAGACGGCCGCAGGTCTTGACGAGGCAAAGACAATCCGTGTCAAAACCCAGAACAGGCTAAGTGTCCTTGGGCCAATTGTTGAAAAGATAAGTTCAATGGCCGGTACACAAACAGTGGCCTCGGAGCGTTATGGCGCTTATGAAAAAATGATAGAAGAGGCAAGAGAGGAAATCAAAAGCCGCGGTCTTGATAAGATTCCATGCTATGTAAACAGCAACCAGACTCCGCTTGCAGAAGATCTTGGACTTAACGTCGCGGGAATTTTCGGACCTGCTCCTCTTACTTCAAACCAGATAGCGGATGCCGCGGGGAAAAAGTATAAGCTTATCATAGACAACGTACATGCAATTGTTACCGAGCCTCTCAGAGAAGTGTGTCCGGATTCGGTTATACTCATCTGGAGAAATTTTCCCGAATATATAGGAAACAACGCCCTGTACAGCGTGGTTGAGGAAAACATCGGAATGCTTTTGAGTTCCGGGCTGTAATGCTTACGGTTTGAAAACCAACCTGAATTTTTCAAGAACTATTTTTGTGTCCTGATTGAACGTCATACCGGCTTCAGACATCCACGCGCTGAAGCACTTTTCATGGACATTTCTCCAGAAGGATAGGGACAAATCTCCTTCGCCTTCGCGTTTTGCCTGCTCTTCGTCAACGTCCTTAAAAGGTACTACGCTTACTTCTTCAAGCAGGATAACGCAGATTGCGTTGTCATTTCCGTCAAGTATTACGCTGTATTCTCCGGCGCGCGGTATTTCATCGCTGTCATATTCATAGAGGTCATAAACGGATGACGTTGCTGTCTTTTTGCCTTCCAGTACAAGACGTGCGAGATTGTCCGCGTCTTCGCCAAAGGACCATGCGTCGTAGAGGGCTGTTTTTATTCCGGATTTCTTTGTGAACATATGCCACATCTCTTTTGCAGTCATATTTACAATTACCTCCGGAATGATATTATTAGTAAAGAACTGAACGGTCAATACCGGTGCGGCAAAGGGTAAAGTTGGATAATGGCAAAAGAAAAAACTGATAAGAAAAGAGTCCTGAGGGATATCATTTTCATAATTGCCGTTGCTTCTGCGGGCCTTATTCTCCTTTTTTTGAGTCGCAGTCGGGGGAATCCCGGTTCCTACGCGGAGGTTTACGTCAATGCTGTCAAAACGGAGCGCTATCCTCTTGATAAGGACGGCATATATCTGATAAACGGCGGTACCAACGTCCTTGAAATAAAAGACGGACAGGCCAGGATGGCTAAGGCATCCTGCCCTGATTTGCTTTGTGTAAGACAAGGCTGGATACGCTACACGGGGCAGACGCTTGTCTGTCTTCCCAATAAGGTTGTAATAACCTTAACGGGAGAAGACGGTTCTGTGGATATAATTAACTGAGAGGATGATATGGAGACAAAAAAGATAGCTCAGTCCGGTCTTCTGCTGGCCCTTGCAATGATTCTCTCTTTTATTGAAAGCCTTTTTCCCGCCTTTATTGCCGTTCCCGGCGTAAAAATCGGTCTTGCCAATATTGTTACGGTCTATGCCCTGTATAAGACAGGTTTCAGGGAAGCCGCGCTTATTTCCGTACTTAGGGTTTTTATGGCATCCTTTCTGTTCGGCAGCGTGCTTTCTCTGGCATATTCGGCAGGAGGCGCCATTATTTCCCTGACCGGAATGGCTCTGCTGAAGAAAACAAACCTGTTCGGAACCGCTGCCATAAGTGTCGCGGGCGGAGTGCTTCACAATCTTGGACAGATTGCCGTGGCCTGTTTTATACTTGATACTGCCGCAATCGCTTACTATATACCTGTTCTTATTATCAGCGGAACAGCTGCCGGTATAGTAATCGGTATAGCCGCTGCGGCTCTAATGACATGGGAAACAAAACATGCCTTTCATTGAATTGAAGAATGTAAGTTATATATATCCAGGAACGGCGGGAGGGACAAAAGCGCTTTCCGGTATTTCCATGACCGTGGAGAAGGGGGTCTTTATTGCCGTTGCGGGTGCCAACGGCTCCGGAAAAAGCACTTTGGCCAAACTCCTGAACCGCCTTCTTATCCCTTCTGAAGGGCAGATAATCGCGGATTCCATTAACAGCGCGGAGCCTAAGAATATTTTTGAAATACGAAAGCGTGTAGGCATGGTTTTCCAGAATCCTGAAAACCAGATGGTATACGATATCATAGAGGATGAAGTAGCCTTCGGACCTGAAAATCTTGGGCTTTCCGCAAAAGAAATCCGAAAGCGTGTGGATGAAAGCCTTGAAGCCGTAGGTCTGAAAGATTTCGCCTTAAGCTCCGTACACGAGCTTTCCGGAGGGCAAAAACAGCTTCTGGCCATAGCCGGTGCTATTGCCTTAAAGCCCAGCTGTCTTGTTTTGGATGAACCAGTGTCAATGCTGGATTCGGAATGCAGAGCTTTGGTCTTTTCCGCTATCCGCAGGCTGAGAAAGGAAAACAACATGGCAATTGTCCTTACCGCTCACAGCCTTTCGGATATCGTGGACGCGGATATGATATATGTTCTGGATAAGGGGAGACTTGCCCTTTCAGGAACACCTTCAGAGATTCTTTCCCACGTGAAGGAGTGTGAAAAAATCGGGCTTGAAATTCCTGTTGTTTTTAAACTTTCAGCGCTTTTTGAAAGAAAGGGTATCAGCTTTGAAGGAAAAGTTCTCACAGAAGATATGCTTGTATCTGAACTTGTGAGGCTCAAGGACAAAGAGAAGTTAAAATGAAAGTGAATCTGGGTCGTTATTTCAATGCGTCATCTTTCCTTCATAGACTGGACCCAAGAACAAAGCTTACCGCGCTTATTGTTTATATTGTTTCGGTATTCCTTGCTGACGGTCCGGTTTCCTGCGCCGTGTCCTTTACCGTTCTGTGCCTTCTGATATGGATATCCGAAGTTCCGCTGAAATTCATGTTAAGCGGTTTCCGTCCTGTTGTCTTCATAGTTATTTCCGTTTTTCTGATAAATATTTTTTTTGTAAAAAACGGGATAATAAAAGCTTCTCTCATAACGCTCCGTATAATCGAACTTGTCCTTTGCTCAAATCTTCTGACGCTTACCACAAAGCCTAAGGCTATAGCAGGCGGTATAGAGAAGGGGCTTGAAGGGCTTAAAGTTTTTAAAATCCCCGTTCGTGATATAGCTATGGTAATTTCAATTGCCTTTACGTTCATACCTGTACTTGCGGATGAAGCCGAAAGACTTGTTCAGGCACAGAAAGCAAGGGGCGCGGATTTTGAAAGCGGAAGCCTTTTCCGCAGGGCAAAAACCCTGCTTCCAATAACCATACCAATGTTTGTCTCCGCTTTCAGGCGTTCCGATGAGCTTGCCCTTGCCATGGAGTCAAGGCTTTACGGATATGCGAAACCGGGATATCTCAATCCTCTTAGGTTTACTTCGGAGGATGCCGCGTCCTTCCTGCTTATGTTTTCCTACTTTGTCGCAATCATACTTCTTCAGGGGGCCTTACTGTGATAGAAGCCAAAAATATCTGTTTCAGCTATGGCAGCGGACGCCGGGCTTTAAAAAACGTTTCATTCACCTTAAAAGACGGTTCGTTTACAGGCCTTACAGGGAAAACGGGAAGCGGCAAGACAACTCTTTCAAAAATTCTCAGGGGTCTGCTTGTCCCTTCTTCCGGTACCGTACTGTTTGACAGCATGGAAGTCAAAACCGGGAAAAACCTTGATTCCGGCATTGGACTTGTTTTTCAGTTTCCTGAGCACCAGCTGTTCGGAGAAACAGTTTTGAAGGATGTAATGTTCGGGCCTGAAAATATTGAGCTTAGCGACCCCGAAGCAAAGGCTAAAGAGGCGTTGTCAAAAGTTGGGCTTGGCAGGGAGTTTTATGACCGCTCTCCGCTGTCTCTGTCAGGCGGTGAAAAACGCCGCGCGGCTATTGCCGGAATTTTGGCAATGGACAGCCGTTTTCTTATTTTGGACGAGCCTTCCGCAGGTCTTGATACAACAGGACGCAGAGATGTTTTTTCCGCTTTGAAGAATCTTAATAAAAACGGAACAGGCATCCTTATGGTTTCCCACAATCCCGATGACATGGCGCAGCTCTGCGATAATATTATTCTTCTTGAAGATGGCGCTGTGGCCGATATGGGAAACGCTGCGGATGTGCTTTCACGGCATGATTTCCTTGTCCCGTCAGCCCTGCGCGTTGCCGGCAGCCTGAAACGCGCGGGTTTTGACCTTAAAGGAAAAATACTGACGCCTGAAGGTCTTGTATCTGCTGTTATGCGCTGCCTGTAGATTACAGGGTTTCTGTACGCAAATGACAGGTTGAAAAAACTCCGCACGGATGTGATAATAATGTTGCAGGTTGTTGCGTTTAAAGATTTTGGAGTGAAAAATGACTGATAGCTGCTTTATTGAAATACTTAAGCATGAAATAGTGCCGGCAATGGGATGTACAGAGCCTGCGGCATCGGCATTGGCAGGAGCGAAGGCACGGGAACTTATCGGCAAAGATGAAGTGGCGGAAGTAAGAATTTCAGCTTCAAGAGACATGGTAAAAAACGCGATGGGTGTGAGTATTCCGGGCTGTTTGCTGAAGGGTCTTTCAGCGGCGGTTGCCCTTGGAATTGCGGGCGGAGATACTGCAAGAAAGTTGAGTATCCTTTCCGATGTGGACGAAAAGATGGTGGACTATGCTTCAACACTGGAGCCGGTTCTGGAGCTTGCAGGAGATGTCCCATCTCTATATGTGTGCGTGAGCGTTAAATCGAAAACCGGGCATGAGGCATCTGTTACCATTTCCGGCGAGCATGACAGCTTCTCCAAAGTCGTATTGGACGGCAAAGTCCTGAATGAAGTTACTTCCTGCGGCAAGGCAAATGGGGAATCTGATTTCTTTGCGGATGTGACGCTTGGAGATGTTCTGTCCTTTGCGGATAATGTGAAGGTGGAAGAAATTGATTTTCTGAAGGATGCGATTAAGGCTAATTTTAATATTGCAAAGTACGGTATGAGCCATTGTTTCGGTCTTCAGGTGGGAAAAACCATGGCAAAGGATATCACGGGAAAACCGGCTGATATAAATCAGGCTTTTCAGCTTGGAGCTGCCTATGCGGCAGCCGGAAGCGACGCAAGGATGTGCGGCTGTCCAATGCCTGTTTACATAAACAGCGGTAGCGGAAACCAGGGTCTTACAGTAACGGTTCCGGTTAAGACAGTCGGGGAGTATCTGGGAGCGGGAGAGGAAAAGATACTCAGAGCCGTATGCGTAAGCGAGCTTGTAGGTCTTATGCTTACAGAGAAAAAAAGCAGGCTTTCCGCTCTCTGCGGCGCTTTCACTGCGGCAATAGGCACGGCCTGCGCCTATGCCTACCTGTTCGGAGGCGGAGCTGGGGCAATGGATGAGGTTATAAACATAATGGTCGCCAACCTGACGGGGATAATCTGCGACGGCGCAAAAAAAACCTGTGCCCTGAAAATATATTCCTGCCTTGAGGCTGCGGCCATGGCTGTAAGGCTTGCCTTCAACGGTCAATGTCCTGACGATAAGTGCGGCATAGTAGGCGCGGATTCAAGAGAAAGCATTTCACATCTTTCAATTATCAGCAAAGAAGGTATGGAAGGAACCGACAAAACCATTTACTCCATAATGCTAGATAAAGTTAACAGCGGCAGCGGAAATAGCCTCTGCTGATAAAACAGTGTAAACGGATGCTTCTCTGTGCTATCATTTATCTCATGAAGAAAATCCTTTTGATAGGCACAGGCGGCACAATCGCTTCCAGCCCAACTGATGACGGACTTACACCGTCTCTTTCAATATCAGACCTTCTTGAAAGAGTTCCCGAAATTAAGAACCTCTGCGAGCCTTCCTGCGTACAGGCTTTCAACATGGACAGCACGAATATACGCCCGGAGCACTGGATTGCCATTGCGGAGCTTATCAGATGCAATTTTGACAGGTTCGATGGATTTGTCATCACTCACGGTACGGACACAATGGCCTATACTGCCGCAGGTTTAAGCTATCTTATACAGAACAGCCCAAAGCCCATTGTTATTACAGGGGCTCAGATATCCGCGGCGCAGGGAGATTCGGATGCAAGGCGCAACCTTATTGACGCCTTCATCTGCGCATCGGATGATAACAGCCACGGGGTTCTGATTGTATTCTCAGGTTCCGTTATTTTAGGCACAAGGGCAAAAAAGAACTATACAAAACGCTTTGCGGCCTTTGCGAGCTCAAACTTTCCCGAAGCCGCAAGAATCCAAAGCGGGGAAATATACTGGTTCATCCCGCAGAAAACTGAAAAAGAAGTCAAGTTTTACAGCACGCTTGATACCAATGTGGGGCTTATAAAGCTGTTTCCCGGAATGACTGAAGATGTAATTACCTTCATGACAGAGCACTATGACGGCCTTGTTATCGAATGTTTCGGCGTTGGCGGACTGCCTGAGTACTATGAGTTCTATTCGCTGCTGAAGACATCGGCCCAAAAGGGAACTCTGATAGTAATGACAACTCAGGTTCCAAACGACGGAAGCGATTTGGGACTTTATAAGGTTGGACACCGCCTTAAACAGGAGCCGAACGTACTTGAAGCGCGTGATATGACAAGTGAGGCCGCTATTGCGAAGCTTATGTGGATTCTTGGTCAGACCAGAGATATTGCCGGGGCAAAAAAGCTGTTCTATACTCCCGTCGCTCACGACCTTATACGTTCGGGAAACTGATTAACGCAGGCAATAACCATTATCTATAAGCAGTGTCTGACCGTAAATTCCGCGGCTTTGCGCAAGAAAAAGGATAGCGTTTGCTATGTATTCCGGCTTTACCATTTCACGTTTTACCGTATGGTTTTTCCAATGACTTTCAAGCTTTGCGCCGTGAAGGCGCTGCGTGTCTATCAGGCCCGGAGCGACCGCGTTTACCCTTAGGCCGGTTTCGGCTGCGAGTGATGCGGTGTACGCTGAAACTGCACCTTTACTGGCGTCATAATGGGAAGTTGCTCCGAAACCGGGATGCACGGCATTCATGGATGAAACGTTGACAATTGAACCGTCCGACTTCTTCAGAAGAGGGATGAGTTTCCGTGTCACAAGAAAAAGCCCCTTGACGTTAAGAGCCATTACGGCGCCGAAGCTTTCAATTGAAAGGGTTTCCTGACTGCCTTCGGTAAAGATTCCCGCATTGTTTACAAGCACATCAAGGCTTTCAAGTTTTTCAAGCGCCTTGTCTATTTCCTTTTCTTTTGTAAGATCAGCGGCAATTGCTTTTTCAGAGTCCGCCTTATCTTCAGAT
Source organism: Sphaerochaeta sp. (assembly GCA_052170315.1). Classification (GTDB taxonomy): domain Bacteria; phylum Spirochaetota; class Spirochaetia; order Sphaerochaetales; family Sphaerochaetaceae; genus UBA9732. The sequence continues at coordinate 48,967 of JBQNAT010000012.1, forward strand.
GAAACGGTATAAAAAACTTCATAGCCTTCTTTTTCAAAAACTTCCCTTATTGATTTCCCCAGATTTGACCTTCCTGCGGTTACAAGGACTCTTTTCATCAGATAATCTCCTTAAGTTCTTCCATGGCCAGCAGTTCTTTTACACCTGCCCCATGCGTGTACATTGAATCTTCATATCTTGGGCTCATCACTGTTGCCGTAAGAGCATAGCCGGAAGAAAGCGTCTTTACGCGCGTTGCCTGAAAACAGCCGCCGCGTACAATAGATATCCTGTTGTTTTCACCAAGTAATCTTCTTTCAATTTTAAAATCAGGATGTACAACTGTCTGTTCAAGAGCATCGCCTTCAAGAAAAAACCATGCTTCATCCTGCGTAAGCGAATGAAGGCGCGAAAACGAATCTTCTGTGATAAGGTAATAAATCAGCCCCGCGTTTGCCCCGAATTCTGATACGAAACGAAAGTATCCGCCTTCTTCGGGAAGAGGCTGAAGGTCGTAACGCTCTATTATTTCTTTAATGTTTTTTTTATTCATATTTCAAATCCATATAGCCGTCCTGCAAAGCATTGCGCAAAAATCTAAGGCAGAAAACGCTGCAAGTCCGTCAATGACAGCGGCAGGAATTTTCTCCGTTTTCGCTTTCACGGTCTTTACAGCTATGCCTTCCGCAGTGTCCTTCTCCGGCATGGCTTTCGTAGCCGTGCTCATGTTCATGATGGCTGCAGCTTGCATTCGGATTATAGCTTAAATTTCCGGAAACCAACGCAAGAACGGCATCGTCCGCATTGCCGGAAACTCCACCGTAAAGAGTTATTCCCGCTTCTTTCAAAGCCATCTGGGCGCCCATGCCTATACCTCCGCAGATAAGAGAATCTACCCGGCACTGTTTCAGAAAACCCGCAAGGGCGCCGTGGCCGAAACCTTCTGCGCTTACAACCCGCGAACTTGTTATTTTGCCGTCCTTAACATCATAGAATTTGAAATTTTCAGTATGTCCGAAATGCTGAAAAATGTCTCCGTTTTCATATGTTACCGCTATTCTCATGATATTATCTCCTTTATGAGCTATTGATTTTGGTATACTTTGGGAAAGGTTGTATTGGCCGCCCGAAATCATAAGACGGCATCCGTCTACAATAAGACCGGCCAGTTTTTTCCTTGCGCTGTCATAGATTGCCGTAACTGTTGTTCTGGCGACACCCATGCTTTCAGCGCATTGTTCCTGAGTCCTGTTCTCTTTATCGATGAGCCTAATTGTTTCAAACTCGTCAAGGGACAGGAAAACGCATTCCGTTTTTTCCGAAACCTCTTCCGCGGCGAAGTTCCAGTAATTCGGATATCCGCTTATGATTCTGCGTCTCTGCTGTCTTGGCATGGCTTCTCCATTTCTGACATATGTCATCTATTAATTTAAAAACATTCATGACATATGTCAATATGATTTGTAAATTAAGAAAATGTCTGTAAAGACATACTGTGCCCGCATAAAACAATCTCTGAAAAGCAGTCAGAAAATATATTTAATTTTTAAAACCAATTGGAACTGAAACGGCTAATCGGAACTGACAAGATATAAAAAAACAGCTATATTATTCTTAGAGTTAGATGTAACTAACAAATGTTCGAATAATTATGGGAGAAATAAAATGTCGAATCAAAACAACGAAAAATATCTTCAGGGAAAAGAGCTTATATCAATCGGTATTTTTTCTGCGATATACTTTGTCCTAAACTTTATCTGCATGCTGCTTAGCGGCATACATCCTGTAATTTGGATTCTTCTTCCCTGTTTGGTTTCACTCATAACGGGAGTCCCTTTCATGCTGATGTGCGCGAAGGTTCAAAAGTTCGGCGCTGTTTTACTAATGGGATTAGTTACTGCGTTGATTTATTATGTTACAGGAATGTTCACGCTCTATTTGCTGATTACGTTCGTTATTGCATGTGTCGCGGCAGAACTGATACGTATGATTGGAAAATACGGAAGTTATAATGTAAATACGCTTTCATTTATGATTTTTTCATTGGGAATGACAGGTTCTCCGCTGCCGATTTGGATTATGAAGGAGCAGTTTTTCGCGCAAATCGCTAAAACGGGTCTGTCCGTTGTATATATTGATACTCTTAGAAAATTTTCCTCACCGGGAATGCTTGCCGTTCTTTTTTTGGCACCTCTGATTGGAGGTTATATAGGGTCATTGATTGCGGGCGCAATGTTTAAAAAACATTTTATAAAAGCCGGTATGGTTAAGTAATGGTAAGATTCAAGCTTCCTTTTAAGATGGACCCCCGTCTTGGAGTAGCTTTAATTACATTTTCTAATATTATTGCCTTTTCTCAAACTTCATTTCACTTTCAAGTTTTGTGGATTGCCGTATTGTTCCTGCTTTATGTGGTGTGCGGAAGGTTTTTGAGCGGGCTGAAATGGTTGGTTTCTTATGCCGCGATGTATGTTATCCAATATTTCGTGCTTCCTGCGGCGCCTGGAATTCTAAGTACCTTTTTTGCCGTTTTTATAAATTATTCCATAAGAATGTTTGCGTGTCTGATGATAGGCGCGCTGTTGATTCGAAGCGTTACGATGAGAGAATTCATAGCGGCAATCCGTAAGCTGAGGCTTCCGCAAAGCTTGATTATCTCCCTTTCAGTTGCTATCAGATATTTTCCTGCTATTAAGGAAGAAAGTTGCCATATAAGAGACGCGATTTCACTTAGGGAAATTCATGGGATGCAAAAGTTGGAAGCGTTTATTGTTCCTTTTATGATGTCCGCTGCGAATACGGCGGAGGAACTTTCCGAAGCAGCCGTGACAAGAGGAATAGAAAACCCCTCAAGAAAAACCGGGACGGTCAATCCTGTGATGAAAAAATTGGACTGGCTATGGATGATAATAGGAACAGGGTTCGCTGTTACGGCAATCTTTATTAAGGGCAATGCCGCATGATTTCAATAAAAAACGTATCTTTCGGTTATGAGAAAAATAAAGAAATTATTCACAATCTCTGCATGGAAATAGAGAAGGGTGAATGCATTCTCCTTTGCGGAGAAAGCGGCTGCGGAAAGAGCACCATAACTAAAATGATGAACGGACTTATTCCTCATTTTACTAACTGCGGGTATTTAAACGGAACCGTATCGGTTGGAGGACTTTCTGTCGCGGATTCTAAACTTTATGAGCTTTCAAAGCAGATTGGTTCTGTTTTCCAGAACCCCAAAAGCCAATTTTTTTATACGGAATCGGACGGTGAATTGGAATTCGCTTTGGAAAATCAGGGGGCGGAACCTGATTATATCAGGCAAAGGGTTCGTGAAACGACAATAAATCTGAAAATAAAACATTTGCGAAACAGGAACGTTTTCACAATGTCCGGAGGGGAGAAACAGCTGCTGGCGTTTGCAAGCGTATACGCGTCCGACCCCCAATGTTTTATCCTTGATGAGCCTACGGCTAATCTTGACAATGATACAATAGAAAAACTTAAAAATCAGATTGCCGTATTAAAAAGACAGGGGAAAACCGTCATAATCGCAGAACACCGGCTTTACTTTTTAACAGAGCTGATAGACCGGGCAATTTATATAAAAAACGGCACGGTAGACAGGGTCTTCAGCAGGGACGAATTTACAGCCTTAAGCGAAAAGGAACGGATTCGGATGGGATTGCGTACGCTGAAGCAAATTGAGCTGACAATACCGCCTGTAAAGACAGGAGAAACCCCAAATGGGCTTACAGTAAGTGATTTATGTATTAGGTATAAAAACGGGCCGTATGTCATTAAAAAGCTTTCCTTTACCGCAAACGCGGGAGAAATAATTGGAATTACAGGAAATAACGGAGTTGGAAAAACAACGTTTATCCGCTGTCTTTGCGGATTACTTAAAGAAAAAAGCGGATATATCAAAATAAATGGAAACGCTCTTTCTTTAAAGAAACGAAAAAAAGCGTGTTATCTGGTTATGCAGGATGTAAACCACCAGCTATTTTATGACAGCGTATATAATGAATGCGAACAGATACGGGGTAATAATTTTGAAGAAATAGAAAAAGTTCTTGTTTCCTTTGATTTGCTTCAGTACCGGGAGCGTCATCCAATGTCATTATCCGGAGGGCAGAAGCAGAGACTCGCAATTGCGACTGCTTTTTTGTCAATGCGTCCTCTGCTGATTTTTGATGAGCCTACCAGCGGGCTTGATTATGTCCAAATGCGAGGAGTTTCGAAAATGCTCCGAGAGGCGGCTAAGAAAGGACATATTATTTTAGTCGTTTCGCATGACAGGGAATTGCTTCAGGAAGCTTGTGACAAGCTTCTTGTTCTGTGAGGTTTTTATGGATGAAAAGTTGTTAAAAGGCCATAATATTTTGCTTTTAGCGCAAAGCGACGGTTGCAGCGTCCTTCAGTTTAGAAATAAAACAGGTGAAGGTACGATGACCTGCTATGACATTTTTCCCGGGGCTATGCTTTCTTTCAATGATTTCCATATGGCTTACTTTGATTCGGAATATTCGCCTTCAAAAGAAATTCTTGCGATTGACCATTGCAGAGAAGGCAGGATGGAATATATAGCGTCGGAAAATGCCTATGCGTATATGGAAAGCGGTGATATGAAAATTGACCACAGGCGTTCTCATATCGGACGCTTCGTTTTTCCCGCGAATCATTTTCACGGACTGACTATTGTCTTCGATATGAAAACTGCCTGCGAATCGTTGAAATCGGAAATAAAAGATTTTCCCGTAGACCTTAGAATTCTGCAGGAAAAGTATTGCGGCGGAACTTATCCAAAACTGATTCCCGGAATAGATATAACAGAGAATATTTTTAAAGAGTTTTATCAAGTCCCTAAAAAAATACGAATTCCTTATTTTAAAGTGAAAATAATGGAATTATTACTGTGCCTTGACGCTATTGAATTACCGGCAGGCAGGGAGGAACAGCCATATTATTACAAAACTCAGATAGAAAAAGTCAAAGCGATACAAGCGTTTATTTTAGAACACTTTGCGGAGAATTTTACGCAGCGGGAACTTTCATGTATGTTTGATATTCCATTATCAGGTATGAAAAATTGTTTTAAATCCATATACGGCGACTCCATAGGAGTTTGGCTTTCGAAATATCGTATGAATCAGGCCGCGGAGCTTTTGCTGAAAAACCGCGATATGAATGTGTCGGAAGTTGCCGGTTCAGTCGGTTATGACAGCCCCGGTAAATTCGCGATAACTTTCCGAAAAATTATGGGGATGTCTCCAAGAGAATACCGAAATGCTATTCGCCGCGGAGGCAGCGCATGAAACAAACGAAAAACGGATGGCTAAAGGCGCTTTTGAGCTATACCGGCGCGCGAAAAGGAAAATTTTATGTATCCGTTATATTGTCCGTAATAAGTATCGCGGCAGGTCTGATTCCTTTCTTCTGCATGTACCGTGTTATTTTACTCTTTGTTGATAACGCGGAAAGCGTCAGAGGAATTTTTTTCTGGTGTATTGTTTCTGTAGCCGCGTATTTTATCAAAGTTCTGTGTTTCAGTTTTTCAACTGCCTTAAGTCATCAGGTCGCATATTATGTGCTGGAAGGACTGAGGCTTAGGGTGGCGGATTGTTTTTTGCATGCTCCTTTAGGTGAAGTTCAGCGGCATACGATTGGAGAACTTAAAAACCTGATAGTGGATAAGATTGAAGCGATAGAGCCGCCTCTTGCTCACATGGTTCCTGAAGGCGCCGGACATATTGTTCTGCCTGTTATAAGTATCTTTGCGCTCGCAGTAATTGACTGGAGAATAGCTCTGGCCTCTCTCATTACATTTCCGGCCTCAATGATATGTATGATGCTTACATTCAAAATCAGCGGAAAAAATTTTGAGACATACAATATTTCCAATGCGCGCATGAACAGCGCAATCGTGGAATATATTGAAGGAATAGAAGTTATCAAGACATTCGGCAAATTGGGAGTTTCATATGAAAAATATTCAGGGGCAATCACAGATTATCGGAAATTTGTCCTCAAATGGCTATCCTCAACATGGGTTACTGTGAAATTGTCCTTCGCGTTATTTCCTTCGACTTTGATTGGAACTCTTCCGGTAAGTCTCATACTCGCGTCAAGGCATATTATTACAGCCCCGGAAGCGGCGCTTGCCGTAATGCTCTCTCTTTCAATGGTGGGTTCGTTATCTAAACTTGAGGTTTTTGCTAACGGAATTCGCCAGATTAAGGAAACGGTACAGGAACTTGATTATTTCTTAAACATGGAGAAACTGCCCGAACCTGAATCCTATGTTGAAATCCCCAATATGGATATTGAAATGCGGGATGTTTGCTTCTCTTATACAAAAGAAGCAAAAGACAATGTTCTGCGCAATATAAGCCTGTCTCTTCCGAAAGGAAGCTACACGGCACTTGTTGGACCGTCCGGCGGCGGAAAGTCTACGGTAGCAAAATTGATTGCAAGATTTTGGGATGTGAGCAGCGGGGAAATCTGTATCGGGGGGATTAATATCAAAGAAATTCCATTATCACAGCTGTCCGGACTGGTAAGCTTTGTTTCTCAGGATAATTTTCTGTTTCAAAGTTCATTGATGGAAAATATAAGATTAGGCAATCCGAATGCGACGGATGAAGAAGTTATGGAAGCAGCAAAATCTGCTCAGTGTGACGATTTCATCAGCAAACTGCCCTGCGGCTATATGACCTCTGCGGGTGAAGCGGGGAAAAGCCTTTCAGGCGGTGAAAAGCAGAGAATAGCCATTGCCCGCCTGATTTTGAAAGATGCCCCCATTGTTATTTTGGATGAAGCAACAGCTTTTACCGACCCTGAGAATGAAAATAAAATCCAGAAAGCGATTACTTCTCTCGCAAAGGGAAAAACATTGCTTATTATTGCGCATAGGCTATCCACCATACGTAACGCCGACAATATTGTTGTTCTTAAAAATGGAGTCATAGAAGCGCAGGGAACACATAAAAACCTTTTGGAAAGATGTTCTTTGTACCGTGAGATGTGGAGGATGCATATCGGAGCAAAAAACTGGGCTGTTTCTATGAATAAAAAGGGGGTTGTTTAGGTGTTTAAAACTGTAAAACGTATCATTCGCTGGTGCGGGGAATTTAAACGGAAATTATATATCGGTTTTCTGTTTACGTTTTTTTCACATTTTTTTACGGCACTGCCTGTTGGGATTGCCGCGTATACTGTGGGAATGCTGATTGAAAAAAGCAGGGGAAATGCGGATTTTGATAATAAATGGATTGCGTATAGCTTTCTGATTCAGCTTGCGCTGGTATTCTTTCGTTTCCTTTTTGATTACCTGAGAGCTCGATTTCAGGAAGCAATAAGCTATGAATTGGTATCTCGCGACCGTCTCGCAATTGGTGAAGCTCTGAAACATGTTTCGCTCGGTTATTTCAAAACTATGAATACGGGTACCATTTTAAGCTCGTTGACTACGGGGCTTTCCACTTTGGAAACTATGGGAATACGCATGGTGGATAATTTCGTGGGCGGTTATCTGAACTTTTTTGTGATACTTCTTTTTCTTATAGGTATAAGTTTGAAAACCGGTTTAATTGCTATTCTCGCTGCGGCCGTTTCGCTGCTGTTTTTGATATTGGTGTCCGGTTTCAGCCTGAGGAATGCTCCTGTGGAGGCAAAATCGAACAAGGACATGACAGGCGTGTTTTTAGAGTATATAAGAGGGCTTTCAGTTATAAAGTCCTTCGGCCAAAGCGGAGCTGCCGCGAAGGTAATAAAAAAGGCGGTTGAGGATAGCCGTAAAATTCATCTTAAGATTGAATGGGGATTTATTCCTGCTAACGGACTTCATCTTCTGGCTCTGAAATGCGGCAGTGTCGGAATTGCATTTGCCTCCGCTCTTATGTGTCTCAACGGAGAAATGACACTTTCAATGATGCTGATGTTTATTTTTTTCTCCTTTGGAATTTTTGCGAGCCTTGAACCGATTAGCGACAGCGCGCATGTCCTCAGCGTTATCAGAGATGCTATGAATCAGATAGATTTATTAAAAGAGAAAAATTTTATTGATGCGGGGGGAAGGGACATCAGTCTTACAAATTTTGATATTTTATTTCAAAATGTTGAATTCGGATATGATGAAAGAAATGTTCTGAACGATGTCAGCTTTTATATTCCTGAAAAGACAAGCGCCGCGATTATAGGAGCGTCCGGCTCAGGAAAAACAACTATATGTAACCTTATGGCGAGGTTTTATGATGTAAAATCAGGCAGTATTTCTATAGGAGGACATGATGTCAGAGAGTTTACCTGTGACAGCCTTTTGAAAAATATCTCTATGGTTTTCCAGAATGTATACCTGTTTCATGATACAATCCGCGCGAATATTCTGTTTGCGAAACCCGACGCCGGTGAAGAGGAAATGATTGAGGCCGCGAAGAAGGCTTGTTGCCACGATTTTATTACTGCGCTACCTGAAGGATATGACACTGTAATAGGCGAAGGCGGAAACACTTTGTCGGGCGGTGAAAAGCAGCGTATATCAATAGCCCGCGCAATACTGAAAAATGCGCCGATTATAATATTGGACGAGTCAACCGCAAGTGTTGATCCTGAAAACGAGCACCTGATTCAGGCAGGTATTACTGAATTAACAAAAGGGAAAACAATTATTTCCATTGCGCATAGGCTTGCAACTATAGAAAATTCAGAGCAGATATTGGTTATAGATAATGGGAAGGTCGCGCAAAAGGGAACACACGAAGAGCTTATTTCTCAGAGGGGAATATATAAAAACTATTTTGATATCCGGGCACAGGCGGAAGGCTGGTCAATTATATAAAGTTTTCCACCTTAACCTTATGCCCGCTTCCAAGCTCGAAATGGTACTGAACAATACCCATATCCACCTTGCTGAAAGGCCCCTTTTTATCCGTAAGGGTAACGGAATCGTCATCATTTAAGCGGAATTCAAACCTTTGCTGATTAATGGCCGTTGGTGCCAGAAGAGCAAGCTTTACACCGTCAAGAAACCATTTCGGACGTTCGGTTTTGCCCGAAACAACCTGATTTGGGCTTTTGGATTTGTGCGCTTTGCCCTGATTTGCCCCGTAACCTACTGCAATCACAATCGAAAGCCTTTCACCGGGTGCAATTTCCGCCTTCACTCTGCCTGCATTGAAAGTCCCGGCCCAGCATGTATTCAGCCCAAGACTCTGCGCAAACAGTACGATACGCTCACCGTAAAATCCTATTCGCCTGTCCAGAGTTACGTCATCAGGCCCAACGCAAGCAATAACGCTCGGAGCGCTGACAAGACCCGAAAACCTGTTCAGCAGCCGGCTGAAAGTATCTCCCGCATCCTCCAGAACCTACAGGTGAAGATTTCCCTCCGCATTGCATTTTTCCGCCAAAGCCCGAAGGCGTGAAACTTTATCCGCCTCAATGGGCTTGTCCAGATAGCTTCTCACCGAATGCCTGTTTTTCGCCGCCTCAATTTCAGTCATATTGTCCTCCGCTTAAAAGATATCCTATCTTCTTCCCTGAGGAAAGTATTTTTGTTCGTCCCGTGAGCTGTCCGCAGCAAGACTTCCCGGCTTTGCAAAGTTCCTGAATGTTTTCTTAAAGTTTAAAACTCCTTAAGTCTGAAATCATTCTTATGATAGCTGATAAGGCCGTCTTTCTGCATTTTGCTCAGTTCGTTTGAAAGGGCGCTCCTGTCCACTCCAAGGTATTCCGCAAGCTGCTGACGGCTGAAAGGAATGGTGAAATTCGGGCTCATATTCTCTGTTGCCTGTTCGGAAAGATAGGAAAGGACTCTGTCCCTTATGGATTTTGGGGCTATGTGCATCATTCTTGCTGAAAGGCTCAGGTTTTTTAACGCGGAAAGTTTTACAAGATTGCAAATAATCCTGTGGTGGAAACTGCAGGCTGACTGACATGAAGTAAGGAGCTTTTGCATGTTGATAAAGAGAATATCCGTTTTCTCGGAAGCTATTATGTCGCAGTTAAGCTCTTTTCCCGGTATTGCGGCATAGTTCTGGGCAAAGATATCGCCCTTTCCAATATGCCCGAAGATATTGCTGCCGCCCCAGTAGAAGTTGGCCTGTATGTTTACGCCTCCGTTTTCCACAAGACCCAGAACATTTACCGTGTCCCCTGCGCGGAAAATAATATCGTCCTTCGCGTAGCTTTTTTCATATGCTCCCAGACACGGCAGAAGCTGTTTTATTTCCTGCTGGTTCAGTCCGCGGAAAAGCCCTGTATTTGAAAGAAAAAAATAATTCATATTTATGTTTTTGTTGTTATAACAACATACCAGTTGCTTTGATTATGATAAAAAACAGGTGTAATAGCAAGAGGAATCTTAAGGATTCCGATTCGGAGGACAAAATGAAAAATGATTATATTAACGGAAAAACTCTTATCGGAGAAATTGTAAATGAACATCCTGAGGCAATTGAAGTCCTTATGGACTGCGGAATGCATTGTCTTGGCTGCCCGGCATCTCAGGCGGAATCTCTGGAAGACGCCTGCAGTGTTCACGGTCTTGAAGCCGAATATGTAATTAAAGCCGTTAATCAGAAGATAAGCGAAAGCTGAAAAGGAGTAAAATTATGGCAAAAGTATTGGATTTGAGCCGCAGTGTTTATGAACTTGCGAATGAATACCCCGAGCTTGTTGATATAATGGCGGGTTTGGGTTTTACGGAAATAACGAAGAAGCTGGCGCTTAATTCTGTGGGGAAGGTTATGACCATCCCCAAGGGCGCAAAAATCAAGGGTATCCCAATGGAAAAGGTGATTGCCGCGCTTACTGAAAACGGCTTCAGCTTCGCAATGGACAGCGCTTCTGCTTACTCGGTTGCGAAAAAATCATCATCGGAAGATTCAAGGGATAATCGTAACGAACAGCTTAAAGCCTATCTTAAACGTCTTGGAGAAGGCGAGTCCCTTGACAGCGTAAGGGCTGATTTTGTCAGGGATTTTGAAGATGTCGAAGCCTCTGAAATCATGAGGGCCGAGCAGGAACTTCTCAAAGAAGGTACCCCCTTGAATGAAGTCCAGAAACTCTGCGATATTCATTCCGCTCTGTTCCACGGAGCAACCCGTGAGGAGCGCATTGCCAACGCGGAGCGTGCAGTTGAGGCGTCAATAAAGAGAGCCTCCGATTACAGCGGAAAGGAAGCGAAAGCCGCTGAACTTTCGGCGATAGAAGGCCATCCTCTTAATACTTTCACAAGAGAAAACAATGTTCTTGCGGATGTCATCGGGGAAATAAAGACGGCTCTCGAAAACAAAACGGATTTTTCAGAAAACTTTTCAAAGCTGCGCGAAGTTTCCGTACACTATGCCAAGAAGGGGGATTTAATCTATCCTCAGCTCAAGGAGAAGTATGAGATATCAGGACCTTCCGACGTTATGTGGACTGTTGACGATGAAATCCGGGACGAGCTTAAAAAACTTGCCGAAAGCTCTCTTCACAACGAAGCCTGGGAGCTTCGCATGACAGCGGTTCTAAAGCGCGCTGAAGAGATGATATATAAGGAAAAGAATATTCTGTTCCCCATCTGCGCAGTTAATTTTACTGATGAAGAGTGGATGCAGATTTACAGAGACAGCAAGGACTATGCCGAGTGTCTTGGAGTTGAGAAATCCATTTGGCCGGAAGCCGAGCTTAACGGGAAAACGGTTTCCTCACTTGAAGGTGAAATTCGTATGCCGGGCGGCGTCATGAACGTTGAAGAACTTACCGCCATGCTGAACACCATCCCGCTTGAGATAAGTTTTGTTGACAGAAACGACGTTAACAAGTATTTCAACGAAGGGCCAAAAGTTTTCAAGCGTCCGTCCATTGCCCTGGGACACAGCGTTTATTCCTGTCATCCTCCAAAGATAGAGCTTATGGTACGTTCAATAATCAACGGGTTCAGAGGAGGCACTAAAGATAAAGTTTCCGTATGGATGGAAAAGGCCGGAAGGACTATGCTTGTCACCTACATGGCTGTGAGGGATAAGAATAAAAACTATCTTGGAACATTGGAAATTGTGCAGGATATGGAAGAGATAAAAAAGCACTTCGCGAATTGAAAAAGATAGCCGCCTGAGCATAAAGCACTCTAGCTCTTCTTTTCTTTGGCTCTCTTGTCGTTGATAATCTGCATTTCCTTCGCTGTTATCAAAGTGACATTATTTTCCTTTGCCCATGCGACACAGCCTCTGAGTACAGCAGGCAGGAAGACTCTGGGTACCTTTAGAAGGGGAACAAGGGCATCATCAGCGAACTTGACCTTGTCATCCGCTCTCTTTGCGGCATAGCGTACGGATTCCATGGATGCCTGACGCTCGGGAATAAGCTCCGGGACGGCCCTGCTGTGCTTTATGTACCAGAAGTTCTTTGAATCCCTGTAGCCGTAATCAACGGGCGCGTGAGGAAAACTTGAGGACTTAACGCCGTTTACAATGGCGTTATAGTACTTCTCCTTCATAAGAATTTTGTCTATGCGCAGTACAAAATGTGCCCCGTAGGGTGTTGTAATTCCGTTGAAATCGTGGAAAGGTCCGGGATACTTATCAGCAGTTGACGGCATGTCTCTGTCAGCTCCGTCAAGCTCTCGCATCCATGTGCATTCCATGACCTGAAAGGCCTCTGTAAGAACTTTCGGGTATTTTTCTTTGTTCTCGGGGTCTTCCTGAGCCATCAACCCGTCTTCCATTGTGAAGAAGAAGTTCTTCATTTTTTCCTGCGGTTTGTCTCCCGGCCAGCCAAGGCGCACCATTTCCCTGAAATACTTTTTCCTGTCCGGCAGGAAATTCAGCGTGCATTTTCCGGTTCGGAGTAGGTTCTGACAGGTGTTGGACGAATTGCGGCAGCAAAGCATCATTGAATAATACTCTTTGCCCGCCACGTAGAAAGGCTGGCACAGGGAGTAGGGACCGAAGCTTGGGCTTCCGTCTTCCGCAAGCGTGCCTACCAAAATTGTTGGCATGGGGAAAAACAGTGATGTCTGATAGAAATTATCAACAATTCTCAGGTTCTTAAAACTGCTCATTTATTCACCTCTTAAATTATTTTCGTATGACCCTTTCTATAATTGGGCCGTATATTTCGTAATCCATATCCTTTGTAGAAGCCGTAAGTATCATTTCTGCAAGGACGCAGCACGTATTACTGTCATTTTCACAGCCTGCCTTTTGAAGCGCTCCTGAAATAATCAGGCTTATCTGACTTACCAGAAGTTGATGCCTTTCATCGTACTCATACCCGGATTCGCCGGTGAATCTGTAGTCCTTCCACATATCCTTATGCTGGTTGTAAAAGCTTGTGATAAACGCGTGTATCCGAGCCATTGCTCCGTGGACATCTGTGCTTTTCTCAAGTTCTTCTTCAAGTTCAAGCTTTTTTTTCATCCAGTCCGCAACTATAAGGTTTGCAACCAGTATTTCCTTGGACTTGAAATAATTGTAAAAAGTCCCCAATGCAATATCGCAAGACTTTGCAATTCCTCTGAGCGTTATCCCGGAATAGCCTTTTTCTTTAATTTCCCTGCGCGTTGTTTCAAGGATACGGCTTTTCAGGTTCTCTATTATCTTTGGCATACATTACCTGCCGCTGTAAAGGATTCGGCATGTTTTTTCACATCCGCAGCTTTGCCGCGTCTGTTATATGAACATGTTCATAAAAAGTATGCCCTCAATGGGACGGAATGTCAATATTTGTTTCAGGCGTTTCGCAAAACGTGAATTGGCATGAATTGGCGAACATTAAAGTCCATATAAAAAAGTTCATATAAATGCGGTATAAAACGGCAAAAAAGCCTGATTTCCGCCGGAAACCAGGCCTGATTAATAGATATCGGATAAAAGGCTTTCAGCCAACCGTTACGGTGCCGTCTTCTGCAATCCGGATTTTATCACCTGTTTTGACTTCGGAAAGGAATTCCGCTCCCAGCTGGTCAATAGCGATAACAGGGCTGTTTTCCCAGACCCGGGCAAGGACAATGCCGCTTGCGGCAAGAGGGTCAATATGCTCACTGAAAAGGAAAGCCGCCGGGTTTGCCTTCATGGCGCATACCGTCTGGATTACAAGGCCTCCGGTGGTGGAGCCAATAGTAACGGGTAGACACAGAGCTTTTCCTGTCAGGTTTTTCTGAAAGATGTCGGGATTGTTCTGGTCGCTTGCAATGATTTCCCTGGCGCCTTTCAGCACTGAACCCTGGAACGTCGCAAGGGAATTTACTCCATTATGGGATACAATTGCTTCGCCTGAGAACGTACCGCCCGCAAGAACTCTGCCTTTGAATTGTTTCATTTCGCGCCTCCTGTAATCTTTTCAAGGATTTCGGCATCCTTGTAGTAGCGGGCCATTGAATAGGTCCTTAGCTTGTTGCTGCTTGTCATGATGGGTCTCTTTTTAGTGAGAGGATTGCTTGTGTACATCAGAGGACAGATGCAGGCAAGGGTGGCTCCGGTCGCAAGAAGACGGCTGTGCATTTCAGTCTTTCTGAACTTCTCCGCAACGTCAGGGGCAGTTGTAAGTACAGTTCGTATCACTACCTTGCCGCGTCCGTTCTTTTTGAGGGAAGCCTCTATGTCTGCTGTCCAGCGGTTAAGCTGCTCGAAAGAAAGGTGAGGGCAGCCTATGAAACAGAGCTTTGGATTCGCGTTTTTGTCCTTCCACATTACCGGATAACTCCTGTAAACCCTTTCAAGCTCCTCATCATCAATAACATACTCTTTATAACCTTCCTTAAGAAGGGAAGCACCCATTTCAACAGCTTCCGGCGTCAGGTTCTCAATATGATAAAGTCCAACCGCGCCGTTTGAAGCCGTAGCTGCTCCGAAGTCCTTCAAATAGCTCATAGCCTCGTCGTTCAGGGTATTCCCTATCCATTTGTCAAGGCCCACAACATACGGAACATCCTCAACAACCTTCATTCCTATTGCGGACCCAAGAATCTGGGCTTCCGGTTTATGGGTAGTTTTTACAATAACCTTCCAGGTTGCCTTGCGGCCCTCGTCCGTTATAAAACCGAATTCCGGCACATAGCCTATGATTGAGCCGAAAAGGTCCAGCATACCGCTGTTTCTGTTGCACCTTGCTCCCAGAACGCTGTTTGCAAATACAACCGCGCTGCTTTCAGCCCAGGAAAGGATGTCTCCTTTTTTAGGCACATTTCCCACTTCAGGCAGATAGCAGGCGCATGAAAAAGCGTTTTTGTCCTTTATGCCCACGGCTTCAAGCTGTTTTTCGTAGCGACTCTGTGCCGTGTAAAGAATCTTGCTGTTAATCAGCCTGTCCAGAATATTGTAGGGAACATTCTCAAAATCAATGGGTCTTGGGTCAATGGTGAAATCTCCCTTGACCTTTATGCCTGCATCTACAAGCTTGTCCATGGTCGAGTACAACGGCTTCAAAAGCCCAAGGCCGAAGCTTGTCACAAGATGTCCGCGGTTATGGGTGACCCTGACAAGTCTTTTGGCTCCGAACATATCGCCGAACATAACAACCGTTTCCATTACCTGTGCCATAACAGGACCCTTTGCTCCTTCCAGAATCGCGCGCTGAGCCTTGTCAAGTTTCATTTTCGGTTCGTACATTTATGCCTCCAATCAAATCTTCATAGCTACGTCCCAGGCACTCCAAATTACAGTCCTGAGATTTCCGACCCTGAGCGCATCGCCTATGAAACTTATGCGCGAGGAAGTCTTTTTGACAAGCGGATTGGGATGATAGCCCATACAGGTTATTACGCTGTCCGCCTTTATTTCAAACTCCTTCCCGTCAGATCCCTGAACGGCAGCGCCGTCTTCGTTAACCCTCACAAGCTTTGTATTCAGGAAAACAGGCACCTTCAGGTATGCAAGCATTTCGCGCAGGAATGACGAATTGGCAAGACAGACGCCCTTCGCGGAAATGAGGTCATCAAGCATTTCCACAATCTGAGGCTTCCTGCCCTGAAGCGCCAGTTCATAGGCAATCTCACAGCCTGTAAGCCCGCCGCCTATAATCAGTACATTTTCGCCCACAGTCTTTTCCCCTGAAAGGAACTGCGTAGGCTCTATTGACAAATCTCTGAGACCCGGAATGTTCGGACGGTTTGCCGCGCTTCCTGTGGCAACTATGATTCTGTCTTCCTTAAGGGTTTCAATATCGCTTATCTCTGTGCTGAATCTGACTTCAATACCCTGTCTTGAAATCTGCTCCCTGTACCATTGGATAAGACGTTTGTCATGCTCCTTGTAAGAGAAATTTGCAGCATGGACAAATGTTCCTCCAAGACTGTTCGATTTCTCGTAAATCACAGGCCTGTGACCTCGTTCTTTAAGCACAAGAGCCGCCTCCATGCCTCCGATGCCTCCGCCTATTATCGCAACAGACTTGGGGCTTGAAGTCTTAACTATTTTATATTTGCCGGTCTGCATGGTACGCGGATTAAGAGCGCATCTGGCCATGTGTATTGCATCTTCAAGAGTCTGGTCATTAGCGGAATTGCCGTGCTTGCACATTGTAAAACAGGCATTATGGCAGTTGATGCATGGGCGTATATCTTCTTCTCTGCCTTCCATGAGCTTTGTAATCCACTCGGGATCTGTCAGGAACTGGCGGGCAACACCCATTGCATCTATCCTGCCTTCCTTAACAGCCTCAGCCGCCACATCCGGGGTCATCTTGCCGGCACAGACCACAGGGATGTCCACGAATTTTTTAATATGCGCGACATCCTCAAGGTTGCAGTTGTTAGGCATATATACAGGCGGGTGAGCCCAGTACCAGGCATCGTAGGTGCCGTTGTCGCAGTTTAGCATATCGTAGCCGGCATCCTGAAGTATGCGCGCCGCCTTTTCCGATTCTTCCATGTCGCGTCCGACTTCCGTATATTTTTCTCCCGGCACCGCTCCCTTGCGGAAACCCTTGGTGTAGGAAACAACAGAGTAGCGCAGGGTAACAGGGAAGTCTTTTCCGCAACGCTCCTTAATGGCTTTTACAATGTCAGTGGAAAAACGCAGCCTGTTTTCAAGCGAACCGCCGTATTTGTCCGTCCTGCTGTTCGTGTATTTCATTGCGAACTGGTCCAGCATGTACCCTTCGTGCACAGCGTGAATCTCAATACCGTCCACACCCGCTTCCTGGCACAGCTTCGCCGTTTTGGCAAACGCCTCCACAATTTTGTTTATCTGCTTTTCTGTAAGCGGTTTTGACGGGCAGCCGTCAGCCCAGCGGTTAGGGGTGGCTGAAGCGCTTGCGCAGATAAAGTCCATGTTGAAAACAGGTTTCAGCAGAAAACCGAGAACCTTGTTTCTCATCATGCCTGCCATCAGGTCGTTTACAGCCATGGCTCTTCCCATGCCGGCGGTGAGCTGAATGAACATCTTCGCTCCCGTTTTGTGGAAATCCTCCATGTAGGCCTTTAGCTTTTTGTACTTGCCTTTTCCCTGATAGAGCCACTTTCCTCCCATAGTGTCTCTGATAGGCGCTATTCCCGGAAGGATAAGACCGCAGTTGTTTTTAGCTCTTTCAAGAAGGAATTTCGCGGATTCCTCGTCAAAATGGTTAGGCTCCATCCAACCGAATATGGATGTGCCGCCCATGGAGGTTTGGACAATGCGGTTTTTTATCTCGCAGTTCCCAATCTTCCATGGAGTAAATAAGGGTTCGTATTGTTTTTTCATCCTATGTCCTCCGCTTAGAATTCTTGCACACAAAACGCGGTAGGACAATTCAAATCTTTGGATTCAGGCCCGGAAAAACGCCCTAGCCGTGCGGTAAAATTTCTCCGTGTGCAGCATCATCAGCTTTTTCCGCACCAATACAATACCTCGGTACCGGCCGATTTCCCCTGCTTTGGCAATTCATAGTTATTTGCGAACCGGAAAACGTTTGTATGGAACAGCTCCATTTCGGATAAGGGTAGGGTGTGATTGTCGCATCCGGTATTGCCTTTCCTGTTTTAATGTTTCCGACGCTCAGCAGCCTCAGCGCCATTGCTCCGCCCAAGCCCAAGCCGTATTAGTAAAGTCTCATGCCGATTCCCCGTTTTTATCCCCCTTCAGCCATTATTATAAAAATGAATCGGGTTTTAAAAATTGACAAATGGTTTTTTAGCTTTTACTCTTTAAAATTGATGGAGAAAACAATATGGATAAATATATTGTATCGGAATTGGAGAAACGCGGTATACTTGCCGTGCTGGAAATTAATGATGTCAATAACGCCGTCCCTGCGGCAAAAGCTCTGGTTCGAGGCGGTATAACGGCAATTGAACTGGCTCTGCGTACTGATGCGGCGGAAGCGTCCATTGAAGCGATAAGCAAAAATGTACCGGAAATGCTCATTGGAATAGGAACGGTAATAAAGAGCGGGCAGTCAAGCAGGGTGAAACGGCTTGGAGCTCATTTTGCCGTTTCCCCGGGATTTAATCCCAAAATAGTCAAAGAAGCTCAGGAAGCAAATTTACCGTTCGCGCCCGGAATTGCTACCGCAAGCGAACTTGAAGGTGCAATTGAACTTGGATGCGATGTTTTAAAGCTTTTTCCGGCCGAGCCTCTGGGCGGAATGAAGTATCTTGATTCCATGGCGGGTCCTTATAATTATCTTGGACTTAAGTTTATACCTCTTGGCGGAATAAACATTGAAAATCTGTCCGCCTGGGCCGGCAATAAAAAAGTGCTGGCAATCGGAGGCACCTGGATAGCTAAGAAAGAGCTTATACAGAATAAAAACTGGAATCTTATAGAAGAAAATGCGCGTGCCGCCATGGATGTTTGGAAAAAAGCAAGGAATTAATATGAAAGTTATAACGTTCGGAGAAATAATGGGCAGGATTTTCATGCCCGGGCAGTTGAAATTCCGTCAGGCGCTTCCGGGCTCTGCTGACATCACTTTCGCAGGAGCAGAGGCCAATGTTGCGGCGTCAATTGTCATGTTGGGCGGAAAGGCTGCTTTTGTTACAGCCCTCCCTAAGAATGAAATTGCAGAGGCGGCTTTAGGGACTCTAAGGAATATAGGAATAGATACTTCATATGTGAAGAGAACAGATGAAGGACGTCTTGGACTTTATTTTGTAGAAGCGGGTGCAAACCAGAGACCAAGCAAAGTCGTTTATGACAGAAGCTTTTCATCCGTATCCTTAGTAAAAGGAGAGAGCTACCCCTGGGATGAAATTTTCAGCGGCGCAACATGGTTTCATGTAAGCGGAATTACTCCCGCATTGTCAAAAACGGCTGCAGAAGCAACGCTCTATTCAGTTAAAAAAGCAAAAGAGCATGGACTGAAGATTTCCTGTGATTTAAATTTCAGAAAAAAACTTTGGGGTTATGATGAAAAGCTTTCACCGAAGGAACTTTGCCGAAAAACTATGGCGGAAATCCTTCCATTTGTCGATATTGTGATAGGCAATGAAGAAGATGCCGATGATGTTATGGGAATAAAGGCCGGAGAAAGCGACGCGGCATCAGGAAAACTTGAAATATCACGTTATCCTGAAGTAGCTAAGAAGATTTTGGAGAAATACCCAAATGTAGAAAAAACAGCTTTCACATTAAGAGAAAGCTTCAGCGCTTCTCATAACAATTGGGGCGCCATGCTTTATGACCGTGAAACCTCTGAAGCTTTTTTTGCGCCTCTGAAAGACGGATTATACAGCCCTTATGAAATAAAAAACATTGTTGACCGTATCGGTGGAGGAGATTCGTTCAGTGCCGCTTTAATCTACTCACTTCAGGATGATGAACTGAAAAATGATTTGCAGAAATGTATTGATTTCGCAACTGCGGCGTCCTGTCTGTGTCATAGTATTTACGGAGACTTTAATTTCAGCACTAAAGCTGAGGTTCTTGCGCTGGTTTCCGGAGATGCAAGCGGCAGGGTAAAAAGGTAAACAATAATTAAACATAAATGCTGCATGGCGTTTCCGGTTTCCGTGTCAGTGTGAGTTCCGTTTATTGTTTACAAAACAGATTTTGTACCCGATACTCGACTTCCGCAGCAAAAACACGAAAAAATCGCTGCAATTACCCATGTCGGAAGTAATTACAGCGATATTTCAATAATTTTCTGATGTGTCATGTTCAGAATTTTTTTATCGTCTTCCCTCGTT
>JBQNAT010000013.1:0-65194 GCA_052170315.1 Sphaerochaeta sp.
ACTTCTTCACTCTCAGCTTCCCGCCGCCGAACAAGCCACAGCGGAAGCGCCCCCAGAAAAGAGTCGTGCCTGATGCAACATGAGAATATACCTGACCATTGTTTCCGATGTATTGTTCTATCCAGTCGGAGCCATCAGGCAGCGTGCCCTCAAAATACCCATAGTTGTTGTAATTTTCGTTTGAGAGCTTACTTGCTGTTATTAAATCACCTATAACCCATGCCATACTATCACCCCGGATTCACCACTGCACCATAGACCTTGCATGACGTACCCTCGCTATTTATCCTTTCTGAGGCATGCATTTCTTTAAACATTACAGTTTCAGTACCGACACATCCTGTCTTTTTTCCATCTTTTGGCATCAGAGTTCTGACATATACGCCTTTGTCCTTTTTTATAGGGACGCAATTGGACAGGCTCCATGATGTGTACCATTTGCCGTATGTGCTGTAGCTCGACCCGTCAGCCCTTATTATTGACAGCATAGAGCTGTCAACCATGACAGCCTTTGCGGTTGTTATGGAATCTGCCTGAGCTCCATAAGGCTGTGCGGAGAATGTTATTGCATCGTTTGAAAGAGCTGCTGTCAAGTCGGTCAGCTGGGAACCTTTCTGCAAAACACCTTGGAACAATGCACATGGAGTAAGGTTCGCCCATGATGTTTTTCCGCTGCCGCCTGTGATGGTCGTACCATCAACCGTTACAGACAGCGCCGTGTTTGCCATGCCTGTTTCAGATATTGTCACGGCATTATTGGCAGAGTTGAAATAAACAAGCCTTTTCCCGTAGTAACGGTAGTTGCTGTAGCTGACGTCCCATGCGCCCCTGTGTTCGTACTCAGAGTTTTCTCCTGAATATTCAAGCACAATCGTAGATGACGGAGCAAGGCTGAGTGTCTGATTATATGACTGCTTGGTGTCGTGATTGACAACCCCGTTGACAGTCACTTTAAGGTTATAACAGCCACTGCTTTCATGTGTTGTTGTAGTAACCTGATATTGATATTCAGTTTCGGTCCAACTATACATCGGATGAGGCCCTATAGTAGAGGTTACATTTGACACTTCATAATATGTATCGCCATGCTGGGGATTGGGTGATGGGCTGGTGCCTTCGGGATATATCGGTCCGGTATTCTGCTGTGAGCCGAGTCTGACCCAGCGTCCCGATGATTCCTCCCATTCCTCATACCATGATATCGGGCTTGCCTGTATCCTTACCGATGTCGCATACTCAGCGGGAGTTGTGAAGGTCTTGATTACCGCTTTATCTGTTGAGCCCGACCCGATGGAGACGTCAGCGGATGAAACTATGTCCATCAGACCTGTCACCGTGTCGCTTCCGAATGTACCTGATGCTGACTTATAGACATTTGCCGTCAGCTTAGACTTAAGCCATGTCGCAAGCTGAGGGTTTGGGTAATGGCAATCCTTGGCGGCAGGGAATGGTTTATGGACTATGGGATCACCTTCAAGCGGTTCATTTACGGTCTCGATGGCATCGGATTGTATTGTACCGTCATCAAGGACGAGGCCAGACATCTTGGAGACGCCGTCAGCTCCGATGAACACTCCCTTACCGGAACCCGTCTTGTTGCCTTGGGAATCATAAACACCTGAATGGATGGAACCGCCATCACCCAGAAGGATATTGACGATATCAAGGATATTTGCCTTGAGCTTGTCCGCTGATATTGTCCCCGGTGCTATCACCTTGTCGGCGTCAAGCTTTATCATGCCGCCTTCGGATTCAACGAGCGTATAGAAGCAGCAAAAGCATTGATTTATGACTGCGTAAATGACTGGTCCAGGGGAGCCAACAGCAACCTGCTTGCCGTTGTGGATTCTGCATTCAGGCTTACCAACGGACGGCTTGATGTAAAGTCCGTCCTGGCTTTGAAAAAGATTCATGTAAACGATGACACGGGACGTTGGGAAGAAGCCATGAGCGCTATTGACGACGCCCTTGAAGTAAGAAGCTCAAAGCCTTGTCTGAGAATCTATGCAAGAGACATAAATGGCAAATATCAGCTTGTGAATATGGACTTTACGGACATTGATTAAGGAAGAAATGATGGAGCAGCTTGAGCTATTCGACTATAGAATTGAGCGACATAATTTTGACCAAAGCAGTATTGATACCGCTCTGGCAACTTCCCGTCGCTGTTTCTATAGGAGATCTGAGGTTGCTGCCATGTGCAGGACTACATACAGCGTTGTGCGTCAAGCCATTGATAAGATGAAGCTTGACGCAATATATGTTGGCGGTGAGTATCGTGTACCAAGTATCTCAATCCACGACTGGATTTCCGACTTGGAAAGAATAGATTATATGGAAATATCTTATGATGAATGGGTTAATTCCAGAGTAATCCCCGGAGCATGTAAAATATCAGCTCTCTGTAATGAAGGCTTTTTGACAAAAGAAGCTGCTTGCGGAATGTTGAAAAACGTATGCAGCAAGGCTCTTGCAGATAAGATAATAGACACCGATTTCATCGCCAAATACAACGCTGCCGCACCAACAATCGAAGACAACCCGGAAGACTATTACGGTCTTGAAAGGTTGGATCTGCCTTCCAGGGCCGAACTGAGCAAATGGGCCATGCTTCTTTGTCTGGATGTAAAGGTTTTGAAGAAATTGGGTAATTGGCAACACAGACAGGTTATTAACTGGAAAGAAATGAAGGATTTTCTGGTTAGATCCGAAGTAGTGAATCTGCCGGTTTTTGAACAGCGACAGCAACGGCCATGCATGGAAGAAGAGCCGTGTATCAGCCAGCCAATGCTGTTTTAATGAAAAGTAAACAGGAGTTAAACGTGTATAAAGGTGTGAAAAATTGCAGTGTAAACAATATTAAATCAAAGGAAAACCTTGCATTTATACAAGGCTACACAAGGGCTATCAATGAGCTTGAAAGAGCTATTGCCTATGAAGTTGAAGACATGCGGGAGTTGGAAGATTTACCTTCCTTTAAAAGCCTGAAGGAAGAAATGATTGAGCAGACCGGAAGGCACATTCAGAAGTTCCTGCAGCTCAATCTCCACATAATAATTGCTTCTTTACTGGAAGAGGAAAAGAAAAATGAAGAAGTCGAATAATAACGAATATGCACCTGACCGGAGTCAAAGAAAAGGCAGAAAAAGAACAATGATTCTTGTTCTTAAAGCATTTGCCTTGGTCTTTCTGGTTTCAGGACTCGGGCTTGCAGTCTGTGTGGCGTTTTTGTCTTTTCCGGCAAAGCGGCGCTGCTGTAGTTCCTTCGCTGGTTACGGTCTTTATTGCTCTGATGTGCCTATTGGCAGGAGGAAATGAATGAGATACTACTCGGAAAAGGAAGTCAGGAAGTTGATTGAAGAGACTGATATCTACTGGGTAATCGATACTCCAGAGGGCTGTCTGTCTCTAATGAGAGGTATAAATATACCTGATAAGCATGGCAGAATAGTTGACTTGGACAAAACCTTGCATTGGCTGACAAACAAGAAGAGAGCCTTTTCAATAGAAATGACGGCAAAGATTATAAATGCATTGAAGGATGTGCCGGTGCTGGTGAAGGACAAAAGGTTCACCAAGGCTGAATTGCAAAAGCAACCAGAAAGTTAACATAAGATTAAACGGTCCTGTTGGGCCGTTTTTTGATGTTTAAAAACACGTTAAACCACGCTTAAACACGGCAAAACATGGCAAAAGTGTTTCAAATTCGCCGGATTTTTGTTGCAAAACGCCGGATTTTTTTTCATGTTCGGCCGAATTGTACAACATCCTGAAAATTTCAATTGGTCATAATTTGGTCATAATTGCTTAGGGTATAAAAAAACAACTCTATACACAATATAGAGTTGCTGTAAACGAGATCTACGGGGCTCGAACCCGTGGCCTCCACCGTGACAGGGTGGCGTGATAACCAGCTTCACCAAGATCCCTAATGCAATATGAACTTACAATATTCATTTTGCTTTGTCAACTGGTAGAGAAAAACTTATTAGAGTTAATAAATGTCGGAGAGACGTGCTGTACTACAGAACCAGAAACTTGTTTAATTAATAAACGCGTTTCAGAAACGCGTTTCAGAGCAATTCCCCGTACTTATTACATCTTATCTTGGAAAACCTTTCTCATTAATTTATAATCAATCCAGATTTAAACAGGGAGATTCAGATTATGGAGATACAGAAACATATACTTTTGTTCTTTGCTGGTTTTCACGGGAACCTTCTAAATTTTATCGTGCAGGTTATTACAATTTTTGGCGAAGAGTTTCTTCTTATTGCGCTGGGGGTGTTCATTTATTGGAACGTAAGCAAGAAAAAAGGTTTTGTGACATGTTTCTCGCTTCTTGTGGCTACGAATATCATGGGAGTTGCGAAGGCGATTGTAAGGTTTCCAAGGCCATGGCTTGTCATTGAAAACCTTGATACTGTCAGGCAGAGTACCGCGACCGGATATTCTTTTCCAAGCGGGCATACAACTTCCGCAGCCGGTTTTTTCAGTGCTATAGCGCTTTCTTTCCGTAAA
The DNA here is from genome assembly GCA_052170315.1 of Sphaerochaeta sp. Lineage (GTDB taxonomy): Bacteria > Spirochaetota > Spirochaetia > Sphaerochaetales > Sphaerochaetaceae > UBA9732. The sequence continues at coordinate 4,522 of JBQNAT010000013.1, forward strand.
AGATGGCTCTCCGTTATCTGTTCAGTTATGATTTTCCTTGTTGGCCTTTCCCGTATGTATCTCTGTGTGCACTGGCCGCTGGATGTGGCCGGAGGTCTTCTGATTGGCTGCGGAACCTCTATGATTCTGGTTTTCCGGCTTGGAAAACTTTATGATGACAAGGCAAAATCTATTCGCATCACTGCTATTACAGGCGGTGTTTTTGCAGTAGCCTGCGCAGTTGTTTCCATCCTTCTTATGACGGATGTTGTAAATGCCCTTGCATTCGGTGATTTGAGCACTACAATGGCAATGTTCGGAGGTCTTGGCTTTGGTTTTGCCCTTGAAAGAAAATGTTTTGATTTTGAAGTGGGAAGCGAGTCCCGGGGCAAAAAGATAATCAGATATCTTCTGGGTATGGCAGGTATCCTTGTTCTTCTGTTCGGTTTAAAAGCTCTGCTTAAGGCAATAGACCTCTATAATCCTCTTACAAGAGCGTTGAGATATATGCTTATCGGTTTCTGGGGCGGTATTTATCCTGCTTTGGGGGCAAAGCTGAAGCTTTTTTCAAACGACAAACCGTGATTATTACCTTTTGAGAGACAGCATAAATAAAAAGGGACCTTTACAGCCCCTGTGTTGATGATCCTTGGGCGATTCGAACGCCCGACCCCTTCCTTAGGAGGGAAGTGCTCTATCCAGCTGAGCTAAAGAATCAACGTGATAAGAATAGTGAATAAGAGTAGTTTGGTCAATTCTCTTTGCGCTGTGGAAAAACATTGCTTTCTTTGATAAAATTCGTTTCGGAGTTTCGGATGAATAAAAAAAGCTTTGAGGAAATATACGGGCAGTGGGAAAAATGTCATGACGAAAGTCTGGCTATTTCCAAGCGTGTAAAGGCTTCCGGCTCTTTTCCCTGTAAGGGTAAAGCGGACACTTCTATAAACATAATTCGAAGAATGAATGCCCAAGATGAGATTGACCTTCATGAAATAAAGCTTGAAGATGCAATTCGGGCAACTGAAAATTTTCTGGATATCTCTTATGCTATAGGGCTGAGGAAAGTAAGAATCATTACCGGTAAGGGTCTTCATTCGGTAAACGGAGAGGCTGTGCTTAAGCCTGTTATCACAAATATCTGTCAAAACCATTCAAGGGTCAGAGAGGTGTTTACCGGCAAGGCTTCCGAAGGAGGAAGCGGAGCTCTTATTATTATACTTAAGGCGAGGAGACGTTGATGCAAAAGGTTCTTGTTGGTATGAGCGGAGGCATTGATTCTTCTGTTGCCGCCTATATTCTAAAGGAGCAGGGATATGCTGTCAGCGGCGTTACAATGACGCTGTGGAAAGAAGGGCGCAGTTTTATTCATGATTCCTGCTTTTCAATGAACAAGAAAAAAGATGTTGAGGAAGCTGCGGCTGTCTGTGAAAAACTGGGGATAAAACATACAGTTCTGGATATCGCGGAGCTGTATGAATCCGTTGTTTTAAAGAACTTTCGTGATGAATATCTTAACGGGCGTACTCCAAATCCCTGCATATGGTGCAATCAGAAAATCAAGTTCGGAGCTATGATTGATTACGCAAGGGAAGCAGGGCTTGATTTTGACTATTTCGCTACCGGGCACTATGCAAGAATTGAAAAGGAAAATGGAAGGTTCTGTCTGAAAAGAGGGCTGGATTTGCTGAAGGATCAGAGCTATTTTCTGTACAGACTTTCACAGAAACAGCTTTCCGAAACTCTTTTTCCTCTTGGCTCAATGAAAAAAAGCGATGTGAGGGGACTCGACCTGAAGCTGGGCTTCCATCAGGAAGGACAGGCTGAAAGCCAGGATTTCTACGGGGGAAGCTATTTCGACCTGCTGGATGTGAAGCCCAAAGCGGGTGATATAGTGGACTGCGGCGGAAAGGTGCTGGGAAGGCATAGCGGGATATGGAATTATACAATCGGGCAGAGAAGGGGGCTTGGAGTATCGGCTTCAAGGCCTTTGTATGTAATCGCGCTTGATGTGGAAAAAAACCGAGTGGTTGTAGGCTATGAGGAAAATATTGTGAATATTGTCGTGAGGGCGGGGAGTCTGTGCTGGGGAGCCGTTGAATCTCTGGAGGGAACCATTCATGCTTCGGCTAAAATAAGATCCACAGGGATGCCTGTCAGGTGCAGTGTGAGAACTGAGGGGGAAGATTGCCTCTACGCGGTTTTCGATGTGCCGGTTAAGGCTGCCACATGCGGGCAGAGTCTTGTTATTTACGAAAACGACAAGGTTCTGTGCGGCGGTATTATAGAATCGGTTGACTGATTAGCTGACTTATTCTTAGAAAGCCCAGTTGCCGTTTCTGAATATCGGCACGGTTTTTCCGTCACGTGTTCTGGCGGTGATGTTCATTTCCTTGCAACCTATCATGAAGTCTACGTGTATCATGGAGTTGTTCACTCCAAGTTTGCGGCATTCGTCAAGCGTCATTGTCTCAAAGCCTTTGACGCAGTCCGCGAAGCCCATCCCTATGGCAAGGTGGCAGGCGGCGTTTTCATCGAACAGTGTTTTGTAGAAAAGAAGGCCGCTGTTTGATATGGGAGAGTCAACCGGTACAAGGGCGCATTCGCCAAGATAACGGGCTCCTTCATCCATATTAAGCATTTTTGTCAGCATGTCGTTATTCTGCTCCGCATTCCATTCAACTGCTTTTCCATCCCTGAAGCGTATCCAGAATTTGTCTATAAGCTGTCCCTGATAGCTCAGAGGCTTTGTCGCGTAGACGATTCCTTCAGCACGTCCGCGCATCGGGGTTGTGAAGCATTCTTCGGTTGGGATGTTGGGATTGAAGAAGATATTCTGAAGAGAAGTTTCTCCGCCGCCGCAGAACTTGGATCTTTCCATAAGGCCTACTGTGAAGTTTGTACCGTTTGAGGCTTCATAGTGAAGCTCGTCTATGCCAAGGCTGTTAAGGTAGGCGCAGCGCTTTTCAAGGTCTCTATTGTGGTCTTCCCATGCTTTTACGGGGTCGTCGTTTACTCGGCTTGCCTTGAGTATGTATTCCCAGAGCTTTTCAACTGCCTGTTTCTTTGAAAGTTCCGGGAAAAGTTTTTTTGCCCAGGCTTCGCCGGGTACGGCCGCAATGCACCACTGGTACTTGTTTTCAAGCTTATCGCGGTATTTCATGATTGTGGGATAAAGTGCCTGTTGGGCTTTCTGAATCTTTTCCTGATTCGCGCCTTTAAGGCCGTCCGGGTCATCCGATTCGATATATATCCTGCACGGGATGGTGTCCACATAGTGCTGCAAGCGTTCTTTTTCCCACTTTTCCATTGCGGACATGGTTTCAAGGCTGCGGTATTTGGCGTTGATTTTGGTAAGCTTGGTATCTTCCCAGTCAACTATGACTTTTTTTGCTCCGAGTTTGTAGCATTCTTCGCTGACCATCCTTACGAAATCGGGCTGGTCAAGCTCTGCCCGTATGACTACTTCCTGTCCTTTTTGGACGTTAATTCCGCACTTTGCTATGAGATGAGCGTACTTTTTCATGATTGTTTTCTTCATATGCTGAAACTCCTTAAGATTTTTTATGCAGCGCTATTTTGTGCGTTTTTGAAAATATTTTCTCAAAACGCTTTACTTCGCCTTCCGTCATTCCCGCCCGTTCTATGACCGATGAAAGAAACTCCCGTGTGAAGGCTTTTTCGTTCTCCGTCTTGAAATAACCCAAAGCCTGGAGAGCTGATATGCAGTTTCCGGCGGCGTTTTCCGCTCTGGCCGATTCCACAATATTGGTTTTTGAATCGCTGTACGGCCCCAGGTTTCTGAAAAGGCTGTAGCAGATTATCTGCACGGCCTGAGACAGGTTGAGTGACGGGAACTTGTCGCTTGTTGGGATTGTTACTGCCGTTGAACAGGATTTTACCTGTTCGTCGGAAAGTCCGTTCGATTCACAGCCGAATACTACGGAAATTTTACCTTTGCCCATTCCCTGTATGTGGGCGGCAAGTTCTTCGGGATTAAATCTGCTTGTTTTGCGACCCTTACCTGTTCTTCGTGTTGCGGCTACGGACAGTATGCTGTCCGAAACGGCTTCTTTCAGGTTCGTGAATTCTTTGCGGTTTTCATAAAGGTCATAGGCATGCAGCGCAAGGGTTTTTATCCTGCCTTCGTCATAGAGTCTGTCAGTTACCAGTGTCAGGCGCGAAAGACCCATGGTCTTCATTGCCCTGCAGACGCTTCCAATGTTAGCTCCGTCCTGAGTGTCGCAGAGTATTATCTCAATGCGGTCAAGGTTCCCAGTACCGGGCGTGCCGGTTTTTTCCATGTGCTTATTCTATGTCATATTGCCAGATTTTCCAAGCTGGTTTAATATGGGGATAATGACCGAGAAAACTGAAAAAAACATCACAACAATATCAACCGTGCTGGCTGTCATGCTTTTGATAGTCATTCTTGCGGTGAGCAAGATTTCAGGGACTGTAAGTATACGGATTTTGCTTGCGTTATTCATATTCCTTCTTGAGCTACCTTTGGTTTCGGCTCTTGAAAAGGCAAAATTTCCAAGCTGGCTGGCAACGCTTATTGCCATCCTTGTCCTTGTGGTTGTCGTTGTGTTTTTTGTATGGTTCGTTTTTTTCAGTGTTGACCTTCTTATTAAGAAAATACCTGTATATGCTTCCAGGATAAATGACCTTGACGGTGTGCTTAAAAGCATTGCAAGCAGGTGGATAGAGATTCCTGAAGACGTATCGTTCTTTTCAAGTCTGGAAATAGACTGGGTCGGAAGCGTGATAATGCCTATGCTCCGCTCTGTTTCAAGCTCTACGATAAGTATCCTGAGCAGTGTTCTTATTATTATACTCATGACGGTCTTCCTTCTTGGTGAGCGTCATATGATAGTCCCAAAGGTTATGAACTTTGTGACAAACGGTCTTGAAGAGGAAAAGGTTGCCGTTATTCTTGAGCGCATAGTCAAACAGGTTTCAAAATATCTATCCATTAAGGTTTTTGTCAGCCTGCTCACGGGCGGGCTTTTCTATGTAATTGCTGTTTCGGTAAAGCTTGACTTCGCAGTTCTCTGGGCTGTTATGGCGGTTGTCCTGAACTTTATTCCGACGATAGGAAGCATTATTATTACCGTTCTGATGATAGTTATGTCCATCGTACAGTTTGCCCCTTCCATTGTGCCCATCATCATTGTGACTGTAAGCACGATTTTGGTGCAGAATATTATTGGAAACTTCCTTGATCCCCGTCTTTCCGGGAACTCTCTTAACCTCAGCCCTTTCATTATCCTTGTAGGTCTGAGTGTTTTCGGTTTTGTATGGGGCATAGCCGGTATGTTCCTTGCCGTGCCGCTTCTGAGCATTCTTCAGATAATATGCGCCAACGTTGACAATACAAGGCCTATTGCCATGCTGATAAGCTCGGGCCGTTCCTACAAAAAGCAGGTAAAGGAAAAGCATCCACGTTTTGAGAGAAAAGGCTCTTCCAGACGCGGTCTTGGGAAGGGCTATGCCAATATAGATGATGTGTTTACTTTCCCGGATAAAAAGAAATGACAGGCATTGAAAGGCAGGCCGTACGCATAAGGGACTTTTTAAAGAGAGTTTGTCTTTTTTGAAATAGATTGTATTTTTGGCTTGACGATTTGCCATTTCCTGTGCATATTACATGTACAAAAAAAATTGCCCGGGGGTTTGGCCATGGGTTCTGAATTGACAGCCTTTGAGAAGGAGATGGAGCAAACTCTCCTTGATATGAGAAGTGAACTGCTCGCAAAGATTTCCAAGTCGGATAATGACTTCAGGAATCTTGTAGGTTCCACTGGGACAGGCGACAGTGTTGATATAGCAAGCGATGACCTGGCTTCCAAGAAAATGGAGGCTATAGGTAAAATGGACGCGGGAAGACTTAATGCCGTAAATCAGGCTCTTGTCCGTATCAGAAACGGCAAGTACGGGGTTTGCGAGATGTGCGGTAAAAAAATCCCTGAGGACAGGCTTAGAGCCATACCTTATGCGCTTTTGTGTCTGCCCTGCAAAAAGAAGTCCGAACGCTGACCTAAAGTCCGAAATATTCTTTTTCCTCTCCGATTGTAGTGGGTTCCTCATGTCCGGGATATACTGCGGTATCAGGCTCCAGCGTAAAGAGCTTTAAAAGAGAAATATTCATGTCGCTTTCGGAACCTCCAAAGTCCGTCCTTCCGTATGAGTGTCTGAAAAGCGTATCTCCTGAAAAGAGTATTCCGTCTTTTTTTGAGTACAGGCAGATTGAGCCCGCTGTGTGACCCGGCGTATGTATTACCGTGAAGGGGCCTATTTTATCTCCGTCTTTTAAAAGTATGTCGGGTTCGGGTACGTTTCCGTTGTTTTTTGAAAGACCCGAGTATGAATAAAAACGACCCAGAACACGTTTTGCCGCACTGACAATATGTTCCGGGTCCGTGTCTTCGAATTCGCCCGATGCTATTGGGGCTTCAGGATATCTGCCATGCAGGGCCGCAAGGGCACCTACATGGTCGAAATGAGCGTGCGTAAGTATTATGCAGTTAACGTTAATGTCTGAAAGGGTCTGAAGAAGCAGTTCTTCGTCATCGCCCGGGTCTATGACAGCGGTAAAGCTTTGCCCGTTTTCCGTATCAGACTCAACAATGTAACAGTTGGTTTTAATTGCTCCAACTTTTACGCACTTAATTTTCATCCCTGTCCTTACTGAAATTCATCTTGACCTTGCGGCCGTTGTAGGTCTGTCCCGTGACAGCTTCGCAGATTCCTTCAGCTTTTTCGTTCCTGATGTAAATGAAAGAGTAATTCTGCTTGTAAGTCACTGACAGAATGTCTTCCGGGGAAATTCCTGTTTTTTCACAAATGAAGTTAACCATTTCCTGCGCGGAAGCTTTGCTTGCCTTGCCTATGTTTATGTAGAAGGAAGTCGCATTCTCCAATTCCGGTTTGAGCTGCCTGGGCCTTTTTTCAGGTCTTTCAGCATTCTGTATTCTTGCCGGCCTTGCCGCTCTATTGTCATTTTTTGTGACATAGAGGTAAGCCAAAAGATAACCTCTCATCATGAACGGGACATTCTTTTTTATGAGTTTCCTGATGTCCTCAAGTTCCTGCGGGTTGTTGTAGAGCTTCATTTCCTTAACAAGCTCTTTAATCTTCTGGCCTCTGATATCGTTAATGGATTCGGCCATTGTTCCGTACTCCTGTAAGTAGTATTGAAACGAAGTATACAACATTTTTGAATTAATTTGCATCCGTTTAAAGACGGATTCTTATTGTTGTGTTATATTCTAGTTATGTCAAATGTGAATGCCGAGATTGACAGTCTGAAAAGAGATATTGAAAGGTCTCGCTCGGAGCTTTCCCAGATGTATTCTGAACTTGGGGAGGCGGCTTCCATGTGGCATAGGGCGATAAATTATGAGCCAAGCCAGGAAGCCTATGAGAAGCTTCAGTCTGTTATTCAGGAGAAAAACGATATAGAGGGTAAGCTGAACGTTCTTAAGAACGCAATAAACGAAGTTTCCGCAAGTGACAGGCATATAGAGGAAACAAGGCTTTCCCTGAAGGAGCTGGACAGACGCTATGCCGTTCTTATTTCGTCCCTGGGGGCGGTTGCTATAGAAACGGATTCGGCCGGCCGGCTGCCTCACAGGCTTGTCAGATACCTTGAGCCTATGCGTGATTACGAAAAGGATTTGGAAAAATGTTACGCAAAGGCGGAGAAATTCGAAAAAAGCGGACCAAAGTTTATGGCCTCGGTCTATAAAAAAAAGATGGAGAAGATGAAGGGGAGTCTGGATTCCATTTTCATGGAGACGGGACGCAGAATATACAATTCGGGTAATTTCCGGGATGTGCCGGGGCAGCGGGCAAAGACGATTCTGGACGAGATGGAAGCCATTCGTTTCGCAAAGAAGAACTACAAGAACGATATTCTGGACCACAAGAGCTTGATTGACGAGGCGCACGGCTCGCTGGACAGCCTGGGGGCGACCGGCGACGAGAACCGGAAACTCCGCGAACTGCAGAACACGTGGGATTTGATTTCGGACCGGCTTACGGACCGCTTTACGGAATATGGACAGATTCTTGCGGAGGGGATACCCTACTGGATGTACGAGGGCACTCCCGAGGAGCTGAAAAGGTGCTGCACCGTGATAATCCGGCAGACAAAACGGATAGCCCAGCAGAATCTGAATCTTGAGCATTTGATGATGGAGAAGAATATCGAGATACACAACATGCAGCTTTCGCAGCTTTCTGAGCAGATGAACCATCTAAATGCTCAGATTCAGGCGATAGAGAACCAGAAGTCGGAGCTTCAGCAGCGTCTTAATGTTGAACTGAAGTCTGTTTCTGAGCTTAGAATGAAGCAGAACGAGATTTCGAAGAAGGCTTCCGAATTATAGTTAAATTATGCAGGTAAATTATGCAGGCGATGGCCTGTTTGGAGAAGAAATGGATAAATTAGCCGGTTTTCTTGAAGCTATGGGCTTCAATTTGATTTCCATGATAGTGTCTGCAATCTTTGGTTATCTGATTATAGGCAACCTGGTCAAGCAGATAAAAATTGCCTTGCTTGCCAGCAGCATGGACAACGCAATTGTGAATTTCATACTGACACTGGTAAGGTTTCTGCTTTTGCTGGGGCTTTTACTTCTGTGCCTTTCCGAGCTGAATATACCCCTTACAGGAGTCATAGGCGCTATTTCGGCCGCGACTCTGGCAATTGGCCTTGCTTTGAAGGACATCCTGAGCAGTGTCGCCAACGGTATAATGCTTGTCCTGAACTCTCCGTTCAAGGCAAATGAGTATGTTGAAATAGGGGGCGTAGAGGGCACAATAAAGGAAGTTCGGCTGATGCACACTGTCATGAACACTCCGGACAACAAGCTAATCATGATTCCCAACTCACAGGTCTTTTCTTCTACAATTACAAACTATTCGGTCAACGATTTCCGAAGGATGGATATCTCTGTTGATGCCGACTATGACGAAGAGCCCGAGAAAGTCAGGAAAATTCTTCTGGATGTGGCAAACAGTCATCCTCTGGTATGCGGGGAACCTGCTCCGAGTTGCCATTACAACTACAGCAAGAATTCTGTAATTAACTACGGTGTAAGGGTATGGTGCAGGAATTCCGACTACTGGACTGTAAACTGGGCTCTTAACGAACAGCTTACAAAGGCGCTTATGGAGAAAGGAATTAAGATACCGTTCCCGCAGATTACAGTCAGCTACAGGAAGGAGGCTTCAAAATGACAGCTATAGAAAAATTGCTTAACAGCGAAAGTTTTATCAGGATGGTTTCCACTGTATGTTTTTGGATTGTTCTTTATGTTGTTGTCAGGCTTTTTTCATACAGGGCAGGCGTAAACAACCTGCTTAAATACGGCTACAGGAGGATTCAGAATCTGTCAAAGGCGGTTTCAAAGCTAAATGGAGTATGCTCGGCGTCGTCTCCGACGATAAGCGGGTCGGTTAAGGCTTTTGACAATGTGCTGAAGCTTGAAAAGAAAGCTTCCAAGGTTCTTAACATGTATCTTTTTGATGATAAAAATGATACTGATGTAAAAGAAGCTAAGGCCATTATTGATGCCGTTCCCGATAAATGCCGCGATATTATTAAGCGCCTTGCTGAATCCAACGGCACCGAAGTTTTCACTGAGAGTTTCAATGATATTGATGCCGACCTTAACAGGGCGCTGGTTCTGCTAAAGAAGGCTGACGCTCTTGACAGACAGAAAGAGCTTCTGAGGATATAATTCATTCAATAAACCATGGCTTTTTTGCCGTGGCTGTTTTATTCTTAGATAATGAATGTCCGAATGAATGTCCGTTTTAAAGCTGTTTTTTTAATTTTTCTTTTTCTTGCGGTTCTGCCTTTACCCGTTTATTCTTCTGTTACTCGCGGGACATTGGGACTTAAAACCGCATCAACTGAGCATTTCGATATAATCTATCAAAAACAGTGTCTGGAAACTGCTTCTCTTATATACGAAAACTGTGAGAAAATTTACGCTTCCCTTGTGGAATTCTTCGGCTCGGACCCGTCTTTAAAAATCCCCGTTGTAGTTACCTCTGAATTCAAGACCCTTAATGCCTATTTCACAAATATTCCCGCAAACAGAATAGTCATATTCGATACCGTCTCCGCCCCGGGAAGCCTTTCAAATTTTCCCCAGACCGTTCTGTACATTTTCCGGCATGAGCTTACCCACGCTTTTCAATTCAACTACAGGGGTCCTTTTATTCAAAAAGTAGCTGACATTTTCGGGGATGCCGTTACTCTTTCGCCTTTGGCATACATGTATCCCTCTCTGGCGGAAGGCGGAGCTGTCCTTTCCGAAAGCTTTGACGGTTACGGACGTCTGAATGATTCTTCGTCCATGCAAATAGTGAAGCAGGCAAAGCTTGAAGGTCGTTTCCCCTCGTGGCTTGAAGTTTCCGGCGCGCGTGATACCTATCCGTCAAGTCTTCTTTACTACAACTTTGCGGCGGCTTTCCTAAGCTACCTTGCGCAGACCTTCGGGCTTGAGAAAGTTTCGGATTTGTATGTCTCCTTTGGAAAACCCGGTTGGTTTGAAACTACGTCTTCCATAATAAAAAAGCATATCGGAATAAGTGTTAATAAGGCTTGGAAGGATTTCTATGACTGGGTGGAAGTGCCTTCAGATGTAGTTTATGCATCTTTCGTTGATGATATCCCGTACCGAGGAATGTTTTCTGAGATAAGATTGTCTCCGGACGGGAGTCTGTACTTATATGATTCGGCAACGGGGCGTGTCCTTAAAATTTCAGGCGCCAGTTTGCCCGCTCAGCCCATGCGCGTCACAGAGGCTGCCTTCGTACCTTCCAATGAAGCTGGTCTGAGCATTTCTTCGGACGGCTCAAAAATGCTGGCATCCTATGTTACCGAAAGCTTTTCAGGTGTGAGGCTGTATGCTGTTTCTTCTAAAGTTTCAGAAGGGCTTTCAGCGGAAAATCCGGTGAAAAAGGCTGAACTTCTGGGAATGTTTTCAAAAAAATCCGATTTCCTGAAGGATATTTTCAAACCTAAAAGTGAAAAATACGGCTTTGAAGATTCCGAAATCAGAAGCGGCTGTTTTGTAACCCTGGACGGAATTGAATATGCTCTGCTTTTTTCCAATATGGGACAGACTTCCTATCTTGGGCTTTATGACCTTGAAACCTTTGAGCGCGTAGAGGGTAAATCTGTATGTCTTGGCTACGGGGTGACCGCGTCCGATTTTGAATATATTGGGGACGGAAGGGCAGCCTTCCTTACAAACTTCGGTTCTAATGACAGCATTGCCGTAATTGACCTTTCCGAAATGTCTGTGAAGCAAATCCCAAACCCTGACGGTATGAAGATACGCTCTCTTTCTTTAGGCTATGACGGCAATAAAAATATCCTGTGCTTTTCATGGTTTCCTTCTTCGGCGTCATCAGTTAATCTTGGCAGGTACGGTGAAATTACGTTTGACGGCGGCAGTTATTCCTGCAGACTTTCGCCTGTGGATGTATCCGGGAGCGTTAATTCACCGTTAAGGATGGGAGAATCCGTTGTCTTTGCGGCAAGCTGTTACGATGGTATGAGGCTTTGCACAATAGCCGCGTCATCCCTTAAACTTTCAGATGCCGTTGAAGTTGAACTTCAGAACATGGCGATAGCCCAAAGCCCTGATACACTTGGACTTTCTTTATCTTCTGGCGGCTATAAGGCTGTCAAATATCTGAAGGACGGAATTCTTTTCCCCGCCGCTTTATACAGCGGTAAAGGAAGTATATCCGATATCTTTCTGGGAGCCACATGGATAACTCAGGACCCGACCGAAACCTATCGGCACACTGTTTCGGCAGGTTTCAGCCGCTCAGAACTTTTTGCTTCCTATGATTTTTCCTCAACAGCGATTATCCCGTATTCGCTTCATGTTTCAGGCCTTTGTGACGCTCCTTTAACCGAAGGTTCTTTCCTGGGTGATTTTATCCACGGCAGTAAGTATTTTAATTTTAGCGGAGACGTTACTCTGGGCTTTGAATTAAGACACCCCGGAGAAACTTTACAGCTTTATGAAAGCTATAATTACCACATGTTCATCAACAGTTCCCTTACATCGGGCGGTAGCAATACCCTTTCTTTGTCTTACAGCAACTATGTGAATACCGGAATGGGTTATTACAGTTCCAAAGGTTTTACATTCACAGTCCAGCTTGAAAGAATGATTCCAAGTTTATCCTTCACTTTGAAACTGCCACGGCTGCTGTGGTGGGAGTGCGACGGACCAAACGTCACGAACCTTCCGTTTAAATTCTATATTTCTTCAGCAGGGAGCTTCCGCGATAAATGGTATAGGCTTCAGGTAGCCCTTGACGTGACGCTGTACAGCCGCGAGATTCAAAAGGCTATCTCTTTCCTGGGTTTTTATTTCCAGCGTTTTGAGCTTCAGGCCGTATACAAATTTGTTTTAAACGGACCTTCAGTCGGTTACGGAAATTCGCTGCAGCTTAATGCGAAATTCACGCTTACACCCGTTTTAGGCTTGTATCTCACCCGCGTTAAAGCGCAGCTTGGCGCTACTTGCGAAACAAACCTTGACGGAATCTATCGTTTTGATATTTATTTGGGTCTTGCCATGTAAAAATACTTAATATATAATAAGTATTAATGAACGGTACATATATTGCCATAGACCTCAAATCTTTCTATGCCTCGGTAGAATGCAGGCGTCTTAATCTGGAGCCGCTGGATGTAAATCTTGTTGTTGCTGATAAGAGCCGTACGGATAAAACCATATGCCTTGCCGTAACGCCTTCGCTTAAAGCCATGGGTATATCCGGCCGTCCTCGCCTGTTTCAGGTAATAAGCGCTGTAAGGGAAATAAACGAAAAACGCTTGAAAAATGCCCCGGGACACAGATTCAGAGCTAAATCCTTCAAAGCCTCGGAACTTGCTTCAGACCCGTCTCTGGAGCTTGATTATATTGTCGCTACGCCTCATATGGCTATGTATATGGAAATAAGCTCCCGTATTTACGATGTCTATCTGAACTATGTTTCGGCCGATGATATACATGTTTATTCAGTAGATGAAGTTTTCATGGATGTTTCAGGCTATCTTAATTTATACGGAATGACGGCCCGCGGGCTGGCAATGACCATGATAAGGGATGTTTTGTACAGGACAGGCATTACGGCTACGGCGGGAATAGGCTCAAATCTGTATCTCTGCAAGGTCGCGATGGATATAGTTGCCAAACACATCCCGCCGGATAAGGACGGGGTTCGTATAGCGGAGCTTGATGAGATGTCCTACAGGCGTCTCCTTTGGAGTCATACTCCCATAACGGATTTCTGGCGCGTGGGACGCGGCTATTCCAGCCGCCTTGCGGCTTTCGGGATGGATACAATGGGAGATGTTGCCCGAATGTCAATTGAGAACGAAAAACTCCTTTATGACCTCTTTGGCATAAATGCGGAGATTCTCATAGACCATGCCTGGGGTTGGGAAAACTGCACGATAAAACAGATAAAGGCCTACAGGCCTCAAAGCAGCAGCCTTAGCACGGGGCAGGTTCTTTCAGAAGGCTACAGCTTTGAAAAAGGCTGCCTCATAGTTAAGGAAATGGCGGACAGCCTTGCTTTTGATATTCTTGACAAAGGACTTTTGACCTGCGGCCTGGAACTGTACGCAGGCTATGATGCAAAATTATCCGAAATGTACAGCGGACCGTACCTGACAGACCGGTACGGCAGAACTGTACCCAGGAGTGTTCACGCTTCTGAACGTTTTGACTGCTATACATCATCTGCAGCAAGGATACGTACGGCTGCGGAGAAGCTGTACCGAAAAACAGTTAACAGAAAGCTGCTGGTAAAAAGGCTGAACCTCTGCGTCTGTGATGTTATCCCGGAGGGCTCGGAGTCTTCCTTCCGCATACAGGGCGAGCTTTTTGATGTTGATGATAAATTGCCGTATTCACATGACGTTAGAGAAAAACGCCGGATGCTTGCCGTAATAGGTATAAAAAAGAGGTTCGGAAAAAATGCCATCCTGCGCGGCATGGATTTTGAAAAAGGTGCAACCGCGGCGGAGCGGAACAATCAGATAGGAGGACACAGGGCATGAAGGATTATTCCGATATTATTAATCTTGAACACCATACATCAAAAATCCGCATTCCCATGCCAATAGAAAGAAGGGCGGCTCAGTTTGCTCCTTTTTCGGCGCTTAGGGGTTTTGAAGCGGTATTGGAGCAAACCGCAAAAAGGCATGATACGGTTTACAATAACGGAAAAGAAAACTGACCGGTTTTTATTTCGCAATTTTTTTGTAAAATGAAACATTGTTTAATTTTAAATTGACTCTGCGGGCTTACAGGTTTAAGATATCCGTGTGCCTGATTTCCGTCTTTCCGTTGTAAGAACGCTGAAGAACCGGTGCAGGAGAATTAAATGGCAAAAAATTTGGCTCTTCACGTTTTTCTCGGGGATTGAGATCTGACGGCAGGGATTGACATGTACCTGATTAAGGAGAAGAAGTAATCCTCGTTCCTGTAGCCGTAGCCGATTCTCTTAGCCACTTTTATTTTGTTGTTGAACCCCTCAAGCCTGCCTGTACTGATGTTGTGTCTTGCATGGGCAATCAGTCCTTCGATGCGCTTCTCCTTAAGTTCCGCGAACTTCACCAAAGCGGGAATACCACTTGCCTTGGCTCCCTCGAACCATGATGTCCATCTCCTTCTCGCCTCGTCGGGGTCTTTCAGCTCGGACAGACTGCACATCTCTTCCTTCATCGCATAGCACAGGGCGAGGTCACTGTGACTGTCCAGTATCTCATTCAGTTTATCTGTCTTCTCCGGGGAGAGGTTTTCATTGTCTGCAAGCAGTGTCCATCTGGAGCTCTTGAGTGATGAGTAGAGACGGCTCTGCTGTTTTGCCTCTTCCTTCAGGATTCTGCGTTGTGTCGGATTATCCTCCCGAGCTGCTGCCAGCAGGAGTTCTCCTGACTGTCGTCTGTGATCCCTTGCCTCATGAAGCCTAACCACACCTAGGACATCCTTGCCATACTGTGCCTGCATATGATAGCGGTCGTACACTATCTCCGCATGCGGAAGCCTCTGCTGTACAAGTATGTTGTAGGAGGCATTCATATCCATTGCAATTGCCTTCACCTTAGAGAGATAATTCAGATTGGTCTCTTCAAAGAACCTTACGAAATCCGCCTTGGATCTTCCCCTACCAACCCATATGACATCTCCCTCGGTCAAATCCATCACACAAGTGGCGTACCTGTGCCCCTTTTGAATCGCGAACTCGTCTATGGCCAGATATTCAGGCCTGTAATCCTTGTCCTGTAGCTCTCTGTGTCTCCAATCAAGTTCTTTCTCCATCACAGACTCATGAATCTTCCTTATGGTGTCCCAGTGAAAGCCTGTGATCTCATGAACCGATGAAATTGGAAGATGCCATCTCAGAAGTTCTCGAATCCACCTAGTAGCCCGGTATTTGATTCTGGTTTCCAGATATCTCATGCAGACATCTTCTCTGTAGCTCCTGCAGCACACCGTGCATCTGTACCTGTGATGATTCACATCGAGGCTCAGCGGAAGTCCGTGCCACAGGGGCATGTCCTTGAGAATCATCCTTCCGCTGTCGTAAACATGTACCCTGCCTCCGCAGTACGGACATGTTTCTTCAGTGCTGTTGCGGCTACTTACAAACTTCAGTACCGAGTTCTCTTCACTTATTTCAAAACTGTTGCATTCAAACTGTTGGCAAGAAAGATGGATTGAGATATTTTTGTCTACGAGCATGTGTCTGTCCTATTAGTTTTTTTTGTTCAATCTTAACTTTAGAACACACATGCTCTCTTTTTCAATTCATCCTGCTATCCCCGAACTTTCCGTGAAGAACCAAAAATTTTGCTTTCTGTAAAATAACCGATTTTCAAAGAAAATCACAGTGTTTGTCGCCGCAGGCGATAAGTACGGTTCTATCAAACCGTAATCATTACGGGATGATAGAAACTATCACCCCTCCATTCGCCACAGGGGTAAAAAAGCCCCTTTTGGATTACCCCGCAGGAAAGGCAACCTTTCCCGCACCCTATCCCTGAAAATCTACAAAAGCGAAACATTTCTCTAACCGCTTTTTCCAATTTTCAACAGCCCGTTTCATTCTGCTGTACCTCCGAGCAACTCCTGCCGTTGCATCCCAGCCACCGTTTCGCCGGTGGAACACGACAAAGCTAGCTTGGATTCTCTCCTTCATCTACAAAAATGTTGAGCTGTATGATATAATAGAATAATACAGTGTGTTAACTCATCAACAAAACAAACAAAATTACTTAAAAATATGATTTAACAGCAAAATATTGTTTAACAGGAACAACAGAGTAAATAAAAATGACAGACACAGGGCAAACTACTAGTCAACAATTATTCAACCACCTTTACGAAGCGTGCAATATTCTTCGCGGGCCTATAAATCAGGATGAGTATAAAAGTTATGTAAATCCAATCCTCTTTTTCAAACGCATTTCAGATGTTTATGATGAAGAAACAGTAAAAGCCTTAGAAGAAACAGAAGGAGATGCAGAACTTGCCTTGCTTCCTGAATATCATAACTTTATGATTCCAGAAGGATATCATTGGAAAGACGTTCGTTCAAAGTCAGAAAATATCGGCAAAGCTTTAGTTGATGCTTTTAAGGCTATTGAAAATGCAAACTCCGAAAAACTTGAAGGCATTTTTGGTGATGCAGCATGGACAAATAAAAACCGTCTGCCTGACCGCCTTTTAAAAGACTTAATTGAACATTTTTCAAGCAAAACCTTAAGTCTTGAAAATTGCCCGGAAGATGAACTTGGGCAAGGCTACGAATATCTTATAAAACAGTTTGCAGATGATTCAGGCCACACAGCACAGGAATTCTACACAAACAGAACCGTTGTCCATTTAATGACAGAAATCCTAAAACCACAAAGCGGCGAATCAATCTACGACCCCACATGTGGAAGTGCCGGAATGCTTATAAGTGCCATTGCATACTTGCAGCAGAATAAAAAAGAATGGCGCAACGTAAGTCTTTACGGACAGGAAATCAATGCTCTTACTGCCGCAATTGGAAGAATGAATTTATTTCTTCATGGCGTAAAAGATTTTGACATTGTAAATGACGATGCATTGCGAAGTCCCGCTTTTCTTGAAAGCAACAAATTAAAGCAGTTTGATATCTGCCTTGCAAATCCACCTTATTCAATTAAGCAGTGGGATAGAGATGCTTTTGAAAGTGACCGTTATGGCCGTAACTTTTTAGGAACACCACCACAGGGAAGAGCCGACTATGCCTTTATTCAGCATATTCTAAAAAGTCTTAAAGATGATACTGGCCGCTGCGCAGTACTTTTGCCACATGGAATTTTATTCCGTGATGAAGAAAAAACAATCCGCGAAAAACTTGTAAAAAGCGATTTAATTGACTGTGTAATAGGCCTTGACGCAAATCTTTTTTATAACTCCCCAATGGAAGCGTGCATTCTTATTTGCAGAAAAAACAAGGAAGTTTCAAAACACGGACATATTCTTTTTATAAATGCAGTAAACCAGGCCACAAGAAAAAACGCAGAAAGTTATCTTGAAGAATCTCACATTAAAAAAATTGCTGACGCATATGCAGCCTATTCAAATGTAGAAGACTTCGCAAAAGTTGTAACGATTTATGAAGTTGCCAAAAATAATTTTAGTCTTTCTATTCCGCTTTATGTAAAGCAAAGTTCAAATGATTTGATTACAGATGATAAAACGCTTACAGAATGTTACAGCGAATGGAATGATACATCAGCAAAAATGAACGAAAGCCTGAATGAATTAGAAAAACTGATTTAGGAATGAACAATGGCAGAATATAGATTTGAAGATATAGCAATAAATAGTACCCAGAAAAAGAAGCCTGTTGAAGAAGATAAGTTTCATTATTTAGGCTTGGAGCATCTTGATTCAGGAACTTTTACAGTAAGCAGATTTGGTTCTGAGGTTGCACCTATCGGCGAAAAGCTAATTATGAAAAAAGGTGATGTGCTTTTTGGCAAGCGACGAGCATATCAAAAGAAAGTTGCAATAGCACCATTTGACGGAATTTTTTCTGTACATGGAATGGTTTTAAGACCAAAAGAAAATGTAATCGACAAAGACTTCTTTCCTTTGTTTATTGCTTCTGACTATTTTCTTGATGCTACAATTAAAATTTCTGTAGGCTCTCTTTCACCAACTATCAACTGGCGGGACTTAAAAGAACTAAAATTCACCATTCCCCCGCTATCAGAACAAAAGAAACTTGCTGGGGCTCTGTGGTCAATTGTTGCCACCATGGAAAGCTACAAAAAACTTCTTGCCAAAACCGACGAAATGGTAAAAGCAAAGTTCGTGGAGATGATTACTAATAGTAATAACATCAACAAAGAAAAAATAAATATGCTTTGTAAAATTGTAAGTGGTGGAACTCCTGATACAAAACATCCAGAATACTATGGCGGAGATATACCTTGGATAAGTACAGTTGCTTTAGGACCAAACTACATCGATGAAACTTCTGCAAAAGATTTTCTTACAAAATTAGGTATTGAAAAAAATGCAACACATCTTATCAAAAAAGGAACTCTTTTATTTGGCAATAGGGTTGGAGTTGGAAAAACATCTATTACAAATTGTGATATGTGTACTAATCAGGATATTTTGGCATTAACAGAAATAGATAAAACAAAAGTTAATCTTCTTTACCTAAAAAATGTTCTTGCTATGAAGAAAGACTATTTTAATACACAAAAAAGAGGTGCAACAATAAAAGGTATTCCTATCGATGTCTTAGGTAATATATCTATTCCATTACCATCTTTAACAATTCAAAACGATTTCTCCACATTCGTTCAAAAATCCGAAGAATCAAAAGCCGCAGTGCAGGCCTCGTTATATTCGCTTACAAAACTGTACAAAAAAATCATCGCAGAAAATCTTGGAGATTCTAATTGACACAAGAAGAAGCAAAAAAGTTCGAGCATATAATGAAAAACAGACCTCATGTAGTTATTCTCGGAGCTGGTGCTTCTGTTGCAACAATTCCTAATGGTGATGCAAATGGAAAGAAAATCAGTGTAATGGATGATTTTTTCCAAAAAACAAATACAGAATATTTACTAGATGGAATAAAATTAAAAACAAAATCTAAGAATCTTGAAGATATCTTTTGTGAGATTTATGAAAGACCAGAATTATCAGAAACCTGTCATAAATTAGAAAAAGCTATTTATGATTACTTTTCTGAATTTCAATTACCATCAGAGCCAACTATTTATGATTTTCTAATTTTATCATTAAGAAAAAAGGATTTAATTGCAACTTTTAATTGGGATCCTTTATTACAGCAAGCATATCAACGGTGTGAAAGAATTACTAGGGATTTGCCTAAAATTGTATTTTTACACGGTAATGTTGCAATTGCTTTATGTATTGAAGATAAAGTCTATGGCTCAATAGGCCATTACTGCCCAATATGCCGTCAGAAATTGGCTCCACTTAAATTATTATATCCAATAAAAAATAAAGATTATAATGCTGATATATTAATAAAAGACGAATGGAATATTATAGAAAAAGCATTATCTGTTGCTTTTATAATTACTGTTTTTGGATATGGAGCTCCACCTTCAGATGTTGAAGCTATAAAATTATTAAAAAAAGCATGGGGTGATCCTGAGAATAGAGCTTTTGAGCAAACTGAAATAATTGATATAAAATCTGAAAATGAACTAGCAGATACATGGTCTCCATTTATACATTCACATCATTATGAAGTTCATAGTTCATTTTTTGATTCAACAATAGCTAGTTTTCCAAGACGTACATGTGAATGTTTGTATGATCAGAATCTAGACGCTCAGTTTATTGATAACGAAAAAGGATTTAAAGCAGGAATGAGCTGGAATGATATAGAACATTATTTGAAACCTATTCTTGAAGACGAATATAAAAATAAAGGTAAAGATCTAACTGATTTTTGGATTAGAGATATATAACTATTGGAGGACAAAATGACTTCATCTTACAATATTCCTGAGCTTCCATTAAAAATGGAACTTGAAACAAAAGAGATTCTTAAACAGCTGAGTAATGCAAGCCGGGCATTGGCAGAACTAAAGGGTGTAGCAAAAACAATTCCAAATGAAAACATCCTTTTAAATACACTTGTTTTACAAGAAGCTAAAGACAGTTCTGAAATCGAAAACATTGTAACTACACAAGATGACCTTTATAAAACTGATTCTGAAATAGATGATATAAAAAAGAGTGTTGAGAAAGCTGCCGCAAAGGAAGTATTGCGTTACAGACAGGCAATGCATGCAGGTTTTAAGCTTGTCCGTGAAAATAAGCTTCTTACCAATTCTGTTATCAAACAGATTCAACAGGAGCTTGAAGAAAATCGTGCAGGATTCAGAGCCTTACCAGGAACACAGCTCAAAAATGGTAAAGATGAAGTAGTTTATACTCCACCACAGACAAAAGAAGAAATTGAACAATGCATGACAAATTTAGAAAAGTTTATAAACATTAATGATTCAGGATTTTGCGATTTAGATCCTCTTATAAAGCTTGCAATTATTCATCATCAGTTTGAAAGTATACATCCGTTTTATGATGGAAATGGCCGCACTGGAAGAATAATCAGTGTTCTATATCTTGTAACTAATGATTTACTGGATCTTCCTATTTTGTATTTAAGCCGTTATATCACACATAATAAAGGTGATTACTATGCTCTGATTCAGCACATTCGTGATAATGAGGGCAATAATCAGCAGGACTGGCAAAACTGGATTATGTTTATGCTAAAAGGCATTGAACAAACTGCAAAAGAAACTGTAATTCTTATTCAAAATATTAAGATTTTAATGGATGATTATAAGATTAAGATTCGAGATAAGTTTGGAATCAAATATAGTCATGAACTCTTAAATAATTTATTTAATCATCCATAATACAAAAATTGAATACATGGAACGAGATTTACAGGTAAGTCGTTTTACTGCAGCAAAATATCTTGATGATATTGTTGAATTAGGCTTGCTTTCTAAAATCAAAATTGGAAAAACTAATTATTATATGAATGACAGATTGGCTGAATTGTTTATTAATCAGGCTGATTTATATAAATAACGTGTTGAAAAAATTGAAAATTTTCAACACGTCTGCGATAATGTGTTGAAGAATACGTGTTTTTTCAACATAAGCTCCGGAATATGTTATAAAAAATTGAATTTTTGTACATGTTATTAAGAACGTGTATAAAAAACTAAAATAGTTTAACACGTTCTGGATAAAAGGAATGACCTTATGTTTAACGAAGACAATACAATTGAACAGATGATAATTACAAAGCTTCAGCAGAACTGGTGGCATTATATGAGCGCTGATGAACTTCCGCGTAAACAGAATGAAGGTCTTGTAGAGTCTATGGTAAAATCCGCCCTTGTCCGATTGAATCCAGAAATTGCAGAAGACCCAAGCCGGGCTGATCAGGTAATTTATAAACTTCGTTCATTAATTAATACAACAAAAGAACATAATCTTGTTAGCCAAAATGAAAAGTTTAAAAAATTGATTTTTGAAGAAAACTCTTTTCCTTTTGGTAAAGACGGACGAATGACACCAATCCGTTTCTTTGGAACAATTACCGAAGAAGAACTTGCAAAGAATGAGTATGTCGTAACAAACCAATGGGTTTATCCTATGGAAAAAGACGGCAAACGATTTGATATAGTCCTTCTTGTAAACGGATTTCCGCTTGTTATAGGCGAACTTAAAACCCATGTTCGCTAGGCAATTACCTGGCTAGATGGTGCGCAGGATATTCAGGATTATGAAAAAACTGCTCCGCAAATGTTCTGTACCAATGTGTTTAATTTTGCTTCTGAGGGAAAAACATTCCGCTATGGTGCTATTAATGCTCCACTTAGTAAATGGGGTCCATGGTATACTGTAACCCATAAAACCGAAGGTACATTAAAAGATGTAGAAATTGATGTAGCAGATATGCTTACACCAGAACATATTATGGATATCTTTCAGTTCTTCTCTTTGTTTGCAACTGATAAAAAGAAGCGGCTTTATAAGATTGTCTGTCGTTACCAACAGTTTGAAGGTGCAAATCTTATTATTGAACGCGTAAAAGCCGGTTATCCCCAAAAAGGACTTATCTGGTATTTTCAGGGTTCTGGAAAATCTTTGCTTATGATTTTTGCGGCGCAGAAACTTCGTATGATTCCGCAATTAAAAAATCCTACCGTTGTAGTTGTTGATGACCGCATAAGTTTGGAAACACAGATTACTGGTGACTTTAATGCAGCTGATATTCCGAACCTTGATAGTGCCGGAACCAAAGAAGAGCTAATCAAATTTTTCCGCTCAGATTTACGGAAAATTCTTATTACAACAATTTTCCGTTTTGGTGATGTAACTGAAACACTAAATACCCGCGACAATATCATTGTTATGGTAGATGAAGCGCATAGAACTCAGGAAGGCGACCTTGGTGAAAAAATGAGGCTTGCTCTTCCTAATGCATTCTTCTTTAGTTTAACAGGAACTCCAATTAACCGTCTTGATAAAAACACATTCCGAACATTCGGTGCAATTGAAGACAAAAGCGGATATATGAGTAAGTATTCATTCAGTGATTCAATTCGTGATAATGCTACTTTGCCACTGAACTTTGAACCGGTTCCTGTTGAACTTCATGTTGATAAAGAAAAGATTGATGCCGAGTTTGACGAACTTACAAAAGATTTAACAGAAAAAGAAAAGGCAGAACTTTCTAGCCGCGTAAATATGAAAGCCATTATGTATGATCAGGAGCGAATACATAAAGTTTGTGTTCATATCGAAAAGCATTTTAGAACAAAGATTAAACCTAATGGATTTAAGGGAATGATTGTTGTTTATGACCGTGAATGCTGTCTTAAATATAAACAGGAGCTTGATATTCTTATGGGGCCAGAAGCAACAACTATTGTTATGGACACCAATAACGATAAAGCCGACAGATATAAAGCGTATCGCCGCGACCGTGACCAGGAAGCTAGTGTTTTAGATGAGTTCCGGGACCAGAACAATCCATTGCAGTTGATTATTGTTACTGCAAAACTTCTTACCGGATTTGATGCTCCAAATTTACAGGTCATGTATCTTGATAAACCTTTAAAAGACCATACTTTATTACAGGCAATTTGTCGTGTAAACCGCGTTGCAGATATAAGAAAAACACATGGTCTTGTTGTTGATTATATTGGTATTTTTGATAACATTGCAAAAGCATTAAACTTTGATGATCAGTCAATGCGGCAGGTCATTACAAACATTGAAGCTGTAAAAGATGAACTTCCTAATCTTGTAAAAAAATGTCTGGATTATTTTTTAGGTGTTGATAGGACTGTAGAAGGCTTTGAAGGATTACAGGCAGCACAGGAAGCAATTCCTACAGATGAAATTAAAGATAAATTTACAGCTGATTTTAGAGTTCTTGCAAGAGCCTGGGAAGCTTTGTCTCCAGACCCTTGTTTGAATAAGTTTAAGAAAGATTACATCTGGCTTTCTTCTGTTTATGAATCAGTAAAGCCCGTTGATAATACAGGTGCCTTAATTGGGACTGCATTTGGTCCAAAAACCATGGAACTGGTTCATGATAATCTAACAGTTGATAATGCAAAAGAAGCAACAGAAGACGATATTATTGAATTGAGTCCTGACCTGGTAGATTTCTTTATTACCAATCCTGATATTATGGCAGGAAAAACTAAGAAAATTGAAATTGATTTGATTGCTAAGATTAAAAAATACACCGACGACCCTAAGTTTATTAAGCTTGGAGAAAAGCTTGAAGATTTGAAAACTAAGCATGAACAGCAGCTTATTACCAGCATTGAGTTCTTGAAAGCTCTTTTACAATTAGCAAAAGAGGCTACTGCAGCAGAAAAACAATATGTTCCGGTAGACGAAATTGACAAAGGCAAAGCAGTATTAACAGAACTATTTGAAGGTGTTAAAAATGCAAAGACTCCCGTTGTTGTTGAACGCATCGTTGAAGATATAGACAGCATCGTAAAAATTGTCAGATTCGACGGCTGGCAAAATACAACAACAGGTCAAAAAGAAGTACGCAGGTCTTTAAGAAGTATCATTAACGTTAAGTATAAGATTAAAGATAATGATTTGTTCGAAAAGGCTTATGGATATGTGGAACAGTATTATTAATGTAAAATAGGATTATAAAATGTTGTATGAAAATAGAGCTGTCGCTTTTGTTGATATTTTAGGTTTCAAAGATTTAATTAATCATACATTTGATAAAAATGAAAATGAGATAGAAGATAATACACAAAAGTTAAATGATTTTTTTGATGAAATTGAAAGAGAATTTTGTAGCGAAAAAAGATGGAGTGATTTACCTGATACTTGTACAAGAATCGTAACACATTTTTCTGATTCAATTGTATTTTCCGTAAAAGCAGAACAGCAAGATGTTATTCTTTTACTTTTAGATTATATTCATTATTTGTTAATTACTGGTATTCAGTATGGAATTCTTTTTAGAGGTGGTATTACTTATGGAAAAGTTGTGCATACTGATAAAATGTTATTTGGCCCTGCAATGAATAAAGCTTATTCTTTAGAAAGTAAAACAGCAGTTTATCCTAGGATAATTATTGATAATGATGTTATAAAACAAATTTTTAAGCATAAAGGTCCACAAGCTGATAATGAAGATGTTATATAATATTTAAATACAATAGTTCTACAAGACAAGGATAAGTTTTTTTATATTAACTATTTTTCAAATGTTGTAAAAGAATTAGAATACCCTTGTGAAAAACATAACTACTGTGAACAGCTTCGCGAAATAATCGATGAAAATATTCAACTAATAAAAACTCTTCCTCTAAATGTAGAAACAATTAAACTTAGAAAAAAACATACTTGGATGAAAAAGAAATTTAATCAAATGATTAAAGAATTTAGAGTTGAGTTATCTAATTACCCCAAATATATTGATGATGAAGGATGGTATGATTTAGCTTTCTATTGGAAGACTTGTAAACTATTTCATATTTGATGGAGTTTACAAATAGTCAACACAAAGTGGTACATTTTTACTTAAAATATTTCCAAATTTGAGTAGCAGCCGCCGGGTTTTTCGCCAAAACCCGACGGTCGAATTTGTTAAAACTAATCATCGTTCGTATTACAATTTTAAAAATTTCACTTGCGAAAAACCAGAATTTTGAACGGAAAGCTACTATAGTTCCACCCTCTGCTATTGAGGAAAAACATTAAGTAAAAAATGTATTTTTCTGAAATTTTCTGAGCTTTTTTGATTGCAAATAATGGAAAATCGTGTAAAATATAGGAAAAATAAGACATTTTGAAGTAATTTGAAGCGGAAAAAAGCTCCCCTAAGCCCCCTCATAACCTGGAGGCCGTTTCCATGCGGACGGGGCTTCCGAAGGCCACCGCGCTGCGGATTCTTTCAAGCCTTATCGAGCAGGGCTATGTTAACAGGGACAGTTATGACCGTTACAGCCTTACACTGAGAATGTTTACAATAGGTTCAAGGGCGCTGAGCCATTTAGATATCCTTGATGCGGCAAATCCGATAGCCGCAACCCTAAGCGATGAAACGGGTGAAACCGTTCATATCGGGATTCTTGAAAGCAACAGAGCAGTCTATATACTTAAAAAGGAAAGCCGATACAACTTAAAGCAGAGCTTTCAAGAGTAAGAAAACAGGGCTTTTCTGTTGATAATGAAGAGCATGAAGAGGGAATATTCTGCCTTGCGGCTTCCATTGTGAACGGTTATGATGAAACTGTAGCCGCAATGAGTGTTTCAAAGCCTGTATTCAGGTTTGATAAAGCTTCTCTTGACGGTCTGTCAGCCAAGGTAAGGCAAAGTTGTGATACTGTCTCAAGGATATTGGGACATGTTTAATTCCGTAAGGGGGATATAATGGAAAAATACTTAAATCAGTTTAGTTTGAAAGGAAAGCTTGCATGGGTTACAGGCGCTTCCTATGGAATAGGGTATGCAATTGCTCTGTGCTACGCTAAGGCCGGAGCCGGGATAGCTTTTAACTGCAGGCATCGGGATGGGCTTGAAAAAGCGCTTGCGAACTATAAAAAAGACGGAGTTAAAGCTGTCCGCGGTTATATCTGTGACGTAACGGATGAAAAACAGGTGCACAATACTCTTTCTGAAATGGAAAAGGATTTTGGACAGACCGTAGATATCCTTGTCAACAATGCCGGAATCATCAAGAGGATTCCCATGATAGATATGTCGGTCGAAGATTTCAGACAGGTAGTTGATATTGACCTTAACTCCGCTTTTATTGTTTCAAAGGCAGTTCTTCCTGCAATGATAGAAAAGAAAAGAGGCAAGATAATCAACATATGTTCAATGATGAGCGAACTTGGCCGTGAAACGGTAAGCGCTTATGCCGCTGCAAAGGGCGGTCTTAAGATGCTTACAAGAAATATCTGCTCGGAATACGGCAAGTATAACATCCAGTGCAACGGTATAGGTCCCGGCTACATTGCAACACCTCAGACTGCGCCTCTCAGAGAGCGTCAGCCGGACGGCAGCAGGCATCCTTTTGACAGTTTCATTGTTGCGAAAACTCCGGCTGAAAGGTGGGGTACTGCTGAAGACCTTCAGGGACCTGCTTTGTTTCTGGCTTCAGAGGCTTCAGATTTTGTAAACGGGCAGATTCTCTATGTTGACGGCGGTATTCTTGCCTATATCGGAAGGCAACCATGAGATACTTGTCCTATGTTTCAGGCAATAAAAACAGATACGGGATACTTAAAGGCTCTTCCGTCTTTGAAATAAGGGGAAAAGAGCCTGATTTGTACACGTATGTCAGGTACGGTAGCCTTCTCTCTGAAGAAGAAATATGCCGTTCTTCAGCTCCCGTACCACTTAGCTCTGTTAAACTTTTGAGCCCGTTTACCCACGATATGTGCGTGCTTTGCGTTGGGGTAAACTACTGGAGCCATGCGGATGAGGTACGGGAGAAAATGCGGATTTCCGTGCAAAAGGATGAATCTGCATACTTTTTAAAGCGTGTCCATAATTGTATAGGAGACGGGCAGTGCCTTAAGAGCCGTCCCGACCTTGACCCTGAATGTGACTATGAAACGGAGCTTGGTGTTATCATAGGCAAGGACCTTGAGCCGGGCTCCGAAATAGACGCTTCGGCTATTTTCGGGTTTACCATTGTCAACGATTTCTCTTCACGGGCTTTTCAGCGGAAGTACAAGCAGTGGTTCCTGGGTAAAAGCCTTGATACTTACTGCGGAATGGGGCCTGTTATTGCCACTCTTGATGAGTTTAATAATCCTTATGACCTGTATGTGCGAGGCTATAAGAATGATGTCCTTATGCAGGACTCCAGGACATCGCTTCTCAGGCGCGGCATTTTCGATATCATCCGTGACCTGAATCAAGGCATGACGCTTTTCAGGGGCGATGTAATAGCAACGGGCACCCCTTCAGGCGTTGCGGTTGCCAAAGAAAGTCCTGACGCTTTTCTTAAACCCGGAGATGTTTTCCGCTGTGAAATCGAAGGGCTTGGCAAGCTTGAGAATCCTGTAATTTAGGCGCACTGATTGACACTGAACTTTGCGCTATGGTAAGTTAATCAAGACTTTTACGGAAATGCCGGAGTGGCGGAATGGTAGACGCGTCAGACTCAAAATCTGGTGTCAGCGATGGTGTACGGGTCCGAGTCCCGTCTCCGGCATCCTTGCGGTCAGGTTGTGATGCAATTTAAAGTTTGGCTGTTTTGCTGCCTTTGGTATACCTTGCAACAATTCTTCTCTTTCATTGTTAAACCCATATTCCTCTCCGGTTTTTATTGTTACGAATTTATTTCGAGTTAGATTTCGCGTGATTTGATGCACAGTATTGACATGTTTTCCATCTACGGCTATTATGCCGATAATTCAATTATCAGTGTTACTCCATGCCGCCATTCACGGCATTACCCGGATGGAAGCTTGGCGAGATGGGGCGGATAAGGAAATGTTTGCCATATGTCGGTCAGAGATGTCAGTATTGATCCTTTGCTGCTTAAAAGCGCCAGGGAGGAATTTCTGGAGAAGGGCTACCTTGATAGCTCCGTCCATGAGATATGCCGCAGAGCCGGGGTGACGACCGGCGCCCTTTACAAGAGATACAAAAGCAAGGCTGATTTGTTTTCCGCGGTAGTAAGCGATGCTGTGGAACTTCTGAATGATATTTCCAGGAAGGCTTTAGAGCAGGATACTGCCGGCATGTCTGATGAGGAGCTGCTTGCGCCGTTTTTCTCTGTGGAGAAATGTATGCTTGAGTGGTTCCGGTTTCTTGAAAGCGTGCGGGATGAATTCACGATATTGGTGAGAGGTTCGGCGGGATCTGCATATTCCAATTTCCGACATGAGCTTGCTGTCAAGATGATGGAAAATGATTACCGCTATCTTCAGGAGGCGCAGAGGCGCGGACTGGCAAGACAGGATGTCGACAAGAAAGAATTCCATGTGATTATATCCTCATATTGGGAGCTGTTCTGCGAGCCGTTCGCCCATGAGATGACATGGGAGGAGATGAAGCATCATTGCGAGATTGCCAGTAAGATGATTGATTGGCCAAGGGCGATGAAGATAAGGCGGGTGAGGCGATGTCGGGAGAGGCAGTCGGGGAAATGAATATTTTTTTGCATTACGGGTTAGATGAGACTAACCAAAAGAATCCTGATATCTTTTTGCTTTGCAGGAATATAGTCAATTATCCGAAAGACGTTTTACGGAGTGCGGGAAATGATTGAACTTAGCAATGTGGCCTTTACGTACAGGAATGCGGAATCCGGCAGTCTTGACGGCATTGATGTGAATATTCGGGAGGGGGAATGCGCAGTCATCGCCGGGGATTCCGGCTGTGGCAAGACCACTGTGATAAGGACTATCAACGGTCTTGTTCCTCATTTCTACGAAGGTGCCCTGAGCGGGGACATTTGCGTGGACGGGGCAGACCCTTCACAGCAGGAGATATATGAAACCGCCAGGATTGTGGGAAGCGTATTCCAGAATCCGCGCACCCAGTTCTTTAATGTGGATACGACCAGCGAGGTAGCTTTTGCCTGTGAGAACCAGGGTCTGCCGGAAGCGGAGATAATCAAGCGGATGAATGCTGTTGTCGCACGTATGGGGATAGAAGGGCTGATGAATCGCAGTATATTTGAGCTTTCGGGCGGTGAGAAGCAGAAGATAGCCTGCGCCGAGGTTGCGATGACTGATTCCAGGGTAATTGTGCTAGATGAGCCATCGTCTAATCTTGACGGTGCCTCAATAGAAGAATTGAAGAGGGTTTTGCTCCAATGGAAGCAGGAAGGCAGGACATTGATAATAGCGGAGCATCGGCTTTATTACCTGCGGGAGCTGGCCGACAGGATGCTTGTGATGGACGGCGGTAGGATTGCCGGACAATACCTCTCTGCCGACATCAGACACATGGGGTTTGAGCAGACGCAGAGGCTGGGGCTTCGTCCTTTCAGCCTTGATGAGCTGTTTGCCATCAGGCTTGATGATATGCGTATGACGGCTGCCGATTCCCCCGCGCCTTCTTTCTCCGATACGCCAACATCAGGCGGTATTGTTCTGGAGCGGTTCTTCTACCGTTATAAGGACAAGGAGCATGGAATATCGCTTGATGATGTCAGGCTTCCCGCCGGCAGGGTGATAGCGGTAATTGGACATAACGGCGCTGGCAAGACGACTTTCGCAAACTGTTTCTGCGGTCTGGCAAAGAGCTTCAAGGGGATTGTTGAATTCGAAGGTTCGACGCTGGCGGGAAAGCACAGGCTCAGAAGAAGCTACCTTGTCTTGCAGGAGGCGGGTCACCAGCTTTTTACCGACAGCGTAGAGAAGGAGATTCTGCTGAGCATGAGTGATGAGCGCGGGAGAAATAGGCTTGGCGAGGAAGAACGGAGAAATAGGCTTGAAGAGATTCTGGAGCGCTTGAATCTTGTTTCGCTCAGAAAAAGGCATCCGCTTTCCCTGTCAGGCGGGCAGAAGCAGAGGGTTGCGATAGCCAGCGCGCTTGCGGCGGATAAGGATTTCATCTTGTTTGACGAGCCTACAAGCGGGCTTGATCTGAGACATATGCGCGAGGTTGCCGGTAGCATAAGGAAACTTCGTGAACTGGGGAAGACAGTATTTGTCATAACCCATGACCTTGAGCTTGTAATGGAATGCTGCGACCATGTGCTTCATCTTGAGAAAGGAAGGGAATATGCGAATTATGAGTTGAATGACGGCACTAAAAGAAGATTGCTTGATGTTCTGTCAAATGAAATTCTTGAAAATTTTGGGTAATAGATAAGGAGAATGTCCAATATGGAAAAAAGAAAGTTGGAAACAAAGGATCTTGTTCTGGCAGGCGTTTTCGCCGCGCTGTATGTCGCTATTATTGTCTTGACTGTCTCTGTTCTGGGGATGGCGGCTGTCACTTATGTGCTTGCTCCGCTTGTTGCCGGGATAATCGCCGGGTCTGTATATATGCTTTATATTGCAAAGGTTCCCAAGATGGGAGCGGTTATGATACTTGCTGTGCTGGCAGGGCTCATCATGACATCCACATCAATTCTTGTTCTGGTGTATGTGCTTGTTCTGGGAATCATTGCAGAAATAATTCTGAGAAGCACGGGTTACTCCAGAGGTGGAGTACTTGCAAGCTATGTTGTATTTGCCTGTGACACGGTGGGTCCTTTCCTTGCGCTGTTCTTCGCAAGGGAAAAGATGCTTCAGGCCTGCGTTGCCTACAGAGGGCAGGAGTTTGCCGACAAGCTGGACAGCATGACCCCGCCCTGGTTCCTGCTTGTGCTGCTGGCTCTGGGGCTTTTGGGCGGCCTTATAGGCGGCTCGGTTGGCTCGAAGCTTGTGAAGAAGCATTTTGAGAAAGCCGGAATCGTCTGATGTTCGATTCGCTGTCTTTCAGGAAAAGCGGTTTTCTCTGGGTTGACCCCAGAACGAAGCTGATGATGCTTTTCATCGTAAGCTTCACCGTTCTACATGAGATGAGGCTTGCCTGGCAGGCAGGCTCGTTTGCCTTTGCCTTGCTCCTGCTGCTCAACGGAGGGTTGTATGCAGTTGCTATGCGCTTTTGTCTGTGGTTCGGCGCGTTGGTTGCCCTGGATATCTGTGTTGTGCAGCGATTAACATCTCCTATCGTGTTTATGCTGGGAGGCATTGTGGTGTTCGTGAGAATGTTCTTTCCCCTTTTCATGGTGTTCACCCTGCTTATACAGACCACCAGGGTTTCCGAATTCCTGGCGGCGTTTGACAGGATGCATCTGCCTGACAAGATAAAGATTCCATTTTCGGTTATGTTCCGCTTCTTTCCAACGATGGGCGAGGAATGGAACTCAATCCAGAACGCAATGAGGCTGCGGGGAATCTCGCTGAATCTGCGGAATTTGATTGCGCGGCCTGCTCAGGTGTTTGAGTATACGCTGGTTCCGTTGCTGGCAAATTCAGCGCTGATAGCCGATGAGATTTCCGTGGCCTCTCTTTCAAGAGGCTTGGGCGCAAAAACCAGAAGAACCTGCCTGACAAAGGTTGGCATGGGGGTCTTCGATTATCTGATTCTGGCAATCTCGCTGGGTTTCGCCGTGGCTTCCATGTCGGCATACTGAGATTGGGAGGCAGAAGCCTTGAAAGTTACGAAGGTATCAACGATAGAGCGCATGAACAGGCGCCTGGACATTTGAAAACATTTTGTCGAGAAACTATTTCGGAGGGTTATATGAAGAATAGAAATAAGAAGAAGCAGGGGGTGTTCAGCCGGCTTCTATCCTATGGAGAGGGGTACGAGCGTTTCACGCTGACCGGGTGCGTGCTGGCGGGAATTTCCGCAGTGCTTGTCTTGGTGCCGTACTATTTTATATGGAAGATAGTGCATGAGGCGCTGATACCGGGGTCTTCCGGCATTGATTATGCTCAGATGGTTCATGATGGCTGGATGGCTGTGCTTTTTACTGCAATCCACGCTGTTTTGTACTTCTGCGCGCTGATGCTGACCCATTATGCGGCGTTCAACATCGCCGGGAACATGCGTCTGTCCGGCATGAGGCATCTATTGAAGCTGCCGCTTGGATATTTCACAAACAAGGAAAGCGGCGCTTTGAGGAAGATAATTGATGAGAACGCGTCTTTGACAGAAGATTTACTTGCCCACAAGCTTGCCGACACTACGGCTTCGTTTGTAACCCCTATTGTAGCCGTGGCGCTGCTGTTCTTCTTTGACTGGAGAATGGGGCTGGCGTGCATTCTCATGATGGCTCTTTCTATGATTACTTTGATATCAATGATGAGCGGGAAAAATGCCGGTTTCTATAGACGCTGGCAGGAGGCAAATGAGAAGATAAGCGGAGAGGCGGTGGAATACGTGAGGGGAATACCCGTTGTCAAGACGTTCCAGCAGACAATACATTCATTCCGTTCCTTCCACAAGGCCATAACCGAATGCGGTGATATGGCAAAAGATTACGCGATGGCCTGCCGCACAGGGCAGACTTTTTTCCTGACTTTTATCAATGGAGCGTTCTTCCTGCTTATCCCGATTGCGATTCTGCTCGCCGCCTATGGCAGCTCCAGCGGCTGGGAGGTGCTGTCAAACTTCATCTTCTATGCGCTTTTTGCCCCTGCCTGCGGCGGAACTATAAACAAGGTCATGTACGCTCAACAGGCTGTGTTGGATGCCACTGAGGCTGTCATAAAGCTTGATAAGATTGAGTCTGTGCCGGTTCAACCTGATAATGGCGGAATTATGAACACAAAGGGAAACGGGGTTGAGTTCGAGGCTGTTAATTTCAGATATTCAGAAACGGAGAGAGAAGTCCTTTCCGATGTCACATTGTCGGCAGGAGAAGGCAAGGTGACGGCTCTGGTTGGCTCCTCCGGTGGAGGCAAGACAACAGCAGCAAGTCTGATTCCTCGTTTCTACGATGTGACGGGCGGCAAGGTGTCGCTTGGCTCGAACGATGTGAGGGAGATAGGGCTTGAGCAGCTTATGAAGAGGGTTTCGTTTGTCTTCCAAAGCTCCAGTCTGTTCAAGATGTCCATTCGGGAGAATCTTCTGATTGGCAAGCCTGATGCGACTGATAAGGAGCTGAATGCCGCCTTGAAGGCCGCAAGCTGCGATGATTTTATCACCAGGCTTCCTGAAGGCATCGACACGAAGATTGGCTCTCATGGAACCTATCTGTCAGGAGGGGAAGTTCAAAGAATAGCTCTTGCCCGCGTTCTTCTTAAAGACGCGCCGGTTATAGTGCTTGATGAGGCTACCGCATACGCGGACCCTGACAACGAACTGGTGATACAGAAAACCATTTCTAAAATCACAAAGGGTAAGACTGTGATAATGATTGCTCACAGGCTTCCGACAATCCAGAACTCCGATCAGATTCTTGTTGTGGACAGGGGTCGGATAACGGAGCGCGGCACGCACGAGGAGCTTCTGTCCCTCAACGGGCTGTACAGGAAGATGTGGGATGATTACCAGTCAGCGGCTCAGTGGAGAATAACATCGGAGGGAATAGCATGAAGAAAAGGCTGATGAAAAGACTGATGAGAAAATTCGCCCTTTCAGAGGTTGGGGCGAAAGGGTTGATTCAAGCTACGGTCTGGAGCGTATTATGCAATATTGCGCTGATGGCTCCTGTTTTCCTTATAATGTGGGTGATTTCCCGCATGATTCCCCTGATTGAGAGCGGACAGAGTGTGATTGGGTTGCTTCCAATAAGCATGATTACCGCCGCTGGCGTTCTGCTGCTTTTGTGGGTACTGCACTATTTCCAGTATGCGGCGCTTTATATCACCGTCTTCAGCGAAGGGGCTAACAGAAGGATTGCGCTTGCCGAGCGGCTTAGAAGGCTTCCTCTTTCTTATTTTGGCAGAAAGGATGCCAGCGACCTTACGACCACGCTTATTGCCGATGAAGCGGTGCTGGAGCAGATGTTCTCCCATTTCGTGCCGCTTGCGTTTTCCGTTTCGTTCTCAGTCGCGCTTATCGGAGCAATGCTCATTGTCGCTAACTGGAAGATGGGGCTTGCGATTTTGTGGGTTGTTCCGATTGCGCTTGCTCTGACATTTGGCTCCAAGAGACTTCAGGACAAACATGGAAGGGTCAACATAGAGTACAAGAGGGCGGTGACGGACAAGATTCAGGAGGGAATCGAGCATGTCCAGGATATAAAGACCTTTGGAATTGCCGAAAGGTACGATGGGGAGCTTAGAGATAAGGTCAAGGCCAGCATAGGCAAATCCCTGCGGGCTGAACTGGTCACCGGCTCTTTCATTTCATCGGCTCAGGCTTTCATTCATATAGGAATCGCTACGGCGGTTCTGACCGGAGTGTTTCTGATGCGGAAAGGGGAGCTTAACTTTCTCTATTTCCTGGGGTTCATGTTCGCTGCCGCTCGAATGTATGATCCTGTCGAAACTGTCATGGAGTTTATCGCCGTCACATTCGCCACTCAGCTCAAAATTGAGCGGATGCGTGCCATACAGGAAGAGAAGATTCAGGAAGGAACGGCTGATTTTGCCCCAAAGAAGTTCGATATAGTCTTTGACCATGTGAATTTCGCCTATCAGGAAGGAGAGAGCGTAATAGAGGATGTATCCTTCATTGCGAAGCAGGGTGAGGTTACAGCTCTTATAGGCCCTTCCGGAAGCGGTAAGTCAACGATTTCCAAGCTTGCGGCGCGATTCTGGGACATTGATGGCGGAAAAATCACCTTGGGGGGTCTTGATATCAGCAAGGCTGACCCTGAAACTTTGCTGAGCTATTATTCAATTGTTTTCCAGGATGTCGTGCTGTTCAATGACACCGTGATGGAGAACATCCGGCTGGGTCGCAAGAACGCCACCGATGAAGAGGTGATTGAGGCGGCCAGAGCTGCCCGATGCGATGAGTTTGTGCGGAATCTGCCGGATGGATACGGAACTCGTATTGGAGAGAACGGAGCCAGGCTTTCAGGCGGTGAAAGGCAGAGGATATCAATTGCCAGGGCATTCTTGAAGGATGCTCCGGTTATTCTGCTGGATGAGGCCACGGCAAGCTTGGACGTGGAGAACGAAAGCGAGGTGCAGAAGGCTCTGGGGCATCTGGTCAAAGACAAGACGGTGATGATAATCGCTCATCGAATGCGCACCATAGCCCAGGCTGATAACATCATAGTTCTGGACAAGGGGCGTATCGTTGAGGAAGGGAAGCCTGAGGTTCTTGAGAAGAAGCACGGCTTCTACGCTCATATGATTGATATGCAGAGTCAGAGTGCGAAGTGGAGATTGAAATAGCTTCAAGAAGCCAAACGGTGCAGTTGATAATGTGTAACTCTTAAATGACAGGGACGTCGCAGTGCTGTGACGTCCCCGCCAATGTTAAAGGCAGCAAGGATTATCTTTGGAGAGATGTCCTGCTCTATCCTACGGAGATGTTGAGATAAATATATCTGGAGACCGTAACGGAAACTATGAACCGTAGCAGTAAAAAAGTACCAAAAAGATGTTTGGAATATTGAAGGTAAAGTAATTTTAATATACGCAAAAAGAATGACTGCAAGAGACATTTCCGACCATCTGAATTATATTTACGGAATTGGAGTCTCCAATGATAAAAAATTTGTTTTATTTAAAGCAAATTAGTAAAACTCTTACGCATTGACTTAATTCCAAAATTGTTTTCTATTATTTATATATTTAAAAATCAACAATAATTTATTAAAAGGAGTCAATATGCCAAATAATAAACAAAAAGAAATAAATGAAGAATCTTTAGATTCTAATTCAACATATAGAACAATGAAAATTTTAGAGACGCTTTCAGTTAATCCAAATCTCAACTTGGATGAACTTGCACCTTTGGTTAAATTATCAAAACCCACTCTATTCAGATTCTTACACGTTTTATCAGAAATCGGTTATATAGAAAAAAATCGAGACAATAGATATTCTATCACTCCAAAGTTATTTAAAATTGCATCAAGGAGTTTAGCAGAAACTGAACTCAGCAGAATTGCGCAGCCATATATGGAAGATTTTTCTTTAAGAACTGGAGAAACCGTAATCCTAACAGTTTTAGATAGCAATTCCGCATTATATTTAAATAAAATTGAGTCCAAATACGAGATTAAGTTCTATGAGAGAATTGGTAAAAGAGTACCTTTGTATTGTACTTCAGCAGGAAAAATCCTACTTTCCGGCTTCTCAGATGAAGATTTTGAAAGATATTTGGCATCAGAACAACTCATTCCCTACACACAGAACACAATAGTTGATAAACAGATTCTAAGAAAAAACATCCAAGAAATAAGAGAAAAAGGATTTGTTGTTACTGAATCAGAACATGAAAGTGGTCATAAATCTATTGCTGCGCCAATTTTTGATAGAGAACACAAAATCATTGCTTCGATGTCAATAACTTGGCCTCTGTTTCGCAACAGTACTGAAAAAATAATTTCCTCTTTGGATCTGCTTCAGAAATACACCCACCAAATTTCAATACTAATGGGATATATTGAAGAAAAAAAAGAGTAAATAAAAACCTTGATATTACATATAAATCCTTGCAGTTTTCGCAAAAGCAAACAATAATAAAATTGAATTTCATTTTTGGAAAAACTTTATGGATTTCACGCAAGGAAATATTGTAAAACAAATTTTACGGTTCTCCATACCATTACTTTTTGGTACTATCTTCCAACAAGTATATTCAATAACCGATTCTATAATAATAGGTAATATACTTGGTTCGAATTCGCTTGCTGTCATAGGTGCTACAATGCCCATTATTCAAGTTTCTTCAACACTTGCGATTGGAATTACTATGGGTATTTCAGTAGTCATATCTCAGAAAGTAGGGCAGGACTTAACAAATGATGTCAAGAATACCATAAAAACTAGTTTGATTTTTTTCTCTTTTTTTTCAATTTGCTTATCTCTATTTGGTTTTTTCTTTGCTTCATACTTTACTCGACTAATAAAAGTACCGCCGCAAATAATAAAAGAAGCGACCTCATATTTAATGATTATTATGCTTGGCTCTTTTGGAAAAATAGAGTATAACGTTTGCAATGCTGTTTTCCGAGGATTGGGTAACTCATTAATACCATTAATAATTCTAATTGTATCTGCTTTGTTAAATATTGTCTTTGACCTAATTGCCATCTTAGTTTTTAATCTAGGTATTGCAGGTACGGCGTTAGCAACTATTATCTCTCAACTCCTATCCTATATTACTTCAAATATTATCTTAAATAGAAAATACTATCAGTATCGTTATGGGCATTTTAACAAAACACTACTTTCCCAAATAATAAAAATTGGTTTACCATCAGGATTAAAAGCAATGCTTTATTGGGGTGGCTATACTTTTATATCAACGACCATAAATCAATTTGGAGCTGTTATAGTTGCAGCATTCGGAATAGCATCGAAAATAGATTCTTTCGTACAAACACCACACTCTTCTCTAAATGCATGCCTTGCCTCATTTGTTGGACAGAACATGGGTATTGGGAATCTTGATCGAATAAAAAAAGCCGTCAAAACAAGTAGAACTATTGGATATATTGTAGCTTTTATTTCTACTGTTGCTGTTTATGTATTTGCGGGATCACTTTTAAGTCTTTTTACACCGGATCAGCAGGTTATAAAAGAAGGAATAAAATATCTTCGAATTGTTTCAGTTTTCTACCTGGTTTATTCTTTCCAAGAAGTTATACAAGGAGTAGCTGTTGGAAGTGGGCATACTATAATTTTAATGATTTCTACAATAACTGCAATGTGGTTGGTTAGAATACCTATTGCATCAATTCTTTCAGCCAGAATTGGAATTCTAGGAGTTTGGATTAGTATTCCAAGTGGTTGGTTTGTAGCTTCTATGTTTACAAATATTTTTTATTATTCAGGGAAGTGGAAAAACAATGTTTTAGCTTCCACCCCAGTTTCTAAAAATATTATTTAAATAATAAATATAAACATTACATACAATGATCGTGTAGATTAAAGTTCGCAATTTGAAATAAAGCAGGAGAGATAGAAAAAAGTCATTGAAGCCTTCAAAGTGTTCTTTAGCTGCAACAAACAAGGAATGCATGTACACAATGAAGAAAGTATTAAAGCGCACTTCCTGTCATGTTTTATATCTTTGATGATGTTAAGAATTCTGGAAAAGAAAACAGATTACAAAATCCCAATCAGAACCATGGTAGATAGTCTTAGAAAGGCAAACCTTGTTCA
Source organism: Sphaerochaeta sp. (assembly GCA_052170315.1). Lineage (GTDB taxonomy): Bacteria > Spirochaetota > Spirochaetia > Sphaerochaetales > Sphaerochaetaceae > UBA9732. Next base: position 42,869 of record JBQNAT010000013.1, read on the forward strand.
ACTTCCTGACGGTAATTACATGAATGTCTATTGTGACAATGTAATTCAAACAATTGCAGAGGCTACAGAACTTTGTTTAACAAAGAGATTCTATTCGAAGACACATCAGAAAATTATTGAAGTATCACTGTAATTACTTCCAACATAGATAATTGTAGCGATTTTTTGTATTTTTGCTGCGGAAGTCGGGATTATCTATTTTAAATTCAAAGCATCCGGAAGTAAAGATTCCAAATCGGTAAAACCCAGACAGACTCGTGCATTTACCTTTTAACAATCCTCTTTTGCTCAGGTTTGTTGTATTTACTTTTTCAATTGACACTGTTCATGATGAATTTTTGAAATCAAATTTCAATATTGCTTTTTAGATAATGTTGACTTATAATTAAAATAAAGTTACTGATAAGCATTTAATAAACGGAGGAAAGCTTATGTCAATTCCTGTAGCAAGAAAAGAAGATGGACCCAAAAAATTTGTAAATGGTTATGGTGAAGTCGAAATTTTAAAAGGAACTCATCCTTTAGTACGTACTTTTATGTGTGAACTTAAAGCAGGAAGCAATGTAAATCTTGAGCTATTTAAAGACAAAATTGCTGTATATTGCTTTATCAAAGGAGAGGGTTATATAACAACAAAAAACCATGCTTTCAACATTAATGAAATATCTTTTTTTGTTCCTAATTTCAATTTAGAAGACGTTAGGTTATATGCTGTTTCTGATTTACAAATTGTTAAGTTTGTTACAACAATGTTGGAGTCTGATAAAGCAAGATACAAAAAAACACATACATTACTTCCTTTCTTTAAACCTCTATCTCAAGCCGATAAATATACCCAAGATTGTAAGGGTCCAAATACTATAAGCTGGTCAATTATTCATCCTGGTTCTCTTGCCAGAGAACTTTGTGGAGTTGTAAAAGCTTACGGAAAAGGAGAAGGAACCGTTGAAAAGGGGCATCCTTCTGTAGACCAATGGAATGTAATAATTGATGGCTCTGACCTTGAACTTGATGTTGAAGGTGAAAAAGTTCACCATGTTGGAGGAGAAGTGAGTTACATTGTTGCTGGTCCTGACCATTCTTTAATTCCTAGCGATGATAACTCTATGGCATTCTACATATGGTATGAACATCAAACAAAGGAATACTCAATGGACTAATTTTATAGCAAAAGTTTTGTTATGCATTTTTAACTGAAATGGAAATTAATTTTCTTTCTAAGAGGAATTAACAATGAAAAACGATTATTCACGAATAATTATATTGTAATTCCTCTTTATTTTTCTTCAAAAATTAGGGAAATGGCGTGGAACTGGCTTTCAGATGGTTTGGTAAAAAATACGATTCAATTTCTTTAAAACAAATTAAGCAGGTACCAGGAATTACTTCTATTGTAAGCACTTTATATGAAAAGCTACCTGGTGATGTTTGGGCAGAAGATGAAATTCATAATCTTAAATCTCAAATCGAAGAATATGGCTTTTCTCTTTCATGTATCGAAAGCGTAAATATCCATGATTCAATTAAGGTCGGCTCAAACGACAGAGATTTGTACATAGAAAATTACATAAAAACTCTTGAAAACTTAGGCAAACAAAACATTCATATAGTTTGTTATAATTTCATGCCAGTATTTGACTGGACAAGAAGTGATTTAGCAAAACAAAGAGACGATGGTTCTTTTGTCATGAGTTATAACCAAGCAGAAATTGATAATGTTAAGGTCGATGAAATGATGAATCATATGGCTCAAAAGTCCAACAACTTTCAACTGGCAGGGTGGGAACCTGAGCGCATGGAGCATATAAAGCAATTATTTTATCTTTATGAGGGAGTGAATGAGCAAATTCTTTTTGGCAATCTTTGCTATTTCCTAAATGCTATTATGGATACTTGTGACAAATATGATATCAATATGGCTATCCACCCTGATGATCCTGCTTGGCCTGTATTTAATCTTCCAAGAATTATAAAAAATCAAGAAGACATTGTTAAGCTTTTAAATGCTGTGGACAATGTTCATAATGGAATAACTATTTGTACAGGATCCTTAGGGACAAACTCGAATAATGATATTCCTCAAATCATCAAGGTCTCAGAAGGTAGAATTCATTTTGCCCACATAAGAAATATAAAACATATTAAAGATGGTATTTTTGAAGAAGCAGCACATTGGTCAAAAGATGGTTCTTTAGATATGAAAGCAATCGTAAAAGCTTTGATTAACAGTGGCTTTAATGGTTTAATTCGCCCAGATCATGGTAGAGCAATCTGGGGAGAAATAAGCATGCCTGGCTATGGTCTTTATGATAGAGCAATTGGTGCAAATTATATTCTTGGTCTTTGGGAAGGATTAAACTGAATAATACACATTTTAATCGTCCATTGAACGGAATGGAAATTTCCCAGGGCTTGTTCCGAAGAGGTCCGAAGGTTAGGACAATAAGATATATTTCAATCTCTTCCAACAGAGTTATTTTCCAGAAGATTCCGTGAAGAACCAATAAAATAGGAATAATACTAATAATGAAATTTTGTTGCAAGTTGTTGTAAAAAAATCATTTTTTTTCCATTTACGAATAAAAAAAACGATGTTAAAATAAAAAAAATAAAACATCTTTTTAAAAATCAAAAAAGGAGGGGGCTGTGGAAAACAATTCTTGGTATGTGAAAAAAGAGGACATTGAACTGCATTTTAAAGAAGGCGTAGCTGAAACAGAAGTTCTGAAAGGTATGTATCCCACTGTCAGATGTTTTCGTGGTGAAATGAAGCCATATTCGGAGCTTTTTGTAGAACCAAACGGAAAAATAATTACGACTTATCTTTTCACATCAGGCACTGGATATATCTTAACCAAAAAGAAGGCATACAATATTGAAGAGGTTTCTTATTTCTTTGCGAATCCGGAAGAAGAATATACCATTATTTGTTGTGCTGAAAGCTTGGTATATACCAAGTTTGAACTTACATTGATTCAAGCTGATTTAGAAAATATGAGTGCTTATGCTGCCTCACATCTTGTTCTTCCTCTTTTTAGAAAGGAATCAGATTTGTTGGTATATGATCAAAACGTTAAAATTGGAAAAACATTGCAGAAATCAGTTGTTGCTGGGAAACAGATGATTAGGATAATTGTTGGATCTAATTGGGCAGACGAGGATTGTGGTTTCTATGAAATAGGTCATAACGCTGTTGCACAATGGAATGTTTGTCATGGTAATTGCGATATTGATATGACTGTTAATGGAGAAACTATAAATCAAAAATCAGGTGATTTAAGCTACATTGAAGCTGGTCTCCCACATGGCTCAATAGCAAGAAAAGGTAAATGTCTCCAGTATATTTATTATGAGGTTTATGTTCAGGAAAAGGGTTTCTTAAAAACACTGCCAGAAGGACCGTTTGAGGACATTTCCAAAAAGAACTAAATATATTGAAGTATTAGATTTCACTTTCTAAGTAAGGAAGAATGATAAAAAGTCAGATACAGAAGTTTGAACCAGAAACTTGTTGTTGCAATAGCCAGAAGATGAAAGTAACAAGGTGGCCAGGGCTTAAGCTCGTTATTTTTGGTAGTTCCAGGAAACTGTTAAGGAAATAGATTATGAATTAAATATAATGGTTTCCTGTTTGGAAACGATTGACTTTTATAGGAGGAAAAAATGAAAAGGGTTAGAAGATTTTTATTAATTGTATCATTAGTATTTACAATCGGTAGTTTTGTATTTGCTGGTGGTAAGTCGGAAACAGTGGAGAAGACTGAAAGGTCAGATACTCCTGTTAAGCTCACTATTTGGAATAGCTCCCAAACAACTCAAGATTGGTACAACGAAATAGTTATTCCAGCATTTAAAGAAAAGTATCCAGAGGTTGAATCTGTAGAAGTTCTTTATATGCCTATTGCTGATTTTGTAAAAAAAATTGCAGTAGCTCTTCCTTCCGGAGATGTACCAGATATTATGGAAATTGAAGACTCGTGGGCAACTCCTTATGTAACTGCTGGATATTTTGATCCAAATACCGAGGAATTAAGTCAGATTGTTGACAAAATGCTTCCTGCTTTTAAGGGATGTTTGACTTATGATGGTCAACTTTGGGGGGTTCCTGTAGCGCCATTTCATGAATTGATGTTCTGGAATCTTGATATGATGGCAGAAGCAGGAATTGATGCACCAGCAGTAACATATGAGGAACTTATTGAAGATGCAATCAAAATGACCAAGAGAGATGAAACTGGTAAGATTGACATTAGTGGTTTTAGTATGAGACTTGGTGGTAACCCGAGTGGTACAACACAGAAGTGGTGGGTTCTTGGACTTTTAGCAAATGGTGTTGATATTTACGAAGAAAGTAAAATTCAGCCAGGAAAATATCACTGTGGCTTCAATAATGAAGGTGGCTATAACGCTTTAAAGTTATATATTGACCTTCTTTACAAGTATAAAGTTGACGATTTCTCAAGCCAGAAGGATACTTCAGCATTTGCAGCAGGAAAGACTGCGATTAATATGAGAGAGGCTAGTTCTTCCGTATCAATTATTAAAAATGGCCCAGATATTAATTGGGTGGCATCTCCAATGCCTGCTGGCCCTAAGAGACATGCAACTTTCTTAATTTCTCTTAATCTTTATATTCCCAGAGATGGCAAAAATAAGTTCTATGCGCAAGAGTTTGTTAAATTTGCTACAAATTACGAGATGCAGGCTGTACAGGTTTCAGAAAGAGCAAGTGTAAACCCGTATATTGGATTTGATTATTCCACATCTGGACTTGATGAAAGATTAGTACCTGCTTTCAATTTTGATAGTAGTGATATCGAGTTTATTTCAGTTCCTGTTCAAAATGCATATGACACAATCTCGGTCAAACTTGGTGAAATGCTTCCGGTTATTTTTGCAAAAGAAAACTTGTTAGACAACCCTACTGGAATTTGGGCAGAATTAGAGGCCATGGCTAAAGTTGTAGATGATATTTACAAAGAATACGACGAGTATGCCAAATAAGGTTTAATTTAAGTATGTGTTGAGAAATCAACACATACTTAAATCCTTTTTAGGGGGGAGAATTTAATGAAAATTAAAACACTTAATAAAACAAAAATAAATGATTTAATATTTGTTGGCAGTATTTTAGTCCCAATTATTGTGTTATTCATTATTATTAGATTTATCCCAATTTTTGAAACGATTATTACTAGTTTTGAAAAAAAAAGTATGATTCGTTCAGGACAATCTTTTATTGGCTTTGATAATTATAAATATGTTTTAGGAGATGCAGAGTTTATTAAATCTCTAGGTAATACTGCTTTTATAGCTTCTATCTCAATGATTTTATCTGTAGTTTTGGGACTTTTCTTGGCGGTTATTATTGATGAAGCTTCTATAAAAGGATTGCGATTTTGGCAAGCGATTCTTTTTGTCCCGGTTATTATTTCTATGGTTCCTTCTACTTTGATGTGGAAGATGCTTTTTGATTATAATACTGGGGTAATTAATTATATAATTAATGCTCTTGGTGGTAAGTCCGTTGATTGGATAAATAATGAAAATATCGTTCGTTGGCCTGTTATTATAGTGAGTGTCTGGAAAGAAATGGGCTACAATATGATGATATTTTATGTTGGCCTAAAAGCTATTTCAAAAGAATTGTATGAATCAGCTAATCTTGATGGTGTAAGTAGATTCCAAAAATTAAGATACATTACTGTACCGCAGCTTCGACCAATAACATTGTTTGTTTTGGTTATATCTTTGATTAAGTTTATTAAGATTTATACTCAAGCGATTGTTATGACAACAGGAAGTCAAAGCTCCGGTAATGTGCTAAAAACCGTTGTTTATTACATTTATCAACAAGGTTTCTCATTTCATTCTATGGGAAGAGCATCTGCTTCTTCAGTAGTTCTTTTGTTGATAGTACTTGTATTGACATGGATACAGATGCAAATAAATAAGGAAAGGTAGGGAAAAGATATGACAGTAAGAAAGAATACTATTGTTGATTATATTTTATTATTTTTCTTTTTCCTGTTAGTGTTGTTTGTTTTGTTTCCTATTTTTTGGATGGTAACGTCAGCTTTTAAAACTTCTGCTGAAATTATCCAGCCCGTTCCAACTGTTTTTCCTAAAAATTTTGTTTTGGATAATTTCCGTAAGATTTTGACTGACAAATATTTTCCTAGATATTTTTTGAACAGTATAACAATAGCTTGTGTTGTTACTTTGGTAGCAGTATTGGGATCAACTTTGATGGGATATGTTTTTGCTAAGTTTACCTTTCCACTTAAAAACATTTTTTTTTATTTAATATTAATTACCATAATGATTCCTTTTGAAGCAACAGTTGTTCCTCTGTATTTAATTGTTCGTTCAATGAAAGCAATTAATACCTATTGGGGGTTAATTTTTCCAAGTATAATCAGTAGTTTCGGTATATTTTTTATGCGCCAAAACCTGGAACAGATACCTGATTCATTAATTGAAGCTGCAAAAATAGATGGTGCTGGAAATTATTTTATTCTGGGAAAGATCATTTTCCCTTTGGCAACTTCTTCTATTTCAGTACTTGCAGTATTGTTGTTCCTTATAGAATGGAGTAGTTATCTCTGGCCCTTACTTATTGCTACAAAGAAGGAAATGTTCGTTTTAGAAATAGGCTTAACCTTACTTCAAGATGAATATATTACAGACTATGGCATAATGATGACAGGGTGTTTGATTGCTTTAATTCCAGCAATGATTTTGTTCCTAATATTTAGAAGAAATATAATGGAAGGAATTGTTACAACCGGGATTAAGGGTTAATATTATACCTGACTTTCTGGAGAGGCATTCAAAAATGGTGTTAGTTTGGTCTGTTAGGGTTTCCTTTAAAGTAATTTTCCACTTTTCATGCGACCTCCTTTGGGTGGGTAAAATACCTATATTGTCCAGCTGGTTTGCTAAAAATGCAACACAGCTTCAAAAAGCATGTCTGAACAGTAAATGCAATTTTCTGCTTGGTCTTTAAATTATGGTGTTTTGTTGTCTAAAATGTAAAGAAATTTCCTCGTATATGCCCTTTTTGTGCATTTACTTTTTCATTTGACCATGAGTTAAGCAAAGTGTGGCATACAATTGACTTGCTAAATTTTCTGTGCAACAATTTCATTGGCTATTAGAAAAAATAAGAATGGTGCTGGATATGAGTGTTTTATTTGCGTACTAATGAATGATTCCGGAAACAATGGCAAATCTTTTATCATAATATGGGTTGGGCAGTTTTTCTCAATAATAGGGTCTGGGGTGTCATCATTCGCCTTATCGGTTTGGTTGTATGAATTGACTGGTAAGGCGACTCCTTTTGCCCTTTCATTCCTATGTTCGGTTGTTCCAGGCATTCTCTTTGCCCCAATCGCTGGATCTGTCTCTGACAGACTAAGCAGAAAATGGGTTATGATAGTATCTGATTCCCTTGATGCGATACTGAAGGCTGTCATGGCGATTTTTCTGTTCAATGGCGCTCTCAGGGTCTGGATGGTGTATCCGGTAGTCTTCATATCCTCCTTGTTCTCCACTTTCCAAAGAACTGCGTATTCAGCTTGTATACCGATGCTGGTTCCTAAGGAAAGATTGAGGAAAGCCAATGGTTTGAACCAGATATCCTCAGCGACTCAAGGGCTTGCGGCTCCTATAATAGGAGGGGCACTGTACCCGGTGATTGGTCTCAAAGGTCTTGTCATTGCTGACCTTTGTACCTATGTCATCGGAGTGTCCGCGGTGCTGCTTATATCAATTCCCGAGCCTATACGCGAAGTTGGAGAGCTCCTTGGTCTGAGAGTGATAAAGAGTGATCTCAAATACACTTCAACTCTTCTTCTCCAAAATAAACCATTTTTGAATGCTGTAATTGTCTTCTCCGTACTCAATCTATTGGCCAATACGTCAATCGTGCTTCTTGGACCGATGGTTCTCGCCAATGATGATTCCATCAGATACGGTTATGTGCAAACGACATATGCATTGTCAATGCTGATTGGAAGCGGAATCTCCGGTTTCCTTGTAGAGCCTAAAAACTATCTTTCAAGAGTCTTCTCTGTTCTCATACTCTCCGGCATAGGTCTAATCATCGCAGGATGTACTGCCAATTGGATTGTAATTGCCTTTGGCATGTTCGTCTTTTTCCTTCTGATCCCATATGCAAATATCCTGTTCCAAACCCTATACCAGATGTTATTCAAGAAAGAAGATCTTGGACGGGTTGGCTCCTGCATTTCTGCGTTACTGAAGGTCTTTTCTCCTCTTGCCTTTGTGCTATCAGGACCTGTCGTTGATTCACTGTTCGAGCCTCTGATGGCCTCCGATGGACTTTGGGGTTCTGGATTCATGGGTGTGATGATTGGCTCTGGGGCTGGAAGGGGCTGTGGACTTATGCTGGTTCTGTGTGGAGCTGTCTTGTCTTTGCTTTGCCTTGGCAGCTTTATGGGAAGCAAGTTTTCAGAATTCCACAAGCAAGCTCAAAGCAATGAGGGTACCTGACTTTGCATAGATTCAAGTTTTCTGATTCTTCCTGCTCGTGATGTTGGGTTGTTTCAGAAACTATAGTACGCAGTATTGACAAGTTAGATACCTTTAACTATTATATGCGATATGTTAATTAGATGTATCTAACTCGCTTCCTACAGGAGTCTGCAATGAATAGAAGGCCCATCATTCTGTTTTCAACCATAACTGGAAACGCTTATAAGCTGGCATGCGCCGCTGCGGCTGCGATGCCGTGCGAATATATCGGCCCATACAACCTTTATTACTACAACAGGGTCAAACCCGAGATTTCGGAGCTGTATGAGACCTTCATTCTTACCTACTGGTGCAACAGGGGAACTGCGGACGATGAGACGATTGACTTCATCGGGAAACTGAAAGGCAAGAACCTTGTCGTCTTGGGCTCCCTTGGTGTTGATGCCCAATCCGCACATGCGCAGAAGGTGAGGGAGAACGTTGAAGCCCTTGTCAAAAGGGATAACAACCTCCTTGCGCACTACCTGTGCCAAGGCAGCATAGACCTGAAGAGAACCTTTGAGAAGACCAAAATACCGGAAGGGGAAGCGGGGCATCTTTCCATGGAGAGGTTCGAGAGGCAGAAGCTTAGTCTTGGACATCCGGATGAGGATGAACTGAAAGCCGCTGGTGAAATCGTGAAAGAAGCGATAAAGGGATTGCTATGAGGCCTATGGCCGGAAAACCTGCAGCAGCAGGAAGGATAGTCTTTATTTCGGTGCTGGGGATTCTGTGCATTCTGTCAGTGTTCGCATGCATCGCCATAGGTACCATAAAGTACAGTATCCGCGAAGTATGGGAGGCTCTTTCGATACCTGACAGCCCTTCTCGGGTCATTGTCTGGGGTATGAGGCTGCCAAGGATTCTTACGGCAGGTCTTGTGGGGGTATGCCTTTCGCTTGCGGGCTGCATTCTGCAGGGCGTGATGAGGAACAATCTGGCGTCGCCGTCAACCATAGGGGTGACAAGCGGTGCGAGTTTCATCGGGTACATCACTCTTGTGGCCTTCCCCGGGTTCTCATATCTGCTCCCTATAGGTGCCATCCTGGGCGCGTTCGCTACAACCATGCTCATCTATGCCCTCGCTTATCAGAGGGGTGTGAGTCCTGTCAAGATGCTTCTTTCCGGTCTTGCCGTCTCTGCAGTGTTCGGTGCGTTCAATGACATCATAAAGACTTTCTTCGCCGACAGGCTTGGCAACGCGTCCCACTTTCTGGTCGGTGGCCTGAACAACGCGATGTGGGGAGAGTTCAGGATGGTGTTGCCGTATGCGGCGGTGGGCATCTTTATCTGTGCTTTTCTGCCGACGAAGATGAACATACTCATGCTGGGTGACGAGACCGCGAACGCCCTGGGGCTGAGAACCGAAGTCTTCAGATTTTTTCTTATAGCTACAGGCTCCCTGCTTTCCGGAGCAGCCATAGCGGTAGCCGGTCTGGTCAGCTTTGTAGGACTGATAGTTCCGCACATCTCACGTCTTCTCGTGGGTTCGGACTACAGGTATCTTTTTCCCGCATCGGTTTTCCTGGGGTTTCTGCTGGTGGTTGTATGTGACACTGTAGGCAGGGTTATCATGCCGCCCGGAGAGGTGAGCGTGAGCATAATACTCTCCTTCATCGGCGCCCCGTTCTTCCTGTTGCTCCTCAGGGCGCGTGGTCATCGGGACTAAGGAGAGGCGCCATGTATTTCGGATTTGACGACGTTTCGGTTGATTACGGTAAAAATCATGTGCTTGAGCATGTAAGCATGGAGATTCCCAGAGGCGGGATTGTCACGATAATAGGGAAGAACGGATGCGGGAAATCAAGTCTGCTGAAAACCGTGTTCCGTGCCGTCAAACCCTCATCGGGACGGGTTCTGTATAATGGTAGGCCTGTAGGCGAATATGGGGCCAGGGAGATATCCAGAAAGATAGCGTATCTTCCCCAGATTCATTTTTCTCCTCCCGACATCAATGTGAGGACGCTTGTATCCTATGGTCGGTATCCGCATATGCGTTTCGGGAAGGGACTTTCCCAGAAGGACAAAGAGGCGATAGATATGGCTCTTGATTTCACGAGCCTTTCCGATATGGCAGAACGAGGCATGATGACGCTGTCCGGTGGGGAAAGGCAGAGAGCGTGGCTTGCGATGTCAATATGCCAGCAACCTGAGATACTGATACTTGATGAGCCTACGACATATCTGGACATAAGCTATCAGGTCGAGGTGCTTGAGGTCATAAAGAGACTCAACCGGCAGAGCGGCGTAACAATCGTCATGGTTCTCCATGACATTAATCTTGCGGCTAGGTTTTCGACTTACATGTATGCCCTCAAGGACAGGGGGATATATGCGCAGGGGACGCCGTCGGAAATGGTCACGCACAAGCTTCTGTCCGAAGTGTTCGATGTCTGTTCGAGGATATTGCGGGATTCTGACAACGGCTGTCCGTTCTTCATCCCGTTGAACCATATACAATCATAGATATTTGGAGGATTACATGAGAAAAGCATTTGCAGCTTTTTTGATTCTTTTCTGCGCCTTCGGGCTTTTCGCCCAAAGTGCGTACGAAGTTTCCGTATCGTCTGCCGCCACGGCCGGCGGTTATGACAGAGAGGAGCTTAAAAGACAGTTCCTTACCCTTGCCGATGAGGTTTTGGTGGATGCGGATTCCGTCACTTTCACTGACTCAAGCGAAGCCGGTATGGTCACCATAAGGAAAAACCCTAAGAAAGTTTACAATCTGTACGCGAGTCTCACGACGCTGTGGTACGAGGCGGGCGGTGTGGCTTCAGGAGTGATAGGGGGCTCTTCATCGGCCGAGACCTACAAGGCATATATCGGAAGGGACGTAAGCAAGGACGATGGAGTTGAGGTTCTGGCGACTTCCTCTTCCGGTTCAAAGTGGAGCACCGAAAAGATAATAGCCGGAAATCCCGACCTCATAATATGCTCCACGGCCATGAGTGGATACAAGACAATCAACGGTCCGGCTGCCGCTGCGGGAATCCCTGTCATCGCGGTCAGCTACAACAGCTTTGCAGACTATCTTAAGTGGTTCAAGGTCTTCTGCAACATCTCGGGACACCCTGAACTGTGGGAAAGCGTTGCGCTCAAGGCTTTGGATGAAGTGCTTGACGTGATAATGGAGGTCCCATCCGATGGCAACCCTTCCGTTTTCATCATGTTCACCGCTGCAGGCAGGAAACTCCAGGCCAATCTTGAGGGAACCGTCGTCGGGGACATGGCGAAGATACTGAGGGCGAAGAACATAGCCTACAGCAAGGCTCTGGATGAAAGCGGTGCGGAGCGTGTGGACATAAATCTTGAATCTGTCTATGCGGCACAGCCGGACATCATAATGATACAGTGCCACGGAGAGACGGAGGACGCGAAGGCACAGGTTGCCAATGAGCTTGGAGGGACTGCAATCTGGCAGAGCCTTGACGCCGTGAAGAATGGCAGAGTTTACTATCTGGAGAAGCTTTTCTTCCACAACAAGCCTAACAGACGTTTCGCAGAAGCCTACCAGACCATGGCGCAGATTCTTTATCCGGATGTTCATTTCAGCTTCCAGAACAGGTGATGATGCATCAGGCAGGCGTGTATACTGAAAGGTATAAATCTCACCATGACGCTACGCGTGCGCTGAAGAGTCGATTTGAGGACAACGTTGACGGAAGGGATTATGTCGCAGGACTTCTTTCGGTTCCTGCAAAGACCCGAAGGGTGATTTATATCCATGTGCCTTTCTGCAACAAGGTGTGCACGTTCTGTCCTTTCCACAGGCCTGACGAGCTGAAACGCCGTGAATACGAGAGTTATCTTATCGGCGGGATTGACAGGATAGCAGGATTTCCGTACATGAGGTCGCCAGTAGATGCTGTCAATTTCGGCGGTGGAACCCCCACCGCTATCAGTCCGAAGCAGATGGCGGCCGTCCTTCGCTGTCTCCATGATTCTTTCGATATAAGGCCGGGAGCGGAGATAAGCGTCGAGACATCCGTTTCGGAATTGACAGATGAGATGACTCAGGTTCTTAAGGATGGTGGAGTGAATCGCCTGTCCGTGGGTGTCCAGACCTTTGATGACTGCGGAAGGGCGCTTCTGGGAAGGCGAGGTTCCGGCTCCTTCGCTTTTGAGAGGCTGGCGCGCGCCAAGGCCGCAGGGTTCGCGAACCTGGGCATAGATCTCATATACAACTGGCCCGGCGAGACGGAAGAGGTCTGGGAAAAAGACCTTGAGGCCGTTAAACGGCTGGGTCTTGCCGGAATCAGCTTCTATTCGCTTATGCTGCATGAAGGCACGCCCATTGTCAGCAGGATAAGCGATGAGGATAAGTCCCTGATGGCTGATGTCTCAAGGGAACGAATGTTCTTTGACATGATAATGAATGAATTGGCTACCGAAGGCTACAGACCTTTTGAGCTTACGAAGCTCATAAGGGATGGTTTGGACAGATATGATTATATGCGTATCAGGCATTCGGGCGGAAGCTGCATAGGAATAGGGCATGGAGCCGGAGGCAATCTGGACAGATATGTGTTCCACAACAGCGTACATTCCCCGTTGCTTGGCCCGGAAGCTCCGGTAAGCTCCATGGGCCGGGTTCTTAAGCCGGAGTACTTCATGTTGGATGAGATGGTCAATGACCTGCAGAAGACGGAGGTCGACCTTGAGCTTTATTCCGAAAGGCTGGGGTTCGACCTTCCGGGTCTGCTTGAGGATATTATCGCAAAAGCCGAGTCGGCTGGACTTGTTAAAGTCTCCGGTACTCATGTCTCCCTTACGCAGGATGGAATTTTCTGGGGAAACAACCTTATAGATGAAATCATACGCAGGATTGTCGCATGCATCCGGACCGCAAGAACCGGATTTCCAAAGGCATGACGGCAGGCCTTTTCTCCACATCTGCGGCATGTTTAGTATATGTTAAAAGTCCGCGGCAAGGCAAAAGCTCATGTGTTTGCCTGTTATGGGGTGGGTGAATTCAAGAACCCGTGCCTGAAGCATGAGACGGTCGCTTTCGGGAGCGGCAGCTTTACTGTTGTAGAGCGAATCACCTATGATTGGACAACCAAGGCCGTATGCGCAGTGGACTCGAAGCTGGTGGGTGCGCCCTGTGCGGGGGATGAGTTTTAGGCGCGTTGTTTTTTGCCCGAAGCGGTTTTCTATACTTAGCCTTATCCACTCGGTAACGGCAGTTTTGCCGTTTTCAAAGTCGGGAATCTGGCAAGGGCGGTTTTCAACATCAAGCCGTATGGGTATAGCTACAGTTCCGCTTTTTTCAAGTATGAGACCCTGAACAAGAGCTTCATATTCCTTGTGAACCTTGCGGTTTCCAAAGTCAAGGGATAGCCTATCATGAGCTTCTTTCGTAAGACCAAGAACCATAAGGCCGCTTGTGGACTGGTCAAGGCGGTGAATGCAGGGCTGGTCTATGCAGGAAGGAAAGAATGAGCGGACACGGGCTGCAATGCAGTCCTGTTTATCAGGGCCTTTTCCCTCTATGCTGAGTATACCGCTTGGTTTATTTACTACAACAATATCGTCATCCTGATAGATTATGTCCAAACCTGTTATTGCCGGAAGGATGGGTTTGCAGCGTAAGTCGCAGGGACCGTAGAACTGCTTATGGGTAAGGGAACCGCTGCCGTAAAAAAATTCGCATAAGGATATGGGTTTCTTTCCATTTTTGTAAGCATGATTTAAAAGCCTTGGGGCACAGCAATCGCCTGTGCCGGAAGGAGCATTGGGAAAAACTGACTGTAAGTCACGTGAAAGACCATCGTAACAGTGAAAAACGTATAGGCTTTTCAGAGCTTCCCAGCATTCCCGTGAAAGCTCCCTGCTTTTATCCGAGCTTTTGATTTTTCTGTCATAGACACTGAGAATGAAGCGGTATTTTTCAATGTCAAAAACAGGTGGAACAAAGCCTTCTGCCGTAAGAGGACCTTCCGGTTCACCTGAATAAGCCTTATAGACTGTTCCGTCTGAACATACAAGAATACCGAACATCCTTCCGCGGTCCGTTTGCATCAGAAATTTTCCAGGCGGTTTTGTATCAAGTTCACGCATCAGCTTCAAACAGTGAGACAAGGCTTCTTTCTGCGGCAGGATAGGATTCAAAAGGAACTCCTTTCCGTGCCGTAGATATTGCCGAAACGGTAGTAAATGACAAAGGCTATGGCGCAGATTATCCAGGTTACAGGGTAGGAGAGAAGGACAGCGTCGATTGTATTGCAGAACTTGGGGACAACGATTATCCAGAGTGTCCTGATTCCGCATATGCCAAAAACAGTGAATAGCGTTGGCACAAGGGTTTTACCCGTGCCTCTTATTGCACCTGAAAGAATTTCGATAAAAAGGTATGTGAAGTAGAACGGAGCAATAAGGTTTATCATCCTTACTCCTATGTCTATGACTTTCGTATCCTTAACAAAAAGCATATAGGCATATCGCGAGAAAAGAAGCAGAAGAGCTTCTGCTGCCAGGGTTGCGATGAATCCGATTTTAAAGCTTGTGATAACGCCTTTTTTAGACCTTTCAATAAGACCCGCGCCGTAGTTCTGTCCTACAAAGGTTGTAGTTGAAACTCCTATTGAGTTGTTCAGCATCCAATAAATCGAGTCTATTTTGCTGTAGGCGGCCCATGCGGCAACGGTGTCGGTTCCGAAGCTGTTGACACCCGCTACTATCATCAGATTTGAAACTGTATAAAGAACTGACTGAAAACCGGAAGGGAAGCCTATGTAAAGGGTGCGCCTGAGCATATTGCGTTCAAATTTTATGTCTCTGATAATCAGTTTGCAGCAGTCTTTTCTGCGCATAAGCGAAATTATTACCAGAACAAGGGATATAAACTGTGAAAGTACAGTAGCATAGGCGGCTCCCGCAACTCCAAGAGGAATAATACCTACAAGGAGTATGTCAAGAAATATGTTTGCTATACAGCCTGCAATAAGGAAATACAGAGGTTTTTTGCTGTCTCCGAATGCCCTGAATATTCCGGCGCCCATGTTGTACATGACTACAATGAAGGCTCCCGCAAAATAGATATGCATGTATTTGCTTGCAAGTGGAAAGACATCTGAAGGAGTGTTTGTAACCTTCAGAAGAGGATTACTTGTAATGTAGCCCAAAACTGATATGATTATGCCTCCCCACAGAGCAATTGCCCATGCGTTGTGTATGGCTTTGTGGACAAGAGCTTCTTTGCCTGCTCCGTAATACTGGGAGATTATTACCGTTGCGCCTGATGCCAGGCCGGTAAAAAAACCTATGACAAGGTTTACGGCCGTTGCGATACCTCCGCTTACTGCGGCAAGGGCTTCTTTACCTAGAATATTGCCTACTATTATGGCATCGGCAGTATTGTAAAGGGTCTGAAAGAGGGTGCCAAAAAGTATAGGGAAAAAAAACTTAAGTAACTGACGCCAGATTATTCCTTCTGTTATCCCGTTGCCCCTGATTGAAATCGATTCCGGCATTGCTTCCTCTTTGCCCAGAGTATGATTTATTTTTAAACCTGTGTGAAGTGTTTTAAAAGCGTTTAATCTTGTTTTGAAGTACTCATAGCTGTAGTCTATTTGTTCAATATCAGATAAAATAACATATATGCGAAAGAAAATACTCGTACACTGCTGCTGTGGGCCCTGTGCCACAAGCAGTATTCAGAGACTCCTTGATGAAGGCTATGAAGTTGTGCTCTGCTATGGGAACAGCAATATATGGCCTGAAGAAGAAAATAACCTGAGATACGAGAACCTGCTGAAAGTTTCCGAATATTTCGGAGGTCTTGAAGTGGTCAGGCAAAGCTATGACCACGAGCTTTGGAGAGATTTTGTAAGGGGTCTTGAAAATGAGCCAGAACACGGAAAACGCTGTCTTAAGTGCTTCGAGTTTAATCTCAGGGCTGCTTATGAAGAGGCTCAGAGGCTTGGAATAGAAAGTTTTACAACAACGCTTACGGTCAGCAGGTTCAAAAACAGTCCGAGTGTTTTCAGCGCAGGCTCAAAGTTTGACACGTTTGAGCAGATTGATTTTAAAAAGAAGGATGGGTTCGCTAAAAGCTGCAAGATGGCTAAGGCTCTTGGGCTTTACAGGCAGCAATACTGCGGATGCGAATTTTCATTGCCTGAGGGGGATGCTGAAAATGCCTAACGTGCAGCAGAAAAAGCTTAATAAGGGTTCTGTTCTGGCCCTTGGTTTCATTGCGGCTATGGTCGCGATAATGTTTCTCAAAATTAATTTCTGGATAAAAATTGCGGCAGATACCGCGCTTGTTCTTCTGTTTTTATTTATAAGAAGAGGATACATATATCTGTATCTGGGAAGCAACGCTTTTCGAGCCAACAAGCTGGATAAGGCATGGAACAGCCTTGAAAAGGCTCTTAAGGCTGGAGTTGACTATGAGCGCAAGGCTATGATAGGCTCCGCGTTTATTCAGAAGGGAGACGCTTTAAGGGGAGTTGAAATACTTGAAAATGTTATGAATGACCCGAAAGCGGGGAACTTCGCAAATATTGCCGCTGTTACCTGCTCTATGGGCTATTGGAGACTTGACGACAAAGATAAAGCGATAAGGGTTCTGGAAGAGCTTAAGGCAACCGGCTACAGGGATGACAATCTCTCAATAAACCTTGAAAGCTACTATCTTGAAAGAGGTGAACTTAAAAAAGCCAAGGCTGCCATTGCCGACGGCAGAAAGAACAGCACGGAGAACAACGGACTTCTGGACAACCGCGGCTGGTACTATATACAGACGGGAAACTGGTCTAAGGCGGCAGAGGTTTATAGCGAGCTGATTGACGACCGAAACGCGAAATTCCCTGAGGCCTATCTGCACGGAGCTCAGGTAAGCATCCATAACGGAGACCTTTCGCAGGCTATAGACCGTCTGGGCTGGGGAACTTCAAAAAGGTTTTCCGAGATGTGCCTTACCAGTAAAAGCTACATAGAGAAGCTTCTGCTTGGGCTTGAGAATCCCAAAACAAGAGAAGCGTTTGCAAAGGCTATGGACAGCGCCTATGTAGATGTTTCCTCAAGCAGGGATTTTAAGGGGCTTGAAGCGGCAGTTGAATTCGATTCTGAAGGTGAAGACGTTATTAAACCACATGAAAAGCCGGTATATGCAAAAACGGAAGAGAAAACCTCAGCCATAGAAGAAAATGATGACGATGAGAGAGAGCCCAATACTGAGCTTGACGATTCTGACGCCGAGCTTGCCCGAATGTACGGTGATGAAGAAGAGGATTACGCGGTTGAATCGGAAGAGGGGCCGAACACGCTCATAACCGATGACGATGACAGGGAACCAAACACGGAGCTTGACGAGAACGACTGATGCGTAAATTTCTTAAATTCATAACAAGCCGTCTAGTGTGGACAGTTCTGCTGATACTTATACAGCTGGGCTTCGTGTTTGTTACGCTGAATTATGTAGAGACCCGATTCAGCCTTACGGTATTCAATTCCCTGCTGGGCCTGATTATTTCTCTCTTGGTTTTCTCGCGCGACGATGCCGTGGAATACAAGATTTCGTGGATTCTGCTTATCATGATACTGCCTGTTTTCGGATGCAGCATGTATCTGATTTTCGGCAACAAGAAGAAAGGCATTATCCAGGAAAAGCGGATGAGGGCCTACCATGAGCTTACGTCCAGGCATATGATTGATTCGTTCTCCAAGGCTGTGAATGCGGAGGATGTGCTTTCTCCTGACGATGTAAGGCTGTCAAGATATGTCAGCTCCCTTAGCGACAGCAGGGTTTTTGGGGGAAGCACAACCAAATACTATCCTTTAGGGGACTACTGCTTCCCTGAAATGATTAAAGAGCTGAATAAGGCGGAAAAATTCATTTTCCTGGAATATTTCATCTATCAGGATGGCTTTTTCTGGGACACGATTCTTGATATCCTTAAGAAAAAGGTGCGGGAGGGTGTTGAAGTTTTCCTGATGTACGATGACATGGGCTGTATCGGAACCCTTTCCATGGGTTACTACAAAACGCTCAGGCGCTTGGGTATCAAGGCTGTTGTTTTCAACCCTGTAAGGCTGCGTCTGAACCCCAAACTCAACTACAGAGACCACAGGAAAGTCTGCATAATTGACGGCAACGTTGCGGTAAGCGGGGGCATCAACATTGCTGACGAATACATAAACCGCAAAATACGCTTCGGACACTGGAAGGACAACGGCTTTATCATGAAGGGTGACGGGGTTTGGAATTACACTTTCATGTTCCTGCAGTTATGGACCTATTCGGCTCCGAAAGATTATCAGGTAAGCGACTTTTCTTCGTACATGCCCACGATTTCCTGTGAGAATGACGGTTATATCCAAAGTTTCGGGGATAGCCCTCTGGATGATGAAACGGTAGCTGAAAACGCTTATATCAGCATGATAAATTCAGCAAAACGTTACGTATGGATAAGTACTCCGTATCTTATCCTTGACAGCTCAATGGTCAATGCGCTTACACTGGCGGCAGGAAGCGGTGTGGACGTAAGGATTGTCACGCCGTCAGTACCCGACAAGAAAACAGTTTATTCTCTCACAACGGCCAATTACAGGCGTCTTCTTGCAGGCGGGGTACGCGTTTTTGAGTATGTCCCCGGCTTTATTCACTCCAAAATGTTTATCAGAGATGACTCCACTGCTATTGTAGGCACCACCAACATGGACTACCGTTCATTCTTTCTTCACTTTGAAAGCGCATCCATTTTTTACGGCGGAGGTACCGTGGGCCAGGTCAAGGCCGATTTCCTGGACATTTTTGAACTCTGCCATGAGGTCACATACAAGGAATTCCAGTCACGCTCATTAGGCATGAAACTTATGGCCCAGCTTCTTAAGATTGCGGCTCCGCTTTTGTAAGCTGCGGTAAGCTGTTGTAACTGTCTTTAGAAACATTTTGTCTTGATTTGCCTCTGTTTTGATGTTACCATGCTATGCGTGCGGAGGAATGCATGACTGACAACCTTTCGGAAATCATTGATATTTTCTCGGAAACAACGGATAAAAGGGATATGCGTAAGTTGTTCGAGGATGTTTTTACTGATGCCGAGAGGACTGACATCGCAAAGCGATGGTACATTTTTAAAGAGCTTTACAAAGGCACTCCCCAGAGAAAAATAGCACGGGATATGGAAGTGAGTCTGTGTAAGATAACGCGCGGCTCAAAGACCCTTAAAAAAGATGACTCCGTCATACGTCGCGTCCTTGGCGATATGTATGACGAAAGCCATATCTGAGACCCCGTATTTAATGTTAAAAATTAAAAAGTTTATCCAACGCCTCTCTTGATTTTTTTGCTTTATCTTCCGGCTCCGTGCTTGAGGTTTTTACGGGTTTTACGGCTGAGCCCATGCAAAAGTAGTCGCAGAAATTGGATTTTTCCTTGTCCCATACGGGCTCATCAACGGATTCTCTGTAGCCGTAATGGGATTCGGGGCTGTAAAATGTACAGCATCTGCAGCTGTGAAGAGGCCTTTTACACGATGGACATTCCGAGGAATGATAGACTGAATTGGAGATAACTGCTCCGCAATATGGGTATTGTATCATTTTAAGACCCTCAATTCAGCTTTCAGTTTCGACTTTCAGCTTCAGTTTTTCGCCCAGGGACTGCATTTCGCCTTCTTTATATTTCTCATGAAGCAGGAAATGCTTTCTTCTGTCGCCTGTGTAGCGAGGTATGACATGTATATGAATATGAGGGACTTCCTGTCCCGATGCCGGGTCGTTATTGATTATTATATTGGAACCCTGATTTCCAAGTACTTTCCGCTGGGCGGCTTCCACTTTTTTCGCAATAATCATCATATGTGTCAGCACACTGTCAGGACAGGCGCCAATGTTAGGGTAGGGTTCTTTCGCAATTACCAGGCTGTGGCCTTTAAGCACGGGGTTGATATCTATGATAACGAAGCAAAGCTCATCTTCATACAGCTTAGTGCTTGGGATTTGATTTTCTGCTATTTTTGTAAAAAGTGTTTCCATATTTGTATGATACTACCTGGTCTTTGTTTTTCCAAGATTCTTAAACCGGCTTACGTTGGCTTTTGAGCGTCCGCGGCTTTTTTTATCATCATGCGCCCCGAGATTAATACGTCTTCTTAATCCGGAGCGCAGGCGGCGCTCGGAGGTTTCTTTGTGAGTATAAAGGTCAGGAATCTGAGTGTAGCCTGAAAGATTTACAATACGTCCGTATTTATCGTTTAAAAGAGCGGCGATAATGTTGGTTGTGTGGTGCTCTGAACTTAAAAGTTTTGCGAGAGAGAACATGGAATCCGGGCATTCTCCGTTTTCCGCGTCCTTTATCCGTTTAAGCAGGTCATCAAGCAGCAGCTGTTTCTTTACGGCTATAATTTCTTCAACACCCGGCACATGATGCTTTTCAACTTCCGTTTTCGCAATCTTCTTTATGAAAGCGAAACGATTAAACTCTCTTGGCGTGACAAAAGTCACCGCAAGGCCTTCTTTTCCGGCTCTTCCGGTTCTTCCTACTCTGTGTATATAGCTTTCAGGTTCGTCCGGAAGGCTGTAGTTAATCACATGGGTAAGTTCGGGGATATCTATGCCTCTTGCGGCGACATCGGTTGCAACAAGGATGCTGATGCGGTGTTCTCTCATTTTATGAACAATCAGCTCTCGCTGTACCTGCGCCAGATCCCCGTGAAGGACTTCCGCATTATAGCCGCAGGTAATAAGACGCTGTCCTATTTCATCGCACTGCAGCTTGGTTTTGCAGAATACAAGCCCGTAGAAGTTGGGGTTCATGTCTATGGTTCGCCTCAATACTTCAAATTTATCATTTTCATAAACTTCATAGTAAATCTGCTTTGTAAGAGAGCTTGTCATAGCATGAGTCTGCACTCTGATAAGTTCATAATCTTTCATGAACTTAGAGGCAAGCTTCAGAATCGGCTCCGGCATAGTGGCGGAGAAGCAGAGCATCTGACGGTCTTCAGGGGCTTTTGACAGAATGTTTTCAATGTCCTCAATGAAGCCCATATCAAGCATTTCATCGGCTTCATCTAAAACACAAACCTTTATTTCATCAAGACAGAGCGTTTTTCTTTCAAGGTGATCCTGTATTCTTCCCGGTGTTCCTACAACCACATCGGCGCCCGTCTTAAGCGCTTTTAGCTGAACGCTGTAGGAAGCTCCGCCGTAAATCGCCGTTGTGCGTACTTCTCTGCCTAAAGCAAGGCTCTGTATCTCATCACATACCTGCATGCAGAGTTCTCTTGTGGGAACAAGAACCAGAGCCTTTGGGTTTGCGGTACGTTCCTTCTTGGGAGTACCGTCAAGCATTTCCAGAATTGGAAGAGAGAAGGCCGCGGTTTTTCCAGTTCCTGTCTGCGCCTGCCCTATAAGATCCCCGTGACCGCTTAAAAGGACGGGGATACAGCGTTTTTGTATTTCGGTTGGCGTTTCAAAGCCCTTTGCCTTAATGGCTTCAATGCTTTTCTGTGAAAGCCCTAAATCAATAAATTCTTTTATGTTCTGCATATAACGAACTGAGCATATCAGAAAAGAAAGGCAGTGAACAGACTAAAGCTTACTTAATTTGAAAAAAGATATTTAATTGACGCACTTTGCCGTTAAAAATGAAAAAAAATTTATTTTTACTACAATTCTGAACATGGGTAGTGCAGTGTGCCATTGTCATACTCAATGTATAGGGTCTGAATTTTTTTTACTAAAATATTGATTGAAAAGGTTTTTAAGCTATAGTACCTTTGATCTCGACTTCCGCAGCAAAAATACAAAAAAATCGCTACAATTACCTATGTTGGA
>JBQNAT010000014.1:0-60117 GCA_052170315.1 Sphaerochaeta sp.
TTTCTGGTCTTTCTTTTTCCTTCTGTCCGTAATCGAATTGACTGGAAACCCTCATGCTTCCAAAAACTGAAATGCAACCAACGGCCGAAAGGCAATCGTTGCAATTCTTTTCTCTACCTTCTCTTCTTTAATATCTCTGTAAAAATCTTTCGCACTATATCAAGTTTCCTTAAAGCGTGCTCCATGAAGATACTAGATTAGCCCCTCATGTGTCAACACTATTTTCCAAATTTTTTGGTTTTTGGCGTTTTTATGTCTTAAAACATGCAGAACTTCAATTCTTCCAACAACTTACAACATCGCTCAGCATATCGGGATTATTCCCTATAAGACCGAAAACCCTCATCCTGCCGTCACTGAGCAAGTTCAGAGACAGCAGCCTTGAGGCCTCGGCCCGTGTATTCACCGTCCATGTTATTATGGGCAGGCGTCCATGCTTTTCAATGTACGACGCATTGACCTGACAGGAACCTGGCTTCTGGTAGCTACTCCCGCTGACAAGATGTCCCTTCCCGTAACGAAGGACCCATGGGATGGAGGGTGAGTCCTCAAAAATGTCCGCCGTGGGCAGACCGGAAAGAGAAATGCGCCTGAATGCGCGAAGGGCAAAGGGATTAAAACTGGAAACAAGGACTCGGTCCTCAAGTCCGAATTCCCTTATCAGGGCAAAAACCTTCCGGGACAGGTCCGCGTTTACGCGTCCGGCTTTGACCTTCAGCTCCACATCGTAAAAAAACCTGCGCCCGAAAGTGCCGAAAAGCTCGCGCAGAAGCGGTACGCGGCAATCTGAGAATTCCGGAGCCTTGAAAGAACCTACGTCTGCAGTCTTAAGCTCATCCAGCGTCATATCCTCTATTTCACGATTTATGCCGGCTGTGCGCTTAAGTGAAAAATCGTGGGCAACCACAACTTCGCCGCTTTTACAGACGTGGACATCAAGTTCCACCCCGTCAGTCAGAGGATTTTCAGCGCATTTGGAGAACGACAGCATGGTGTTTTCCGGATAATATTCGCTTAGCCCCCTGTGTCCGAAGACAAGTACTTTACGCTCCGCGGCAAGAAAATCAAACAGCGCAGTCATCAGAGTTCCACCTTATATTGTTTTTCGCATTGGCTTTTGCGCAGGCTTTCAAGCGCCGCTTTCAGCGCCCGCGTAAGGGCATCCGCCATATTGGAAGTCGGTTTTACATAAACCTCATCCGACCCGGTCTTAGAAGTCTCAGAATCAAAGGCATCCGAATACGCTGCCCCCGAATCTGAAATATCCGAACCGGCGGCATCGCGGTCAGCGTCATCCATACAGCTGTCAAGAGCTTTTTCAAGTTCCGAAAAATCAACAGACGCCCCGGCTGCCGCGATTTTGCAGGCATCCGCAGGTCCGTAAAGGCAGACAAAGCCGTCATAAAGGCAGAGCATTTTCCGACAAAGAGAAGAAGCTTCTTCAGAACGTCGTAAAAAAGCTTCCGCCCTCAGAAGATTCTTATCAAAATTTTCATCAGCCATAACGCCTCCAAGCCCTACCTCATACCAAGATATTCCAAAACAAACTGTATAGTATCCAGCTGGTCACAGACCCTTCTGTAGATATCAAAACCGCGGAAGGTCTCGACCGTAATAACGGGAATATGAAGGATGTTGGAGACGGCGGCATTCACACTGCCCTTCGGCCCCGGCCCGTTGATGCTGAATTCGTTGTGGCAGATACGGCCCTCCTGCGTCGCGAAAACCAAATCAAGAAAAAGGTCTTCAATCCCGTCAAGCATGGTGAAAATGTAAGAGCTTCCCAGAAAGTCACGGTTTTCCGTGCAGATAATGGCCTCGTGCAGGTCAAGAACAATATCCGGCCCCTTATCCTTTATATCATTAAAAATCTCATACGCAAGCCTTTCCGCCTGATTTCCCGATTCCGAGCCGGGGAAACTCCTGTTAAGGTCCTGACGTCCGATAACGTAACGAGTAAGGTTTTTAGCCCCGATGGCGTTCGCGGGCGCAAGGACGTAAAGGTCTCCGCATGAAAGCGTGGCATCCCTCATAAGAAGCCCGGCATACCAGGCCGCCCTCTCATCCCCGTGAACCCCGCCCACGATATAAACCACGGGGCCTTCATTTTTTCCGTGAATATGGACAACCTCAGTCTCCGAAGCCGTCCCCTCCGCCAGCCTGTACCCCTCTGCCGAAACGGGAAATTTCTCCTCAAAAAAATCCCCGAAATCCGAAAACCCCATATCCTCTATATTAAGGCTGCTCTCAGGCTCCACAGCCGCATACCCGTCCCATAAAACCTTTTCACCGGCAATCTCAATTGTCCGAAACCCTTCAGCGTCCCCGTCCCCGTTTTCCGTAACCGCATGCACACCCTCTTCATAGGCCGATTTTTTCTTAACGGCATTTTCAGCTTCGGACACGGGCAGACGGACAGAAAACAGGGAAAACGGAATAAGCGCCGCTACTATAATAAACAGTATAAGGTACGGTTTCATTCCTCAGGCTCCGAAAGATAATAACCAATTCCGTTTTCAATTATCTGGTCGTAGGAAGGCATATAGCCAAGGCTCAAAACCCCTTCCGGATTAATAAAAGCATAGTTTTCCGCAAACTGCACAAGACAGGAAATGTGACGCGCGCAGCGCTCTGAAAGGCTTATCCCGCTTTCGTCATAGGGAACAGTGAGGGCGCCGTAAAGAGAGGCTCTGGTATAGAACTTATCCTTCCCCGTCACCACAAGGGTCTTATCAATCTTACCGTGAAGCCTTCCCTGTGAAGGATTTGCCGTTTCCATAAGAAGCGCAACCGTATCCGTAAAATCGCCAAGCTCCCTGTGCGTAAGACCGTGAAGGTTCGGGGGAGACTGCTCAACGGATATTTGCATGAAGTCTTCAACTCCCCAGAGGGCAAAAGCCGCAAGCTCCACAGCATTCTCATGAGCCACAATCGCATTGACGGTAGTATACTCCGGCGAAGCCTCATGAAGGTCTACAGTAACATCTATACCTTCAATTTTTATCAGTTCAGTTATTCCATAGGCTATTTTTTCAGTAAAAGTACCGTCCCTGCGCCCGGGATAGGCGCGGTTGAGGTTCCTGGTTTCGCTGCCGGAAAGTTTCTGACCTGAAGACGCGTGGACATAGACTTCGCTGTCAGGCCACTGGTCAACAGGATTGGTTGCCCTGCTGCCGAAGCGAAACCGTCTTTTGCCGTTTTTTATCTCTACAAAAAATTCGGCAGGGGCGGCTTCCTGCGGGTCAGTACAGGAAAAGGCGCTGTTGTTTGCCCTTGGAATAACATACAGAACTCCCGCTGCGGGACGGCAGTATTCAATAATGGCAACGGCGCTGACAAAGCCGGAAGGCTCGTTCGGATGGGTGCCACCCAGAACCAGCATGCTGCCGCCCTTAATACCGCTGTCAAGAATGTAAACCTCCGTATCGCCTCTTGTCCCCTCAAGGGCCGGAAACCAGTGGCTGAGCATTTTAATGTCTGTGACCCCCTGTCCCGGATAGATTGGCTCCGCCTTCCACTGCGAAGAAAAACTTATCGCAAGATATATTACAAGAGCCAGAACCGCCAGACAAAGCGCGGCACCTGAAATAATGTATTTCGGTATTTTCTTCATAGGCGCCTCACTTAACAAGTATAAGACGCAGCAAAAGCGTCACCATTACCAAAGCGGCATCAAGCTGGAACATGAAAGACCGTTTTTTTCTGAACATGTTTACGGCAATCAGCGCAAGGACGAAGGCCACGATTGCAAGATAGATATATTTCAGCATCACGGCCTCCTAAAACGTAAGGAATGACAAAGCATTCGTATTCAGTATGACAGCAACGGAAAAAGCGATGCAGACTAGAAACGGAACGGCGCAATACCGCAGTACTCTGGAGTATTTAAGCCCCACAATCTGAGCCGCATAGTTTCCTGCAAGCGCGGTAGGAGGCATCAAATCCCCCAGACAGCAGGTAAAAGCAAGGACAGCGGCAACCATGATATCGCTACAAACTGAATTCTGAATTATTATCAGAAGGAACGGAACTCCTATGACAGAAGCCGCGCCGTAGGAACTCACCGCGCCAAAGGCCGGCATTATGGTAAAAGCGGCTATGTAAACAAAGACCATACCAAGACCAAGGCAACTTACCACTATCCAGCCTCTTGCGCCCACAAGGGTGAGTATCTGGATAAACATGCCAACCCCCATCAGCTTCGCAAGGACAGGTATGGTGGTTTCCATTGCTTCAAGGCTCTTTTCCCAGAAGTTGAAGCGCTTTCCCGTGAACAGACCCGTGAAGGCGGAAATAAGGAAAATAAGGCTTGTGCCAAGCTGAGGAAACGAAGGCACAAGCCTGGAAATCACAAGAAGGACAACCAGAACTATTATCGGAATATAGAGTTTAAAGCCGTATTTTTTGCATATTTCGGTATTCAGACCTTCTTTAAGCTTTTCAATGTCAAGATTTTTGCAGTAGCGCAGACCCAGAAAAAGCACGGCGAATACCGCGCACGGAAGCGTAAGGAAAAACAAAGGCCCGTCAAAGCCTATGTAAGGCATATCAACGCCGCCGCCTATGAGCATGGCGGGAATATTTACAGGCGGAGCCGCCATTCCCATTATTGCACCCATGGCAATTATGGCTCCCGCCTTATCCCCGGGGATGCCTATGAGAAGAAGTACCGGCGCTACCAGAGCCCCCGCGCTCAGGACTGCCGCTGTGGAAGAGCCGGTTATCATCCCGGGGAACATTATCACAAGCATAAGAAGGATAAGCATCAGGGCGGGAGCTTTGTAAAAGCGTGTAACAATAACAGCATTAAGAGCTTCAAGAGCGCCCGATTCCTGGATTACGCTCATAAAAAGCATGGCCGCGGATATTATCAGAACCGTATCCACATAGGTGAAAGTCCCCTCAAAAAGATGCCTCAGCGGTATTCCCTGACCACCCGCCAAAGCTCCGGCAACGGCTCCCAGTATCATTGAAACGCTGACGGGAAGCTTAAGCAGGAGATTGGACAGAAGGAAAACCCCCAGCATTACCAGCAGACAAATCAGTTCTATATCCATTACTTGAAAAGCTCCGTAAATACCGTAAGAACGTCCTTTGTGGCATAGATAAGGCTTATAGGAAGAGAATGTTCTTCGGCATATTTCGTAAACTTATAGTCAAAATTCGCGTCTTCCTTCAGAACAATATAGCCGGCCTTTGCCATAACAATATCGGCATAATCGTCCGAAAGACTTCCGCGGCGCGAAGAACCGCCTATGTGGCAGCAGATTACTTCAATTCCGTTGGCGTTAATAAAGTCCATTATCGCCTTTGCCCTTGCCGTTTCATCAGCTTCGGAAATACCCGCGGCTCCAAGACCCTTTGTACTTGCTCCTACCGCAATTACAACAGTTTTGTAACCCGAAAGGGCTGAGGCTTCTGCGGTCGCGTTGTAAACGTAATTCACGCCGATTCTTTTCATGACGGTATCTATCATTGCCGCGTCCGTGCTCTGCCCGAAGGAAGTCACGAAAACAGGCTGAGCGAAACGTCTCTTATCAATTTTACCTATCGTTACAACTCTTTTGTTTTCAGATGTCTGCCGGACAAAATCCACAGACCTGTTAGGGTCGTACTCAGTGTCAACCGTACCGGTGGAAGGCGTTGTGGAATCGGAAGCCGGTGCGGCTTCTTTCGCGGCTGTTTGAGTAGCGGACGCAGTATCCGAACCCTTGCTGCAGGAAATACCCATAAAGACAATGGCAAAAGCCATAAGGACAATGATAAACTTTTTCATGTTTCCTCCTTTCTGATGAATTATATCACGTTAAATAAAAATTAATTTTCCTGTTTTACAGGTTTAAGAAGGTTTTCAAGACCTTTCTCAACCATATCCGAATAGCTTCCGAAGCCTTCGAAGGCTATTGCTCTGTCTTTATAGACATCGCTGTAGGCCTTTGCCAGATAACTTATGCAGGTTATGTGTCTAGCGACCCTGTCAATCAGGGGATAGCCGTCTTCAGGGACGTTGAAATAAACATAGCCGTCCTTATGGGCTTTGAAGTAATTCGGCTCCTTGCCGTCAACTATAAGAGCGTCCGTCATCTTACCGTGAAGAGGCCCCATCGAAGGATTGTAGGTTTCCATGAGCGTCATCATGGAAGCGGTGTTATCTCCAAGGCTCCTGTGAGAAAGCCCGTAGGACTTGACGCCGGAATACTCTGCCCTCATATCAAGGTTATCGAACTGCATGTCCAGAGCCATTGACTGAGCAATGGACATTGCCGTCTGGTTGTCCGCTTTCATATTCACCATAACGCAGTCCAGATACAGGAATTCAGGAGACCCCTCGTGCATGTCCATTGTCAGATTAATGCTCTCTTTGTTAATAAGATTATAGATTCCCGCGCATACACGCTCAGTCAGGACACCGTTTTCGTTTCCGTAGTAAAGCCGGTCCACGTTCCTGATTTCGGCTGTTTCCGTTCCCGCCAGCTCTCTTCCGGACGAGCCTTTATAATAAGAGTAATCCGGCCACTGGTCTACAGGGTTTGTCAGACGATTACCGACCCTGAACGTCCTTACGCTCCCGTCCGAAATCGTAATCGAGTAAAAGTCCTGCATTCCGTCAAGCGGAGATGTATGCGTGAAGCCGCTCCTGTTTGTCCGGGGAATAATGAAAACTCTGCCCTGAACAGCCTTCATATTTTCTATCATCGCGATTGCGGCAAGAGGGCTTGCGGATTCGTTAGGATGCGTTCCGCCAAGTATAAGAAGGGAACCGCCCGGTTTACCGCTGTCAAATACATATATTTCAGTATCAAGGTTCGTGCCTTCAAGACCCGGGCAGTATTCTGAAAGCATTTTAACTTCGCTGACGTTGGGATTAGGAGCAATCTCTTCCGCCTTGCGCATTGCAAGAAAGTCAATTGACGCAAAAACGGCAAACATGAGAGCTACAGCCGCAACAGCAATATTTTTAATATAAGCCATCACACGCCCCCTATTTGATATGAAGCGCCCTGAGCGCAAAAGTCACAAGAACAAAAGCAATACAGACCAGTTCCGGAAATGGACGCCGTTTACACATGCCGTAGGCAAGAAACAGGGTAAATACCGAAACTATCAAGTAGTAAGCAATCTGAAGCATTTCCCCTCCTACATAATCAGAAACGATAGCCGGTCGCCGAAGATTACCATTAAAATTCCCATGACAAGCACAAGAATAACCGGAAGCCGGGCCTCTTTCAGCATATTGAGCCTTTCTTTCCCGCTTGCAGCAATTTCAGCACCTTCTGAAAATTCACACGGAAGTTCGCATGAAATCCCGCCATTGCGTGTAACAAGACCGCAGACGGCAATCACCACACTGCATCCCGCGACAACTACGGTATTGGCAAGCCATCCTATGGGAAATACCGCATAGGCGGCAAGCAAAGCCGGTATCGGAACGGATAAAAAGTATCCCGCAAAAAGAGCCAAAACCATAAGTACAAGCATTACGGCCTTTGGGCTGTACGGCAGAATCCAAAGGCTGTACAGCCCCCTGAACCCCGTCATTGAGCTTATTTCAATAAAGGAGCCAAGCGCAAAAACAAAGGACATAGGAACAACGGCATTCATAACACCGTCATAAATCGTTTTAAGGGCAATTTTAAGGCTTCCCAATTTGGAATTTCTGAAATCAATGCTCAATGCAATCTCAATTAATGAGGCGATAAAAAACACAAGAGTATTTCCGCCAGGGTAAAGTACGGAAGAAAAAAGTCCGTCAATAATAACAGCAAGGCCGGTAATGCAAAGAACTATCAGTGCCCAAAAGCTCTTTTTCCTGTAAACACAGCCTTCCGAAGAGATTTCCGCGGCATTGGATACCGGAGACACGGAGGACAGAACCGCCCTTTCAGTTATCGCAAATACAATAAAAGCCGGAAGCGTAAGAATCAAAAGAGGAAGGAAAAAACCCGAATACGGAGTGGGAAGGACACTCCCGGCTCCGTTTGCCGCAATCATTGCAGGTATGCAGTTCGGAGGAAACATTACCCCTAAAAAGGCTCCGACACCAATGATTACAGGCGCTTTCTTCCTGTCGGGCAAAGCCTCCCGCACCCTTTTTCCTGTAGTAAGAATGCTTGCGGACGCAAAACCCGTCAGCATCGCGGGAAGAGCAATAAGAAACAAAACGGCAAAAGCTTTAAGGGTTCTGTTTTTTATCTTCGCCGTCCTTTCAAAAAGCAGACCTAAAACTCCGCCTCTCTCCGCCGCGGCAACAAGGACAGATGCCGCGCAGACGCAAAGCATGCTGTCAAGAAAGCCGAAAGGCCCTTCCGCAATCTCCCTGAAGCGTATCCCCATACCTGAGACAAGACTTCCCGCAACGGACGCCAGGAACAGGAAAAAGACCGACCATTTTTTATCGTTGCGCGTGACTGCGGAGCCCCCTATTAAAATAAGAAGCATCACAATGGCGGTAATGAGCTCTTCTCTCATACAAAACCTCTCATACCATAATGTCAGTAAGCGGCAGAGCCGTAATGCCTGCGGTCATCGCCTATGGCATAGAAAAGGCCGTCCTTCAGCTCAATGGCCGCAATACAGCCTACATGAGAGCTGTACTGCCTGTCGGAATCTTCAATATCGTAGCCCATCTCCTTAACGGCTGAAACAGTTTCAGGGCTGTAACCGCCTTCCATGTAAAGCTTCTTAAGCGTCATACCGTCCTTCCATATTCTGGGAGCATTGGTTGCCTGAGCTATATCCATATCGAAGTCTATATAGTTGACAATTGCGGCAAACGCGGCAGAAACAAGCGCCCAGTTTCCCGGAGAACCTACAGCAAGAACAGGTTTACCCGTCTTATCGGCTACGATTGACGGGCATATAGTGGAGCACACCTTGATGTGCGGCATAAGCATGTTGACCGTCGCGCTTGGGGTATTGTTCAGATTTGAAAGATGAGCCGTGAATACAAAGCCGGTTCCCGGTACCGCCACAGCGCTTCCGAAATTTATGCCGTTGGTATTCGTAGTGGAAACCACATTGCCGTACTTGTCCATGACAACCATATGGCTTGTGCCTCCCTGGTCAACGGCATTGCTTGCCGCGGCATCTCCGCCCCGCGCTTTAAGTTTTACCGAAAGCCTGCCGGCCCCGACCATCCTCTGTTTTTTCTCAGGGTCTATCTTTGACGCGCGCTCTGCCGCGTACTCCTTTGAAATTATGGTATCTACCGGGCAGTCATAGAAAACGGGATCGGACATATAGGAATTTCCGTCCTTGTAACCCATCGAAAAAGCCTCGGCCATAATATTGACCGTCTCAGGGCTGTCATGCCCGTACCCCGCAAGGTTAAAGTTTTCGGCAATGTTCAGCGATTCAAGAAGAGCCGCGCCGCCTGTGGAAGGCCCGCTTACGGTGTAGATGGTATAGCCCCTGTAGGTGGTGGAAATGGGTTCGCGTATCACGGAAGTGTATCCGGCAAAATCCTCGTGAGTCAGGACGCCGCCTATGCTCCGAATATAGGAAACCATCCTGTCCGTGAATTCGCTGTCATAGAAACCCTCGATTCCCTTGTCCGCAATAAGCTCAAGAGTGTCGGCCAGGTCATTGTTTCTGACCGTATCGCCTACGCTGTACAGAAAACCGTCATCAGTATAAAGCCCCATTGTGTACTCATACGCCTTAAGGTTGGCATAGCGCCCTTCAATGTTGGCGTTCCATCTTTCAGTAACCGGAAAACCGTTCCTTGCCAGCTCTATAACAGGCTGAAGAACTTCCCTTGCCGTCATTGTGCCCCATTTTTCAAGAGCCGTCAGCGTGCCGTGCACAATACCCGGAATGGCTATTGAAGTCACTGCCGGCGGATTTTCCGAGCTGCTTGTTTCAATCTCGCCCGCGACAGCGGCTCCCGGAGCCTGAGTCATATATTCTATTGTTATGTACTTATCCAAATCTGCAAGATAAACCGTCATCTGACCGGCTCCGCCCACGCCGCTTGCCGCAGGCTCAAGAAGACCCACCGCATAAATCATTGCAACAGCCGCGTCAATGGCGTTGCCGCCTTTTTTAAGGATATCCACTGCAATCTGAGCCGCTATAGGGCTTGCGCAGGCGGCGGCTCCGTTTGCGCCAACGGCACCCGTACCGAAAATATCGCCTGGAAATTCATATACAGCGCTCTCTTCCGCTTTAGGGACTTCAGGGGTCTCCGCGGCATTTTCCGCCGCGCCGCTCTGAGCCGCGGTCTGCTCCGTTTTGACGGAAACCGATTCCGTCTCCGTCTTAGCTGCCTGCTTTGAACAGCCGCAGAAAGCAAACAAAACGGCTGCGATAATAAAAATAAGGCCAATGTGCCTTAAGGTCTTCAACATATTCCCCTCCGCGCAGTTCATATACATTCATGTATAAAAGCGTATGTATAAAAGCGCACCCCCGTTTCGGGGGGAGGCTTTATCAGCTTAAAACATATCAGTTTAAAACATATCAGTTTAAAAGCTTCAGTTAGCTTCTATCGAAACAAGATTGCTGTCAGCAGCAAGGACAAGAGCCTTAGCCTCTTCCGCGTACATAAGAGCAGTTGTACCGTCCGCGTAGGTAAGCCTGTACTGAACAACATCAGCCATACCGACCTTCTCAAAGACATCTGACATCTTAAGCCCTGTCTCAGGAATGTACGCAAAAGCATCTTCGCTCAGAATGTAATAACCCGCGTTGAAGACTGCGTCCTCTTTCTTTGACTGCTCCTGACCAAGAGTAATGTATTCGCCTCTTGCGTGCCATGCAATGTATTTCTTTGTAAAATGTGAATACTCCTCATCCCGGGCAAAACCGTCAACGTAGGAAATAACCTTCACCGAAGCGCACGGCGCAACACCGAACTTCTCAAACATCTCCGCCACCGAATAGGAACCCGGGAACCTGTGGGATTTGGTTGAAGACGTGGGATAATACACTCCCGCCCTGTTCTGACGGTACGGAGCATCCACACCGTAAACGCCTTCCGCGTTGAGGAGCATCACCATCCTGTAGACCCCATCTCCCGTTATCTTTGAATCCCCTGTAAGACCCGCAACCGCGACCGACCTGACGTTTTCCAGCTTCATATCACCGCAAAACAGTGTAATCTGTCCCTTTTCGTCATACATTATGAATGCCGAGGCCAGCTGCTCCGCCTCAAGTGTCACTTCTTCTCCCGTAACAGAGGTAAAAACAAAACCCGATGCCGGAACAAGCCCCGCGTTTTCAGCTATGTAAAGCAAATCCGTTATCCCTTCTCTGGGCATGAACACAAGAGCTTCGTTTCCGACTACACACCAGCCTTTGTACCACACATCCGCAGATTCCTTCTGCTTCGGTCCTACGAACAAATCATAGTCATAAGCGGGATTATCTTTATAGAAACTTATATATTTACCCCTGAAGACCGAAAGCGGGCAGTTATCGGTATACAAATCCGCAAAAGCAACGGTTGATACCACAGCGTCATCCGATGGTGTGAACCACAGGTTCTTATCTATTATTTCTCCAAGGTTGTAGCTCTTGTGCCACTCCTTTGCATTATAGCACTGTGACGTAGCCGTAAGCCCTTCAAAGGCGTTGTTAAGGATTATCACACGCTTCATCCCCTCCGTATTCTCGGAAATCGACTGGGCAAAAACCGCGCCTGCCATCAGAGAAACAAGAACCATTATTACAATCGCTTTCTTCATCCGTTCTTCTCCTTTTGCAAAGGCATAACCTTTTATAAAATCTTACGGCATAAAAATACCTATGTCAAAAAAAATAAAAAAATTAGTAAACAATATTCACCGTGATAAGCTTATCAAGATAGCGTTTTCTTTCTGTGACCATAAAAGCTCTCCTTCATTAACGAATTGGCGAACTGACAATTTCGTTTCAGATTTCACAAGAAATTTTTGCGGATATCCGCATTTTTTTCACCTTATTGCTTCTCCTTAGTTTTATAAATCTTTATTAACATGATAACTTTAATTCCAATTTTTCCCTGCTCTCTTCACTCTGAAGACTGCTAATGATAGACTTTCGCCATGAACAGCGGTTTGGAAACTAAGGATTTTGAAAAATATCTAGCTATAATAGGTGAAGGCATATCAGGTTTGGAAGCATGGGAAAAAGAACTTTCAAAACAGCTTTACCCAAACGTTTCTCAGCTGGGCCCGCACAAACCTCTTTCAAAACCAATGTCATGCGTAGTGCTTAATGCAAACCCGTTTACCGAAGGTCAGCATTATCTTGTAAGCCTGGCCGCGAAGAGAAGTTCTTATGTGCTGGTCTTAGTCATTCAGGGGAAACCGGAATCGGGAAGCAGAGGCAACCATGAAAACAACAATATCGTATTCAGCTTTCAGGACAGACTTGATTTTGCAAGAACGGGCCTTTCGGATATACCCGGCGCAATAGTTCTTCCTTCAGGGCCATATATCATAAGCAGAGATGATTTTCCCTCATTTTACCTCAAAGACAAAATGTCCAATGTAATAGCCCATGCATTGCTTAACAGCATGGTTTTCTGTCACATATGCAATAGTATGGGCATTATACAGGCCTTTGCGGGAGATGAACCAAGGGACGAGCTCTCTGAAATACATCTGAATGCGTTAAGGGAAAAATGCAGAAAAACAGGCATAGTACTGAAAGTAGCGGAAAGAAAACGAGACGGCGAAAGATACATTTCCTCATCTCTGGCAAGAGAGGCAATCTCAAAAGGGCGGAAAGACGAACTTAAACGCCTTGTGCCTGAAAGCGTAATGCAAAAACTGGAAAAGAGGCTTTAACGGGTCATGTCGTTCAGAACCTTGCTGTCCATTATTCCCTTAACATATATAAGATACGAAGCAACGGAAGCAAAAGCGGCAAGCCCGAAAAGGGCGGTAAGAACAGTCCTGAAAGCGGAAATAAACTCAAAGTCTATGGCAGCCACCATGCAGAATCTGAGGACAAAACCAAGAATGCAGGTTACAGCATAAAGACAGGTTTTGGCCTTACCAAAAATATTTGCCGCAAGAGCCTTTCCCTTACCCATCATCAACATACGTGTAAAACTCTGGGCAAATTCTCTCCACATAATAAGGACAAAAGCCCATACAGGCATAATTCCCGCGTAAAGCAGGCAGGTAAAAAAAGTCAGATGGCACATAACGTCGGCAAAAGGGTCTATCACCTTTCCCAAATCTGTAACAAGGTTATTACGCCTTGCCGCCATCCCGTCCAGAAGGTCTGTAAGCTCCATTACAAAATAAAGAAGACCAATGATAACAGCGTACAGGACAGGATTTATGTTCGGGAAAAGGTCGCTCAGGAAGAAAGCGGCAAAGAAAAAAGGAGCAAGGACAAGTCTTGTCACCGTGATTTTGTTAGGCAGGTTCATTATTTAAAAAGCCTCCTGTATTTTTCCTTTAAATAGACATCGAAATAAGAAGCGTCAAGCTCCTTCCCGGTAACACGCCTCAACAGCTCTCCCGAAGGATAGACAGCACCGAAATGATAATACTTTTCGGTAAGATAGTCTTTGATTTTTGAAAGATTCCCTGACTTCATGACATTATCCAAATCAATATCCTTAGCCATGAAATGCCAGATATGTGCATTTATAAGGTTTCCAAGAGCGTAGGAAGGGAAATAACCGTAAAGACCTGACATCCAGTGAACATCCTGAAGAACTCCGCTTTTAATGCTGTCCGGACGCTTGCCCAGAAGATTAAGAGACATTTCGTCCCATGCGTCGGGAAGGTCTTTTATTTTAAGCTTTCCGTCTATGAACTCTTTTTCAAGCCTGTAGCGCATAATGATATGAAGCCCGTATGTGACCTCATCCGCATTGACACGGACATCGTCCCGTCTGACGGTATTCACGGCTTTCATGAAGGTTTCAAGCGCAATTCCCTTCGTCTGAGAAGGGAAAATATCACAGAAAACAGGGAAATAATGCTCCCAGAAAGGAGTACTCCTTGCGACAAGGTTTTCCCAAAGCCGGCTCTGAGATTCGTGGAAGGTATTGCTCTCCCCGCGGCCAAGGCTGGTTCCCATGATAGAACCGTTGTTAGCGCCCATTTCGTAGATGGCGTGACCGCCTTCATGGATTATCGTATAAATCTGGCTTGTAACGTTTGAATCCTCAAAACGGGTCGTTATCCTTATGTCGTCTGAACCCAGTGTGCTTGTAAACGGATGGGCCGACACCCCGACAGAGCCCCTGTCAAACTCAAATCCCATGTCCTTCAGGACGAGGTTTGAAAACCTCTTCTGCTTTTCAACGTCGTATTTTTTATATAGGAAAGCAATTTTTTCATCGGGAAGAAGGGCTCCGGAGCTTTCACCCTGCTTCACTACGTCAAGAATAGTTTTCCTCATTCCGTCAAAAAGGTTTTCAATCTGTTCGCTGTTAAAACCGGCATCGCATCTGTCAAGAAGCGTATCGTAAAGGGACCTGCCGCGCGATGTTATGGAAGCGCTTTCCTTCACAAGGTCCACCAGGCGCTCAAGATGGGGATAAAAATCTTTATAGTTGCCGTCCTGACGGGCAGTGAACCATCTGCTCTGACAGGCGCTTGACGCTTCGCTAAGCTTTTCAACAAGCGCAACCGGGATAAGGCTCTCTTCTTCGAATCTCTTCTTCCAGACGCGGACAAGAGCCTTCTGCTCATCCGAAGCATCCGAGACGCCTTCAAGAGTATCAAGGCATTCTCCCACTTCTCCGCCGGTTGAAAGCTCGTGCGTAAGGGTAGAAAGCCAGGACATCTGCCTGCCCCTTTCATCTCCGCCAAGTTTACTCATCACAGTCTCAAAGTCATATTCCAAAACGGCGCTTATGCGATTTATCAGGGTAAGTTTTCTGTCCGTTTTCAGCAGCCTGCTGTAAGCGTCAAGTTGTTTTTCAGTCATAAAATCTCCGAATTGTAATTAATTATACAAAACCGCGGCGGTGAAACACAACCTCAAAGCTTTTCCAAAATAACTTCTACCGCCCTTACCACCGCGGTAGGCGTTGAAGAACCCGAACATATGCCGGCGCACTGATACTGTGAAAGATTTTTTCGCAGGTTCTCATCCAAATCCTTTTCGTTTTCAATAAAATAAACAGGCTTGCCCGTTTCCTTCAGCTTCACGGCAAGATTCCTGGTATTTTCGCTGTCTTTGCCGCCTATCACAATCATAACATCCGACTTTGCGGCAAGCTCCATGGCAGCCTTTGTCCTTAAAGTCGTCGCCCTGCACGGAGCATTTGAAAACCTTATCTTTCTGAATTTTTCCTTGAGATATTTCCGTATGGCAAGAAAGCTCTCTTCCCGGAATGTAGTCTGAACCACCACCACAATTTCCTCGTCCTTCTGAAGTTTTCCCGAATCCGCAAGGGCTTTGGCATCCTCAAGGCTTGTAATCAGAATTGAATCCGCCCTGCGTCCTTCCGCAATCTCAACACCCTCCAGTCCAATGGTTTCCGCATGCTCTTTTATACCGATAATTATGGTCTTTATACCGTTTTGGGCAGCTTTTCTAAGGGTCGAGGCTCCTCTGTCCACAATAGGACAAGTGGAATCTATCACCCTGAAACCGGCGTTTACATAGTCTCTTTTGACTTTATCGGGAACACCATGGGCACGGATAAGCGCAATCCCCGGCTCTTCTTCGGAAGGCGTGTTTATTGATTTCATCCCAAGCCGTGTATAGTGAGAAACAAGCTCCTTATTGTGTATAAGGTTTCCTATGCTGTAGCAGGGAAGCCCTTCTTTTTCAGAGAGTGCGATGCATTCGTCAGCGATGTTAACCGTGTTGGCAACACCGAAACAGAAACCAATTGTATTGCTCCTGATTACCTTCATTCGGACTCCCCCTCCTACACAAGTATCTTAGGACCTCCTCCGGCATCCTTTTTCCCACCTTTCTTCTTTCCCTCTTCCGTAAGTATTCTCTTTGCCATGGCGGCGTCGGAAAGGTCTTCCTCTTCGCGCGCCTTAAGTATATCCATAGCCCGAGTCCTTCCAAGAAGGTAAAGGATGTTGGTCGCAAGAAAGTTGGAGGAATAGGTTCCTACGACTATTCCGAAAATCATGCAGACGGCGAAATTCATTACATCACCATTCGCCAGAAGCGCAAGAGGAATAACAGCAAGAAGCGTTGTAAGGCTGCTGTATGTAGTCCTTGACAGGGAACCGTTTACTCCGTTATCAATGAGCAGTACAATATCCTGCTCCTTTCTGCCGCGGATACTTTCACGAACACGGTCAAAAATTACTATGGTGTTGTTGAGCGAATAACCTATTATCGTAAGTATTGCCGCTATGGTTGTAGATGATATCTCAAACCTTACAAGGCTTATAAAACCCATAAGAAGAATAACATCGTGGATTAGAGCGACAATTGACCCTATGGCATAGGCTGCTCTGAACCGCACCCATACATACACAAGGATTAAAGCAAGTGCAATGACAACAGCCTTGACAGAGCCCGTGATAAGACCGGAAGAGAACTTCGCTCCTATGAAACTGCTTTCCGGAATAGAGAAATCCGAAAATTTTGCTCCAAGAAGACCTTTTATCAGTTCTTCCGTCTCTCTTTGAGTCTGTCCGTCGGAAAGCTTAACTCTTATCTGATATCTTCCGTCGTCAACAGCGCCTATATTCTGAACCCTTGCGCCGGCTAACGATGAAAGCGAGCTTCTTACGTCTTCAATTGAAGCGCCGCTGATGTTTACGGAAACAGAAAGACCGCTCTCAAAATCAATTCCAAGATTAAAGCCTCTGAAAATTATGAGGGCAAGGCTTATGAGAACCATTGAGCAGACAATAAGCATATGTAAGACCCTGCGTTCCACTACCCTGAAAGAAATCTTCTTCATTTAGACTTCCCCCCTTTCCATGAAATGGAAATTCTGTCTTTAACCGTAAGCTCCGTTATCAGATGGCTTAGGAACAGAGAGGTGTAAACGGAGCTTACTATACCTATGGCAAGCGTTGTAGCAAAACCTTTTACGGAACTGGAGCCGAATGCTATTAAGACCACTGCGGCGATTATAGTTGTGATATTGGAATCAAGTATGGTCCAAAAGGCCTTTCCGTAGCCTGCTGCGACCGCAGGCAAAGGAAGACAGCCGTCTTTAAGTTCATCCTTTATGCGTTCAAAAATTATCACATTGGCATCTACAGCCATTCCTACGGACAGTATAAGTCCCGCAATGCCTGTAAGAGTCAGAGTTGAACCGAATCCGCCAAGAGTTGCAACCATTATTACAAGGTTCATAAGAAGAGTAATGTCCGCTATAAGTCCGCAGCTTTTGTAAAACACAATCATGAATATCATTACAAGGGCAAGTCCGAACAGTATGGCCTTATAGCCTATTCTTACGGAGTCTTCTCCAAGGGAAGCGCCGATAGTCTGCTGACTTGAAACCGTTACGGAAATAGGCAGTGAAGCGGTCTTAAGAAGTATCGCAAGATTTTCAGCTTCCTGAACCGTGAAACCTGATATCTGGACGTTTGTGGAAAGCGCGTCCTTTATTGTGGCCACGCTCTTTACATGCCCGTCCATCACTATGGAAAGAGGGCTACCTATGTGGTTCTTTGTGAAGTTGTAGAAAATATCCCCGCCTTCGGAGCTGAGTTTTACATGGACTACGGGCTGGATACTGTTGCTGTCCTGTCCGGTCTGCGCAGAAAGCAGATATCCGCCGTCAAGAGCGGCTTCCCTGTAAATGACTAAAAAACCTGTAAGCGTCTCAAGACCATACTCATCAGTCGCGAACGTACCCGCAACAACTCTGCCGTTCGGAACAATTGACGGCTGTTCAAAGGCAAGGTCATTCGCAAGGGCATTCATTATCACGGAATACTCCTCCGGATTGGCTTCAAAGTATGCGGCAAGCCTCTGAGTTGCAAGGCTGTCTGCCAAATGGAAGGCAAGCGAGCCTTTCCCTTTAAGGAAAGCGTCAACACGCCCGGGGTCAGGAGTACCGGCAAGCTCTATCAGTATCTGGCGTTCCCCCTGCCTTCTTATCTCAGATTCGGACATGCCGAACTGGTCTATCCTGTTTTTAAGTATCTCAATATCTTCGTCTATGGCCTTTGATATTTCGGCTTCGGACGGAGCATAGCCCAGCCGCTGTTCCAGAGAAGAGGTTTCAACGTCAAGAAGGATGCTCATGCCGCCCTTAAGGTCAAGCCCCAGCTGAAGGGCTTTACCCGAAAGAGTTTTGAGGCCTTTTATGTATTGGCGGTAATGCTCTTCCAATGCAGACAGCAGAGCCCGTCCCCCGTCTCCTGAAACCGAAAAAACCTCAAGGACATCGGAACATTTTGATATCTCCGCGCCGTTCCCTTTTCCCGCAAGCCCTTTTACAAAAGAATACTCCTTCGGGAGTTTGGATTCCGCGTTGTCCTGAAGATAGCTCAACACGGCCTTCGCCTGTCCCTGGGAGTATTCCTTAACCTGGAGGCTGCTGCTTGTTGTAAGAGCTTTATCCTCCGATGACACGAAGCCATACCATTTTATTGTAGGGAAAAGGAACCAAACACAGATTGCAAAAACCGCAAGTGCAATCAGTATGCGTTCAGTCTTTTTCATTTTTTCCTTCAGTCAGAAATCAGTTTTCAGCTTTTGGCTCTTCTGCTTTCGGCTCTTCGGCGTTTTCCTCTGCCTTTGGAGCTTCAACGGCGGGTTTTTCCACCTTTTCAATCTTTTCGCTGTTCTTTGAGCTCTTCTCCGCAGGAGCGCTTTCTTTCTTATTTATAACCGATGAAATTGCATTCTTGCTGAATTCGATACGTGTATTGTCATCAACCTTTACAATGACAGTACTGTCCTTTACAAGAGCTACCGTTCCTCTGATACCGCCGATTGTGACAATCTTGTCACCCTTTTTGATTGCGGCAAGCATGTTTTTGGCTTCTTTATCCCTCTTTCTCTGCGGCCTGATTATCAGGAAGTAGAAAATAAGGATGATAGCGCCGAAGGTAACAAGTGTAGTTACCATTGAGCCTCCGGATGATGCCGTATCGCCTGTTTGGGTGGCGGTTGTTCCCAGGGCAAGAATCAATGAATACATATTATGTCCTCACTTTTTGTCAGAATAAAAAACACTTCTATAAAAATACACACATATGACATTGTTGTCAAATATATTAGGCTGCGCACAGGTTTTGACGCTTCATACGCGAAATGCTCTTTCTTTTATGTATTAAACAGGCCCATGAACAACCCCCATGAATCAGTATCCGTATTTCTTCCTCTTAGCAAGCAGAAAGGCAACAGTGAGAATGGCCGCCACAAGCTCCGCGGCGGCAGTTGAAAGCCAAAGGCCGTCAACACCCCATATAACAGGGAAAACAAGCACGGCGGCTACCTGAAATACTAAAGTCCTCAGAAAGGAAATAACAGCGGAAATAAAACCGTTGTTAAGCGCCGTGAAAAAGGAAGAACCGTATATGGCAATACTTGAAAAAAGATATCCGACCGAATATATCCTGAAAGCCCGCACCGTAAGTTCCAGAAGACCGCTGTCATAGCCGACAAACAGTATTGATAACGGCCTTGCAAGAAGCTCGGAGGCAAGAACCATAAGAACGGAGAAAGAGCAGATTATGAGACAGCTTTTTTTAAACAGGCTCTTAAGCTCCGCAGTATTATCCGCGCCGCAGCTGTAGCTGACAATAGGGGCGGTACCAACGGAATATCCAAGGAAAATAGCGGCAAAAACCATGCTCACATACATCAGAACACCGTATGCGGAAACCCCGTCCACACCAATGTATTTCAAAAGCTGGGCATTGTAGAGCATACTTACCATTGACATCGCGACATTGCTCATAAGCTCGGAAGAACCGTTTCCGCAGGCCTTAAGGAGAGCTTTGCCGTCAAATTTTGTCTTAACCAGCCTTAAAAGGGAACTGTTGGGACGCGCGAAATAGATAAGAGGAACAAGGCCTCCAACACACTCGCTTAAAACCGTTGCACCTGCCGCTCCGGCAACGCCCCAGCGAAAAACGCCAACAAAAACAGCGTCCATTACCATATTCATTAATCCGGATGCAAGAGTCACCGCAAAACCCAGCTTTGGCTTGCCTGCGGCAACCATAAAACTCTGGAAAGCATACTGAAGAATAAAAACCGGAATGGAAAATGCGCTTATTCGCCCGTAAAGCAAGCTTAATTCAAACATCTTCCCGCTGACACCCAGCGTTCTTAAAAGCCGGGGCATGGCTATATATGCAAAAACTGCAAGAACGCTACCGCTTACAATAGCTGCATATATAAGCATGGAAAAAATTTTATTAGCCTTCTCAGGCTCGCCTTCTCCCATCTTTTTGGCAACAATGGCACTTCCTCCGGTTCCTATCATGAAACCGACGGAGCCAAGGACTATCAAAAATGGAATAGTGAAGTTCACCGCTGAAAAAGCCATTTTTCCTGCATAATTTGAAACAAAATATCCGTCAACAATGCCGTAAACAGATGTGAAAATAGTCATGGCAATGGTCGGAAGCGTAAACCTGAAAAGTTTCCCGTATGTAAAGTGTTCTGAAATACTTATACTCATAAATCCTCTCTCTGGCTGCGAACAAAAAAATTGGGTGTATGCGGCACTTAAGGCCCATACACCCGATTACTACCCTTTATTCAGGCTATCACATCATGCCGCCCATTCCCGGGTTTCCTGCAGGAGCCGGCGGCTCCGGAGCGGGAATGTCCGTGATTGCGCACTCGCTTGTAAGGATAAGCGCGGCAATGCTTGCCGCATTCTGAAGGGCGCATCTTGTAACCTTGACCGGGTCAATGATACCGGCCTCGACCATGTTGACCCACTTGGAATTGTTGGCGTCATAGCCAATGCCCCTGGCGCTGCTTTTGCACTTGTCGGCAATGATGGCGCCGTCTTCACCCGCGTTCTCCGCAATCTGGCGCATGGGCTCTTCAAGTGCTCTGCGGACAATCTTGTAGCCAATCTGCTCTTCGTCAGTAAGACCGGACATGTCCTTGGTTTCCATATTCTTGGCAGCCTGCACAAGAGCTACGCCGCCGCCCGGGATAACACCCTCTTCAATGGCTGCGCGTGTAGCG
Source organism: Sphaerochaeta sp. (assembly GCA_052170315.1). Classification (GTDB taxonomy): domain Bacteria; phylum Spirochaetota; class Spirochaetia; order Sphaerochaetales; family Sphaerochaetaceae; genus UBA9732. The sequence goes on from JBQNAT010000014.1 coordinate 21,049, forward strand.
TTAACCGCGTCTTCTACTCTGTGCTTGCGCTCTTTAAGCTCAACTTCGGTAGGAGCGCCGACATTGATGACTGCAACGCCGCCTGCCAGTTTGGCAAGGCGCTCCTGCAGCTTCTCGCGGTCGTAGTCGCTTGTAGTATCCGCAATCTGCTTCTTTATCTGACCAATTCTGTCCTTGATGTCCTCGCTCTTTCCAAGGCCGTTGATAATGGTTGTATTCTCTTTTTCAACCTTGACGCTCTTGGCGCGTCCAAGCTGTGTAAGCTCTGCGTTCTCAAGCTTCATTCCAAGCTCTTCGCTTATAACCTGTCCACCGGTGAGAACCGCAATATCCTCCAGCATGGCTTTCCTTCTGTCGCCGAACCCCGGAGCCTTGATGGCACATACGTTGAGGGTTCCTCTTAACGAGTTCACAACAAGGGTTGTAAGAGCTTCGCCGTCAACATCTTCCGCGATTATAAGCAGCGGCTTGCTGGTCTGAACAGCCTTCTCAAGAATTGGAAGGAGTTCTTTCATTGAAGAAATCTTCTTGTCATAAATGAGGATATAGGGGTCATCCATGACGCTTGTCATAGTCTCGCGGTTGCTTGCAAAATAAGCTGAAATATAGCCGCGGTCAAACTGCATTCCTTCAACAAAATCTGTTGAAGTTTCGATATTCTTGGACTCTTCAACCGTAATGACTCCGTCCATGCCTACCTTTTCCATCGCGTTGGCAATTTCTTCGCCTATGGTCTGGTCGTTGTTGGCGGAAATGGAAGCAACCTGAGTAATCTCTTCCTTCTCGCTGACTTCCTTGGCTTCCGACTTAATCTCCGCAATAGCATCCGAAACGGCCTTATCAATACCGCGCCTGATACCCATTGGGTTAACTCCGGCAGAAACGCTCTTCATTCCTTCCTTGGTGATTGCCCATGCCAGCACCGTTGCGGTTGTTGTTCCGTCACCGGCAACATCGTTGGTTTTTGACGCAACTTCCTTTACCAGCTGAGCTCCCATGTTTTCGAACGGGTTCTCAAGCTCTACTTCACGCGCGACTGTAACACCGTCTTTTGTAATCATGGGCGCGCCGTACTTCTTGTCCAGAAGAACTGTGCGTCCCTTAGGACCCAAGGTTGTCATGACTGCCTTGGCAATCTGCTCAACACCGGAAACCAGAGACTTTCTGGCTTCTTCACTGAACTGTAGCTGTTTTGCCATACTATCTATCCTCTTTTAAAAATGTTTTCCATTTTGCCGGTTCAGAACCGACCGTAACAAAAGATACAAAAGATTTTTGCAGAAATCAAGTTGCTACAGGAAAAACATGTTCCCTGCATGCTTTATTAGCCCCGACAGGCTCTCGCTCGGCCTCGGCATAATGACATCAGCCCGAAATAAGCGAGCTCATGCCAAGAGCAAAAACGGAAGAGAACACGTTGGAAAGGAGATTCACCATATCATTGTCCACCCATCTTATACCGCGTGAAAGCTCAAGCCTTTTGCCGTCCTTGGTATCAGATTCTGTAAGCATATCCGTATCGGGGTCAATGTAATGAGCCTGTACCGAAGCGCCCAGATAGGAATCTATTACCGCGCCTGCAAAACCCGTCAGGCAGACAAGGCCGGCTTCAAGCGCGTTTACCCCTTCAAACCACAGGAACCAGCAAAGCGAAATAACCGCAGAAGAAGCAAAAGCCGCGAAAAGACCAAGAACCGTAACACCGCCGGAAAGCCCTGCGGGAACGCGCCTTAAATCCCTTATGGAAACAGGGTCGCACTTACTCAGTTTCCCAACTTCCCCTGCGAAAGTATCCGCTGTTGCTTCCGCAACGGCTGCCCCGAACATTATTAAAGCACTGTTTTTTGCCGTAAAGAACCATAATAAAGCAGCTATCGCGGCCATAAGCCCATTTGCAAGAACCTGCATGTGGTCACGGCAGTGCCCTTTCTTTTCTGCAATTTCAATACGTTTTTCCCTGCTGCGGACGCGTGATGAAATCTTTCCTATAACGTTACTGGAAACAAAGAAAAGCATTAACAGAAGCAGACCCTCAAAGCGAAGTGTCCAAAAAACAATAACGCCAACGACATAAGCCGCAAGGGCGCCGCTTAAGCTGAGACTTTTCTTAAAGTAAGCCGCGACCGCAATAAAAGCTGTGGAAAGCGTAACAATCAGTATTGGGAAAGGCCATGCAAGAGAAAAAACAGCGCCGTCAGGAAAAGTCATATCAAACCCGTGATAAGAAAGATTGTGACGGGAACACTTATGTTGTCAAGTCCGTAGGGGGTCCAGACCTCAACGGCGGACGCGGCCAATGCCGCGGCAGCAGCGGAAAGCGTTATGCGCGCGGCGGAAGCATCCGTGTATCCAAGCTTAAGAAGCAAGACTACGGTAAATGTCACAACGGCCACAGTTATTGAGCCGGCCCATGTCTTGCTGCCCTTTTTGACAACCTTTGCGGATTTGCCCCTTTTGCCGACCAGAGAGGCAAGCCCGTCGCCGTAGCCCATTCCAAGCACACCGCAGCCAACGCTGACAATGTCGCAGACTCCAAAGCTTTTCAGCGCTATGAGTATAATTATGGAAACGGGATAGTATACAAGTCCCCAGTTTCGTTTTTTGCTGTCCTGCCCCATAACAGTCTTAAGACCGCCTGAAACATTCATCACCGCGTTAAGCACCGCAAAACAGGCAAGACCCGCAATGGGCCAGATGTCCGATTCAAACACATAGTAATAGATGAAAAACCAGTTTGAAACTCCTATGTGAACTATCTTGCGCGCAACCTCGGAGCATTCTTCACCCAGACGCTTTTTGCCGAACCTTACAACAAGAAATGAAATGCCCATGAAAAAGCCGACAAGAAGGAAGGACAGAAGAATGCCCAAAACATCACCATGCATGGCCGCCGCCTCCGCCGAAACCGCCACCGGAGAAACCTCCGCTTCCAAAGCCGCCGCCTCCCACATGGGAACCAGCGCTTCCTGAAATAGAGGACTTCGGTACAGAGGCCTTAACGGCGCCCATCATTCTTGAGGAAAGCCTTGAAAGGTACAATGCGTCTATTACAGAAGCGCCTCCAAGCCACTCAGGCTGTTCAAGGGGAAGGTTCTCAAACTTTCTGGCCCACTTATTTTCCAGGCCAAGCACTATGGCATAGCTAAGAACATGATAGTAGAAGTTGGGATACTGTTCTATCATCATTTTGAGCTTTTCAATTTCGACTTTCTCTATAAATTCCTTATAGCCAAGTATGCCCTCAAGAACCTCATCTCCGTACTTGCTCCTTTTTTCCGTTATGGAGGCGAAGAAGGCAAGCGCCGTACTTGCACCAACCGCAAAAATATTGGGAAGCAAAGCGGCCGTGCCGTATAAAAATCGCTCCGTTCTCATTAAAAGGAAGACTCCGATTACAGGCGGAATAAGGCGCAGTATGCACGGCATGATATTGGAAGACCTGAGATTCCAGGTCCTCATCAGGGAGCCCGCGTTCATAATGTTGACAAAGAACAGTATCAGAGACAGAAAAAAATGCAAGATTACCACTGTAGGAAAATTTTCATAAAAACCTATCCTGAGCGTGCCGGAAAGCAAAGGCAGGAATGAAAGCAGGGAAACCGCGGCGGAAACGCTGTCGCTCCTGCGGTCCCTAAGCGCCCTTTCGCCCGTGAAGTATTTTTGCGTAGAAGTTCTGACTTTTTCAATAACCTTGTAGAACTGATTTTTTTCAAGGGTTTTGAAAGTTACCTTTCCGCCGACATCACAGGAGTTGAAGAACCCGTCAAAAAGGTCCATTTCCACATTAAGGATATTCTTACCGCTTTCAATGGCATAGTCCCTTATCTCCTTAAGTTTGGTGAACTCATATTTCTCCCCGCCCTTTTCATCTATTCGGATGAGACCTTCATCCGCCCAGTAGAAAAGCATGGAAACTATGTCCTTATCGTCAACGGATAAATCCGAAACATACCCCACAAGAAGAGGAGGCATGCCCTTTGGAGCTTCGAGCTTTGCCACAATGATTGGGACATTGTCCCTGCCGTACTTATGCCACAGGAAAACCGCGATAACAAGAAGAACTATACAAAGGATAGGATGTATTACTTCCATCTCGTCCCTGAAATCCCAGATTTCCCTTGCCCCATGATACCAGGCTTCGGGAAGGTCAATCCTCATTGTTATACCCTCGTAGGCATACAATTTGATTTCAGAACCGGAAATAACAGCCGCATCCTCTCCTGCCTTCGATATCCATACTGAAAAATCGGAAGCTTTGGAGCCGTAGCCGCCCGCGGAGAAATGGATATTTCTCTTTAATCCGTTGTAGAAAGCTTCAAAATTCTCATAACCGGAATCAGGAACATACGGAATAATTACTGAGAATGAAGCATTTTCAATAATACATTCCCAGTCAGTACCGATTATGTTCAGATAAAGCTCGTCATAGCCGTCATTGTAATCCGCGCCCAAATCGTAATCATAGGAAATAACATACTGCACATCTCCGGTTACGGTTCGGCTTTCAGAGCCTATCCGCATGATAAGATAGCCGTTATCTTTATCCGTTCGGAAATCTTCGGAGCATTTCAGGTTTTCTATCTTAGCGGTTGTTCCGTTGTAATCACTGTAATCATACGGTATCTCACGCACCAACCCATGATGAGCCCTTTCAAAATAGACATCAATGGTTTCCGTTACATGATGTACGGCGTCATTGCCTACTTCTATTTTCACATCATAGTTTTTGATGTAGTAGTCCGCTGAAGCAAAGAGCGGGAAAACTCCTGCCGCAAGGAGCAATACAGTCAAAAGAATTCGCTTCATAGGCAGACTTTAATCAGAACTGAACCTTAACGTTCTGTCTTTCGGCTTCGGCAACTTCAAGGTATGTCATCTTTGAGAACTTGCCGCCGAAGATTTTTACGATAAGGGATGTCGGAAAAGTCTCGATTGTGGTATTGAAGGTCTTTACAACTCCGTTGTAGTACTTTCTGACCTGAAGAATCTGTTCCTCAAGTCTTGAAAGCTGAGCCTGAAGGTCCATAAAGTTGGTATTGGCCTTAAGGTCCGGATAGGCTTCGGAAAGAGCGAATAAGCTTTTCAGCGTTCCCTCAAATGCCTTGTCAGCCTTATCCTTATCGGAAACGCCGCTGGCGCTCATAGCCCTGTTGCGCGCTTCAATAACAGCAGTCAGCGTTCCCTCTTCATGCTTCGCGTAGCCTTTGACTGTTTCTACAAGGTTCGGGATAAGGTCATATCTCTGCTTCAAATGCGCGTCTATCTGAGCATAGGACTCTTCACCCTGATTCTTAAGCTTAACGCATTTGTTGTAAACAGATACAACGTACAGCACAAGAATCGCGACCGCGGCAACGATAATAATAGTCGTCATATTTTCCTCCTGAAGACAGCTCTTTTCCGGAGCTGAAATTCAATACCTAAAATTCAATACCTAAAAGCCTGGAATAAGCCATTAAATTTTCATCACCCTCACAGCCCGCCAGAACCTTGCCCGCAAGAATCTTTCCAAGCTGTACGCCTTCCTGGTCAAAGCTGTTTATGTTCCATACAAAGCCCTGGAACATTACCTTGTTTTCAAAATGGGCAAGTATGGCTCCCAGCGTAAACGGAGTAAGGCGTTCCGCGAAAAGAAGACTTGACGGCCTTCCGCCTTCAAAGCTCTTGTTCGGGTTTTCCTTATTTTCACGTCCGCGGGCAAAGGCAACAATCTGGGCAACAAGGTTTGCCTTAAGTTTTGTCTGGCTTGTAGAGCCTCCGCTTTCCGCGTCAAGGGAACCTTCCTTCTTTTTGAAACCAATGAACTGCATAGGGACTATGTCCGTACCCTGATGAAGAAGCTGATAGAAAGAATGCTGCCCGTTGGTTCCCGGTTCGCCGAATATGACAGGTCCGGTTTTATATTTAATAACCTTACCGAAACGGTTCACGCTCTTGCCGTTCGATTCCATATCCAGCTGCTGGAAATGAGCAGGCATCCTGTAAAGGCTCTGGCTGTACGGAAGTACTGCAGTATAGGGATAGTTAAGGACATTTCTGAGATAGATGCCCGTCATGGCATCCATAAGAACTCCGTTTTTTCTGATATCCGGTTCAAGCGCGGCAATGTCTTCCGCGTGAGCCCCGTCAAGAATACGCCTGAAAACGTCAAAACCGTAGGCAAGGGATAAAATCACTCCGCCTACCGGGCTTGTGGCGGAATAACGTCCGCCAATGTAGTCATCCATGAAGAAAACCGCCATAATACCCGGCGTGCTTGCAAGCGGGCTTGTGTTGCTTGTAACGGCAACTATGTGCTTCTGAGGTTCAAGGTTTTTTATGCCGCTTTTTTCCATAACCTTGAAAACAAGGTCTCTGTTTGCAAGAGTCTCCTGAGTAGTTCCGCTTTTTGAAACCAGAATGAAAAGCGTGCTTTCAAGGTCAATGTCGGAAAGAACCGCACAGGCGTCGTCAGGGTCCACGTTGGATATGAATCTTGCTTCAAGCTTTTTTGTGCAGCCATCTTCAGGCCCTATTAATGAAAGCGCGTAGCAAAGCGCCCTTGGCCCTAGGTCGGAGCCTCCAATGCCTATTTGGACAACCGTTTTTATTGTTTTTCCGGTAGAGCCCTTAAGCTCCCCGCTTCTTACCTTTTCGGAAAATACTTTTATTTTTTCAAGCTCGCCGTTATAGAAGGTGTTTTTGTCAACTCCGTCCGCAATTACTTTTGTGCCTTCAAGCACAACTCCGCGCGTCAGATGATGAAGGACAAGACGCTTTTCCCCCGGATTCATTATCTCACCTCTGAGCACGGCCTTATACTTTTCAATAAGCTGCTGCTCGTCAGCAAGAGCCTGCATGGCATCAACGGTATCGCCGTCTACAGGCATCGCGGCATAATTATATGAAAGAGAACCGGCTTCTTGTATGCACAGCTCTTCTATTCTCTTTGCGTTAAGTCCGTGTTTTATGTCAAAAGGCTTCACGGCGCCCAGCTTCGGGAAAGACCCCGCAATATCCAAATCATTATATTTTATCACAATAAACCCCGCAGTAACCGCAGCCCGGAAACCGCGGTCATATCCATTATAGAATATAGAGCGTGTTTTATAAAGTCAGTCTTCAATTTCAGGTATGCGGGTCTTAAAGCTTTCCTGAAGGTCTTCTTTTGTCATCCCTTCTCTGAGTATGACCATAATGGTATCATCACCTGCCAGCGTTCCCAGTATCTCCGGAAGGTTTAAAGCCTCAAGACCTACCGCCACGCTGTTTGCGTGACCTTCACGAGTCTTGATAACACCTATATTTCCGCTGAATTCAAGAGAGATTATCCCTCTGCGGACATCCTGGATGTAGCTTTTTTCCGATTCGGCAACAAAGTCGTTGTCAGGCAGGGAGTAGTAATAACCGCTCCAGCCGTCCGATATCTTTCCGACCTTCAGCATTTTCAGGTCTCTTGAAAGGGTTGCCTGCGTAACGGGATAACCTTCTACGCGCAGAAGATTCAGCAGGGTGTCCTGATTGTCTATTCTGTTTTTCTTTATCAGGTCCTTTATGACTGAAAGCCTGTTATATCTCTGTTTCATGCGAACACCCCTCAACGCGGCAGTTAGTTAAAAATAAATATACAATATAAATTCAATTCGGCGCAAGAAAAAATACAAAAAAAGCCGGTTTAAGTTTTATTTTTGAATTTTTTTTAATTTTCAGCGCAAAGAATATGCAGCACTCATTCAACCCAATCCCCTTTCACGCCCGAATCCGGCTCATGTCTGAAAGTTTGTTTTTATAATTTTATTAAGCGGCAAAAGGACAATAAAAAACCCCATGGAAAAAAGGAGGTCAAACCATGGGGAAACAAAAGGAGGTTGAGATTTACATCTCGAAGGAGAAAGATATTCCAATATGAAAAAAATATCAAGTGTTTTTATGAAAAAATTTTTAATATAATACTAATTGATTTATATGAAATAAATTAAAAATAATAATTTATTTGTAAAAATTTTAGTCGGCGTTTTCAGCCTCAATAAGCGCCGAAAGTTTTCCCTCAAAATCCGCAAATGGACATTCAAGGAGGTTCTTGCACTCTTTCTGGAAGACATCATAGAGAACAATGAACTTCTCCCCGAACTCCGTAAGCGAAGCTCCGCTTCTCTCAACTCCGCCCTTTTTCCTTGAAAGAACGCTTACTCCAAGAAAAGCCTCAAGGTTTTCAATCATTCTGAACGCCTTGGAATAGGAAATGCCAAGAGCTCCCGCCGCCGCGCGAAGAGAGTTGCATTCCTTTACCTTCTGAAGAAGCCATAGAACTCCTATACCCATAAATTTTTCCTGTGAGCTTTCAAGATAAAGCTTTACCTTAAGATTCATTTTTTCCATTAAAGTTCTCCTTAAATCTCTCAGAGCAGGTTTTTCTGAACAGTTTCCTCCGATTCCTCGGTACTTTCAAAGCCTATGAGTTTCAGAAATTCCTTTTCGTCAACAATCCTTACCCCAAGCTTTTTTGCCTTATCAAGCTTGCTTCCCGCCCCGCTTCCCGCAAGAAGACAAGATGTTTTTCCTGAAACACCTGAAACCTCCGTTCCGCCTCTTTTTTTGATTTCCTCCATAGCTCTGCCGCGCGGATTGAAGTTTTCAAACGACCCCGTAACACACCAGCTCTGGCCGCTGAAAATCTGTTCAAGAGAAGACCCTTTTTCCTTAATATCAGTCATTTGAAGCCCTGCTTTACGTAAGTCTTCTATTAATTTCCGCGTAATATCGGAATTAAGGCCATCAATAATGAGCTTTGCCGTTATAGGGCCAATGCCGTGAATACGGGAAAGCTTTTCTTCGTCACCCCTGTCAGCAAGAGATAGAAGCCTGTCTATACTGTTAAGCCCCGCATCACAGACAAGATCAACCGCCTTCTTGCCGAATTCCGGAATTCCAAGCGAAACAAGAACTTTTCGGAAAGGCGTTTTCCGGCTGCGTTCAACAGCCATTTTAATGCTTTCTATCTTCCTGCCTTCAGTACCGCCAAAGCCGTCAAGAGAACTCAGGCGACCAAAGTCAAACTCATAAAGTTCGCTTATGTTTTTAACAAAACCGTTGTCGTAGAGTATTTCTACCGTACGGGGGCCAAGCCCCTCTATATCCATTTGGCCCTTTGCGCAGAAAAAGGTGAGGCGCCCTTTAGCCTGAGCCGGGCAGTCATAATTGGGACAGAACATGTGGGCGCCGCGGACAACAAGGGAAGAACCGCATATAGGGCATGCCTTGGGCATTTTCCACGTAGTGTTGCCAAGATTGTTCTTTTCAATCACATTTTCCACCGCGGGTATTACATCACCTCTTTTTGAGATGGAAACCGTATCTCCTACCGCAAGCTCCAGAGAATCCACATAATCCTGATTGTGAAGCGTTATATTGCGTATGGTGCTGCCTGAAAGAAGAGTCTCACGTATTCTTGCCATGGGAGTAATTCGTCCGGTTCGCCCAACCTGGATATCTATGCCAAGAACCTGAGTCTGTGCCTGAGGGGCTTCAAACTTGTAGGCAATGGCCCAGCGCGGATGATGTTCCGTATAACCAAGAACCTCACGTATCGCAAGCTCATTTACTTTCACAACAAGGCCGTCAATCTCATAAGGCAGATTGTTTCTTCCTTCGGCGTTTGCCGTTATGGCGGAAGGAATATCTTCAAAACTTCCGCAAGTGCCCGAAAGCCCTGCCTCTTCAAGCCTTTTCTGAGCGTCTTCCCGTGTACGGCAGAAGCAGGAAAGATGCTTATCAACCGGAAAACCAAGGCGATTCAGCTCGCTCAGTATCATGATATGGTCCGTAAATGGAACACTGTGCGTCCAAAAGCCCTCGTAAACATAGATTGAAAGCGGCACCTGTGCCGTTTCATTGCTCTTATTGCGCCTTATTGTACCGGCGGCAAGATTACGCGGATTGGCATAAGGCTCCGAAAGAGTTGAATTGATTTTTTCAAAATCGGCCTTTTTCAGGAAAACCTCGCCCCGAACCGCAATGTCCACAGGCCGGGTGAGTCTTAACGGAACCGAATGGATAGTTTTTACGTTGGCGGTAACATCGTTTCCGATATAGCCGTTTCCTCGGGTGACCGCCCTTACAAGAAGACCCTGCTCGTAGTAAAGGACTATTGAAAACCCGTCCAGTTTCTCCTCAAGCACGAAAGACAGGTTCTCTCCGGTATTCTCCGCCGTTTTTTTTATCCAGGAAAGAATCTCCGTATCACTGTAAGCCTTGTCCAGACTAAGCACGGGAATTGTATGCGAAACCTCCGGGAAATCGGATGAAAGGTCGCTGCCAACCCTCTGAGTGGGCGAATCAGGAGTTCTAAGCTCGGGGTGTTCTCTTTCCAGCAGAGAAAGCTCATCAAAAAGCCGGTCATACTCCAAATCCGACACAACAGGCCTTCCTTCAACGTAATAGGCTCTCTGATATCCGGTCAGGACATTCCTCAGCTCTTCGGCTCTTTTTATCCTTTCAATCCCATCTTGTTCCATGCCGCCGATTATACCCCAAAAAACGTCAGGATTCCACTCTTTCTCCCCTTACAGCCTATTCTTCACGCAGTGCGCCCATCTATTAACACCGGAAGGAAAAAGTGATATACTGAATCAGAAATGAAAAAAATAAATGTGTTAAGAATATCGGTCATAATATTAGCGATTTTGGCATTAGCTTTCCCGCTTTGGGCCGAAATAACATACACTTACACGGCGGAACAGAACCCTATTTGGCTGAACGGGAAACACCAGGGTGATTTCTATGCGCCTGACGGAACCGACACATCACTTCTCTCTCACTTAAAGCTTGTTCGTCTGGGCGTGCTGCATATCGCGGGGCTTCCTCAAAACACTGACAGCGGAACAACCTTCATGATTGTAACTCCGCCTGCATCATCCGTAAGGATAAATGGAACCTTCATTTTCCATAATGGGACAACCGTCCAGCAGTTCTATGACAAAATGGAAAATGACATAAATCTTGGCGACAACACAAGAGCCGTTGTCAAGCTTGTTGGCCAGTACTATCCTAACGGAGTCAGGACAAGCCTGGATTTAAGCAGCGGAGGAAGCAGGGAAATAGATTTGACCCCTCCATGGAATAAGAATTCTCTGGATATGGAAATATATATGGTAATCGGAGAATCCCTGAAAATGGTAAATGGCGCTTCCTATTACGTTTATAATGTTTCCAATTATATTTTCAGACTTGAGGATGAAAACCATAACGAAATCACGGGTGAAGGAATAAACAATTCGGACAACCCGTTTACAGGCGGTCATACAAATCCTACATGGACAGGAACTGACGGCGCCGTACAGCCCGCGAACCTCAGGGCATATACCTCGCTTCTTGGATATCCTGATAAGAACCCTCTTGGTCAGAACCCTGTAATTGAGCTGCCGTCCTCTATGCAGGAACTCATGTCCGGAGTAAACCTTGCTTACCTGCGTATCAATTTTGACACTGATAATGGGAACGCGGGGGCCACAAAGGATCTTGTAGTCACCCTTTCGCACGACAAACTGAAAGCCTCGGGAATAGCTGAAGAGTATGAATACGGCCTTGCGGTAGAACATGACAGCAAAACCGGTACGGTAACTACTACAGCTATAACTCCCGGTTTTTCAACAGAAGACATAAGCTACAGGCTTGAGGAATCGTCCGCGGGGGATACGGACACCAAACTGCTTAAATTCAGATTCGAGTCCAACGCGTTCGGCGATGCGCAGCCCGGCCAGTATTCATCCACAATACGCATAGAGCTTTCGGTACATGAATAAAATCCGCAAAGTTCCGGCATTGTTGAAAAAACACACTTGCAGTGATATTCTTAAACCATGCCTGAGCCAAACGATCTTTTTGATATTAACAGAAAGCACCTTACAGGAAAACTTTTAACCTCGACCGTATCCGGCGGAACAATAGCGGACATCACAATGCCCGGCGAAACCCGGTTCAGGCATATGCTGGTCCTTAGCGCATCGGACTTTGAAAATGCCGGGGATATTAACGTCATGGATGACAGAATCCCTTTCTTCGCCAGGGACGAGATAGCCTACAAAGGGCAGCCCATTCTGGCGGTTTTTGGCTATGAACCGGAAGATGTAGAGCTTTTCTGCAGGGAAGTCAAATTTTCGTACCAGATAAAACCTGAAAGCGGAGAACACGAATCAAAACCTTTTGAGTCCCCTTTCATCTGGTCATACGGCAATACGGACGAGTATTTCACGGAAAAGGCAAAAACGTTCGCTTCTTCCTTTGAAGTGACGCCTTTTTCAAATACCATGCTTGGCAACCAGAAAATATTTGCGGTCGAAAGCGATGGAAAAATAAATATAAGAATAGCCTCACAGTGGCCTGTGCATGTGAGAAAATGTGTTGCGAAAGTCCTTGGGAGACCACTTGAAGACATCATTGTCCAGACACAGCCCTATTATGCCCCATTTGACCAGTTGATAGTAATCCCGTCACTGCTTGCCTGTATAGCCTCTCTTGCGGCGGTGCAGTCCGGAGAGCTTGTACAGCTCAGTTCTCCAATGGTTTCGTGGCAGCCAAGGATGAAAATAGACCATGAAACGGCGTATACGCCGGATGGAAACCTGCTTGCGGACAGGGCGTCCTGCACAATAGACATGGGAGCTTTCCCAATTTTTGCAGAAGAAGTCTGCCATAATGTGCTTGCCGGTCTTATTTCCGCCTATCCCATGAAGGCTGCGGATGTCAGCATACATGTGACCAGAAGCTCTTCCCCTCCCGCCAATTTCTTCGGGGATCTTGGATACGCAATGGCTCTCGCGGGAACGGAAAACCATTTTTCCCTTCTTGCCTCTTCCTTGGGTCTCCAGCCTGCGCTCTGGAGAGAGGAAAACCTTAAAACCCTTGACAAATCAGGTTTCCCGCTTTGCCGCAGCGTCAAGCAGAGTTCGGATTTTGACAAACTTAAAAATTCCGTAAAATCCGTAGTTGACAGAGCCTGGTACTCAAGAAAGTACGCTTCCAATGCCCAGAGCAGGCTGCTTCCGGTCAAAATGAATCCGTTTATAAATTACTCCAGAGGAATAGGCATCGCCTCAGGCGAAGGAATAATGGGCTTTTCCCAGCAGTTCAATGCAGGCGCGAATTACACTCTTTCACTGACAATGAACGAGGACGAAACCTTAACGGTGAATACCGGGATGCAGGTAGACAAATCCATGTCCGCCATTTGGAAAACAGTTATACGCAGAATGATAAATATCAGTGATGAAAACATATTGTTCATGGACATAAACGATTCCGAAATATTGGACATAGGCCCAAGCGCGCTTTCAAGGAAAATAGGAGTCATAGAACCCCTGCTTATGAAGGCAGGTCTGGAGCTTTCCAGAAAAATACAGTTTTCAAGACTTCCGGTTACTGCCTCCGCAGGATTTGAAGCAGAGCTTACGGACCCATTTTACTTCAGTTCCGGCATAGGCGCCGTTGCCGTAGAGCTTCATATAGATACGGTCATGCTCAGCCCTATCATAGACAACGTCTGGGTTGATTTTCACCTTGGGCAGGTCTTTGATATGGACAAGCTTCTGAAGAAGGCCAGACATACAATAACCATGGCGCTTTCGGACATCTGCCCAAGGTCGTCCGCGAAGTGCATCATGGACATAAAGATTTCCAAAGACGGTTCATTCGCCGCTTCCTCTCTTACAGCAGCCCTGAGGGGTCTTACCACTTCCGCTCTTGTCAGTGCTCTTTCACAGGCTTTGGGATATCCGATACACAAAATACCGGTAACAAGCGACGATATTCTGGCCATTGCGAACAGGAATTCCAACGGAGATGAAAAATGAGACTGAACTGCAATATAAACGGCTCACAGTACTCACTGGTGGTAAACTCGGACAAACCGCTCAGCCATATACTGAACGAACAGATAGCCACGTTTGCGGAAAACAGCGCATGCGCCGGGGCATCCTGCGGAAACTGCATAGTACTGATAAACGGCAACGCGGCTTTAAGCTGTCTTGTACCTGCCTTCAGGCTAAACGGAGCAAGTATTCTTACTTTTGAAGGCTTTCAGAAGACTCGTTTCTGCCACGACATAGAAAGGGCCTATGAAACCACAGGGAATCAGCCATGCCCTCAGTGCTATCCCTCAAAAACAATAATAATAGAATCCATACTTAATAAAATGGACAAAGAAAACCGGAACAAGATAAGCGGTTTCGCCGGGAACACCGCAAATCCGGAAGCAAACGAACAGGCGGCGCGTAGCCGTTCAGGTTCGGGAGCCATAAGCTCAGAGATGATAGCAAGGGAAATGTCAATGAGCGGCTGCCAGTGCATAGAAATATCCGACCTGGAAAAGATAGTGAACCTGGCGTACAAATTCAGGAGCAGACGCAGTGCTAGAAGGTCTTAGATCACCAACAGTCTTCACTCCGAAAACAATAAGTGAAGCCATAACAAACAAGCTGAAAAACTCGAACGCCCGCTTCTGGGCAGGCGGCACATACCTTATGAGCAGGCCCAACTTCTACCCCAATCCCGAACAGCGCGACATAATCTCGCTTTCAGGCATACAGGACCTTTCAAGAATTTATCATGCGGACAGATACCTTGAAGCCGGGGCAATGGTAACAATACAGCAGCTTCTTACCATGGGAAGCTTCATGTTTTCCAGGGAGCTTTACAATGCCATTAATTCAATAGGAAGCTCCGTCATAAGGAATCAGGCCACAATCGGAGGTTCTCTCTGCGCGGCCGACATGCGCTTCACATTAAGCTGCGTTATGGCAGCGCTCAACGCACAGGCAGAGATACGAATGATATCCAAAACCTCGCCTTCACGCTGGGTTTCCGTATCCAAGCTTTATGACCGAAAGGGAAATTTCCTCTTTGAGGATACCGCCCTTCTTACAAAGATAAGAATCCCCAGCGACGCGGTAACGCAGAATATTTTCATATCAAGAACGCTGGACTCTCCAATGCTTAACCCTTCGGAAGCAGTAATACTTGGCCTTCAGTATTCTGTAAATCAGAGCAGCCTTATGACGCCAAATCTCTGTATAACCCTTCCCAATTCGTGCTTTTACATGTCGCAGGACTTTGACAATCTGCTTTCCACAATAAGCTTCCCCATAACAAGGGAAACCATAATAAAGGCTTCAAAGCGTCTTGCTTCGGATTTAAAGCTTTCTGTCAGGCAGAACGCCAACACGCTTCAGATAGAAAGAGCCGTACGCCTTTTGGAAGCGGTACTTAACGAAATCAATACAAACTATCTGGCAGGCTGAATATGCTTACAATGAGAATAACCGGAGGGAAATACTGCGGAAGACGCGTCATAATCCCAACAGGGGAACTTGAAATCCGTCCGGCAATGGACAGAATGCGGGAATCACTTTTTTCAATTCTGGGCCCGCTTGACGAGCTTTCTTTCTGCGATCTTTTTTCAGGAAGCGGCTGCCTTGGGCTTGAAGCCGCTTCGCGCGGCGCCTCTCTTGTTCATCTTGTGGAAATGGACACTGCAAAACGCCCAGTGCTTGAAAAGAATATTTCATGGGCAATGAAAGACTGCGAAATAGAGATTTTCTATTCCAACGTTCTTAAGTTCATCCCTACGGCGCGTATGCAGTACGACATAGTTTATGCGGATCCCCCGTTTCCAATGCGGAAAAAGCTTCAGCTTGCCCTGCTTGCGGACAGAAGACACTGCGTCAGGCCTGACGGGCTGTTCATAATCCACTTTCCCGCAGCAGAGGAAAATCAGTGGCCTGAGCGCGTAGGAAGTCTTGCCCTTTCCGATACCAGAAAGTACGGAAGGAATATGCTCAAATTTTACAGAAACGAAAGCTCCGCCGCGCTTGGAAGCTGACTCAACACTTGCTGTAGCCTTCTATGAATTGACGTACGCCCCACTCTCTGCTATTACCTACTGTAGAGGTTTAAAATGTTAACAACTTTAATAACATACGTCTGGTACTTCTTTGCCTACTCCTTCCTTGGCTGGGCAACAGAAGTCATTTTCGCAACCTGCGTCCGCGGCGGCTTTGAAAACCGGGGCTTCCTCAACGGCCCCGTCTGCCCTATTTACGGCTTTGGTATCGTTGCCGTAGTGCTGTGCCTGAACGGCGTCAGGGATAACTTTTTACTCCTCTTTGCGGGAAGCGTAGTTGTAACCTCCGTTTTGGAGCTCATTACCGGCCTTCTAATGGAAAAACTCTTCCATCACCGCTGGTGGGACTATTCCAGAATGCCCCTTAACATCGGCGGCTACATCTGCCTTGGATTCTCCCTTATCTGGGGCCTTGCCTGCGTGCTTCTTATAGATGTAATCCATCCAATCATTGCCGGCCTTATTTCCCACATCCCGAGCCCGGTCTCTTACATTCTCCTTCCAGTCTTCCTTCTCACCTTTCTTGTAGATATCGCAGCCACCTCTTCATCTGTTTTCCATTTGAACAAAAACCTTGAAGAGATAGAAAAACTTGCCGCCCAGATACACCGCATGTCTGACAGCATCGGAAGCGTCATATCAAAGTCGGCAGATAAGGTCTATACCTCTGAAGGCGTACAGAAGATGAAGGAAAACGCCGAAAAGAACCTGGAGAAAAACAGAGAGAAATATGCCGAACTCAAAACCAAACTTGAAGAACTCACCCACGGCGTAGGCTTCATACAGAAACGTCTCATCAAAACTTTCCCCTCAATGCGCTCCACAAAATATGCCGAAGCCCTTGAACGCATAAGAGAAGACATAAAAACCAGAAAAATGAACGGCAAATAACAGTCTGACAGTTCGACGGTTGACCGGTTTGACAGTGCGACAGTATGACTGTTTAACTGTTTGACATGAATTTTTTAGAATAATTTTATATAATATAATAAATTATATTTTTAACCTTTAAAATCGTATCCGATTTCCAACAGTGCGACTGTCTGACTGTTTGACAAATTTGTCGAACTGTCAGACTGTCAAACAGTCAAACCTATGTCCCCGTAAACTGAAAAATAGGGTTAATTTATTTATATATAATAAGTTACGTATGTCAGACAGTCGCACTGTCAAAGAGTCAAACAGTCAAACTGGTCAACAGTTCAACTGTTTACAGACAAAAAACCCCGTAAAACCGAATTTCAGCCTTACGGGGACAGCTTTATTTTATCAAAGTAAACATCTTGATAACCCCGCCAAGGGTGTTGGCAACAGTGGACATGGACTTAATGAAGATATCAAGAGCAACGCCTACAACATCTTTTCTGGTATCGCCTATGGTATCGCCCGATACCGCGGCTTTGTGGGCTGCGGTACCCTTTCCGTGACCTGGTATCATACCCTGTTCTATATACTTTTTGGCATTGTCAAAGGCGCCGCCGGAGTTACCCATGAATATGGCTCTTGGGATTGCTACTATGGTAGCTCCAACAAGCAGGCCTCCTACAAATTCAACTCCGAAAAGGAACCCTCCGACAATAGGTATGACCAGCGCAAGTACTGACGGGAAAAGCATCTTGCGCAGAGCTTCTCGTGTGGCGGTCTGAATCATGACGTTGTAATCAGGCTTGACAGTTCCTTCAAGAACTCCGGGTATTGAAATAAGCTTATCGCCGTCATCAGCCATTTTTTTGGCAGAATCTATAGTGTTGTCAGTAAGCAAAGCGGCAAAGTACTCTACAAGAGCACCGCCAAGAATGCCTCCGGAAACAACAACAAAGGAAGCGAAGTTCAGAACAGGCTCACCCATAGAGTAACTGCCCACATAGGCAACTATGAGAGAAACAGTTGCGAAGGCGGCAGAGCCTATGGCAAAACCTTTGCCTATGGCCGCGGTAGTATTTCCAACGGCATCCAGTTTGTCGGTTATTACACGCACATTTTCAGGAAGGTGGCAGGATTCGGCAAGACCTCCGGCATTATCCGCAATGGGCCCGAAAGCATCTATGGAAACCGTTGTGCCCACGAAGGAAAGCATTCCAAGGGCAGAAATCGCAATACCGTAGGTACCGCAGAGCTTTCCGGAAATGAACAGAGAGATAGCAATAAGAAGAACCGGAAGAAGACATGACCTGGAACCAATCGCGTCGCCTTTTGTGACGACAAAGGCCTCGCCTTCAGTGGCCATATTGGCAAGTATCTGAGTAGGACGATGCTCGGTGCTGGTGTAGTATTCGGTGATTATTCCTATGGCAACGCCTGAAACTATACCCAAAACGGCGGAGACCCATGGAGAGACCCAGCCAAGCCTGAATGCCTGAGGAAGTTCTGCGCCGTTAAAAAGCCAGCGGCAGCCGAAGAAACCCAGGAGCACGGTAAGAGCAGCAGAAATGTAGGTGGAAAGGTCAAGCTCCTTTGCCGGGTCATCACCCATTTTGCGGAGCTGGACAATAAAAAGTCCGACTACACAGCTGAGAAGGCCGCCGCCCGCAAGGACAACCGGATAGAGCTTTGCGGCCTGGAAGGCGCTGTCAGAAAGGTCGCCTTTAGAGAACAGTGTCGCGGAAATCATTATTCCCGCGGCAAGGGTGGCGACAAAGGACTCAAGAAGGTCGGAACAGTTTCCGGCTATGTCGTTAACATTGTCTCCGATAAAATCGGCAATAACGTTGGGAACTCTGCTGTCGTCTTCGGGAAGGTCATGCCTAAGCTTTGCAAGAATATCTGATGAAATATCGGCGGCCTTTGTATAGTTTCCTCCCGCGACACGGTTGAACATCGCGACAAGAGAGCAGCCCAAAGAATAGGTTGTTATCCTGATTATTGTAGGATTGCACTCAAGGTTAAGCAGAAAACCTGTGCCGCGCGCCTCGTGGTCAATACCGCTGACAACAAGAATGAGTATAAGTCCCAGAAGACCGAAAGCCTGTACGCTCAAACCCGAAATAGAACCTCCGCATAGGGCAACCTTTACGGTCTCCCCTATTGAAAGGGTTTCTTTGGCTTTGTTTGATGTTCTGACATTGGCATATGTTGCGGATTTCATGCCTATTACGCATGCGACGGAGCTCATACAGGCTCCGTCTATCAGCGTAAGACCGGAAGCTTTCTCCACAAGAAGGGAGAAAATCACGGCAACAACGGCCACTACGATACTGATGGTTTTATACTCGGTTGCCATGAAAGCGTTAGCTCCGCTTCTGATTATGGCTCCCATTTCTACCATTTCCGCATTGCCTTCAGGCATCTTTTTCACTTTTCTGTAGTTGAAAAAGACATAAACCAGAGCAAGAATTATCACACACAGGATAATATACCAGACATTTGAATCCATCATTTTCCTCCGATTATGAATAAAATCTGTCCTTAAAAATAGGAGGCACCGGTTCTCCCAATGCCCCCAATGAGTCTGCAATTCTATGCTTTTCTCTAAAACTCAATAACCCTGCTGGCACATTGCATTGGCAACCTTCTTGAAGCCGGCAATGTTTGCGCCCTTTACATAGTCAATATAGCCATCATCGCACTTGCCTTCCTTTACACAGGAGTCATGAATGTTCTTCATGATGACATGAAGCTTCTCATCAACTTCTTCGGCTGACCAGAAATAGTGCTCTGCGTTCTGGCTCATCTCAAGACCTGAAACGGCAACTCCGCCCGCATTGGCAGCCTTGCCGGGAGCAAACGGGATTTTTGCAGCCTGAATGGCTTCAATTGCCTCAGGTGTACATCCCATGTTGGATGTTTCGATAACATACTTGACTCCGTTCCTGATAAGCTGCTTTGCGTCTTCGCCTGTGAGCTCGTTCTGAAGAGCGCAGGGGAAAGCCATATCAACAGGAACTTCCCAGGGTTTCTTGCCCTTGACGAACTTTGCGCCGAACTTCTTCGCGTACGGCTCAATGATATCCTGGTTGGAAGCTCTGAGCTCCAGCATATAGTCAATCTTCTCAGGTGTGTTTATTCCGTTCTCGTCATAGACATATCCGTCCGGACCGGAAAGGGTGACAACCTTGGCGCCAAGCTGCGAAGCCTTTGTTACCGCGCCCCACGCGACGTTGCCGAAACCGGAAACCGCAACTCTTTTACCCTTGAAGGTGTCGTTGTGCTCCTTGAGCATTTCGTTAGCGAAATACATTGTTCCGAAACCTGTTGCCTCAGGTCTGACAAGCGAACCGCCCCAGCCCCAGCCTTTTCCCGTAAGAACGCCGGTGTTCTCGTTTCTTATCTTCCTGTATGCACCGTAGAGATAACCAATCTCTCTTCCGCCTACTCCAAGGTCTCCGGCAGGTACGTCCGTATCAGGACCGATATGTCTGTAAAGCTCTGTCATGAAGGCCTTGCAGAATCTCATAATTTCAGCATCCGATTTGCCCCTTGGAGAGAAGTCAGAACCGCCTTTTCCGCCGCCCATAGGAAGGGTTGTAAGGGAGTTCTTGAAAATCTGCTCGAATCCCAGGAACTTCAGGGTGCCCAAAGTTACGTTGGAGTGGAATCTGATTCCTCCCTTGTATGGGCCAATCGCGCTGTTGTACTGGACTCTCCAGGCTCTGTTGACCTGTATCTCATGATTGTCATCTTCCCATTCCACCCTGAACTGGATAATTCTTTCCGGCTCAACAATCCTGTCAAGAATCTTGTTCTTCAGATAAAGCGGATTTTCATTAACAACATCGATAACAGAGGCTATGACCTCCCTGGCTGCCTGAATAAACTCAGGCTGGGCAGGATTCTTTCTCTCAAGCTCTGCCATAAACTCGTCTAAATTATACATTGCATGCCTCCAATTGCATAAGCATAATCAGTATAGCTCCAATTTGGCGGTTGTCAACTTTATGTTTGTGATTAAAATCAAAAAATTTACATAACATTGAGAAAATGAGCAATATTTAATTTTTGAATTAATGAATCCATAAATTTAACTAAAGTGTCAGGTCAAAAACAGACCATATCCTTTCCTCTGGCGGCCGGGCGGTTATATGGATGGTTTCTTTGCTTACGGGATGTACGAATGACATCTCATGGGAATGAAGGCAGATGCCTCCGTTAGACTCAGAGCGCGGGAACCCGTACTTAAGGTCGCCCTTTATATGCGCGCCGCAGGCGGCAAGCTGCGCCCTTATCTGATGGTGTCGGCCCGTAAGGAGTTCTATGTTAAGAAGAACATATCTGTCAGACTGTCCTATCTGCTCATACCTCAGGCGCGCAAGCTGAAGCTCGGATTTCTTTACACCGTGAAGGTCGGGAATCCCGCCGTCCAGAGCAGGCTTAAAGGCAAAGCTCTTGTTTTTAACAGTATCCCTGTAAATATAATGGACAAGTTCGCCGGAGGCGGAAGGCAGGCTTCTGTCTGCAACGGCCCAGTAATACTTGTCAATTTGCCCTGTTCTGAACATCTCGCTCAGGCGGCTAAGCGCCTTATCGGTGCGGGCAAACAGGACAATGCCGCTTGTGGGCCGGTCTATCCTGTGAGGAAGCCCCAGAAACACATTTCCCGGTTTATGATATTTAGCTTTAAGATACGCTTTAACATCGTCAAGCATGCTTGCGTCGCCGGTTTTATCCGCCTGTACAATTTCTCCGGGCAGCTTATTTATCATAATGATGTGGTTGTCCTCATATAGGACACGCTCTGCAATATTGAAAAACCTGTTATCTTTCAACATCGTCAAAGAGCCCCGGGATATCCTCCCCTTCCTGTTTACCGCGGACAGAAGTCTCCGTCATTTCGGTTTCCGCCGTTTCAGCGTTTTCTTCTGCGCAGACCTGTGCCGAGGCCTCTTCCGAAAGGCTTTCGCCTACCGTTTTTGTTCCCGGCTCTGTAAGCTTGCAGGGTTTCAGCCTTATTGAGGCTATTTCCTTCTTTGTTATTATCACGCCTCCGGCCTTTGCGCCCTTTACAAGGAAATCCGAGAACAGGAAAGTGCTTTCCTTCGCACGACTCGAGCCCTTGTAGGTAACGGTCACCTCGGCATTCTGAAGTATTGAAAGCTTCTTCAGAGACTGGCTTTCCGGTTCGGGAAGAAGCGCATAGGGCTTATTCAGTATGAAACCGCTGAGCTTGCATCTCTTTATGTATGTAATTTTGGTTTTCCTGTCCAGATAGATTGCCGTGAACACAACATCCTCAAGACTTTCCTTGTCCGCAAGGCCGCAGTAGGCAATATCCTTCCCAACGAAAAGCCTGTCGGAAACATTGGTACTGTAGTAGGTGCCGTCCTTCTGAACAATGAGTATTTTGTCAAACTCGGAAACCTTCATAATTGAGTTTCCGGTCTTAACATTGATTCCCAGATAGCCGGTCATCGCGTCATATCTCAGGTCATTGTCGCGTTTTGCTACATCTCTTACGTCAACGATGTTGAAATCCGCAATTACCGTCTTTCTGGCATGCTCCCCGTTATCCAAATCAGCTTTTATATTTTCAAGAGTTCTTATGGAGTATTCGTCAAGATGCTCAAGATTGTAATCAACCCGCTTAATGCCGGCATTTATCTGGTCTATTTCCTCTTTGTTCTTTTCAATATCGAACAGCGATATTCTGCGGATGGGTATCTTGAGCAGGTGCTCAATGTCATCATCTGATATCTCCCTTACAAGCTGGTCGGAATAAGGCTCAAAGCCTGTGCGAACTGCGCTTACAACAGCCTCCTGAGTCTTCTTCTGCTCGATTCTCTTGTACAGCCTTTCCTCTATGAAGATGCGTTCAAGCGTCCTTGTATGCAGCTTGTCAAAAAGGTGTCCCCTTTCAACCTCAAGTTCTTTTCTGGAAACCTCTATAATGTGGTCGGCATGGTATCTTATTACATCGCTCAGAGTACAGATTTGCGGGAGTTTGTTTCTTATAACAAGGCAGTTGACTGATATTTTATCTTCGCAGAGGGTGTAAGCATAAAGAGCGTCCACAATGTCCTTGGTATAGGTTCCCTTGGCAAGGGATATCTCAATGTTCACAGTGTCCGCGGTAAAATCGCTGACGCTCTGTATTTTGAGCCTGCCCCGTTTTACAGCTTCCTCTATGGAATGAATCATCTTCTCGCTGTCAACGCCGTAAGGGAGCTCTTCTATTATTATCTTTTTTGCGTTGGACGTATCAAGCTTTGCTCTTACCGCAACGGAACCCAAACCGTCCTGATAGTCTGAAACATCTATGATGCCTCCTCCGGGAAAATCCGGAAGAAGACTGAAGGGCTCGCCCTTTATGGCGGAAATCTGTGCGTCTATCACTTCAAGCGCATTGTGCGGAAGTATCTTTGTAGACATGCCTACGGCTATGCCCTCTGTTCCCTGTATAAGGACTACGGGTATCTTGGCAGGGAAAACCGCGGGCTCTTTGCTCCTGCCGTCATAAGACTCCACATATTCCGTAATTTCAGGGTTGTAAAGGACCTTTTTTGTAAAAGGAAGAAGCCTGCATTCTATGTATCTTGCGGCGGCAGGGCCGTCGCCTGTCATGAAGTTACCGTAGTTGCCCTGTTTTTCTATGAAAAGGTCGCAGTTCGCGAGATTCACAAGAGCCGAGTATATTGAAGCATCTCCGTGAGGGTGATAGTGCATTGTGGAACCGACCACGTTCGCGACCTTGTTGAAGCGCCCGTCATCCATTTCAATCATGGTATGGAGAATCCTTCTCTGTACGGGCTTAAGGCCGTCCTCTATATCAGGTATTGCCCTGTCCTTTATGACATAGGAGGCATATTCTATGAAGTTCTGTCTGAACAAATCCTTTGCGTTTGCCACGTCCGCCTCCTCAAACCAGATTTTCCATTATGAAATCACGCCTTTCCGGCGTGTTGCTCCCCATGTAGAAGTTCATTGCCTTACGGGCCTCCGCAAGGCTGTCCATCGTGACGGGAATAAGCTTCATGTCCTCCCCTATAAACTGCCCGAATTCCCTGGCTGAAATTTCTCCGAGACCTTTGAAGCGTGTGACCTCGGCCCCACGAATCTGACCCATCATGTTGTCCCTTTCCTTCTCCGAATAGCAATAGGTGGTGACGTTCTTGTTCCTCACACGGAAAAGAGGCGTATCCAGTATCCAGACCCTGCCCGAATGTACCATATCCTCAAAGAAAGTGAGGAAGTACGTGAGAAGAAGAATCCTGATGTGATAACCGTCAATATCGGCATCCGTGGCTATTATGACCTTGGAGTACCTAAGCCCTTCAATGCCGTTGTCTATGCCAAGCGCTGCCATGACATTGTAAAGTTCGGCGTTCTTGTACATATCCGACATTGCCATGCCGTTGGTGTTAAGAGGTTTGCCCCTCAGGCTGAAAACGGCCTGCGTCATTACGTCGCGCGCGGTATTAAGCGTACCCGAAGCCGAATCGCCTTCTGTGAGGAATATCATGGAACGCTCGCCCATGTCCGCATTATGCCCCGTCTGCCCAAGGTGGAACTTGCAGTCCTTCAGTTTTGGAATGTTAAGGGAAATTTTCTTCGCATTTTCCTTGGCTATCTTTTTTACCTCGGAAAGCTTTTTTCTTATGTTCTCGTTGGTAAGTATTTTCTGGTTAAGGAGCTGTGAAACTTCGGGGTTTTTATGAAGGAAATCTATTATAGCTTCCTTGACCTCGTTGATTATGGGCATGCGAACCTCGGTATTCCCCAGCTTGTTCTTTGTCTGGCTTTCAAACACCGGAGTCTGCACCTTTATTGAGACAGCTCCGACAATGCCCTCCCTGACGTCCTGGGGCGCCCATGTGTTTTTCTTGAAAAACTCCTTCACGCCGGCAAGTATGCCTTCCTTGAAAGCGGCCTGATGGGTTCCGCCGTCACTTGTGTACTGTCCGTTAACATAGGAAAAATAGGTCTCTCCGCTGAACTCACGTGTATGTGTGAAAGCAAACTCCAGGGCTTTGCTTTTGTAGTGGATTATTTCATAGATACCGTTGTCTTCAACTTCTTTTTCAAGCAAATCCAAAAGGCCGTGCTGGCTTTTGAAAAGCTTCCTGTTGTAATCAATCGTAAGACCGGTATTCAGGTAACAGTAATTGTTAAGCCTCTGGGTAATGAACTCGTCATTGAAGGAGTATGAACCGAAAATCTCCTCGTCCGGTATGAATTCCGTAAGAGTGCCGTCGGGCTCGTCCGTCTTTCCCTCTTTCTGGTCCGTGAGGAGCCCCTGCCTGAAGAAGGCCTCAAAGTAGCGCCCTTCCCTGACCGACATAACATGGAACCACGAGCTTAGCGCATTTACGGCCTTGGTGCCGACTCCGTTCAGGCCTACGCTGAACTGGAAGACATCATCGTTGTATTTGGCGCCGGTATTTATTTCCGATACGCAATCTATGACCTTTCCAAGGGGGATTCCGCGTCCGTAATCGCGTACACTGACCTTTTTGTCTTCAAGGCGTATCGTAATTCTGTTGCCGGCACCCATTATGAACTCATCTATACTGTTGTCAATGACTTCCTTCATGAGGACGTATATTCCGTCATCCACGTGGGTGCCGTTACCCAAACGGCCTATATACATACCGGGACGCAGCCTGATATGCTCAAGTGCCGACATGGTTTTTATTGCATTTTCATCATAAACGGGTTTTTTCTCTGCCATGACGCTTATTATAACAAAAATATCTTATTTATGAAGTAGCTGTCAAATCTGCATTAGAAGCATTCCAGCAACAATAAGCGTTTGTCCGCCTATGTAGGTGGTCATTACCATCATCTGTCCGAAAAGAGGCATCCTTACAAGACGGCGGAAAATGCAGTAGTCAGAAAAACAGAACAGGATTATCCCTAAAATTGAAAGGACTGACGCGATTACCGGCGACCCGTAACCCATTGTAGATGTAATGGAAACCGCTACAGTCCCCAGACCTAAAGCGTAGGGCATTAGCTTTGGAGCGTACTTGCGCGGGCCCAGCATCAGCTGACGGTAAAGAAAGTATTCAAGAACAAGGCAGACAAAGACTGAAATTACGGTTGAAACGCGGTTGTGTCCGACATCCGCCTTAAAGAACCACAGCGCGTAAAAAACATGACCCGCAAGGAAACTTACCATACCCATGTAGAAAAATTTTTTGCTTTTGTCACGGGGAAAAAGCAGCAGAAGGTCACCGAGGGTATGAAATCCAAGGGTAAATACAACAAAAATCTGATTGTTGACACTCCTGAGGCTCACGGGAAGGAAGGAAAAGTAAACAACGCCCAGAAGAGGCATAAGAAATATCTTTGTAGCCGCATACAGGTGTGAATCCTTAAGTTTTATGGCAGTAAGGCAGAGTGTTACCACAAGGAGATAAAGAATAACGGAAACTATCTGTCTGGTAAGCATGCTTTTCCTCCGGCCTGTATCTTAAGCGGTACGTTAAATACGATAAACCAGAAAAAGCCAATTAGCAACTTTCATTGACGGAAAATGAGAATATATATAACATAATCGGCTATGAGCAGCTATCCATTCAGTGAAATAGAACCCAAGTGGCAGACTTATTGGGCAGAGCATAAAACCTTTGCGGTAACAGAAGACACAACCTTTCCGAAAGAGAAAAGAGCCTACGTTCTTGACATGTTCCCCTATCCTTCCGGAGCAGGGCTTCATGTAGGACATCCGGAGGGCTATACAGCCACGGATATCTACAGCAGATACCTGAGGATGAACGGTTTCAACGTCCTTCACCCCATGGGCTTTGACTCCTTCGGACTTCCCGCGGAAAACTATGCCATACAGACGGGCACGCACCCTGCGATAACTACGGAAAAGAATATAAACACCTTCAGACGCCAGATTAAGCGCCTTGGCTTCTGTTATGACTGGGACAGGGAAATTTCAACCTGCGACCCAAGTTACTACCACTGGACACAGTGGATATTCGAAAAGCTTTATGAGAAAGGCCTTGCCTATGAAAGCCAGGCTCCAATCAACTGGTGTCCCCACTGCAAAACCGGCCTGGCAAACGAAGAAGTCAAGGAAGGCAAATGCGACCGCTGCGGAACACAGGTTGTAAAAAAGAACATCCGCCAGTGGGTACTGAAAATCACTGCCTATGCCCAGAGGCTTTTGGATGACCTTGAGCTTGTAGACTGGCCGGAATCCGTAAAAATGATGCAGCGAAACTGGATAGGCAAATCGGAAGGCGCGTCGGTACTTTTCCGTATTAAAGACCTTGAAAACGATGCGGACGGTTCACTTGAAGTCTTCACCACAAGATGCGATACCCTCTTTGGCGCCACATACATGGTCATCTCTCCCGAGCATCCTCTTGCAGATAAGCTCACAAAGCCGGAAATGCGGGCCGATGTCTCCGCCTACATTAAAGAAGCGGCAAAAAAGAGTGACCTTGACAGAACGGATCTTGCTAAGGAAAAGACCGGTGTTTTCACAGGAAGCTATGCAATAAACCCGGTAAACGGCATGGAAATACCTATTTGGATAGCAGACTATGTGCTTATTTCCTACGGTACCGGAGCTATCATGGCCGTTCCTGCCCATGACGACAGGGACTGGGAGTTCGCCAAAAAGTTCGGACTGCCCATAATTGAAGTCCTCAAGTCGGAAAAAGACGTACAGGAACAGGCCTGGACAGAAGATGGAATACACGTAAACAGCGGGTTTCTTGACGGCCTGAACAAAGCCGACGCAATCTCCAAAATGCTTGACTTCCTTGAAGAAAGGCACATAGGTCACAGGACGGTAAATTTCAAGCTCAGAGACTGGATTTTCAGTCGCCAGAGATACTGGGGAGAACCGATTCCTCTTATTCACTGCCCGAAATGCGGAACAGTCCTTGTCCCCGAAAACGAGCTTCCGCTTGAACTTCCACAGGTTGCAAGCTACCAGCCTTCCGGCACGGGAGAAAGCCCTCTTGCCAACATTGAAAGCTGGGTCAACTGCGCCTGCCCCAGGTGCGGAGGTCCTGCAAGACGGGAAACAAATACAATGCCTCAGTGGGGAGGTTCCTGCTGGTACTATCTTAGATACATAGACCCAAAAAATAATCTGCGCTTTGTTGCTCCAGACAAAGAAAAATACTGGATGCCCGTAGACCTGTATATCGGAGGAACGGAGCACGCGGTTCTTCACCTTCTGTACGCAAGATTCTGGCACAAGGTTCTTTACGACCTTGGCTTTGTCTCCACTCCCGAGCCGTTTGCAAGACTTGTCAATCAGGGAATGATAACCTCTTTTGCATATCAAAGGAAAAATAAATCGCTTGTTGCCGTTGATAAGGTCATTGAAAAGGAACCGGGCGTTTTTGTTGACAAAGAAAGCGGAGAAGTTCTGGAACGCGTTGTGGCAAAGATGTCAAAGAGCCTTAAAAACGTCATAAACCCGGACGAGGTCATTGCCCAGTACGGCGCCGACACCATGAGGCTTTATGAAATGTTCATGGGTCCCCTTCAGGTTTCAAAGCCGTGGTCAACAACGGGTATTGCCGGAGTCTGGCGTTTCATAGACAGAATCTGGAGACTGGGCGAAGAACTTGAGCTTACAGATGAGAAAGCTTCACACGAGATTATGAAAAGCCTTCATAAGACAATAAAGAAAGTTACGGACGATACCGCGACACTGAACTTCAACACCGCTATAAGTCAGATGATGGTATACCTAAACGACATTTCAAAACTTGAAAAACTGCCCCGCGAAGCCTGGGAACCCTTTGTACTTATGCTGTCACCCTATGTCCCTCACCTTGCTGAAGAGCTATGGCAGAGGGCGGGTCATGATACATCCATTGCAAACGCCAAGTGGCCGGAATACAACGAAGCGCTTACGATAGATTCGGAAGTACAGATTGTAGTCCAGGTAAACGGAAAGGTAAGAGCAAAGATAATGCTTTCAAAGGATGCCTCCCGGGACGAAATGGTTCGTGCCGCAAAAGAGAACGAAAACGTTAAAAAGTACCTTGAAGACGCTTTTGTTCTTAAGGAAATAGTGGTTCCGGGAAAGCTTGTAAGCTTTGTTGTAAAATAGCGCGCCGCGCATAAGACTCCACGCATACGACGCCGCGCATAAGACTCCGCGCAAACAGAAAATCTCAGAGCAGACTCTGTCTGAAGTAGTTGTAACTTCTTCCGGCAGAGTCAACTATTACTACAAGAACCCTGTCCAAATCTGTATTCAGGTAGCGGAAAACCCCTTCCGGAAGCTCAAGAGACCCCGTCATGTTTTCAGACGCGGGTATGCTTTGGTCCCTTAAAAACTCGCTTGTCCAAAGCCCGCAGGGGACGGCAAGACTCTCAATCCCGTAAAGCGAGACCTTCTTAACCGAAGTATCTCCCAATACCCCGTTTTGAATATCCCTTAAAAGGGAAACCTTCTCTATACATCGAAAATCATCAGTTTTTCTCTGTATTGTTTTTGAAAGCAGGCCGTAGTTCAGCCTCTGCGTCACCTGTCTGTCTATATTCATAAGCTCATTGACAACAGCCCCGTCGTTCTGGGAAAGAGTTATTTTCCCGCTTGACATCAGAGGTGTAACGGCACCTCCGAAGGGATTCATGTCACTTAGCGGATAAGCCGCAATAAGCACAGTCTCTCCGGCGGGAACTTTTAAAGACACTTTTCTCTGCTCCGGAGATATATAAAGGGATTTTATACCGTCTCCGCATGTCCATTTCAGCGTGTACCACAGCCTTTTTCCTGATACGTTTTCCCAGGGATGCTTAGGAATTGTTATTTCAATTTCCCTTTCAATTGGGATAACAGAGCAGGCTGAAAGCAACGTAAAGGTAAGGATAAAACATAAAAACAAAAACAGGTCTTTGGTTCTCATGCCTTTCAATACAGAAAAAGTGCGGATTCCGTTAAGGGTTTTTAAGAATTTTCTTGTATTTTTCCCTGAAATCCCTAAGAACAGACCGGATTTCATCACTGCTGTAATCCGCATAGGACCACGGAAGCCTTATGAAAGCTCCTCCTTGATAGATAAGGGTTGTCTCCGCATAAATGCCGTCTTTAAGCGGTATCCTGTGCGAGCGCTCCTTACAGGTTGCAAGAATGAAGCCTGAAAGCGAAAGAAGACCCGGGTCAATATTCACAGTACGCCCTCCGGTTTCAGAAACAAAACATTTTTCAAGACTGTTCGTAAGCGTTTTTATATCCGCAAGCGTTGAAGGGTCAACAAGTTCCCTGAACATGAGAAGATATCGCACCGGGTGAGAGCCCATTTCGCTGTCATAGTAATCCGTGTACGGAAAATCCATAACCGGACTCTGAATCTCAAGAGGGCCGAAATTCTCCGTCAGAACGGAGATAAGCTCTTCATGACGGTTCTCGCATGAAGACAGTATACCCATAACAAGAGCGCGTTTTTGAAATTCCTTCGCAGAAGCCATGGTTCATTTTTGCCCCTTTAAAGACAATTGTCAACTTTCCTTGCCTAAGAGCGCAAATGAGGTCTATCATTGAATTATGCCAAAAATGATAGTCTTCCTGGGTAATCCGGGAACTCAATACAGACAGACCAGACACAATGTCGGTCAGCGAGTTTGCGGCGCGCTGGAAAAGAAAGGCGCAATAACAGGCTCATGGCAGTCAAAATTTCACGCCCTTTATGAAAAACAGGGAGACATCGTATTTCTTAAACCTCAGACATTCATGAACGAAAGCGGCATTTCAATACAGGAAGCCTCAAAATTCTACGGAATCGCGCCGGAGGATATACTTGTAGTGCATGACGACATTGAGCTGCCGTTCGGGAAGGTTGTGCTTCAGCTGGGCGGAGGCATGGCGGGACACAACGGATTAAAATCTGCAAAACAACATCTTGGCACGGAGCGGTTTCAGAGGCTGAGAATAGGCGTTGGAAGACCACAGGATAAAACGCAGGTAGCTTATTTTGTACTTGGAAGATTCTCGCCGCTTGAGGAGAAAATGCTTGAAGATGTCCTTAATGAAGCAGTGGAAACTGTTCTGAGATACATGGTAAAATAGCGTTGGGGAGAATGTATATGAGAAACAGAGACTTCAGGATTTCAAAGACAAGCCGCGAGGAAATGGCCTATGAAAAGCCGGTATTCGAAACTTCCGACAAAGCTTCCGAAATGTACAGGCAGGCACAGGAAGTTTCACTTATATACAACGAAAAACATGAGCATCCCGTCTTTGCCGGAAGAGTCTACGCCTCTGCAGTTCTGCACCTGATTTATCAGAAGGTAATATCCGCGTTTCTTCAGGGTTCGGACGCGGCTCCTTTTTCACGCATATCCGTTTTGGCGGAAAAAAACAAGGATACTTCAGATGTGCTTGACTTCTACGACAAGGCATTCCCTTCTTATCTTAAAAACGCAGACATCCCGGAGCGGGAAGAAACGGTAAGAGCCTTCTTTGTGCATCAGGTTTTAAGGGCAAACCCCGCCCTTCTTGTCGCGACCGGTAACATGCTTGAACAGAAAAAACTCAACTTTCCTAAGGGAACACAGGCTCTTACCGCGATGATGGGAAGCTATCTCAGAGGAACTTCGTTCTCCGAATCCATGGAGGATGACCTTTTCTCCTTTCTGACTCTTCCGGCGCGCCTTTATCCGGATTCGCTCACAAAGCAGATAGCATACATTCTGGAACACTGGGACACGCTTATTCCGGATGAATTCAAGACCCTTCTTCTTAAAAGCCGCGACTACATGCAGGAAGAGGATAAACCCCATTTTCAGGCAGGCCCCGGGCCAATAGACATACCGGACTACTCCGTAAATAATGATGAAGACATAGAATCTTTCACACCCGACCAAAACTGGATGCCAAATGTAATAATGATGGCAAAAAGCACTCTGGTCTGGCTGGACCAGCTTTCAAAGAAGTACGGCAGGGATATAGGCACGCTGGACAGAATCCCGGATGAAGAACTTGACCGTCTTAGAGACTCCGGCTTTACCGCGCTTTGGCTCATTGGACTTTGGGAACGAAGCCCCGCTTCAAAAAGAATTAAAAACCTCTGCGGAAACCCTGACGCCGAATCCAGCGCATACTCTCTGAAAGGCTACGAGATTTCTGAAAGAATAGGCGGCTGGCAGGCTCTGTTCAATCTTAAGAACCGCTGCTGGTCCCGAGGAATAAGGCTTGCAAGCGATATGGTGCCAAACCACACAGGCCTTGACAGCGACTGGATGAAAAACCGCAGTTCCTACTTCATGCAACAAAACTACCCGCCATTTCCCGCCTATACCTACAACGGGCCCAACCTCTCCGATGACAATGACCTGGACATAAGGATAGAAGACCACTACTATGACAGAACCGACGCCGCGGTTACCTTCAGAAGAATAGATAAGCGCAGCGGAGAAACCTCCTATATTTTCCATGGAAATGACGGAACAACAATGCCCTGGAATGACACTGCCCAGCTTGATTTTCTGAACCCCGAGACTAGAGAGGCCGTCATTCAGCAAATCCTTGCCGTTGCAAGAAACTTTCCGGTAATAAGATTCGATGCGGCGATGACCCTTGCAAAAAGACACATCCAGAGACTCTGGTATCCAAGACCGGGTACCGGAGGAGCCATTGCGGGAAGGACAAATCACGGCATGTCTGACGCGGAATTCAACCGCCTTATCCCGAACGAATTCTGGAGAGAAGTTGTTGACAGAATACAGAGCGAACTGCCTGATACACTGCTTCTTGCGGAAGCTTTCTGGATGATGGAAAGCTACTTTGTCCGCACTCTGGGAATGCACAGAGTCTACAACAG
Organism: Sphaerochaeta sp.; assembly: GCA_052170315.1. Taxonomy (GTDB): domain Bacteria; phylum Spirochaetota; class Spirochaetia; order Sphaerochaetales; family Sphaerochaetaceae; genus UBA9732. The sequence goes on from JBQNAT010000014.1 coordinate 53,602, forward strand.
CGCCTTCATGCATATGCTGAAAAATCAGGACAACAAAAAATACAGGGATATGATAAAGTCCACGCTGGAATATGACCCTGAAATACTCAAACGCTATGTAAACTTCATGAACAACCCTGACGAAGACACCGCAATTGCCCAGTTCGGAGACGGGGACAAGTATTTCGGCGTATGTACCCTGCTTGCGACGCTTCCGGGACTTCCAATGTTCGGACACGGACAGATAGAAGGTTTCAGAGAAAAATACGGAATGGAATACCAGAGAGCTTACTGGAATGAAACACCAAACGAAAGCCTTATAGAAGAACACAGAAGAAGGATATTCCCGCTTCTGAAGATGCGCCGCCTGTTTTCGGAGTCAAGATATTTCCAGATTTTTGATGCCTACGATTCAAACGGAAACATACTTGAATCAGTATATGCCTACACAAACGGCGATGACAGCCGGATGACCATGGTTCTATATAACAATCAGTACGAACAGGTGGAAGGCTGGATAAACCACAGCGCACCGAAGCTTGTCCGAGACGGCAATGAAAGAAGGACGGAAGTTGTTTCACTTGCCCAGAGCCTGAGGCTAAGAAGAGGTGTGAGAAGGTTTCTTGTATATAAAAATTTCAATAACGGCAAAACCTATCTCTACCCTTCGGAGAAACTGTTCGATGAGGGCATGAAAATATCCTTCAACGGCTATGAGACAAAGGTTTTTACAAATATTTATGAAGCGGAGGATATTGACGGGGCCTATGAGCGTCTGTATACAAAATATCAGGGACACGGCATACAGAACCTTGAAACAGAGCTGAGGTCTATCTATCTGGAGCCTTTCTTTGAATCTGTTGAACCCATAAAGGGACAAAAATTCGCGAAAGAACTTAAGACAATCCTTCAGGGCAAAGGCACTTCGGTCAATAAACGGAATGTAATGCAGACCCTTGGCGCATGCTACACATACATGGAAGAGTTTGAGTCCCTGTTTTCAAAAATAGGTCTGAACTACCATATCATGAAACCCCAGACTATCCTTGAATTTTTAAACAGCGTTGAAAAAATCTGCACGCACGATGTCTTCGCAAACGCGAATGCCATAATGGTTCCGGATATCATGACGGTATTTGCCGCGGGCTTCCTTATTATGCCTTTCCTTAACGGAAAAAATACAATTGAAGAAGCTGTCAAGGTTACGCAAACACTGCAGCTTGAAAACTTCTTCAGTCTTCCTGAATCAACAGTCAGCCGCTGCGCTCTTATCTGCGCAGGACAGGAAAGGGAAATAAGAGAACTTCTTACGGATAATGCCTTCCTTGACCTGATAGGCAGGAATGAATATCAGGGTGTCAGGTGGTACAGGGGCGAAGCCTTCCAGGAATGCATGTATCTTGTATGCTTCGCAAAAGCGGTTTACAGCAAGACGGAGCTTACAGAAAAGAAGGTAATGGACTACAGAAAAACTATAGACCTGTGGCTAAGGCGCAGCGCCGACGCGGAGTACAGGCTTGATAACCTGATACTTGGCTGAGCAGGCGGTTAAACTAGACAGATAACGATATAAGAAATATAATTATTATCTATGAAGACATGGTTGACATATTTAGCAGCCGCCGCCATGGGATTGGCTTTTGAGCTGGTTTTCAGGGACGCCGCAGGTTTCGCAGCATTTATGGGTTTCATGACCGACATTGTCATGAAACTTGGTATTTTCATAGTCTTTCCTCTGGCCTTCTTTACCATGGCCTCGGGAACGGCATCTCTTTCCAGAAAACGCGGGACTACAAGCTTTGTCCTGCTTTCCTCCGTCTTCTGGGCCTTGCTGACATCCGCTTTGCTTTCAATAGCCGCGGCACTGCTTTTCAGGGTTTTCCCCGCGGCCTTCCCGGTTACGTCTACCCTGCCCGAATCCGCTGAAAAAGCTTCACTTATTCACCAGAGTATCTCGGTTTCAACTCTTTCAAAACTTGCCGGTGCAAATCCGCTTTCGGTGAACGCTTTTCTGAATTTCATAAAGTCAAGCGACTGCCTTCTCCCGATAATCCTCATTGCCGTTGTTTTCGGTTACGCCGTAAGGCCAACCTCGGAAGTCATAAGACCGGCATATATAACTTTGAATTCCATTAGCGAAGTAATGTTCCGCCTTGCCAGAACCCTTGCGCGCTTTCTTTGGATAGCAGTCTTCTTCATTTCAGGAACATGGTTTAATACCCTTCGGACGGACGGAACCGTCTTTGTATCCTGGCGCTTTATAACGCTCTGCTGCATCATAGGTTTTGGAACTCTGCTGGTAATACTTCCTCTTATCTATGCCATTGCCACAGGTTTCAGAAGAAATCCTTACCGTCAGATAAAAAGACTCCTTTCCGCAGGAACCGCGGCATTCTTCTCCGTCAACTATCTGTTCAGCCAGACAGCTCTGTACACGGATTGCAGGATAAATCTTGGAATTCAGAAAAGCGTTGTTTCAATAACCCTGCCCGTCCACAGCCTTATAACAAAGGGCGGAAGCGCGCTTGTTTCCACAATGTGTACCTGCTCTCTGGTCTATGCCATAAACGGTTCAATGCCAACAACAGTCCAGACCATAACTATTGCTCTTGCCTGTACTCTTGTAAGCTTCATATGCAGTCTGCACGCAGGCTACGAAGTGGCTTTCGCGACAGTCTATGCCCTTGGTCTTCTTAATGTGAACCTTTCCGGCGCGGAGCTTGCGATAATCGGAATCCTGCCTCTTCTCAACGGCATGGCTCTTCTATTTGACGTTCTTCTAGCGGGACTTGGAACAAGCTTTACAGCCTGCCATATCAAAGCAGACTGTCACATAAGAGAAAAGGACAGCGTCTGATGAATAACAGGCTTCTGCGCATATCAAGTCTGACGCTTCAAACGATTGCCTCTGCCGTAATTGTGTTTTTCAGTGTATATGCGATGGCCGCAACTGAAGATATTCTGATAAACTATCAGTATGTCGTTTCCGTACTGAGAGTTCTTATTTTAATGCTGGTTACCGTAGCGTATTACAAAACAACTATTTCCAGCATAAATCCGGGAAACCCTTTCATTTTATGCTGGATGCTGTTTGCCTCTTTTGCGGAACTGAGGATTCTGTCTTCGTTTTCAAATCTTACCTGTCTTACCATACTTTCTTCCCGTATAGGTGTAAGAGTTCAGATTTTTTCCCAATTCATGCTTCATTTCTCGCTGATAGGCTTTGCCCTGCACTATCAGAACAATGACTACAATGCAATGTCAAGTTTCATGATACTTGGTACGGCGGGAATTCTTTTTTTGTCATTAATAAGTCCCGCCGCCCAGAATATCCCGGCGCTCTGGTCTCTTTCCGCGCCTCTTACAATGCTTACAATATTTGCGGCGGTAACACTGCTTACCCATATAATCCTTGCGTTTGCAGAGCCAACATCATTGGGGTCGTTAAGACATATTGCGACAATTCTTATGATTATCGGCAATTTTATTTCCACGGTATTTGCGAGCCTTCTGTCTGCCGCCACAGGAACGGTTCTCTTTACTATTGGAGGAGTAACGGCAATGATTATTTCACTTAGGGATTCAGTCCTTCTTTGACTGACGCGGAGACAAAAAATGAAAATAGGACAATTTGGAGAATCGTTTATTCCCGTATTCGACGGTGTTGGCCGCGTAATGAAAGCCTATGCCGAAACAATGGCAAAAAGAGGCAATGAAGTCTATGTCATCACCCCAATGTATGACACCGGCTACCGCGGAGGAATGCCGTTCGAAATTGTAGATTACAACTCAATAGGAATTTCTGAAAAGATACCGTGGAGAGTTGGAATTAAGGAATTTGACCAGCACTTTATTGCAAGAATGAAGCAGATAGACCTTGATATAATCCACGTCCACGGCCCTGTATTCGCAGGAAATATAGGCCTGCAGCTTGCAAAAAAAAGACACCTTCCCATAGTAGGCACCTTCCATACCAAGTTTTATGACGACATACTGAATACAACCGGAAGCAAAACCATAGCAAAGGTCGGAGCCGAAATGGTTGCCAGGTTCTATGCGCAGTGCGATGAGGTCTGGGCCGTTTCCGAAGGCACCGGAGAAACCCTCAGAGACTACGGCTATAAAGGGAAAGTCGTAGTAATGCCCAACGGGACGAACATACGAACCCTTAACGTTGAATGTGTGCCTGAAGTCCGTGAAAAGTACGGAATAAGAACAGATATCCCAGTTCTTCTTTTCGTAGGACAGTTAAGCTGGAAAAAGAATCTGAGAAGAACAATAGAAGCCTGCGGAATACTTAAGAAAGAAGGAACCGCCTTCCAGCTGGTTCTGGCCGGCAGAGGCCCGGACGAAGAAGAGATTAAAAAACTCATAGAGGAACAGGGACTTTCGGAAAATACCGTTTTTACGGGTCATCTTACTAACGTTGAAACCCTTGATGCCCTGTATTCAATTGCCTCTCTGTTTGTGTTTCCGTCAACCTATGACAATGCCCCAATGGTAGTAAGGGAAGCTGCGGCAATGAATACGGCAGCCCTTGTCGCAGAAGGCTCATGCTCCGCGGAAGTGATAAAACACCTTGAAAGCGGAATCATAGCAAAGGACGACAGCGAAGATGTTGCAAAGGGAATAAAAATATTCCTTGAGCTTCCCGAAGAAAAAAAGCGTTCCATTGAGCAGAAAGCCTATGAAACCATACCTGTTCCATGGGACGGGAAACTTATGGACACCATTCTTGGAAGATATCAGAATCTTATAGACAGTACTAAGCTAAAATACAGAAAAAAGCCTTTAATTTAAAGTTTGGCTCAGGACAAAAGCTTTTTTGACATAGCCGTCATTTCCTCAGTATTAACCTTCACAGACTTTCTGTCATAGCTGATAAGCCCGTTTACTTCCTGCTCCACATCGGAAACCTGAGTATATATGGACGCGGCAAGGCCTTTTCTTTTTGCCGTCATTATCTGCTTTTCATAAAGCTTTACAATTGCCCTTGTCAGGGAATCCCTGTCCCTGAATCTGCGGTAGGTGAAAGCTTTCTTTGCCGTTGTGTTCATATCCATACCGTAGCCGCCGAATTCCGAAAGCAGTACAGCTCTGCCAAGCTTATCCCGTTTAAAATGATAAGGTCTGAAATAGACATGAAGACTTTTAAAGTCACCGCTTCCCTGATCATGCCAGCCTGATACGGGGTCTATTGTTCGGCTTGAATCCAGTGCTTTGATTTTTTCGCATATACGCTTTGAATCGAACTGTCCCCAACCCTCGTTAAAGGGAACCCACATGGCTATGCATATACAGTTGAATAGGTGCATAACTGTTTCTTCCGTCTCTTTTTCCCACTGCTTTCTTTCATCCTTATCGGCTCTTGCAAACTTTACATACGCTTTTTCGTTATTGTCCTTAAGAAATGAGCCTAAAACAAGCGGAAAAGATATTACCTTAATATCATAATGTCCTCCGCCTGATACCATATCCTGCCACACAAGCATACCAAGCCGGTCACAGTGATAGTACCAGCGAAGCGGTTCTATTTTTATGTGTTTTCTAAGAGTATTAAACCCCATCTTCTTCATAAGAAGAATATCATTTACAAAATCCGCATCTGACATTGGCGTGTAGAAGCCACCTTTATAATACCCTTGGTCCAATAAACCGTGGTGAAAATACGGCTTTTCATTAAGAAACAGAACCTTGTTTCCATTTTCATCAAAACCTGTTCCAAAGGTTCTTAGCCCCACATAAGATTTTACGCTGTCCATTCCGGCCTTAAGTTCAAAATCATAGAGAACCGGATTTTCAGGCGTCCAAAGCTTTGGCTCCTCTATTTCAATGAAAGCGTCCCTGTTCGTTCCTATATTGAAGGTTTTATTCTGAATATGAAGTTCACAGTCGCCCGGAGTTTCCTCATTGGTATGAACACAGATTCCAAAACCGTTTAGAGCCGGTTTAAGCTCTATATTCTTTATATAGACTTTCGGAACCTTCTCCATCCATACGGTCTGCCATATTCCGCTTGCTTTCGGATACCATATACCGCCCGGTTCAGAACTTTGCTTGCCCCTTGAAATCTCCTTTGCATCGCCGGGATCCTGAACGCTTACATCCAAATCAAAGGAAGTCCTGTCAACTTCTACAGTAAAAGGCAGATAGCCTCCAATATGCTCAAAAACCGGTTTTTTATCTATAAAAACAATGGCTCTGTAGTCAACAGCTCCAAAGTGAAGAAGCAGACGGCTTTCAGAAATATCTGAATCGGGGAAATCCACATGCCTGCTGTACAGCATTGTCTCGTGAGCCTGAAGTGTTCTGCCTACCCCGCTGAAATCGGATTCGGGGGAATACGGAACCATTACAGGTATTCTTTCTGCCTTTTCTCCGTCAGAAAGGAACGTCAGCTCCCATCTTCCGTTTAAACAGAGATAGCTTTCCCTTCTCATCTGCGGCCTGGGATATTCTGAAAGAGGTATGTTCATAAAAGACTCCTAGTAATTAAATCCCCATAATGAGGATGTTAGATTTATAATCGATGGAACT
>JBQNAT010000015.1:0-57564 GCA_052170315.1 Sphaerochaeta sp.
TCCAACATAGGTAATTGTAGCGATTTTTTTGTATTTTTGCTGCGGAAGTCGAGATTATGGATTATAAAGCATTGGGCGGCGTTTTTGAAGAAATACATTCTTACCACTTCAATAATCCGCTCACGGCGGGAACGCGAGTTGAAAGTACCTGACAATAATAACACTGCCTATCTTAACAAAGTGTCCGCAAATAGCTATAATGCTTGAGTCGGGGCCATGGTACAGTGGTAGAACGGCGCTTTCGCATGGCGCAGACGGCGGTCCGATTCCGCTTGGCTCCAAAACTGCCGCGCTATAAGTCGCGGCTGACAGCCATGCTCATCAGGGCGGCATGGTTGGCTAAAGCCGATTAACTTTCCAATTACAATTGCTTACAGCTCAAACAGCGCCGCTATTTCACTATCATCAAGCCCGCGCGTCTGCCCCGGTTCAAGAGAGCCCAAAGGAAGTTTACCTATACAGATACGTTTAAGGTATTTGACACGGCAGCCAAGGGCGGCGAACATGCGCTTAACCTGATGGTACATGCCCTCACGTATCGAAATAGTGCTAACCCCGTCTGAAAGACGTGTTATCTCGGCGCTCCTGCATAATGTGCCGTCCTTCAGAACTATGCCGGAGAGGGCTCGCGAGACAGCTTCATCCGTTATGGAATTTTCATGTTCCACCCGATAGATTTTAAGCACTCCCATATTAGGCGAAGTAAGCCGGTGATTCAAATCTCCGTCATTGGTAAAAACCAAAAGCCCTTCCGCGTCCTTGTCCAGACGCCCTACAGGGACAACCTTCTGTCTAAGAAAAAATTCCGGCAGAAGTTCCATTACGGTACGGCTTCTGTCGTCTTTGGCAGAGGTCACAAAGCCTGACGGTTTATTCATAATACATACCGTTCGCCTGTGAGGTTCAACTATTTCACCGTTTACAGAAATTTCGGCGCTTGTGTCGGTTTTGACATCAGACCTTCTGACTGTTATGCCGTTTACGGTAATCAGACCTTTACGGGCCAGAGCGGAACATTCGCTTCTTGTGCAGAAACCGGCAACGCTGAGTATTTTGTCCAGACGTTCAATACTCACGCGGCATCTCACATGTCAGGCATAAGATTCTTTTTGCGGAACTCATCAATAAACTTGATGATTATCTCAACAGCGCCGTCTATGCCTATTACGCTTGTATCTATGCACAGATGGTAGTTCTTTGCCGCACCCCAGACCTTATGGCTGTAATATTCGTAGAACTTGCTCCTGTTTTTATCCGTCTGAATAATAAGTTTTTCCATGCTCTTTTCAGTCATTTCCCGGTTCTCATCCAGTGCAAGCTTTCTTGAGATACGGTCTTCAAGGGAAGCGCTTACGAAGATATTTATCGTATCAACGTCGCGCAGGATATAGTCGGCACATCGGCCCACGATAACACAGGGGCCTTTTTCCGCAAGAGAACGCATAACCTTTGAAGCTTCAAGAAATATCTGGTCATTGGGCGAAAGGTTGTAGAACTGGTTTATAGTCCCCTCTATGGAAGGAGCTATGCCCGCACCGGAGATAATGCCTGTAGGGCCAATATTAAGAAAACTAGGCTTCTGCTCATCCATTTTGGCAAGATAGCTTTCGGCGAAGCGGCTGTTTTCCGCGGTCAAGGTTAAAATTTCCTTGTCATAGAAAGGGATATCCAGCTTCTTTGCCAGCCTGTGGCCTATTTCATGACCGCCGCTGCCAAACTGCCTGCCAATAGTTATCACTCTATCCATAACGCACCCCCTGCCGGCACACTGCCAACTTAATATAATACCAAGTTATATAATGCCAACTTATATAATGCCGCTCTCTATTTAAATTATAACATCGGAAGTGCGTTTATCAACAAAAAAAACTTATTTCAGAATAACAGTACACATGGCAGGACATCTCAGCACGCCGTTTTTCAGCTTTACTTCGTCACCGGCCGCCTCCGCGCGGGTACTGTCTTCCAAACACAAAAGTGTATCGCAAATCTTAAGCCCGCCGTCTACCCTTAGCTCCGTATCCGCGCTTCCAAGATTGTGTATAACCGTTATGCTTTTTCCGTCTTTTGTAAGGGTATAGGCACAAATACCCTTGTCATCGGCAGAGGCGATGTCGGAGGTGACAGAGCTGAAACTGCCGCCGAAAAACGCTGAATATTTCCTGCGGATATTCCCCAATGCCATATAGTGTTTTAAAAGCGAATTCTTATCCTTCAGCTGCTCGTCCGCGGCCTTATCAATTTTACGTATATCGGATGCTTCTTTCGGGGCGTTGCACATCCCCTTTAAGTCCGTATATGACCACCAGAACTGGGTACGCTTGTCAGGGTCGCTCTTTGAACCGCCCTTCATGCCTATTTCTTCACCGTAATAGATGAAAGGACTTCCCGGAAGCAGCATATATATGTTTGCTGCCAGCTTCTCACGTTCAGGCTTAATCAACGCGCTTGCAGAGCGCGCCATATCATGATTTGTAAGGAAAACAGCGTCAATCCTGCCGGTTGGAAGCTTTGAATACCACGTTTCAAGAACAGTGGAAAGACTGCGGCCTCTGCCGCCTTTCACTGCCGATATTATGCTTCCGGTGGCATTACCGAACGGAAAGTTGAACAGGCTGTCTATACTGCTTTCATAGGGTTTAAGAAGATTCGCGCCGTCCGCCCAGGCCTCGCCCACAACATAGAAATCGGGCTTTATTTCCCTCAGGGATGAGCAAAGCCAGTTGAGGAAATCAATATCCTTCTCCGTGGAACCCGTGTAATAATAGAAGACCGCATCAAGGCGGAAGGCATCTGCCCCAAGGCTTATCCAATGGCGGCAGATGTCAAGGATTTCGGCTCTGAGAGCGGGGCTGTCAAGATTGAAATCCGGCATGTGGGAGCCGAAACGCGACTCGTAAAGCCAGACGGAAGACCCGCGGATGAAGCTGTAACCGGCTCCCGCGGACGTGGTGAAATTATAGAAACCGCAGAGGGGGTTGTGATTCCGGCAAAGTTCTTCGCGGGCACAGACAGCCTGCCCGCAAGGCTCAATCAGCTGGCTTTCGCAGGCGGAAAGAAACCAGGGATGAAGGCTGGAACTGTGATTCAAAACCAAATCCAGCATAACTTTCATGCCGCGTTTGTGGGCTTCGGCGCAGAGATTTTCAAAGTCCGAAATTGTCCCATATTCGGGTGCCACCGCGCGGTAGTCCGTCACATCGTACTTGTGATATGAAGGGCCGGGATTTATGGGCATGAGCCAGATTCCGTCCGCGCCAAGGTCATGGATGTAGTCAAGCTTGGCCGCTACCCCGTTAAGGTCTCCCATACCGTCTCCGTCCGAGTCGTAAAAGCTCCCGACGAATATCTCATACCAGACGCGGGGGTCTTTGCTTTGCGCCCGGGCCGCGAAGCACGATAAGAGAATGAGAAATACAATAAAAATTCTTTTCATACCGAGTTTTATTTTACACTCTGGAAAACGTAAGAAACAACCCTGCCCTGAGCTTCAAGAGTTTTTGCGTACGCTTCTACATCCGCCTCAGAGTCAAGATTTGCAAGAATGATGCTCTGATAAGCGTTTTCAACAAGGTTCATGTCTGAACTCAGAACACAAACGGACATGAGGACTTCAGGCATAAGACCCGTTTCAACGTCAAAATATCTGTGTCGGTAACGGGTTTTGCCGTCCGCGTCTATGGAATAGTGATAATAGCTTCCATAACCGAAAGCGGTAAAAGCGGAAGCGCTGAAAACCCCGTTTATTGAAAGCTCCGCGTACTTGACCGCATTGCCGTTTTCCAAAGTGTACATACCGTAGCCCAGAGAACCTCTGGGGCTTGTATTAAGAACCAGGCCTTCCTTTGTGTACAGATAGCCAAGTTCATAGCCGGCTGAAACAAGAGCGTCCGCCATCATACTAAGGCGATAGGCGTCCTCAAGAAGGTTCAGATTTAAAGCAAAGGCATCTATTTCGTACTCACGGCAGAAAGTGCTGTACTTTTCCGATACGGAAAATCTTACCGTACATTTTTTGTCATCCAGAAATTCAAGCGTGAAATTATCAAGGTTGGAAACCTCTGCCGCTATGGCGCTTAACCTGTCCGCCTGAGATTTGTTTACAAGAGGGTCAAAGTCATCCGGTTCTTCTAAAATCAGGATACTGTCCCATTCGGAGTAAAGAGCGCCCGCAAACATATTGAAGCCCTTCTTCTCCAAAGTACGTTTATAGGCATCCTTTAAAACGGCATAAAGCTCAGGACTGACGGAAACTTCTTTACCGGCGTTCTGATTGATTGTGCCTATGCTAACCTGTCCCGTATAGACATTATGATGGTCTAATTGCTTATAGAATGCAGATAATATTGGGGTATATACGGTTTTAAGAGCCCTTATTTCTCTTTTTATCTCGTTGCTTGTACCGTCAAAAAAGTATTTGTACCCAACGGCATTGTTGTACAGAAGAGCTTCGGCGTCAGGATTTCCCTCTATGCTTTGGTAGCCCGCACTTTTTTTGCCTATGTTCAGAACTCCCACGGTGAATGCCGTTACAGCAATAACAAAGAAAAGTACGGCAAGGAAAATCCTCAGCTTAATGTGCTTTGTACTTAACTCAAGCTTCATTTCCGAATCGTTTCTTCCTATAATTCTCTAATTCCGGCGTATTCCCAAAGAGGAAATGTCCGTTGCCTATATCTTCAAGACGCGGCTTTTCCGCAGAGTAGTCGTGTATCTTCTCAGGCTCATAGACATAGAGCTTTTTCTGCTTTTCTATAATGGGGTCCGGAACAGGGATTGCGCTGATAAGGCTCTTGGTATAGGGATGCAGAGGATAGGCGAAAAGCTCTTCCGTTTCCGCTATCTCAACAATCCGCCCCTTATGTATGACCGCTATCCTGTCAGAAATGAACCTGACTATGCTCAGGTCATGAGCAATAAACAGGTAACTCAGACCCCTTTCTTTTTGGAATTTCTTCAGAAGGTTAAGCACCTGGGCGCGGATGGACACATCAAGGGCGCTTATGGGCTCGTCAGCAATGATGAACTCAGGCTCCATGACAATAGACCTTGCAAGCCCTACACGCTGGCGCTGTCCGCCGGAGAACTCGTGGGGATAGCGTGTCAGGTGTTCGGGTAAAAGCCCTACTTCCCTGATTATATTCTCCACCTTCCTGATTCTGTCCTTCTCATCCTTGTACAGACGGAAGTTGTACAGGCCTTCCGAGATTATGTAATCTATCGTGGCTCTTTCGTTCAGGGACGCGGCAGGGTCCTGGAATATCATCTGAATCTTCCTGACAACCTCTTTGTCTTCCTTTCGTGAAAGGCGACCCGAAATCTTCTTTCCCTTGTAGTAAATTGCGCCGGCCGAGCATGGATTAATCCTTACTATAGCCCTGCCTATTGTGGTTTTCCCGGAACCGGACTCGCCTACAAGAGAGAATGTTTCCCCTTTGTAAACGTCAAAGCTTACATTGTCTACAGCCTTGAAGACCTTCTTTCTCTGTTTGAACACAACGTCAAGGTTCTGAACGGAAAGCACTACTTCTTTATTTTTATTTTCCATGTCAACCCCCTTAACCTTCGACATTCACATAGCTTTTCAGCATCTTTTCATGAAGATTCTGTATGATTTCCGGCGGGTCCACCTTCGGAGCCCTTGGGTCAAGCAGCCATGTCTTTGCCCAATGGTGGTCATTCACCCGGAACATCGGAGGCTCTTTCACCCTGTCAATTGCCATTGCGTAGGCATTTCGGGGAGCAAAAGCGTCGCCGATTATCTTGTTGTAAAGAGACGGCGGAGTCCCCGGGATTGAGAACAGGTCATCGCCCTTCCGGGCAAGCTGTGTAAGAGAACTTAAAAGAGCCCATGTGTACGGATTCTTCGGGTCATAGAAAATGTCTTCTATACTCCCAAGCTCAACTATCTGGCCGCCGTAAAGAACGGCAACACGTTCGGCAACATTCGCGACAACGCCAAGGTCATGGGTAATGTAGACCGTAGTATATCCAAGCTGCTGCTGGAGGTCTTTGATAAGCCTGATAATTTGAGCCTGAATGGTAACGTCCAAAGCTGTGGTAGGTTCATCGCAGATAAGTATTCTGGGCTGGCAGGAAAGAGCGATGGCGATAACAATACGCTGTCTCATTCCTCCGGAATACTGGAAAGGATAATCTTCAAACCTCTTTTCAGGGTCAGGAATACCGACCTTGGACATTATGTCCAAAGTTCGTTTTTTAGCCTCTTCCTGAGAGCATTTCTGATGTTTTAGGATGACTGTCATTATCTGTTTTCCTATAGGAAGAACAGGGTTAAGGCTTGTCATAGGGTCCTGGAAAACTGTTGCAATCCTGCAACCTCTTATCTGCTGCCAGTCCTTTGTGTACTTAACCTTTGCGCAGTCAATTATTGCATAGCCGTTAAGAGTTTTCGTAGCCTCATCGTAATCCCTGAAGTCAACGCGGAAGGTTGCCGTCTCAAAAATCCTGTTTCGAATTCTCTTGTCATCAAGATTCTCGCCTACGCTCATCGCAAGCTTCAAAGCCTTCATTATCTTCATGGTGAAAATAAGCTGGCTCTTTCTTGGGTAACGGCCTATGGAAAGCAGAATTTCGTAGGCAAGAAGCTTGTTTCTCTCAAGCGCCCTGTCCGAAAGACCGTAGGGGTTGGACTTGTCGGACATGGAAGCAAGCTTCTTTTCGCGCCTGGCCTTAAGAACCTCAATCTCCTTCTTATCCTTCTCTATCAGAGGCTTGTTGGCCTTGTAATCGGCAGCCCGTTTTGATTTCAAAGCCTCTTTTTCCGACTTAACAGCCTTAATCCGGGCCTTCCAGTCATGAATCTGAGCGGTAATGCTCTGTATCTCCGCGGCATCCTGGGCATTACGCCTGTCCAGCGCCACCAGATAGTTGGTTCTGTCAACAATATCGTCATCCAGGTCCTTTATCCTCTTGGCGAAGGCAGCTTCCTCATCCGGGGTCAGGCTCTGCATGTGGCGTATTTCCATCTTTTTCTGTTCAATGGCCACGAACTCGGCTGCTCCCCTTTCAAGCACGGAGAATTTGTTCAGCTTCCCCATAAGTCTGTTGAGAAATTTCTGCTTTCTGTCATCAATTACAACAGAGGTCTTTGACAGTTCATCGTCGGAAAAAATGATGCTTCCGTTGCTTATGAAACCGTTGCCGTCAAGCATACCCGCAAAGGTCTTGGTAAGGACGGACTTTCCGGAACCGGACTCGCCTACAATTGCAAGCGACTCATGCTCATATATGTCAAGAGAGACATTCCTTATAGCTGTAAGGATTCTTCCTCTTACATTGAACTTAACGTCAACGTCTTTAAGTGAAAGAAGTACTTTCTTGTTGTTTTCCATCGTCTTCCTCCTTTTACATGTGTGTTCTCGGGTCCGTCGCATCCGCAAGGTTCTGACCCAGAACGTAAAGGATTATAGTCAGGAGGGAAGCAATGGCAACAGGAGGCCAGAACTCCCACGGATAAGACAGGAAGGCAGTCTGAGCTTCCTGTATCATCCTTCCCAAAGACGGGATAGACGCCGAAAGGCCTACACCTATGAAGGAGAGGAACACTTCCATGGAAATATATGAAGGAAGCTCGGAAGCAAGCAGCGTTACTATTACAGATGTAAGGAACGGCAGTATGTTCTTTCCAATTATCCTTGTCATCGGGGTTCCCAGACATCTTGACGCAAGAGAATACTCTCTGTCCCTGATTATCAGAACCTGAGTCCTGAAGAAATAGGATATCGAAAGCCAGCCTGTAACGGTCAGCGCAAAAACGAAGGACCAGAAACCCGCGCTTATTACATACACAATAACCGTTATCAGAAGGATGTACGGTACGTTGGCGATTATGCTGTAGATTACCAGCATGACCTTATCCACAACTTTGGAATAGCCCCAGACTGCGCCCATTATGATACCGACGGTCATATTGATAGCCGCGCATATTACAGCCAGCATAAGCGAAGTTCTGGCAGACGCCCAGATTCCGTAGAAGATGGAGTTGCCAAGCTGCCCCGTACCCAGTATCCATTTAAATGAGAAACCTCCGTTGGAAGCCATAGCTCTTGAGGGACTCTGGTTGAACATTGCCGCATTGGTTACGTTCTCAAACGGGTCATATTTAAAGAAAAGAGGAATAATGAAGGAACAGAGAAGAAGAACTGCCAGCAGGATAAGCATTACCCAGTTGGATTTCTTTTTAAAGAATACTCTGAAAACCGATTTCCAATAGGAATACCTTGGGGCAATTATCTTTTCAGCCTCTACGTTATCGTTTTTGACGAATACAAAGAGTTCATCTTCATTATTTACGGTTTTGTTCTTTTTAATATCCGCCATCATCTGCCTCCCTTGGTCTCAAAAGATATTCTGGGGTCATATTTGGCCATAAGAACATCTCCGGCAATCAGGGCAATCAGTGAAAGTGTGGTATAGAACACCGTACAGGCCACGATTATGCCGTTGTCGTGTCCGTTTACAGCTATGGTAAGAAGATTTCCTACGCCGGGAACGGAGTAGACTCTTTCAGTAATGATGGCTCCGGTAAGACAGCCGAGTATAGCTCCGGGTATTCCGTGTATAATAGGAATCATCGCGTTCTTTGAAATATGTATGGAATAGATTTCCTTTTCGGAAAGACCCTCAGCCCTGGCGAACTTGACGTAGTCGCTGTTCATCTGGTCTATCATATAACGGCGCATCCACTTCATTGTGCTTCCTATCCACGGCAGAGCCAGAGAAATTGTCGGAAGTACATAAGCCAGAATCTTTACCTGGGCATTCGCGAATTTATACGGAAGATTGAAAACGCTTGTTCCGATTGAAGCGAACATGAATATATACGCAAGCGAAGGAACGGCCATGATGAAGATTATGTACCACATACCTACCATATCTATCCAGGTGTCTTTCTTTCTGGCCATGAGGATACCCAAAGGAAGACCTATCATGTACTGGATTATTGTAGCTACAAGTCCTATCACGAACGAGTTTTCAAGCATGCTCAAGCCCGAACGCCTGTAAGAGAAGTTTGTATATTTATCATTGAACAATGTCTTCTCGTTTTCCGTAAGTTCGGAAGTATTATAAGTAAGAGAATGGAAATCGGCGGCCGTATCTGTCCATTTGTCGGAACCTATCTGAGCCGGGAACTGCTGTCTTGCAGTTTTAAGATCTCCTGCGGGTTCGGTAATAACACCGGAAATTTCCTGTCCTCTGAATCTGGTGTATGAAACTCCCAGGTTCATGTGTATCCAGTTCTGATGAATCCACGGGAAACGCGAGTCGAAATAAAGAAGATACTTATGGGTTGTTCCGCTTCCAACTATGGCGAACAGACCGCTGTAAGGGTCTTTTTCAAAACGGATATATCTGTCGGTAAGGGCTGCATCCTTTACGTCTCCGGTTGTTTCTACGGTTAAGAAATTTTTTACATAATCAAAAAGCCTAAGAATCTTCAGCTTCTCTTTTGTGGCAAGAAGATAGCCGTTTCCGCCCGGTTTTGTCCTTCCGGTAGAATACTTTATGGGGTTCAGCCTTACGATGGTATAGCCTTTGCTTTCGTAGTAATTTATAAATTCCCGAACCGTTTCGTTTTCAAGGTATGCGTCTCCAGATTTCTGAATAGACGCTTTATCCTCCTTATACTCATCCGAGCCGTCATATGCGTCGCCGTATATATCCACCCACTTCTGTTTGCTGAAGTTGTTGAAGTTAACATAATCAATATAGCCGTACTTCTGATACTGCGTATACTCGTAAATGACTCTGTCATTGTTGCTTCTCTTATTCCAAACATCATCGGTTTGGAAGACAACGCTGCGGTCTATAAGAGAATAGACCATAAGCATTACGGCCCAGATGACTACAAGGAGCGAGAGAATGGAAAAGAATATTCGTTTCCAGATGTATTTCCTCATGTGTTTTTCTTTGTCTCCTTTTCGGATTAAGGTCCAAACGACAAATTTTGGACCTTCATGCAAAAAGCAAGCATGGGAGGACACCTGACGATGTCCTCCCATAGTAATCGGTCAAATCCGATGTCTACAAGAAATTATCAGAACAGTCCAATAACCCTTGTCATGTATCCCGCACCCGCTCCGCGGAATGTGTCCAGGTATGTGCAGGGGTCTCCGAAATCCGGACCCCAGCCTGAACCGTAGAACATATCAAAGTTTCCGGCTTCTCCGTTGGAAGCTCTGTATCCGCAAGCGTAGAAGTCCGCGGATGTTGTTGCTTCAATGAGGTTTACTGTTACGTTTTCAGCTCCGAGAGTACCCTCAATAGCCTTCTTGTAAGCTTGAGCCTGAGCTGTCAAATTCGCGCTGGCGGAATAATAAACAACGTCAATGACTATTGGCCAGTTGACTGAATTGCCAAGTTCGGACTTCGCGGCCGCGAGATGTTTCTTAGCCTCTTCCGGATGGAACCAGCCGTCAACACCGTCCTTTACGATAACTGGGCATCCAAGCCGGTTGACATAGTACTGAACTATCTCGCCGTACATTGTACCGGCTACGAAGGTCTTGCCGTTCTCATCCGTGACATCCTCTGAAAGCTGGACAAAGTCGGGATGGGTGTACATGTTTCTGAGGTTTGTAGTCTTAAGCTCTTCGCCTCTGATGACCGCGTTCTGTGTTGCCTTATCCCACGCAAACGCGACAGCCTTTCTGAAGTTCCTGTTCATCATGGCTGTTTCCGTATCAATCTTCTGTTCTTCCGTCTTTAAAGACGCGCAGGCTCCGCTGGCGAGAGCGAATGTTCCTCTGTTGAGATTCAGACCGCCGAAGAAGCTTGTTGAAGTTGTATCGGAGATGTAGTGGTACTTGTCAAAGTTTCCGTCAGCCTTTGCCCACTCAAGGGTACCGGAAGCTGATGAAAGACCTGAGCCCGCGTAAACACCGTCAACTACATCCTTGTAGTACTGAGCCATGTTCTCACCGTTGTCATAAATCCATGTTATGGAATCAAGCTTTACTGAAGCGATATCGTAATAGTTCGGGTTCTTTACAACAGAAACGACGGAAGCGTCATTAAGCTGCCTAAGAAGGAACGCGCCGCAGTAGACCTGTGAAGACATGTCCGTGACTTTGCCATAGGTATACGCGTTAACGTCCGCGTAGGCTGCCGCGTACTCTTCCGCTCCGAAAACTCCTCCGCGTGAGAGATAGAAGCTCTCGCATATCGGTGAGAAACAGCTGTATGTAAGCATTGTCATGAAGTAGCTTGTGGGTCTCTCAAGAGTAATCTGGAGAGTGTACCTGTCAACCGCCTTATAGCCTACATCGTCCCACTTTCCTCCCTCATTGAGGTAGCTGCTGACGCCTGTGATAACGTCTTCAACCAGCCACTCAAGTCCGGCCTTGGCATCAAGCATGTGGCGGAAGCCTGCCTCGAAGTCCTTTGCCGTGACTTCCGCGTAGACCGCGCCTTCCGATGTTGACCATGTCGCGCCGTGCCTGATGTTGAATGTGTAAACAAGCCCGTCAGCTGAAACAGACCATGACTCCGCAAGAGCGGGAATCATCTGTCCAAGATTGTTATACTGAACAAGGTTGTCAACCGTGTTGACCAGAATCTCCGTATCGCGCTGGCTTGATGTGTTAAGAGTATCAAGAGTTACAGGGGCTGTTGTGAAGGTCAGTCTGTAGTTCCTGTTGATGGAGTGGCCCTTTGAAACAAGGTAAGCTTCGGGGTCGTAAACGCCTTCGCCCTTGACCGCCTTTGCCCACTGAGCAAGAAGTTCGTTTCTCTCCGCGGGTGTAAGGAAAGTATCGCCGGAAATGACTATACCCTTCCATCTGTCGTCATCGTTTCCCCACTGGACATACGGAACAGTCCTTGGAGCAACTCTTGAAATTGTGTAAGCGCCGTTCTGTGTCGTGCTTGGAATCATGACGGCGGAATCAAGGAGATTGGCCTCGGCCTGTGCGTAGAGAACAAATCTCTCAGAGTCTGTCGCGGCAGCCTTTGCTTTATCAAGGAGCGCCTCGTAATCGCCAAGGACAGACGCGTAAATCTCTTCATCATCGCCGCGAACATATGTGGATGGCTTTGCAGGCGCCTTTGTCTGCGCGGCGGCAGGGGCAGATGTCTGAGCCGGTTTCTGCGGTTCCGATGCGCCCTGTGCGAACACGGACGTCATGACAACTGCAAGCACCAGTAAAATAACTGTCAGTTTTTTCATTCTTTCCTCCATTAAAAGATTAAAATCAACCTCGGATACACCCTGTGGGAGTGTATTGTTATAAAAGTACACCATAATTTTGTATAATTATCAAGAAAAAGTTTGTGCAATATATAGGAATTGGGGCAAAAAACCAAATATTTTTTCTAAAAAATGTAGCTGTTTCAGAATATTTAAATGCTTTTTGTTATTTTTTTTCATTTTGATGAAAAACCGCAGAAAGAAGGGGAATTCTATTTGTCCAAAAGAACAAAATCAATATGGCTTTTTTGTATGTTCACAATTGCGTTGTTTCAAGACCGTTCAGCAGTACAATTATTAATATAGAATGCTGGACGTGTAAAAAAACAGCCGCACGGTTGTGTATTTCCCGTGCGGTACGCATTTATTTTTTCAACGGTAAGCTTATTGCCCAAAACCTTCCGGGTTCATTTTCTGCCATCTCCAGGAATCCGCGCACATCCTTTCAAGATTATATTTAGCCTTAAAGCCAAGTATTTTTCCCGCTTTTTCAGTATCCGCGTATACAGTGGCAAGGTCTCCCGCCCTTCGCGGACCTATAACATACGGTATCTTATGTCCGCAGGCTTTTTCGTAAGCATGCACTATATCAAGCACGCTTGAGCCTTTTCCCGTACCGATATTTATAATCTCACAGCCCTTATGCTCCGCCGCGTAACGCACCGCAAGAACATGAGCATACGCAAGGTCAACTACATGAATGTAATCTCTTACACCGGTTCCGTCCGGAGTGTCGTAATCGTCACCGAAAACGGTAAGATGCTCTCTTCTGCCTATGGCTACCTGAGACACATAAGGCATAAGGTTATTTGGTATGCCCTGAGGGTCTTCTCCTATAAGGCCGCTTTCATGAGCTCCTACAGGGTTGAAGTATCTCAGAAGAATAACTGAAAGCTCCGGGTCGGCAACGCAGAGGGCCTTGAATATCTGTTCGCTCATATATTTTGTCCATCCGTAGGGATTGGTACAGTTTCCGGTTCTGCCTGTTTCCGTAAGAGGCATCACATTATCTTCGGAATAAACGGTAGCGCTTGAAGAAAACACCAGATTTTTTACATTGTGAGCTCTCATTACCCGGCACAGAACCATTGACGCGTCCAGATTGTTCTGAAAGTATTCAAGAGGCTTCTGAACGCTTTCTCCAACCGCTTTAAGACCCGCGAAATGGATTACCCCGCCTATTTTGCGTTCCGAGAAAACTCTGTCCAGAGCTTTTTCATCGCACACGTCAACATTATAAAACAATGGGCGTTTGCCTGTTATCATCTTCACGCGGTCAAGAGCTTTCTCATGGCTGTTGACAAGATTATCCGCAACGACAACCTCATAGCCCGCGTTTATAAGTTCAACGCACGCATGGCTTCCTATGAAGCCCGCCCCGCCTGTAACAAGTATCATATAATCCCCCTACAGTATTTTTATCATGAAGCTTTTCATTGTATCCAGCGCTTTTCGCTTTACGGCGGGATTCACGTCTTCCGTTGCCCCTGAATCAACAAGGATACTGCATTCGGGAAGGTGGGCCTTCACTATAACAGCGTTGTTAAGCACGCACAGGCTTGTAACAAGGCCGCAAAGTTCAATATCCGTATAGCCTTCCTTCTCCGCAAAAACACCAAGCGCCGCGGAGCCGAAACCCGGTTTTTCTATCACCGCTTTTGCCGCAGGAATAAATTCCTTAACGCTGTCATCAAGTTCCCAACCCCTTGTGCCTTTTACGCAGTGAACAACAGGAATGCCGCGGCCTTCAACGGTATCAAGGTAATCCTGTCCGTGAGTATCCATGGTAAAGATAACATCACTTCCTTCCGCAAGAGCCTTTTCTATCTTTTTCCTTATTACCGGCCTTAAAGCCAGAGCCTCGGGAAAGCCCAGCGCGCCGTCTATGAAGTCGTTTTGGAAATCAACAACAATCAAAGCTTTTTTCATAAAATAATATCCTATTTAATTATAATACTTAAATTTTTAAGCTAATATTCACAAAACAGGCCTTCTGTAAGCCCGGTTCAAAAACATTGAACCTAAACTGTTTTTATTATATCATAAGACATAACAATGGGCGAGTACGTTTTAGACGGCAAAATGAAAAAAATCCTCAGGATGAGAAAGAAACTCACCATAGGCGATGTAACTGCCGCAAGCGCGGACGATATAGACTCCTACAACCGTTCAGAATTCAAGCAGTCCCTGTTCAGAAAGCTCTACAGGCCAATAACCGGAAATATTATAAACCGCACTTTCATAATCCCTGTAAACGGCGTTGTCATTTCAGGCTATCTTTTTGAAAAGCTGAAAAACAAATCCATATCCGGCCAGAACTCGCTTATCATTTTCTTCCATGACGGAGGCTGGATGCTTGGCAACATGAGAAAATGCTCTGCAGTATGCAGCAACATCTGCAACACGACGGGGGCATCTGTCCTTGCAATAGACTACAGGCTGGCTCCCGCTTTCAAGTTCCCCACCCCTCTTGAAGATTGCTACAGCGCCTTTCTCTGGGCAGCGCAGGGAGCGCGGTACTGGAAGGTTGACCCTGACAAGATATACCTTATGGGAAACTGTGCGGGAGGAAATCTTGCAGCCGGAGTAAGCCGCCTTGCCCGTGACAGAAAAGGCCCTAAAATAGCGGGATTAATCCTTTTCTCTCCGGTAACGGACGGAAGAATGCGCACGGAAAGCCATGAAAAGTTCAAAGACTGTCCAACTCTTTCTTCAAAATCAATGGCCTACTATATTCAGAACTATTCAAGGGAGCCGAAAGATATTCTGGACCCTCTTTTCTCGCCTCTTCTTGCAAAAGACCATTCAAGACTTCCTGCCACTTTGATAATCAGCGGTGAATATGACCCCCTTCTGGATGATTCAATGCTTTACGCGAAAGCTCTTTCAAGTGCCGATACGCCTGCGAAGTGTCTTGCGTGCAGGGGTATGCTTCACAGTTTTATAGATTTTCCGAATCTGGACAGCTGGAAGGACAGTATGTATGCCGTTTCAACATTCATTGGAGGAAAGGCTCTTTCCGGTATTGAGATACTTTCAAATAAAGAACGGAAAAAACTTGAGAAAAGACCTCATCTGGTAGTCCAATAGCAGACAGCAAATCAAAGTCTTGTTTTCTTTTCAGGTACGCTTCCGATAAGAAGGCCTATGGACTCCATCTTAAGCATGAATTTTTTTTTGCCGCTTGCCGAAAAATAACAGTACCAGCATTTTTCGTCCGCCTTGTAGTGAACATCGCAGCCCATTATATAGGAACTGGCCCATCCCTTTTCGGAAGGAACAAGGATGGGTTCGCTTCCGCAGCGTTCCCAGTTGTAGCCGTCATAACTCTTTAAAAGTAGCATGCAGGAGTTTGTCCTTCTCTTTTCTGAATCCCAGAATACCGGACACTGGAAAGCGTAAAGCATACTGCCGCACGTCACTACCCTTATGCTTCCGCAGCCAAGGTTCGCCCAGCGGTCGTCGGGAATGGGTTCAAGCAGCGGGCGCTCCGGCTTCTGCATGACATAAGGCCCTGTAAGAGACCTTGAGGAAACGGATGCGAAGTAGCGAGACACCTTCTGCCCTGTATCCGGAAGCTCAAGATGAGAAGCCCCGAAGTACAGCCTGTATTCGTCCCCGGCTTTTATAAGCTGAGGTCTTGAAATGCGAGGATAGCGTAAATAATCACCTGCGAACGGTATTGTGCGGCCATCAAGCAGCAGGCGCGGCTTGCTCCATGTAACCAAATCCGTAGAGACTCTCATCTCAATGCAGGAATAGCTGTCACGCTTCCCTTCGCCTGTACGGCGGCTGACAAAAGGTATGTTTCTGTCATGCTTTTCATAGATGAGGTAGTAATTTTCATTTTCCGTGAAAATGAAAGGCGAATGGCCGCGGACTTCTATCATTTTCCGAGGTTCCCAGAAAATTCCGCTTGCAGATGTAAAATGGTGAAGACCTATCCACGTGTGGAAGAATATATGCCACTTGCCGTCACAGCTCTGCTCCGGAAGCAGTATCTGAGGGTCGCAGAATTTGGGGATATAATTTTTGCTCTCAATCAGAGGCTCATCGTTGAACGGGAACCACCTGCATTTTTCAAGGTCCTGCAAAGCTTACCCCTTTATTGATGTCCCGTTTTCATCATCGTTGCGCGGTTTCCTTTTCCTGCTCGAAAAAAGAGGAGCGAACTTTTCGTCCACGTTCACACGTTTCATGTACCACTTTACCGCCCTGCTGTATATGAACCACGCAAGAGCAACCGAACCGATTAGTACAATGACCATTCCCAGCTGGCCGCCCTTCTGATTATCCGGAGCTACGACTTTTGTCAGCACAACAAAGCCGATTATCATGAAAACTATCATGAGTATAACATTCAGAACCGTCGCTACCGCAATGAATATGGCGGTATTTGCCTTTTTCCTGGATTCATCTTTCATTCTTTTCTCTCCCGGAGACCAGCGCGGAAATCGCGAACAGGATTACAAAAATCACAACACAGCTGTCACTGAAGTTGAAGGCGGGCCATCTTTCCAAACCGAACAGTCCATAGAACTTTACGCTTATGAAATCTACCACACCCTTATCAAAACGGAATATCCTGTCCGCAAGGGTTCCGAAGCCTCCGCCGGCAATACCGGCCGCGAACCATCTCTGAGCTTCTGTAAGAAAGGTTTTCCCTGAGGCCACAAGAAAGCAGATTAAAATCATCATCGCAAAAGGAAGGATAATAAAAACAAGTATTCTGAGAAGGTCGGAACTTCCTGAGCCAAGACTGAAAGCCGCCCCCGTGTTGCGGACATGACAAATTATCAGAAAATCTCCCCAAAAGCTTGCGCCAACGGTGTTGAGCGGTATGAACCTAACCACAAGAGCCTTTGTTATCTGGTCCGCCGCAACTATCAAAATGGTAAGGATGAACGGCATATACCGCTTTGCGTTTCTCATAGCTGAAATATATTACAATCCCAAAGGTATATCAACAAAGCAGGTTTCAAGACCGAAGCGCTCTGAAACAAGCTCCATAACAGCCTTAACTCCGAAGGTTTCCGTTTCATAGTGACCTATGCACATCATGCCCATGTTGTTTTCAATGCAGTCATTTACGGTGCTGTAGCTGCTTTCACCTGTGATAAGGACATCAAGTCCTTCTTCCATAGCCTGATAGACATCACCTGCTCCGTCTCCTGATACAATGCCGACTTTGCTGAATGTCTTTTGAGGATTTATCATGAAATTTGTAGGGTTTGTCCTTACTCCAAGGGTCTTTATTATCCCTTCCGCGTCCATGGGTTTCGGAAGAATCCCCTTAAAGCCGACATAAACGCCCCTGAAAAGAGAAAATGTCTTTACATCTGAAAGGCCAAGCTTCTTTGCCATCCGCGCGTTGTTTCCGTAAACGCTGTGAGCATCCAGCGGAAGATGGCAGGCAAACAGCGCAAGGCCGTTATCCAGCAAGAGTTTTATCCTTTCGTAATGCTGTCCCGTTATTGCAACGGGACGTCCCCAAAACAGACCGTGGTGCACAAAAAGAACATCCGCGCCCCGCTTAGCGGCTTCGCGTATGGAAGCAAGGCTGGCGTCAACGGCAAAAGCGGCTTTTCTTATTTCCTTTTCTCCGTCTCCGACCTGAAGGCCGTTAAGAGAAACATCCGCTCCCCCGAAAGAGTCTATATCAAATATACGTTCAAGTTCCTTTGCGAAGTCGTTCAGTTTCATGCCGAAATTATAGTTTATTGACACGGGTTTTACCACTACCTAAAATCATAGTATGAAAAACGAAGAACTCAGCGCTTTGCAGGCACGCTTCACATATGATACATCCCTTATTTCAAGACTGAGACAAACCTGTCGCAAGAACGGAATAATAGGCCAGCCGCGCGCAATGAAAGCCCTTGAAATGGGTTTGAACGTCAGAACCAGGGGCTATAACATATATGTAAGCGGTGAAGACGGCACGGGAAGGCGCACCGCCGTACGAATACTTTCCGAAAAATCGGAAAAACCCATCCTTGACGTTCTGTATCTTTACAACTTCAAGCGTCCGCAGAGCCCCTTTCTGCTTAATATCCCTTCACCTGCCGGAAGTCTTCTGGAAAACGGAATGCTGGAAATTTCAGGTCTTGTTTCAAAGCAAGCATGGGAAACGGCAAAGAAAAAGCTTGCCGGGCTTCAGGCGGATATCTCCTATGAAGAGGGTTTTGAGGGTTCAGTCCTTCTTGAACGCTACTTCACGCAGGTCAAAGAAGCTCTGGATGCAGGGGTAAAGGAGCCTGAAAAATATCAGGTCAACCTTATCTGCGACAACCGCGAACGTGAAAAATGTCCGCTGATAGAGGAAAATCACCCTACTCACACAAACATGTTCGGACAGATAACAACATCCAGCGAATATGCCCATATGAGACTTACCTCAGGCTCCCTTCTTGACGCGGCAGGCGGCTTTTTCGTAGTCCGAGCCGACAAAGTCCTTGAACAGGGCGGCCTCTGGGAAAGCCTTAAGCTCTACGCGGAAAATTCAAGCTTCATAATAAGAAGCGTTAAAGACAGCGATGTCACCTTCATACGCCCCGTTACCTGTCCCACTTCCACAAAAATAATTTTAATCGGAAGCGACGAGCTTTACGACAAGCTCTGCGATACGGACGAGGCCTTTCTTAAACTGTTCAAGGTATCTGCCGAATTTGATTTTTCCATGCCTGCCAACGAAAAGAATATAAGCGGAACAATTGCCTATATATTGGACATAGCACAGAAAAACAGACTGAAAGAGGTAAAAGATACCGCCATTTGCGAGCTTTTGGTTTACAGCTCCAGATATGTCGAAATGCGCGACGAGCTCACTGCAAAGCTCTCTCTTATAGGAGATTTGCTTTTCGAGGCGAACTACATAGCCGAAAGGGAAAACATTCCCGCCATAGATGCTTCCTGCGTCCGCATGGCAATGGAAGAACGCGATTTTTCCAACGGACTTACCGAGGAAAAGATTAATCGGGAGATACTTGAGGGCGAAATGGTAATTTCCCTTGAAGGCACAAAAACCGGAGTCATCAACGGCCTTGCGGTAATGGACAGGGGTCTTGCGTCTTTCGGTACGCCAACCGTTATTTCCGTCTCCGTGGCGCCCGGCTCCGAAGGCATTGTCAACATAGAGCACGAAGCCGGCCTTTCGGGCGAAATTCACGACAAAGGCCTTCTTATCCTTGAAGGCTATCTGCGCAAGCAGTATGCAAGAAACTTCCCTCTTTCCGTCTATGCCGGAATCTGTTTTGAGCAGTCTTATGCCGAGGTCGACGGCGACAGCGCATCCTCCGCGGAACTTTTTGCTTTACTTTCAGCCATAGGCGACATTCCCGTGCGCCAGGACATAGCGGTCACGGGTTCCGTGAATCAGATGGGAGATATCCAACCTGTAGGCGGAATAAACGAAAAGATAACGGGATTTTTCACAGTCTGCGAAAAAATGGGACTTACAGGACATCAGGGCGTAATAATCCCCGGGCAAAACGTAAAAACCCTGATACTGCCGGACAGGGTGATAAAGGCAATAGAGGAACACAAATTCCACATCTATCCGATTCTGACAATAGACGAAGGAATGGAAATCCTCTCATTAAGACAAAGCGGGAAACGCAACACAAAGGGCAATTTCCCGCCTGATACCATAAACCATATTATTGAAAACAGACTCAAAAAACTCTATGAGCTTTCAAAGCCAAACAGCTGATTAGCTGTTGCTGAAACGGTTGTCCCAGTCACTTTCCTTCCTGCGCCTCTCGAAATCCTCTGAAGATTCCTTATAGTCAGTATCCTTTACAAAGTCCTCCGGCTGCGGAGTGTAATAGTAAGTCTTACCGCTTTTCCGTCTTCCGCCTCTGTATCCGCTGTCCTCTTCATAAGGATTAACCGGAAGAATCAGGCCAAGTATCAAATAGGCTATGAGACAGGGGGCTATTGCAGTGAAAACCGAAACCAGAATAAAAATAAGTCTTATTGTGTCTACCGGATAGTCCCTCCATTCAGCAATACCCGCGCACACTCCAAGCATCTCCCCATGCCTTGATCTGTAAAGTCTTTTTGTCGCCATCTCCAACTCCTGTATTTCGTCCGGTCTTAACCGTTATTCATATTCTTTTTGAGATTTTCAAGCTCGCTCTCAATCTCGTCCTGTTCCTCAAGGTCCTTGAACTTTGCTTCGGTGTCCTTATCATCCGAACTTGCGTTTCTGCGCTCGTTCATCCTGTTTATCCTGTCTTCCATCCGGTTGAAGTGAGCAAGAGGATCTTCTTCTCCGGATTTGGAATTGTCCCATGTACGGGTATAGGTATAGTAATAGGTTTTTTTCTGCTTCTCTTCGGCTTCTCTGGCGGCCTGCTCACGCATTGCCTGATACTTTGCCCTTGCGCCCGCAAGCTTTTCTTCAAGCTTTGCCAAATCTTCCTTATATTTTTTAACAAGGCGGTCGTAGCGTTCGCTTTCCTCTTTAAGCCTTTCAAGCTCCGCGGTGAGGCGCTTTTTTTCCAGAAGAGCGTCACGGGCCAAATCATCGCGTCCCCTGCTTATTGCAAGTTCGGCTCTTTTCTGCCAGCGCTCTATAAGGGCTTCAAGCTCCGCGACCTTTCTTTTCGCGGTGTTCTCGCTGCCTATTGCCGCGGCGCAGTTGGTTTTTATCTCTATTATCGTGTCTTCCATCTCATTGACCATGAGCTTTATCATTTTCTCAGGGTCCTCTGCCTGGTCAAGCAGAGAGTTGATGTTTGAATTTATAATGTCCAAGAATCTTGAAAAAACTCCCATATCAAATCTCCTTCCTGCTCCTTCCTGCTTTGCCTTCAGATTTACCGTAAGGCCTGCACGGATATTAAAGCAAGGAACGTGCCAAGTCTATTTTCCACAAAAACAGAACGAAAATCAATCGTTCGGCCCTTAAACGGCGACAATAATATTGGTTTTTAATACCGGTTATGGTAAAATTAACCACATGAACGGCTACAATGACAGTTACATAGGTGAATCCGAAGTTTTTCTGGACTTCCAGCACAGGATAGCGGACGCGGCAACGGTGGACAGAAGCGTTCTTGTAATAGGAGAACGAGGAAGCGGAAAGGAAATGGCGGCAAGCCGTCTGCACTATCTGTCAAAGAGATGGCAGAAAAACCTTGTTACGGTCAACTGCGCGGCACTGGCGCCCACGCTGATTGAAAGCGAGCTTTTCGGCTATGAGCAGGGAGCCTTCACAGGGGCTTCAAAAACAAGAAAAGGCAGGTTCGAGGAAGCTCAGGGCGGTACCCTGTTTCTGGATGAAATAGGAAACGTCCCGATTCAGGTTCAGGAAAAGATACTCAGGGTTGTAGAGTACGGCACATACGAAAGAGTAGGCTCTTCCGTTACTCATGAAGCCGATGTAAGGATAATAGGGGCAACAAACGCGGATTTAAAAGAACTGTGCCGTCAGGGAAAATTCAAGGAAGACCTTCTGGACAGGCTTAGCTTTGAAGTCATTTTCATCCCGCCGTTACGAAAACGGGGAGACGATATCCTTCTTCTTGCAAATTACTTCGGTCAAAGGATGGCAATGGAATGCGGACATGAAAATCCGCCGGTCTTAACGGAAAAAGTACGCTCAGAGCTTCTTGCCTACAGCTGGCCGGGGAATGTAAGGGAACTTAAAAATACAATAGAGCGCGCCGTCTACAGAAGCAAAGGGGACGCCATAACCTCAATAGTGCTTGACCCCTTTGAAAATCCGTACAAAATAAAAGAAAATGACGCTCCAATTGCTGGAGAACAACAAAAAAATGAAAGTATTAACAAAAAACAGGCCTTTGAAGACCTTCCGCTTGACAGTCTGAACGCATCAAAAGAGGAACTTGAAAAAACCTTTGTGCGCAGAGCCATGGAACAGGCGGGCGGAAACCAGAAGGATTCCGCCGCCCTTATGAAAATCACCTACGACCAGTTCAGAGGCCTGTACAGAAAACATTTCAAAAGCTGATTATTTTTCAGTCTTTTTGTCGCCTGAAAGCTTTGCCTTAAGAGCTTCAAGCTCCTTGTCAACGCTATCGCGGTCTTCCATATCTGTAAATTTTGATTCATTCCCGTAATTCATGGAAACCACGGCAGCCTCAGCCTCAAGACGCTCTACCTTCTCTTCCATTTCATTGAAACGGTTGATAGCCGCGCTGCAGTCCGTTGAACCTATCTGCTTTTCAATTTCGATTTTCTGCTTTGCGTGTTCCGCGCGCGCGACAAGAGCTCTTTCCCTGCTCTTAATCTCTTCAAGCTTTTCCGTCAGCTTCACTATCTGGGATTCCCGGCTTGCGTTGATGTTCTTAAGCTCGGCAATCTCGGTTTCCAGAGCCTTTACCTTTGCCCCGGCCTTCTGCTTCTCGGAAATAGCTTCTCTTGCCAAATCATCTTTCGCGCTCTTCACGGCAAGCTGCGCGCGCACATCCCAGCGTCCCACCGCCTCTTTTTCCGCGGCCAGCTCGTTTTCTCTTGCTCTGACCGACGCCTTTGTCTCCGCAGCCGATTTTTTGGCTTTAGAAAGACTGTTCTCCATCTCAACTATGGAGTAACGTATCATCCTGGCGGGGTTTTCAAGCCTGTCCAGCGCATGGTTCACGTTTGAACCGAAAATGTCGTGTATCCTTTTAAAAATTCCCATAATGAAACTCCTTTTCCAAAGAAAACTATCCGTTTCGGACGCAAACTCTTTAGCAAAAGACGTGCCAAGTCCACAATATCTTATTAACAGTCAAAGAATTGTCATGAGAATAAAAAGTTAAGTCTTTCTGAAAAGCAGCAAAAAAGCAATGAGTTGGTAAAATTTACCAACAAAAATCAGAACCAGCGCTGGAGCATAATTCCCGCGGACACCGAAACGTTCAGAGAACCTTTTGCTCCGCCCATTGGAATTGAAATCCTGCTGCCCGCGCAGGAAAGGATTTCAGGGCTTATCCCGAATTCCTCGGAGCCAAGTATGGCCGCGCCGCGCGCAGGAAACTTAAAAGTGTTTATATTATCACCGCCCAGTTCAAGGGCAAGCACTTCTTTTTTATCATAGGTATGCAAAAAGTCAATGACAGAGGACTCGGCCATAAAAAACCAGGGGACAACGGATACTGTACCGCGGGACGTCCTCTGCGCGCGGGGATGCTCAGGGGATGCCGTGCCTTCGACAAGAATGATTTTAGAAATGCCGAAGGACTCGGCGCTGCGGAAAATCGCGCCCACATTGTAGGGACTCCGGAGCCGGTCCAGAACAAGCGCCTTATCCTGAATAACGCGGCGGGAAGAGTCAAGACTGCCGTCTTCCACACAGAAATCCCAGTCGGAAGGCTCAGCCCCAAGCCGGGAAAGAAGACTCTGGCTGATATCCTCAAGCTCAAAAGGAAGAGAATCTCCCGGCAAAAGAATTTTATCAGTCCCGGCAAGCGGAAGAACGGCGTTAAGATAGTCCATATCGGTTTCAAGGCCATTTTTAGCGGAAAGAGCTGCCTGATGAAATATCATGGAGATTTTTCTCAGCCTTGCGCGCTCTTTAAGAGAAAGGAGTTTCTTTACGGTTATCACTGTTCTTCCTCTGTTTCCTCAGATGAATCATCTCTGTCGGCAGGAAGCACAACAAGGGCAAACTCTCCTTTCACCATCTTAAGCCGGGATATAACCTGAGAAGGCGTTCCGTAAATAAGCTGCTCGAAGGCTTTTGTAAGTTCTCTTCCAAGGACAAGGCGTCTTGTATTGTCAAGAGCCTCAAGCTCTTCCAGCGTCTTTATTATCCTGAACGGGGATTCGTAGATTATGAAAGCTTCATTGCGTGCAAGAAGCTCCGTAAGCCTTGTTCTGCGCTTTCCGCTTTTAGGGCTAAGAAAACCCTCGAACGTGAAGGTCTTTCCGGTAAGACCGCTTGCGCTTATAAGGGTAACGCCTGCGCTTGCGCCCGGTATAGGAACTACGGTAAAGCCAGCCTCTC
Source organism: Sphaerochaeta sp. (assembly GCA_052170315.1). Lineage (GTDB taxonomy): Bacteria > Spirochaetota > Spirochaetia > Sphaerochaetales > Sphaerochaetaceae > UBA9732. Next base: position 24,171 of record JBQNAT010000015.1, read on the forward strand.
GCACGGCGCGGACAAGACGGCTGCCGGGGTCGCTTACTCCGGGGGTGCCCGCATCGCTGCAGTAAGCAACGTTTAAGCCCTGCGCTATAAGGTTTACGATACCTTTTCCTGAAGCCTCTTCGTTGTGGGCATGGCAGGCAATCAGGCGCTTTCCCGTTATCTCAAGACGGGAAAGCATCTGCTGTGTGCGGCGCGTGTCCTCGCAGGCAATGACATCCGCCTCTTTCAGGGTTTTTATTGCCCTGAGGCTTATGTCGTCAAGATTTCCTATAGGAGTGGCTACAATGTAAAGAACGCTCACAAAAGTTTCTCTTCCGTCTTGAAGTATATCTTAAGCTCGTCCAGCTGCTTTCTGTCAACATCGTTGGGGCTGTCATCCATAGGCGAAACGGCAAAGCTGTTCTTCGGGAAAGCTATGACCTCTCTGATTGAACTCTGTCCGCTCATTATCATGACCATGCGGTCAATTCCCGGAGCTATTCCTCCGTGCGGCGGCGGTCCGTATTTGAAGGCGTTAAGCAGGAAGCCGAACTTTTTTTCGGCCTCTTCGTCAGAGAAGTTGCAGATTCTGAATATCCTCTTCTGCAGCTCGACATCATGTATTCTTATAGAGCCTGAAGCGCACTCGTAGCCGTTTACTACCATGTCATACAAATCGCCTCTGACTTCACCCGGATTTTTCTCAAGAGCAGGTATGTACTTTGCCTGAGGCATGCTGAACATGTGGTGAGCCGCTTCCCAGTGCCCTTCGTCCTCGTTGTATTCAAACAGAGGGAAGTCAACTATCCAGCAAAATTCAAAGCCCGGTCTGATGAGATTAAGGTCCTTTCCAAGCTTTGAACGTACGGCTCCGGCTGAGGCGCAGCACTTTTTCCACGACTCATGGGCAACCATGAAAATCACAGAGCCTTCGCCCGCGCCAAGGAAGGAGCACAGTTTTGCTTCAAGGCCTGTAAAGTACCTGGCCGCGCTGCCGCTGAGGCCGCCGCCTGCGCCGACTTTAATGAACGGCACGAACTTCGCGCCGTAAACTTTCGCGGCTTCGCCTACCTCGTCAAGGTATTTTCTTGTAAAGTCAAAACCTTCTGTCTTTGGGGCAACAATGGCCTTTACGCAGCCGTTTGCCTTCAAAATTTCCTTGTAAGCATCAAAAGAGGACTTTTCTATAATCTCGCCTATATCCTTAATCTCACACCCGAAGCGGAGATCCGGCTTATCGCAGCCGTAAGTATTCATTGCGTCGTAGTAATCAATTCTTCTGAAATGGGCGGGAAGCTTGTAATTCATAACCCTCTGAAAAACATAGCCGAAAAGATTTTCCATAAGTCCAAGGACATCGTCCCTCTTTACAAAGCTCATCTCCAAATCAAGCTGAGTGAATTCAAGCTGTCTGTCGCCTCTTGAGTCCTCGTCCCTGTAGCAACGCGCAATCTGGAAATATTTGTCAAAGCCGCTTACCATCAGCAGCTGCTTGTAAAGCTGGGGGCTTTGAGGAAGCGCGTAGAATTTTCCCGGATACTTTCTTGAAGGAACAAGAAAGTCTCTGGCTCCTTCAGGGGTTGAACGAATAAGGGTTGGCGTTTCTATTTCATAGAAGCCTTCATCACAGAGATAATCCCTTATGGCTTTGATGAATTCGTGTCTGAAGCGTATGCGCTCCTGAAGGCCGCTGTTTCTGAGGTCAAGGAATCTGTACTTAAGTCTCAAGTCCTCATTTACGGTCTGGTCTCCGTCTATCATGAAAGGAAGCGCCGCGCAGCGTGAAAGTATTGATATCTTTTCGGCCTTTACTTCCACCTCTCCGGTTTCCATATCATCGTTTATCATATTCTGAGGTCGGAGTCTCACAAGACCGGTTACCGCAACGCAGAATTCCATGCGAAGCTCTGCGGCGACGCTCTGAAGCTCCGAATCGGCGTCATCATCTACAACGACCTGTGTTATTCCGTATCTGTCTCTTAAATTGATGAAATGAAGTGCTCCGTGGTTTCTGTCACGGTGTACCCAGCCGTTGAGAACAACGGTTTTTCCCGCATCGGCAGCTCTAAGCTGTCCGCAAGTCACAGTTCGCTGGTCAAAGTTCATGTGTTCCTTCCTTATACTGCTAGATATTAACACTATGTATTTCCTTCTTCAATATCGGAAAGCTATGGAACAACAGCGCCGGTATGTATAAAATCAAGCCATGACCACTACAGCGAACCTTCACACGCACTGCATACTATGCGACGGCAAAAATACCATTGAGGAAATGATACTGGCCGCGCTGCGGGCAGGCCTGAAAACCATAGGCTTTTCAAGCCACTGCAGGACGGGTTATGATTTTGACTCATGCCAGCTGAAAGACCCTGAATTATACTTCAACGAGCTTGAATTCATGAAACATAAGTACAAAGGGAAAATCAACGTTTATACGGGCCTTGAACTGGAATCCTTTGTATACGGAGAAAAGAGACCTTCCATAGACAGGCGCTGCGACTACGCTATTGGCTCTATCCACTATGTAAGAAATGAAGGAAAGTACTTTACCGTAGACTATACGCACCAGGAGATTATCAATGCCCTGAAAGCCTTTAAAGGTAGGGAAAATTTCCTTGATTCATACTTTGAAGACTTTCTTTCCTTTGCAGATACGGTGCCTTTTGACATTGTCGGCCACGTAGACGTTTTTACAAAGTTCAACGAAAAATATAATGATTTTGACGAAAATGATTCCAAATACCAAAAACAGGTCTTAAGCCATATTGAAAAACTTGCGGCAAAGGGCAGGATTTTTGAAGTAAACACCGGGGCAATAGGCAGAGGCTACAGAAGCACGCCTTACCCAGCGCCGTTCATACTGAAAAAGCTATATGAGCTGAAAAGCCCCGTGATAATAAACTCAGATTCCCACAGCGTGGACACAATATGCCAGTCCTTTGACCTTGCAGAAAAGCTTCTTAAAGATATCGGCTATAAAGAGCAGATGACTTTGACGGAAAACGGCTTCGTTTCCGTTCCCCTCTGAAACTGCGGTTCAAACGGAAAAAATTGCCACAACGGCTTTTTGCTGATACAATCAGATTATGGAAACGAAACGAGGCAAACTAAGGGTATTTGACATCTTTGTAAGGGCGCTTGAACTTCTTGAAGAAAAAGACAGCGTCCTTTATAAGTGGCCGCGCAACAGGCTTGCTCTTACTCACGCGCTTTCCCAGCATCTTCATGATTTAATGAATGAAGCAAAGCAGAAGCTTTCCGTTGACATGTGCCCCGTCCTCCGAAAGTCTGCAAAAGCGGTAAATCCGGATATACTTATACACAACCGCGAAACCGGAGCCCAGATGCTTGCCATAGTATGCAGAAACGATTATCTGACGGAAGCGGAACAGAAAGACCTTATAAACTACAGGCGCGAAAGCGGCTGCGAATTAATTCTTGCGCTTTCATTCATGGCTCAGAAAAATTACATGCTTATCTATGCCGCAGCGGAAGACAAGGTGGAGTACTACCACTTTGACAGAAACTCCAGAACCATAGAGCCTGTCAGAAAACGCAGTCTGGGCGACCGTAAGGACAATGAAGACCAGCTTACACTGGACAGGATACTCAAAAAGCGCTGAGTGCGGGACGGCACAGCTTGCGGAATCAGACCACCCGAATTCAATGGAATTTTTCCGGTAATCCCATTTCGCGCTTACAAAAGAAAGCCTTTCGGTGTTTTTAAATCGCAATCCAATTACATAAAAGTGTGATAGTCTAGGCTCAAAACCAATATAACTTTGTGAAATGTTGTTGTATATTTCTTAGTAGTTGGATTATAATAAAAATGTGATTTTATAACACTAAAACCTTGATAATAGTGTGAAGAGATATTTTTATGGAAAGATTTATTTTAAAAAAACTGTTGGACTGGAAGAATTCGCCTTACCGGAAGCCTTTGATTCTGAAAGGTGTTCGCCAGGTTGGCAAGACCTGGATTCTGAAAGAGTTCGGCAAGCGCTATTATGAAAATACCGCCTATTTCAACTTTGATGAAAACGAAGAATACAGACAATTTTTTGAAACCACAAAAGATGTCAATCGCATTTTACAGAACTTGATGCTGGCCAGCGGGCAGAAAATTGAGCCGGAAAAGACACTCATTTTTTTTGATGAGGTGCAGGATTGTCCTAAAGTCATCAACTCCATGAAATACTTCTGTGAAAACGCACCGCAGTATCACGTTACCTGCGCGGGTTCGCTCTTGGGCATTGCTTTAGCAAAACCTTCGTCCTTTCCTGTGGGAAAGGTTAACTTCATGCAGATTGACCCGATGACATTTACAGAGTTTCTGCTGGCAAACGGCGATGAGAATCTGGCAAAGTATCTGGAAACAGTGAACAACATTGAACCTATTCCCGATGCTTTCTTCAACCCTCTGTATGAGAAACTCAAGATGTACTATGTAACCGGCGGTATGCCCGAATCTGTAAAGATGTGGACAGAAGCGCGAGATGTTTCCGCCATGCAGGAAGCTCTGTCCGGAATCATAGACGCTTATGAGCGCGACTTCGCCAGGCGTCCCAATGTCAGTGAATTTCCGAAGATATCAATGCTCTGGAAGTCCATTCCATCTCAACTGGCAAGGGAGAATAAAAAATTCATCTATAAAGTTGTCAAAGAAGGCGCAAGAGCCCGTGAATACGAAGACGCTTTGCAATGGCTTGTAGATGCTCGCCTGGTGCATAAGATTTACCGCAGCTCCGTCCCCGGCCTGCCTCTGGCTGCCTATGATGACCTCTCTGCCTTTAAGATTTATCTGGTGGATGTGGGGCTGCTTCGCCGTCTGGCAAAGCTTGCGCCCACCGCCTTTGGGGAAGGAAATCGACTTTTTACAGAGTTCAAAGGCGCGTTGACTGAAAACTTTGTGCTTCAGACTTTGGTTACACAGTTTGAGGTCGTTCCCCGCTACTGGACACAGACCAATCCTCCGTATGAGGTGGATTTCCTCCTTCAGAGGGAAAACGATATTTTCCCCATTGAGGTTAAATCCGAAGCCAATACCACCGGTAAGAGTCTCAGGAAATTCAAGGAGCTGTTCCCGGATAAAGTCAGGCTCCGTGTCCGGTTTTCTTTTGATAATCTGAAACTGGATGATGATGTGCTGAACATTCCTCTGTTTATGGCGGATAAGACAGATAGGTTGATTGGTTTAGCTTTGGAGCAAAGATAATATGTGATACCCGGTTGCGCTCCTGTACGGCAGCTACCCGAAAGAGCCCCTTTAATAAACGCGATTTTTACAATTATCTCTTTGCTAAAGCTTCCGCTCTGGCGGCAATGTCTTCCGCGTTGAAGTGGTATGAAGACATAAGGTAATCAAGCTTGCCCACTTCGCCGAAACGCTCTCCGACACAGACGAAATCCATTTTTGCGGGATAAGTTTTTGCGAGATGAGCGGCAACCGCTTCCCCAAGGCCTCCGGCATAACGTGCGTTCTCACAGACAAGTAAGTGCCCGGTTTCTCTGGAAAGCTTTTCAAGAAGCTCGGTATCCAGAGGCTTGATTGTATGCATGTCTACAAGAGCCGCGTTTATACCCTTCCGCTTAAGAAGCTCAACAGCCTTTACCGCTTCGTTGACTATGACCTCGTCCGTCGCGACTATGGCAATATCCCTGCCTTCGGAAAGGACAATGCCCTTGCCAAGCCGGATAGGTGTGCCGACAGGATAGCGGTGCGTAGCGCCTTTTCTGCGGATTCTGGTGTACGAGCTGTGACCGGATTCAAAAGCCTGAAGAGTAAGCTCGTAGCAGCTTTGAGTGTCTGACGGGTCAATGATGATAAGCTCCGGGATGAGCCTCATAAGGCCCACATCCTCAAAAGGCATGTGGGTTCCGCCGTTAATCTGGGCAGTAACGCCGGCATCTGTACCTATAAGGTGAACTCTCTGACCTGCGTAGTTTACCGAAAGGAAGAACTGGTCGTAAGCGCGGCGTGAAGAGAAACAGCCGAAAGAATGCGCGTAGGGCACAAACCCCATGGAAGAAAGACCCGCGGCGACACCAACCATATTGGCTTCCGCTATGCCGCAGTTGAAGAACCTGTCCGGAAACTCTTTTTCAAAGGGCACGCTGTTGATGCAGCTGGAAAGGTCCGCATCCAGGAAAACAACTTCCTTGTGCTCTCTTGCAAGGTCTATAATGGCAGTGATAAGAACATCTCTCATGTTTTCAATATTGAATGTGTCTCTCATTTCAAGCCTCCTTCAAGAGCGTTGATTGCAATGACCTCGTCCTCATGGCTGATTGCCATGCTGTGGTTTGCCCTGACACCTTCACCCGGAAGATAGCCCTTGCTCTTTATGGTATCAAGGATAATCATGCTGGGTCTGTCCTTAACGGCCTTTGCTCTGGAAACCGCTTCATCAATCTGGCTGAAGTCGTGGCCGTTTATTCTCTGGACATGCCAGTTGAAACCAAGCCAGCGCGTATCTATGTTGTCCATGTTTATGATTTCCGCCGTGTAGCCGTCAAGCTGCTGGCGGTTGAAGTCCGTGAAGGCTATAAGGTTGCCTATTTTCCGGGTAGCCGCGAATTCCGCCGCTTCCCATATCTGACCTTCCTGACTTTCTCCGTCCCCTATAATTACAAAGGTGTAGGAAGACTCTCCCTTAAGGCGCTGTCCAAGAGCAATACCGGCAGCGGCGCTGAAACCCTGCCCAAGAGAACCGGTTGTAAAATCTATGCCGGGCGTTTTTCTCATATCGCAGTGGCTTGGAAGGTTTGTGCCTCCCCTGTTAAGCGTCATAAGCCATTCCTTCGGGAAATATCCCTTATCCGCAAGGGTCGCGTAGACGGACGGTCCCGCATGGCCCTTTGAGCAGACAAATCTATCCCTTCCTTCTTTCTTCGGGTTGGACGGGTCAATGTTCATTTCATGGTAATAAAGATAGGTAAGCACTTCAACTATGGACATGGCTCCGCCGATGTGTCCGTTGCCAAGGTTCGCTATCTCACGGATTGTGGAAATTCTGATTTCCGTAGCTTTTGCCTTCAATTTGTCAATGGTCTTTTTTTCAAGCATCAGCGTTCCTCTCAAATATTATTTCAGTTAATAATATCACTCAAAGAAACAGCTTGCAATCACGCCAATCCTTGTACTGCGCATAACATTTCAATATAATCGTGAAATTGAAGACGCAGGCTGAAAAACAGGACTTTGCGTTCAAGGAGTATGTCATCATGAGACAGAGCAGACTTTTCTCAAAGACCCTTCGAGAGGCCCCCAACGGAGCCGACTGCAAAGGTTACGAATACCTTCTCAGAGCCGGCTATATTGACCAGCTGGCAGCGGGGATTTTTTCTCTTCTTCCGCTTGGCTTCAAATCCATTCAGAAAATATCCGCCATTGTGCGCGAAGAAATGAACGCGCTTGGAGCGCAGGAACTTCTGATGCCGGTAGTTAACCCCGCAGACCTCTGGAAGGAAACGGGAAGGTTTTACAGCATAGACAGGGAAATGAGCCGCTTCAAGGACCGCGGCGACAGAGATATGGTTCTTGCCATGACTCACGAGGAATGCGCAACGGATATTGGAAGAAACGTTATTGACTCCTACAAGCGTCTTCCCCTTCTTGTCTATCAGCTTCAGACCAAGTGGAGAGATGACCCAAGACCAAGGGCAGGCCTTATCCGCGTGCGCGAATTCACAATGAAGGACAGCTACAGCTTTGACAGGGACGTTGAAGGCCTTGAAAAGGTCTATCAGGCCCACTACAATGCCTATTTCAGAATATTCAGGCGCTGCGGGCTGCCCGTAATTGCGGTAGGCTCGGACAGCGGCATGATGGGCGGAAAGGTTGCCCACGAGTATATGTATCTTTCCCCTATTGGCGAGGACACAATTATCATATGTCCGCACTGCGGCTACACCGCGAACCGTCAGGTCGCGAAGTTCCGGAAGGACTACATAACGGAAGAGCCTAAGGCAAAGGAACTTGTGGCAACCCCGGGTTCCAAGACCATAGAAGAACTTTGCGTCACACTTGGAATCAGCGCCGACAGAACAGCAAAAGCTTTGTTCATGACAGGCACCTTCATCAACGAGGAAAACGGCGAAGAGGAAGACAGGCTTATCGTGGGACTTGTCCGAGGAGACATGGACATAGAAGAGAGCAAACTTCAGAACGCCGCAAAAGCTAATAGTCTAAGACCCGCGCATGATGAAGAAATTCTTGCTGCCGGCATTGTTCCGGGCTATGGTTCACCAATAGGCTGCAAAAAAGGAACGATTGTCATAGTTGATGATTCAGTTGCGAAATCCTGCAATCTCACAGCCGGAGCCAACAAGGAAGGCTATCACTACATGAATACCAATTTCGGCGTTGACTACACAGGTGACGTTGCGGATATCGCAAGCGCGGCGGAAGGTTATCAATGTCCCGTCTGCGGAAAGCCTCTTAACGCGTCAAAGGGTGTAGAGGTGGGTAACATCTTCCAGCTTGGCACACGCTATTCGGAAGCTATGAACTGTTGCTATCAGGACGAAAACGGACAGAGAAAACCTGTTGTCATGGGAAGCTACGGTATTGGAATCGGAAGGCTTCTTGCCTGCCTGTGCGAAGAGTATAATGATGAAAACGGCCTGAAGCTCCCAATTTCCGTTGCCCCTTACGCCGTGCACTTCATCAGCCTCATAAAGGATACCGACGTAGCTGAAAAAATCTATAAAAATCTGGAAGAATCCGGAATAGAAATACTTTATGACGACAGAAAGGAATCTGCCGGAGTAAAATTTGCGGACGCGGACCTTATAGGCCTTCCGATAAGGCTTACGCTTGGAAGCAGGAGTTTCAAGGAAGGAAAGTGTGAGGTTAAGATAAGAGGCAGGAAGGATGAGGTAATCAATCTGGACCTTGACAACCTTGTGGAAGAAATAAAGGCCCTCATTGCAAAGCTCTGACAGAGGGTATGATTTAGGGCTTTGAACATATAAACGAAGAGCCGCGGCAGAGGCCGGAAGGCAAAAGCCGCGGTTCTTATCTTGAAGTCCTTATCTTGACTGAGAGGCTCGGTCCTTCATTTTCTGCTTGTACATTTCGGCATCGGCCAGCTTGATTATGTCCCAGATTGCCTGCTCGTCATGAGAGGGAACATAGTCCGCGTAACAGCCGCTGGAGCAGGACAGCTTGTATTCGGCGCCGGTGTTTGAGCCTTCTATGCCTATCATAAGGCGTCTCATCATGGCAGACATATCTACTTCAACATCGCTGAAAATAACGTAGAATTCGTCTCCTCCGCTTCTGAACGGAACCCCGCGGTTTTCAAAGCATATCTTAAGGCAGCTGGCAAAGTCCTTGAGCATTTTGTCTCCAACAGAATGACCGTAGCTGTCATTGGTCTTTTTCAGGCCGTTTAAGTCACAGACTATGCAGCCCACACGGTAAAACGGCGCGGAGTTCTTTGCTATTTCCGAAATGTACAGTTCAAGGCCTCTTCTGTTCGCAAGACCGGTAAGGGAGTCTGTCTTGGCCATGGTAAGATAGTCGCCGGCCTTGCGGCCTTCTCCCACCAGGGACATTATATTAAGAATAAAAGTCAGAGCCTGGACGAAATTGAAAACGCAAAGACCTGCAATCATATATATTGATACAAAAAGGCTGCTGTCGTTCCTATAAGTCACTATCTGAGCTATCCCGCCAACGAACAGGAAGAACAGGCCTATAACCATTGCAGTTGAATACCAGCCCCGTTCTCTTTTAAGCAGGACAAAGGCCTTTATTAAGAAAAGGGCAATGCAACTCATTGCCGTTATGTAGTAAACGGGCATTGTCTGCACAAAACTTTTGACCTTTGTAAAGTGCAGAAGGTTAAGAACCGAAAAATTGGCAAGGAGTGAGAAGAAGCAGACTATGTCAAGCATACGCAGACACGGTATGGCATAGTAGGAAAAGATACTCATTATTACAGGCATAAGCATTAAGGCTTCAAACCCTATAAGGCTCATAAACGCAGGACTTGCGCCAAGATAGCCGAAGAGCTTTATATTTGCGAATACCCATATGGAGCAGACAGCCAAAAACCCAAGAAAGTAATGGTAGGCAACAGGTATTACATACTTGCGCCTTCCAAGAAGCATGGTAAGCAGCATGGCAAAAATCAGCACAATTGAAAAGATTGAAAAAAAGAAAAGAGGGATTGCGTCAATGACAAGACTCAAAACAGCATCATAGCCGTTGCTCAGGCTGAACCTGCTTACCTTTATGGGATGGGAAGACATGAAATGGACTGTTATTTCAGAAGCCTCGTCCGGCTTTGCGTCAAGACGCGCGCTTACATTGTACTTCCCAATCAGTACGCCGTTTTCGACATCTTGCGCCGTACCGTAGGAGTAAATAAGTATTCCGTCCTGATAGACTTCCACGGCGCAGTAGTTTACGACAAAACTCAGTGTGTTCCTGATAACGCTCCTGTCAAAAATAAATATCCTGCTTATAGTAAGGTCTGTAATATCTGCTGATTGGTCAAAATTAGTAAATTCCGTCAGCGAGCCATCTCCGTTTATCCTGACCCAGCCGTCGTTTACCGAAATTATAGAGTCCTTTTCCCCGGAAATTGATTTGGATTTCTCACCCGAACTTAAAATTGATATAACGGCAATAGCCGCCATAACAACCGCCAGAAGAAGAAAGGCATTGAAAATGTTTATCCATTTTTCATTTTTGAATATCATTTTATTCAGTTCCAGTCCGAATATCCGTATTCTTTTCTCAGGTCCGCGCACTGCTTCTTTATGACATCATAAATCAGCGAAAGCTTTTCATCATGATGGATGAATGCGCTTTTCATTGCGTTTATGCTGATTTTCTCAAGGTCCTTCAGTGTAAGCCCGAAGTTATCCGCCGCAATTTCCATTTCTTTTGTAAGAGTTGTGCTGCTCATCAAACGGTTGTCCGTGCAGAGGAAGACCCTGAAATGGTTTCTGAAAAATACCACAAAAGGATGAGTCCCGAAGGTTCGGGCGGCGCCTGTACCTATGTTGCTGGAAAGGCACATCTCAAGAGGAATTCTCTTGTCCAGAACAAAGTGCGCCAAATCTCCAAGCTGTTCTATCTTAAGCCCGTCAAGAATCATGTCATCCACAAGCCTTGTCCCGTGACCTATACGATGGGCGCCGCAGACCTGTATGGCCTGCCATATTGAATCAAGACCGAAGGCCTCTCCCGCATGAATGGTAATATTGAAATTCTTGTTCCTGATATACTGGAAGGCCTCCAGATGAACCTTCGGAGGATTGCCCTTTTCATCCCCCGCAAGGTCAAAGCCAACAACGCCGCGGTCGCGGTACGCAACTGCAAGCTTGGCAACCTCAAGGCTTATGTTGGGACTCTGGTTGCGCATAGCGCAGAGAATAAGGCCGAACTGGACACCCGTTTCACGCTTGCCCTGCTCCATACCTTCAAGCACGGCGCGCACAACCGCGTCCATTGTCAGCCCCTGCCACGTATGAAGAACAGGCGCAAAACGCATTTCACCGTAAACAATGTTCTGCTCTTTCCAGTCAAGAACTCCTTCATAGGCTACGCGCCTGAGGGCCTCTTCCCTCTGCATCACCGACAAAGTTACGTCAAAGGTCTTAAGATAGAGCTTCAGGTTTTTGCGTTTACAGCCGCGCTCAAACCATTCCTGAAGTTCCGCGGGGTCCTGAGAAGGTAACGGTACTTCATATTCTTTCGCAAGTTCAATGACAGTCGCGGGCCTTAGTCCACCGTCAAGATGGTCATGAAGTTCAACTTTAGGGATTTTCTTTATAATGTCTCCTGGAATCATGCTGACTGCGACCTCCTGAACCTGTATTGGGGGTATTATAATCCAATATTCACAAGTAATAAAGGTTTTCTTCAAATATGAGCATGCCCGAATCTTTACAGATTATTTTTTTTCTGAAATAATCTGATTAGATATTTCAATTTATAAAAAGGAATAAACAGAAAAACTATGACAAATAAGCAAAAAACTCTTAACAGGAAGCTGCTTGCCGCCGCAATCTCTTCATCCAAGGCAAACGATATTCACACCCTAATCAGGCAGGGCGCTGACGTCAACTGCACCAACGAATGGGGTCTTTCCCCTCTTATGCTGGCCGCCCAGTACAACCCTCACGTGGTGGTTCTTAAGGCCATTTTCAAGGGCGGAGCGGACCTTTTCGCGGTCGAGCCCAAATACAGGTCAAACGCCCTTCATCTTGCCGCGGGCATGAGTTCCAACCCGAAGGTTATCGAAGCTCTGGTCGAGGCCGGTGCCGATATCAATGCCAGAAACTATCTTGGAGAAACCCCTCTTATCATGGCGGTACTGCAAAATGAAAACACCAGAATTTTCTCCCAGCTTATTGAAAGCGGAGCTGACGTAAACATATGCGACTGGCAGGGACACAACGTCATGGAATACGCGCGCAGGGAAAAAAGACCTTACATCATCACGATACTGAAGAAGCTGGGTCTTTAAACTTTATCTCCGACCGGTGATTCAGCGGGCCGGTTTGATGCCGGCTCCCTTCTTTTGTAAACCGGTTCGTTTATCCTGCAGGCGTTTACCGTTGTTCCGCATATGTCCCAGTCCGTACAATTTACAAGATATCTAAGTTGCATGGGACTTATATCCAGATAACGCGCAACCGTATCAACGTCAACGTCAAGCTCCGACATTTTATAGGCAATATCGCGCATTGCCTTCATTCTTCCGCGGCGTTCGCCCTCTTCCAGTCCAAGCTGGACAAAATACATCTGGAAATTGCTTTCATAAGACATAAGCCCCTCCGCCTCTGCAGCACCATGCAAATATTTATTTTGACAAAAGGTCTGTTGAAAACAAAGAGCCGGAAAGCGAAACCACACAAAAAATCTACGAGCGTCCGCCAAGCGCAATGACGCGCCTTACCGCGGCATTATCTATGGAAAGCAGTCCGGGGTCTGAGGAAAGTATAGCTTCCACTTCGTCGCGCACCTGAGCCATGAGCGAAACATCTTTTTCAAGGTCAGTAAATTTCAAATGAAGGAAACCGCTTTGCCTGAAACCGGAAAGCTCGCCCGGGCCACGTATCTTCAAATCTTCTTCCGCAATTTCAAAGCCGTCGCTGGTGCGCCGAAGGACTTCCAGCCTTTTTTTACCGTCATCCGTTATGCTTTTCTCAAAGGCAAGAAAACACCAGCTTTGAAGCGTGCTTCTTCCAACTCTTCCCCTAAGCTGGTGCAGCGCGGAAAGTCCGAAATTTTTACTGTGCTCCACAACCATACAGGTGGCATTTGGAACGTCTATGCCAACCTCTACTACGGATGTTGATACAAGATAGTTCAGTTTTCCCGCGGAAAAATCATTTAAAATGGCAATTTTTTCTTCCTCAGGAAGGCGACTGTGTATCATGGCCCCCCTGAAGGTCGGATATTTCACAGATGAAAGAAAATCGTACATGGTCTGAACGTCCTTCAAGTCTGATTTTCCCTCATCGTCAATACGGGGATAGACAAAATAGGCCTGATGCCCGCGCCGCATTTCTACGCCCACAGCATCATACATCCTGTCTGTCTTTGACTCGCTGACCAGATGCGTTATCACGGGCAGCCTGCCCTTGGGCATTGTCCTTATGGTTGATACGTTAAGATTGCCGAAAACCGTAAGGGCAAGCGTTCTGGGTATGGGCGTTGCCGTCATAAGCAGAACATCCGGGTCTATGCCCTTTTCCTGCAGGGCCTGTCTCTGCTCAACCCCGAAGCGGTGCTGTTCGTCTATTATCACATAACGGAGATTTCTGTATTCGACATCCCGTGAAAAAAGCGCGTGCGTCCCTATAAGAAGGTCTATGTTTCCTGCTTTGAGCTGCTCAAGAAGAGCCTGCCTTGGCTTGCCGTGAACTTCCCCGTTCAGAAAAGCAACCGTTATGCCGCAGCTTTTGAAAAGCGCATCCGCGACCTGAGCATGCTGGCGCGCCAGAAGCTCCGTCGGAGCCATGAAAGCCACCTGCGCTCCGTCACATATCGCATGGAGAGCGGACACCCAGGCAACAAGGGTTTTTCCTGAGCCGACATCGCCCTGAAGCAGGCGGTTCATGCTTTCGCTTCCGCTCATATCCCGCCTTATCTCCGAAAGAACTTTTATCTGGTCTTCGGTAAGTTTGAAAGGAAGGCTTTCGATAAAGCGTTTTTCCGCATCGTAAACCTTATTGCTTACCGCCTGCCTTCTGCGCTCTACGTGAGGGCGCCTTTTGGCATAAAGCTGAAGATAAAATATTTCCCTGAAGGAAAGAGCTCGTCTGGCCTCTTTAAGGTTTTTTTCGGATGTCGGAAAATGAACTTCGTTTACCGCCTTTTTCAGAGGCATAAGGCGATATTTTGAAATAAGGGAAACAGGAAGCTCTTCTTCTATATCCTTAGCGGAAACAAAGGCAAGGGCTGCCTTTACGTCACGGCGCAGTGTTTTCTGTGTAAGGGCGCCGCTAAGAGGATAGACCGGAATTATTCCCTGATTTACCAGAACGTCAGATGCAATAAGGTCTTCTTCCCTGACGGGTTTTATTTCAAACTGAGAAGCCGTAAGCCCCGTACCGTAGGGCGTAATATTTGCATAAAGATGATAAAAACCTCCGGGGAAAACTGTGTTTGAAAGATAGGCTCTGTTAAAACCCATAAGAAAGGCTTTCCGGCTGTTCTCTGTGTCACGGACGATTATCTTCGTGTTTTTACGCCCCGCCCCGAAAGAGCTCACGCTTTCCACGCGTACAAAGGTATTAGTCCACACCCCGTCAGAGGCGTTCTGGCGACCTATGCAGACTCTGCGGCTTCTGTCTTCATAGCCGCGAGGCGTCATCTCAATAAGGTCGCGCAGTGTCTTCACTCCAAGGTTTTCATAATCCTCACGAGTTTTCTTACCTACACCGGTAAGTATCTTTATGTCCTGTGTGAACTCCCCTATAAACATTTACATCCACGAATCCTTAATCTGGAAAACATTAGTCTGGAAAACATTAATCTGTAAAACCGGCTCAAAGCTTTAAAGGCTTATGAGAAAACCCACCAGCACGCCCACCGCCCACTTAAGGGCAACGAACAAAACGATATACGCAATTGCCGCCGTAAGGATAAGCTTCTGCTCGTCAACATTCTTCCTGTTGAAAAACAGCCTGTACACTTTTTTTACCGGAGCTTCAAGTATAGGGTCCAGGGCATCAATAAAATTGGAAGATGTGCTTGAACGGCTTCTACCAAGAAAAAATCTGACTATAAGCAGGACAATAAGAATGAAAAGCAGGAACGAGCCGAAAGAGCTCCAAAGCCCATTTATTATTATGGCAAGCACTGCCCACAGCGTAAGGCTGCCTACCTGGGCAAAAACTGACAGTATACTCCTTGCCAGGTTAAGCACCACAAGAGCAAGAACCGGAGTCAGGTCAATGTTTGCTCTCCGCAATGAAGTCACGCCTCTGAACAGCTTGAGATAAGGGTCGCAAATCTTGCCAAGAACATTGTCAGCGGCGGCCATTCCTGAAGGATGATTGGGGTCTTCCTGATTAAAACCATAGCCTCCATTACCGGACCTCCAGCCGTTTCTTCTGCTGAACATCAGCATCCAGGCTATTATTATCCTTACAAGGATAACAGTGGAATACAGGCCAAGGAGGCCCGCGAGAAACGAGCAAAAGCCCTTCAAAAATTCCATAATGCTTCCTCCTTACTCCGAATAAACATCATAGACGCTCTGGCATTCCCTAAGTTCCGCCAGCAGCTCCTTACTTCCGTCAACGCCGTACTTCTGGTCTGCGGCTATCTTCCGCGCACGTCCGTCAAGTCTGCCTTCATCATCCGTTCCGCTGTAAACGCAGAAAACAAGTTCCGCGGAACCTCTGTGTTTCCTTGCCGCGGAGCGCATTTCTCTTAAGGAATCCCTTCCCGCGTAGATGCTGTGGTCTATTTCCACAAAGACTCTTCTGGCTCTTTCGGGCTTCATCTGAAACGGGTCTCCGTAAACCACATCCGCCGTAAAGCCAAGCCTGTCATTGTAGGTTTTAAAGCTTCCGTGAAGGCCTATTATCTTTCCGACTGAAAGACCGAGAGAACACATTGCCCACTGCTTTGGGAAAACGGTCACTTCAAGCCTTCCGTTATAATCTTCAACCGTAAGACGCCCCATCTTTCCGCCGGATTTGGTCTGAACTTCCTTAAGCTCTGTAATCATGCCAATGAAGTCGTATTTGGGCCCTTCGTTTATTCTTTCAGGCTTTGACAGGTCAAGTTTTACACAGTTTTCCCATACCGTCTTATAGGTATCCAGAGGATGTCCTGAAAGATAGAAGCCAAGATAGTTCTTTTCAATTTCAAGCTTCTCCATAAAGGCATAGTCAGGTTTTACTTTCATTTCAAAGTTTGCGGAGCCGTCATCTTCCGCGCCGAAAAGCAGATTCTGCCCTACGCTTTTTGCATCCTTATCTTCCTTTGTGGACTTGATGGCCATTTCATAGTTTTCAAGCAAAGTGGGTCTGTTATAGCCGAAACAGTCAAGGGCCCCGGAGTTTATCAGGCCTTCAAGAACTCCTGAATTAAGAACCTTCGCGTCGCTACGCCTTACAAAATCCAGAAAATCAGTATAAGGTCCGTTCGCGACACGTTCGTCAAGAATGCACTGAACTGTGGAAGCGCCTACGCCTTTTATTCCCGCAAGACCGTATATGAGCTTGTTGCCAACAACATTAAAGTACATATCGGAGTCATTTACGCTGGGAGGCAGTATTTCAACTCCGCATTCCTTAACATAGTCCAAATATTCCTTATACTTGTCGCCCGAACCTATTTCATTGGTAAGGTTGGCGGCAAGAAACTCAGGCCTGTAATGGCACTTAAGATATGCCGTCCTGTAGGCAAGAACCGTGTAGCAGACACTGTGACTCTTGTTGAAACCGTACTTGGCAAAAGGCTCAAGCATGTGGAAGATTTCCTCCGCATGCTCCATAGTATGCCCGTTCTTAACAGCGCCGGATATGAACTTTTCACGTTGAGCAGGCATCTCCTTAACCTTTTTCTTTCCCATTATCTTTCTCAGAGTATCGGCTTCTCCAAGAGTAAAGCCAGCAATTATCTGAGCGACGCGCATGACCTGTTCCTGATAAACAATAACGCCGTATGTGGATTCCAGAAGTTTCGCAAGAGAAGGGTCGGGATACCGGATAGGTATTCTTCCCTGTTTTGAGTCTATGTAACGCGGAATATATTCCATAGGACCGGGTCTGTACAGTGAAACCATGGCATCAAGCTCATCAAACCTTGTGGGTTCAAGGAGCCTGAGATTTTTCTGCATTCCCGGGCTTTCAAGCTGAAACACCATCATGCTGTCGCCTTTGGAAAGCATCTCAAAGGTTTCCTTATCTCCGTCCTTTATTTTTTCTATATCGAATTCGGGATTTTTCCTGCGTATGAGACGCTGGGTATTTCTTATAAGAGTGAGTGTTTTAAGCCCAAGGAAGTCCATCTTTACCAGACCGCAGCGCTCAAGGTTGTTCATTGTATACTGAGTTGAAATGCCGCCTGATTTGGGGTCCTTGTAAAGCGGAACATAATCTTTAAGGGGAGTCTGCCCTATGACAACGCCGCAGGCATGTGTTGAAACGTGTCGCGAAAGATTCTCAAGAGTGAGAGATACCTTAAAAAGTTCTTCATAAACTCCTCCGCGGGCTATCATTTCCTGAAGTTCGGGAGATACATGTATTGACCACTGCAAAAGCGTAGGGGTTGGCTTTTTTGCATCCTTGTCATTGTCCCCGGGCTTGGCTTCATCAGGAAGAACATCAAGGATGTATTTTGTGATTCTGTTGGATTCGTCAAAGGGAATATCCAGAACTCTCGCAACATCCTTTACGACCGCCTTGGCCTTAAGGGTACCGAAAGTGGCTATCTGACCAACCCTGTCAACGCCGTAGTGCTCTGTAACGTAATCTATTACGCTCTGACGTCCTTCGTAGCAGAAGTCTATGTCAAAATCCGGAAGCGAAACTCGTTCAGGGTTTAGAAATCTTTCAAAAAGAAGGTCATGCGCTATGGGGTCTACGTTGGTAATATCAATGCAGTAAGCAACTATTGAGCCGGCACCCGAGCCCCTGCCTGCGCCCACGGGGATATCATGTGTTTTTGCCCAGCAGATGTAGTCTCGCACTATGAGATAGTAGCCGTCAAAGCCCATTTTAAGAATTATACCAAGCTCATAACTAAGCCTGTCTTCAAGAATCTTTTTCTGCTCCGGGTCGGATTCATAACCGGGATAGCGTTTTCTGAGTCCTTCCCATGAGAGTGCTGTAAGATACTCCTTTGTATCAGCATACATGGAAGGCACGTCTACGCCGGGGAGCTTGGGCCCGGGGAAATTAATTTTAAAGCTGCACCTGGACGCAAGTTCAACTGTATTTGAAATGGAATCGGGATAGGCTGAGAAAAGTTCCGCCATTTCGTCCGGACTTTTCATGTAGAATTCTTCGGTATCAAACCTCATTCTGTCCGTATCAGCCTTTTTTTTGCCTGTTCCTATACAAAGCAGGATATCGTGAGCATTGGCATCGTCTTTATTGATATAGTGGATATCGTTGGTTGCGACCAGCTTTATGTCAAGCTCACGGGCAAGCTTTACAAGCTGTGGCAGTACCTGAAGCTCCTCTGGAATGAAGTGGTTCTGTATTTCAATGTAGTAGCGGTCACCAAAAAGGTTTTTATACCACCTTGCGGTTTCGTAGGCTCCTTCAACGTTGCCCGCAAGAAGTTTCTGCGGAATTTCTCCCGCAAGACAGGCAGATGTGCAGATAAGGCCTTCGCTGTGCTGCGCAAGGGTCTCGTTGTCTATTCTTGGTTTGTAGTAAAAACCTTCAAGGAAGGCAATGCTGTTAAGCTCCATCAGGTTGTGGTAGCCCTTGTCGTTCATTGCGAGAAGTATGAGGTGATAGTAGTGATTTCCCGCTTCCCTGCTGGCGCGTCCGTCAGGGTTTATGTAGAACTCGCACCCAGGAATCGGCTGTATGCCCGCTTTTGTACACGCATCGTAAAAGTCCAGCACTCCGAACATGTTCCCATGGTCCGTTATGGCAAGGGCTTTCATGCCGAACTCCTTTGCTTTCGCTATATATTTCGGTATTGACGCCGCTCCGTCAAGAAGAGAAAAGTCTGTATGGTTGTGTAGATGTACGAACTCTGTCATATTACCTTCCCGCTTTGTTCCGCATTTCAAATGTAGCAGAAAAAACCGGAACTGAAAACAACGCGGACAGTAATCGTAAGAAAAAGGTTCACAGGGTTCATTAAGTTCAAGAGCTCCATAAGTTTCATCAGGCGCATGAAGCTCATCAGCTTCATCACGCGCATGAAAACCAATGAAAACTTATGAAAGCTTATGAACCGGCGGATTTTTAAAACAGTCTGACTGTTTGACAGTTGACCGGTCTGACTGTTTGACTCTTTGACAGTGCGACTGTTTGACATACATAACTTATTATATATAAATAAATTAATCCTATTTTTCAGTTTGACATTACATAGGTTTGACAGTCTGACAGTTCGATAGTCCGACAAATTTGTCAAACAGTCAAACAGTTATACTGTTGGAAATCGGATACGATTTTAAACGTTAAAAATATAACTTATTATATTATATAAACTTATATTAAAAATTCCATGTCAAACAGTTAAACAGTCACACAGTCGCACTGTCAAACCGGTCAACTGTCGGACTGTTTATCAATTAATAGTGAGGCGGTTTACTGTTGGGCCTGGCTTCGGTATCCATATCCTCAATTTTCTTCGCAAGGGCGGCGTTCTGCTTTTCAAGCTTTGACACCAGTATCTGCTGCTGAGATACTATGTCGTTAAGCTCCCTTAAAGTATCCTGTATGTAAGACAAATCCGTTTCAAGCCTTATCAGCCTTTCTTCCGTTCCTTCCATTTCAGCCCTCCCGGCTCCGCGGCTTCCCGGAGACAGACGGCTCAGGAAGCCAAAGATAAACAATTGCGCAACAAAAACCTCAGCTGAAAGAAACATTTGTTGCAATCTGTTGCAAACATAACTATAATACAATTATAATAGACATAAAGCAGGGATGCAACAAAGGGAAAAAGATGAAAGGAGAACGCGTAGCGCAACTTGAACTAATACTCAGAAGCCACCCGGAAGGGCTGAGAAAATCCGATATAGCAAGACGTATCGGCGTACACAGAAGTACAATAGGCCGCTACATAGACGAACTTAAGCAGTACAGCAGCATCTATGAGGACAAAAACCTCATTAAAATCATTACGCCTAATGAAGATGAGCCCCTTGCCCTAAGCGTATACGAAAGCCTTGCGCTGAACATGGGAGCTGAGATGATTCTCAAAAACTCAGAGTTCAGAACGCCGCATCTGGCATCCGGCTTAAGGAAGATAGCCATGGGGATGCGGACATACGCTCCCAAGGTAAGCGGAAATATCATGGCATTAGCAGACCAGATAGACTCCGAAGCCTCAATAGCTGATACCCAGAACAACGAGCGGCTTGAAGTTCTGATAGACGCCTGGGTTTCCGGACGCATAGTGCGCATCATACATACTCATCAGGATAAAAAAAATCCGAATATCCTTGTAGACGAAGAAACGGAGCTTGCGCCCTACTTTATCGGCTTTGTGGAAACGGAAAGCGGAAGAAATCCCGTAACTGTTACCGGAAGACTGCGGCATACAACCGAGATAATCACGCTTGACATAACAAAAATCAAAAGCATCACTATCTTAAACGAAACATACACAATTCCCGACAATCTTAAGGCCTTCCGTAAAACCGAAATCCCGGAAGACACCGATTTTGTGGTGGACACCATCCCCCTTGAGTTGCTTGTCCGTGAAAAGAGCGCCGTAAAAACTTTTGATACCATTTCCCACGGCGAAATCACCTGTACCAAACAGGCCAATGACACCTACATCTACAGGTTCGAGGCCGAAAACTCAATAGAGCTTATTTTAAGGATAATCCAGTGCGGCAGCGCCATAGAGATTCTTGGACCCGCGAAGTTCAGAACAAAGTTCACCGGCTATCTGGAAAATATTCTCCGTATATATAAGGATACTTGTAAATCTATCTGATTCAGTTTATTCTAAAAAATGGTGGCTAAGCAGTGAGAAATCAGGCTTCTGCCGGGCGTAAAAACCACGCCGTAAAAACATTTCAAGGTATACGAATTGCCGCGCAGATGCGGCAAATCAGTTCAAGGAGGCTCTTCATGGTGAGAAAAAAGAAATCCATGGACGGCAACAATGCTGCCGCGCACGTAAGCTACGCGTTCTCGGAAGTTGCCGCTATCTACCCTATCACACCGTCCAGCCCAATGGCCGATCTGGTTGACCAGTGGAGCGCAAATGGTTTAAAGAACATCTTCGGCACAAAAGTCAAAGTTGTTGAAATGCAGTCCGAAGGCGGAGCTGCCGGAGCAGTCCACGGCTCACTGGGAGTCGGTGCTCTGACAACCACCTACACAGCATCACAGGGACTTCTGCTCATGGTACCGAATATGTACAAAATCGCGGCTGAGCAGCTTCCTTGCGTTTTCCACGTAAGCGCAAGAACAGTCTCAACACAGGCTTTGAATATTTTCGGAGACCACAGTGATGTCATGGCCTGCCGCCAGACAGGTTTCGCGATGCTTTGCGAAGGAAACGTTCAGGAAGTCATGGACCTTGCGCCTGTAGCCCATCTTTCAGCTATTTCAGGAAAAGTTCCTTTCATCAGCTTCTTTGACGGTTTCAGGACAAGCCATGAAATCCAGAAAATCGAAGTCTGGGACTATGAAGACCTTAAAGACATGTGCGATATGAAGGCGGTTGAAGAATTCAGAAACCATGCTCTTAACCCGGAGCATCCGCACATGAGAGGAAGCCACGAAAACGGGGATATCTTCTTCCAGCACAGAGAAGCCTGCAACCAGTACTATGATGCTCTTCCTGCGGTTGTTGAATCCTACATGGACAAGATAAACGCGAAACTGGGTACAGACTACAAGCTTTTCAACTACTACGGCGCGCCTGACGCAGACAGAGTCATAATAGCTATGGGTTCTATCTGCGATGTCGCGGAAGAAGTAGTTGATTATCTCAACGCTCACGGAGAGAAAGCGGGTTTGGTAAAGGTCAGACTTTACAGACCGTTCGCGGCGGACAGGCTTCTTACCGCCATACCCAAGACGGCAAAGAAGATTGCAGTCCTTGACAGAACAAAAGAACCCGGAGCGCAGGGTGAGCCTCTTTATCTTGATGTTGTTACAGCCTTTGCGAACGCAGGCATAGACAATGTAAAGATTGCCGGCGGCCGCTATGGGCTTGGTTCAAAAGATACTCCTCCTTCATCAGTCTTCGCTGTATTCAAAGAGCTCAAAAAGGCTTCCCTGAAGCGCCAGTTCACCATTGGCATCGTGGATGACGTTACAAACCTCAGCCTGGAAGAAGACAGCAACTGCCCCAACACAGCGGCACCGGGAACAATCGAGTGTAAGTTCTGGGGTCTTGGCGGAGACGGAACTGTCGGAGCCAACAAGAACTCCATCAAGATTATCGGAGATTATACTGACAAGTACATTCAGGCTTATTTCCAGTATGACTCAAAGAAGACGGGCGGCGTAACCATAAGCCATCTCAGATTCGGCGACCACAAGATAAGGGCTCCCTACTACATCAACAAGGCCGATTTCGTTGCATGCCACAACCCAAGCTATGTTACAAAGGGCTTCAAGATGGTTCAGGACGTAAAGCCGAACGGCGTTTACATGATTAACTGTCAGTGGAACGATGAAGAGCTCTGCCACCACATTGACGCGGCTTCAAAGCGCTACATTGCCAAGAACAATATTCAGGTATACACAATTGACGCAATTGACCTTGCGCAGAAGATTGGAATGGGAAAGAGGACAAACACTATTCTCCAGAGCGCATTCTTCACACTTGCAAAGGTTATGCCTCAGGAAGAGGCCATTGCTCACATGAAGGAAAAGGCAACACAGTCCTACCTTAAGAAAGGACAGGATGTTGTTGACATGAACCACAAGGCCATTGACCTTGGCGCAACAGCCTTCAAGAAGTTCAATGTCCCCGCAGACTGGGCAAAAGCGGAAGATGTAAAGGCAGCTGACACCAGAACAGGAAAGCCTGAGCTTGTAAAGATGGTAAGTACCATCCTTGAGCCGATTGACAAGATGAACGGAGACAGTCTCCCCGTTTCAGCTTTCATGCCTCACGTAGACGGCCAGTTCGAGCTTGGCGCCGCGGCTTACGAAAAGCGCGGCGTCGCAGTATCCGTTCCCACATGGGACCAGACAAAGTGTATACAGTGCAACAACTGCTCATATGTATGTCCTCACGCAACAATCAGACCTTATGCTCTTACAGCGGAAGAAGCCGCGGCAATGCCCGCAGCGGCAAAGATTGTTGATGTCAAGGCCGGAAAGGGCAAGGGCGTTTACAAGTTCTCAATCGCCATTTCACCTCTGGATTGTATGGGCTGCGCAGTCTGCGCAGGAGCATGTCCGGTGGGGGCATTGACAATGGTGCCTCAGGAGCAGGAGCTTCCTCAGCAGGAAGTCTTCAACTACTGTGTGGCTAAGGTATCCGAGAAGAAGGATATGCAGGACAACACGGTCAAGGGAAGCCAGTTCCGTCAGCCGATGCTGGAATTCTCGGGTTCATGCGCGGGATGCGCGGAAACTTCTTATGCCCGTCTTGTGACACAGCTCTTCGGAGACAGGATGTACATTTCCAACGCGACAGGATGTTCTTCAATCTGGGGCGGTCCCGCTTCAACCTCACCGTTCTGTACAGATAAGAACGGAAACGGCCCGGCATGGTGCAACTCACTGTTTGAAGACAACGCGGAGCACGGTCTTGGAATGTTCATTGGACAGGAAAAGATTAGAGAAGACCTTGCTGAAAAAGTAAAGGCTCTTGCGGAAACGGACGAAGCTCTTAAGGAAATTGCTCAGGCCTGGCTTGATACAATGGAAAACGGAGAAGCCAACAAGGCCGCGACAGCTGCTCTTGTAGAGGCTCTTGAGAAGAAAAACAGCGCGGAAGCAAAGGATATCCTTTCGAAGAAGGACTTCCTTGCCAAGAAGTCCGTATGGATTTTCGGCGGCGACGGATGGGCTTATGATATTGGCTACGGCGGACTTGACCATGTTATTGCTTCAAAGCAGGACGTTAACATCTTTGTCTTCGACACAGAAGTCTACTCCAATACGGGCGGACAGGCTTCCAAAGCTTCCAATATAGGACAGGTCGCGCAGTTCGCGGCGGCCGGTAAGGAAATTAAGAAGAAGTCTCTTGCGGAGATTGCAATGCAGTACGGCTATGTCTATGTCGCTCAGGTAGCAATGGGCGCCAACCCTGCTCAGACAATCAAGGCAATAACGGAGGCTGAAGCTTACCACGGTCCTTCCCTCATAATCGGCTATGCTCCCTGTGAGATGCACTCAATCAAGGGCGGAATGGCCAACTGCCAGAAGGAAATGAAGAAGGCTGTAGAATGCGGTTACTGGAATCTGTTCCGTTACAACCCGGAAGGCGGCGCGAAGAAATTTGTCGTTGATTCAAAGGCTCCGGCAGGCGGTTATCAGGAATTCCTGATGAACGAGGCCCGCTACAGCAGACTCACACGTGAGTTCCCCGCAAGAGCGGATATCCTGTTCAAGCAGAATGAAGAAGAAGCCAAAAAGCGCTATCAGCACCTCACAAAGCTTATTCAGATGTACAGCGAAGAGTAAAAACTCAGCAGACCACGTAGGGCAGGACCGGTTAATCCGGTTCTGCTTTTTTTATAAGTCTTTTTATTCTTTCTTTATAATCTTTATAATTCTTTCCAGACTTTTATGGGATTAAGTCTGAAGCGGATAAGAACATAGAGCCACGCGACCGCAATGCCCGCAAGATGAACCATGTGGGCTATGCCGTTGGAAAGTCCGTATACCTGAGAGAATAGCTCTATGGCAATGTAAATCATAACGGCATAGGGCATCTTCATGGGGACAATGTAGAAAAACATGACCCTTGCGGTGGGAAAAAGAACCGCGCTAAGAAACAGCAGGGCATAAATTGCTCCAGACGCGCCAAGAAGAACCACATTCGGAGTTCCCTGAATCAAATAGAAAATATAGGCAAATACTCCGCTGAGAATACCGCAAAGGAAATAGAAAAGCAAAAACTCTCCGGTTCCAAGCGCGCGCTCAATAGCACGGCCGAACATAAAAAGAGCGAACATGTTAAAGAAAAGATGAGAAAAACTTGCATGCACAAACATGTAAGTTACAAACTGCCAGACCCAACCCATGTTCACAAAGCCGGGTATCAGGCTCATCCAATAAATCAGAGGAGTTCCGTTTATGGAAAGGTTTGTGTACCGCGTAAGAATAAAGAAAAGGACATTGGCCAGCACAAGATAAACACATGCATCCGAATAGGTATATCTGATTTTTTTGTTAAGAAGCGAATTTTTCATCATTAATACTAAAATATTGACAATATCGCACAGCGTCAATAAAGACTTTATGATACAATGCGCTTATGGCAACAAGCAGAAGAGATACGGCAGATTCGTATACACAGAGAGCGCACCGTGAAGGCTATCCTGCGCGAAGTGTCTACAAACTTGAAGAAATACAGCAGGCAAACGGCATAATAAAACCGGGCGACACGGTTCTTGATGTGGGAGCCGCTCCGGGCAGCTGGACTCTTTATACCCACAGGACGCTGCTTAAAGGAAACGGCAGGATAGTAAGCGTGGATATTAATCCGCTTAGCATAAACCCGATACCCCCTACAGTCACAGCCTACGTGGGCGATGCCTTCTCGAAGGAAATACGTGAAAAACTTACCGCACAGGGCCCGTTTGACGCAATTATAAGCGACGCCGCACCCATGACAACGGGCAACCGCACCGTGGACACTTCCAGAAGCGAATTGCTTGCCGAACAGGTTCTTTTCCTTGCGGAAGAGCAGCTTAAGCAGCACGGCAACCTTGTCATCAAAATCTTCCAGGGCGGAGGCCAGCAGCTTCTTCTTATTAAGATGAGAACCATCTTCAAAAAAGCAAAAACTCTTAAGCCCAAGGCCTGCAGAAACGACAGCTTTGAAACCTATCTCATAGGTTTAGACAAGAACTGAAAATAAAAAAGGCTCCGCAAAATGCAGAGCCTTAAATTTTAAATACCGGAATTTATACCAGAAGCGAATGAAGTCTCTTTGCGAAACCCGCGGGGTCTTTAGGCATAACGCCTTCTGAAAGAAGAGCCTGCTCCAAAAGCACGCTTGAGGCCAGCGAAACAAAGTCGTCGTCTTTGCTTTCAACGATGCGCTTTACAAACGCGTCATTGGCGTTTACTTCAAGAATAGGAGCGCTTTCATCGTAACCGCCCTGCCCCATGGCCTTCAGCAGCTGCTGCATCTGTACGGAAGGGTCATTTTCATCAGTGACAACAACAGCCGAAACATCTGAAAGTCTTGTTGAGATGATTACATCCTTTACCCTGTTTCCAAGCGCTTTCCTGAGTTTTTCCGAAACGGCTGTTCCTTCTTCCTTAACCTTCTTCTTTTCATCCTCAGTCAGAAAATCGTCCATTGCTCCGCTCTTGTTCACGGCCTTAAGCGCTATGTCCTTATATTTTCCTACGGAAGAGATAACAAGGTCATCTATGTCATCTGTCATCAGAAGCACTTCTATGCCTTTTTCCCGGAAAGACGCAAGAAGCGGGGAATTCCTAAGAGCGTCTTCGCTGGAACCTGTGATGTAGTAAATGCTCTTCTGGTCTGCGGTCATGCGTTCCCTGTAGTCCTTCAAAGATGTATAACCTTCCGCGGAACTGCTTTTGAAGCGCACAAGTTCAAGAAGCTCTTCCCTGTTGGCATAGTCCTGATACAGACCTTCCTTAAGTGGACGGTTGTACTGTTCAATAAACTTTGAATACAGCTCGGGATTCTGTTCCGATATCTTTTTGAACTCGCTAAGAAGCTTCTTTACAGAGGCGTTCCTTATGGCTGTCATTACTCTGTTCTGCTGAAGAATTTCACGCGATACATTCAACGGCAAATCTTCGCTGTCAATAATTCCCTTTACAAACCTGAGGTATGTGGGAAGGAGTTCTTTTTCATCGTCGGTGATGTAGACTCTCTTAACGTAAAGCTTTACGCCAGGCTTGTAGTCCGCGTGGTACATGTCAAACGGAGCCTTGGCTGGAATAAAGAACAGCGTTGTGTATTCTGTCGCGCCTTCCGCCTTTGTATGAATATAGAACAGCGGGTTTTCCGAATCGTAGTAAGTATTCTTGTAAAACTCGTTGTAATCCTCTTCCTTCAAAGAGCTTTTGTTTCTTGTCCAGAGAGCTGCGGCGCTGTTGATTTTTTCTACCTTATGCTCAGTTCCCGTAACATTGTATTTGTCATCATAGGTGTTCTGGTCATAGGAAAGATAGATAGGGTACGCGATATGGTCGCTGTACTGTTTTATAAGGTTTTCTATCTGCCAGCGGTTGGCAAATTCCCTGCCTTCGTCATTAAGATAAACAACAACAGTTGTTCCTGTTCCGTCACGCCGGGCTTCTTCTATGGTGTATTTATCTTTGCCGTCGCTTGCCCACTTATAGGCCTGCTCTTCACCGTAAGCCTTTGATGTGACTTCAACTTTATCCGCAACCATGAACGCGGAATAAAAACCTACTCCGAACTGCCCTATCAGGTTGCTGTCCTTCTTTTGTTCGTCTGTAAGGCTTTTGATGAACTGTTTAGTTCCTGACCTTGCTATAGTACCAAGGTTGTCGTTAAGTTCATCATGTGTCATTCCTATACCGTTATCGGCTATAGTCAAAGTGCGCTTATCACCTTCCGTGAAGCTGATATCTATCCTGAGTTCGCCTTCCGGTGTTTTCCCCTCTACAAGCGTCTTATACTTGAGTTTGTCCAAAGCATCAGATGCATTGGATACCAGTTCGCGCAGGAAAATTTCCTTATGTGAATAGAGTGAATGAATAATCAGCCGCAGAAGTTCTGAAACTTCTGTCTTAAACTGTTTTCTTTCCATGTTTCTCCTCCGAAATCAAAATCCAATTAAACTTAATCAAATAGACGGAAAACGGCAAGCTTTGAAGGTTTAAGAAATAAATAAAAACCTGCCAAAAAGGCAGGTCTGAATTCAATTGCTATCCGTTCTTTATCAGGGAGCTGTATACTCCATTGTAATTGTTGCGGTATAGTTCCCTGCCACCATATCAGCAGCTGTTGTTGCCCAGGTGAAGGAAGCGTTCCCGATAAGGGTGTTAGCGGGCACTGACCTTCCGGTGAGATAGTTAAGATTGAATGTTGCCGTGTTACCGGACGCGGAACCTGTTACATTCAGGTTATTTCCGCTGATGTTAGTTGAATTAGCCGCTGTCGCAGGAACCGAAATGTTTTCGCCAACAAGGTTTGAAGCTGTAACTGTGGCTGTGAAGTTATTCTTATACTTTGAAACGTTGTCCTGAAGGAGCTGGATATAAACCGTAAGGTTCGACTCCGAGACGTCCCCGCCATATTTGAGTGTCGCGCCTTCCTGAGTCGCGGTTGTTGTGAAGGAGTCTCCGGAGAAACCGCCCTTCATAATGAGCTTCGGGGCAACCTTCGGAACATTGGCTGTAATGATGAGGGTGTCACCCGGCGTCGCGACCAGTGCAGCTATACTTATCATTAAGGATGTCAGGATTGCCAGAACTTTCTTCATTTCTTTTCCTTACATCCGTAATCTACTGTATAAATAAATTTTCGTCAATATTTTTTCAAAATAATCTTTAATTTTTTGAAAATTTTATTTACATTTTTATTTCACAATGTGGGCAAGAGTGATAGTTGCCTCGTACGTTGCGGGAGGAAGCTTGTCATCATGTTTCCATGTGTACTTCATTGTTCCAAGTTCCGTTCCTTCAGCAACTGTTGTTCCTTCATATGTAAGTGTATAACTGGCAATCGCCGTACCATTTCCGGTTGGGTCAGCAATTGTAATTCCAGTTACGGACTTCTTTTCAAGATTACTTACCTTTGGAGGCAAAGTTTGATTAGCTCCATTTTGAAGTGTAGTCGCGGTAACTGTGAGAGTCGCAGTTCCCTTGAACTTTGATTTTTTCCCCTGTGTAAGCTTTAAATAGATAACAACATCTTCAGACGCAATATCCTTGTCAGTTTTGATTGTTGTGCCGGTAGCTGTTCCTGCAGTTGTCTCTGAACCAAAAGCTGTTCCTCCAAAAAGCCTAAAAACAGGAGCTACTTTCGGAACAATTGCTGTAATTTTAAATTTGTCACCCAAATCCGCGAAAACAACACCAACCGCAATCATCATGACTGCCAGGATTGCTATAACTTTCTTCATTTTTATTTCCTTTTTTTGTATATGCTTTTCAATGTCCAATAGCACATTAAACCATTTCCTGTCTAATGTCAACATTTTTTCAAACTTATAAAAAAAAATTAAAAAATATTTTCATAATCTTTTTGCCAACCGGAAACTTTTACTGCCGCATAAGTTATATAGGCAGAAAAAAACACAGCAGATTTAAATAAAAAATGCCGGATTTCTCCGGCAGTATATTTAAACCATGATTATATTTTAGTTTGTGGCAACTGTCATAACAATATCTGCATTATAAGTACCCGGATCAACTGCTGTATCAGCAGGATAGGTATATGTTGCTTTTGCAAGCTCCCTGGCTGAGGCTGTTGTTCCGTTGAAGGTTACAGTTACAACTGCACCTGCTGCACTAATTGAAGAAATGCCCGTTGCGTTTTGAACAGAAGCTGACGCAACAATAGATGTAGGTTCATATACAGAGCGTCTCCCATTCTTTCCCACACTGAATACACCATCGCTGAAGGTAAGTTTATAAGCCTTATTCTGTTTGGCTGCATTCGCAAGCTTGGCTGTTACAACAACTGTTCCACCTGTTTCAAACTTAATACCGGAATCAACAGCATCTGTTATAGTATATCCATCAGTGTTTTCAAAAGAAGTTGCTTGAGTGTTAGTGGTCTTGTCTTTGAATGAAAGCTGGAAAGCGGGAACAACTGCTTCACTTATTGCGGAAATTTTAAGCTTATGTGGTTCAGCCGCGAAAACCATTCCGGCTGCGATTATCAGGATTGCAAGTATTGTCATAACCTTTTTCATTTCATATCTCCTTATTTATATGTTTTCCAATTCACACTTGTAATGTACTGCCCCTTAAAAAACTTGTCAATAAATTTTCAAAATTTTTTTTATTCTTTTAAAATATTTTTTAACATATAAAAGCAGAATCAAGACAAAAAAACTGCCGGAGTAACCGGCAGTCTCAGTAACTTTGTAATTAGTTTCTTGCTATGATTGTAAGCGTAACATCAGTAGTGTAAGTTCCCGGAATGATTTCTGAATCACCTTTCCACTTGTATTCTGCACGCGCAATTTCAACATTGTCTTCTGTCATTGTTTCTCCGTTGAATTCAACTGTAACAGCCGGCCCCAAATGACTTAAAATTCTTTTTATTCCGGTAATACTCTCACTATTCTTTATAAGAGTAATCGTAGGCTTCTTTTGAACAAGCTCATCAGGATTAGCAGCCATTCTCACGTTAAACTCTCCGCCGCCAAATCTAAGCATGTAGCGATTTAAAGTCTTAGCAAAAGCAGTTCCCTTTACAACCTTCGCATAAAATGTAGCCGAATGGTCACCGCTTACACTAAGGTCAAAACCGACATCAATTCTGTCCGGGTCACCAATAACATAAGAACCGTTTGTTGTATTTACAGCGTTTTTCTCAGAGTTTGTTGCATTTGAATTGAATACAAGCTGGAAAGCCGGAAGGACTTCGTTGACTTTTGTCTTAAGCTTTATTGTGTGAACTTCGTCCGCAAAGGCGAAACCGGCAACTAAAACCAGAATGGCAAGAACTGTTAAAACTTTCTTCATTTTCATTTCCTCCTTATTTATATGTTTTCCAATTCACACTTGTAATGTACTGCACCTTAAAAAACTTGTCAATATTTTTTTAAAATATTTTTAAAATATTTTTTATTTTTTTAAAAACATTTTTTAACGTATAAAAGCAAAATCAAGATAAAAAAACTGCCGGAGTATCCGGCAGTCTTATTAATTTTGTAATTATTATTTTGCTGCGATTGTAAGCGTCACATCAGTATTATATCCTGCTGTGCTGGGAAGTATTGTTGAATCTCCAGCCCACTTGTATTCCGCATGTGCAATCTCAACAGTTTCATCTGTCATTGTTGCTCCGCTGAATTGAACTTCAACAGCCGGCCCTGAAGGCTCTGAAATGCTTGTTATTCCGGTAATACTATTACTATTCTTTGTAACAGTAATCGTAGGAGCTTTCTCAACATCAGTATTTGGAGAAGCAGCTGTTCTAACTTTAAACGTTCCGCCGCCAAATGTGAGAGTGTAACCATGTGTTGTCTTAGCAAAAGCAGTTGTTCCCTTTACAACCTTCGCATAAAATGTAGCCGCATGCTCACCGTTTACACCAAGGTCAAAACCGACATCAATTCTGTCCGGGTCACCAATAACATAAGAACCGTTTGTTGTATTTACAGCGTTTTTCTCAGAGTTTGTTGCATTTGAATTGAATACAAGCTGGAAAGCCGGAAGGACTTCGTTGACTTTTGTCTTAAGCTTTATTGTGTGAACTTCGTCCGCAAAGGCGAAACCGGCAACTAAAACCAGAATGGCAAGAACTGTTAAAACTTTCTTCATTTTCATTTCCTCTTTTGATATGTTTCCGTATCCATAAGTAAAATATATCATTAAAAAACATTTGTCAATAATTTTTTAAAAAATTTTTATAATTTTTCAAAAAAAGATAAAATACTTTTTCAATCATAAAAGAACTGCCGGGGAGTTGCCCCGGCAGCAGATTGGGAAAACATATATTCTCTTAGTTGTCCGAGGAAACTTCAAGGGATATATCTGCGTAATAGGCTCCGCCCTTTGTGGGGTCAATACTTGAATCTGACGAGTACTTAACTTCAAAGGTTGCAAGCGCGCCCGGGCTGCACTGAGCTCCTGTGAACCTCATTTTAATGCTTTCTCCCGCGACAGGAGATTCAGCGCTTACACCAAGACGGGCGCCCAAATCAGACGCCGCCTTTATTATTGGAGTTTCGGGGTCAAGAGTTCCCGAAACCTCATTTCTGAATACGTCAAAGCTTCCGGCTGAAAACTTCAAAGTATAGGAATTGTTGCATTTTGCGCTGTTCGCCAGCTTTGCCGTGAAAACAAAATCCAGGGAACGCTTTGAAATATCATAGACTTCGATTGCAGTGTCATTTGAGGCATATTCGTTGTAGTCCCCCGAACCGAACTCTTCTTTGTTCGGGTTGGTCACAACACTGTCCGAAGGATTTTTCATGCCGCTTGTAAACTCAAGCTGAAAGGCCGGGACGTAAGAACGCACTAATGTCTTCAGTTTGACAGAGTGAAGTTCTATGGCATTATTGTCTGCGAAAACTGCACCTGTCAGAACAATCATAATCAATGAAAATATAATGATTTTTCTCATTCTCAGTTTCCTCATAAAATATCAGTATTCCCAATATGAATATAGGATACTGTACAACTGAGAAAAAGTCAATATTTTTTTAAAAAAGACGGAAAAAAGTAAAAAATTTTTTCAGATATTCCCAAACCCGCCCTACGTGGTTATTGTTACGCTCCCGGCATTAACGGCAAGAGCCTTCATGATTTTCTTTATTTCCGCCTTTCCATAGCCGTCAAGAGATGTGTACGCAACGCCGTTATGAGTAATTTTAAACTGACTTTTATTTGTGCGGATAAGGATTCCCGCGTTGCTTCCCTTGTAGAACGCTCCTCCGTTTATTTCATCTGAAACCTTCACAATACAAGCGTCCAAAGCGGTATCCAGGGCTTCAGGGGACATATTTATAAGATTTATTACAATCCCCTTATCTACGTATATATTATTTATAGCATTTGAAATATAGTCTCCGTCAGACGAAGAAATTACGCAATTTACCTCTACCGCGGGCGGAACAACCGCAATCAAAATGATTTCCTGTTTGTATGTAGCCGGCATACTGTCTTCCGCGAAAAGAGGACAGGCCAAAATCATTACCGCAAGCATCAAGATAATTTTCTTCATAAATCTCTCCAAAACCAACGTTTCATCAGATTATATCGGCAAATTTCTTTTATTTCCCTAATCTATATTCTAATTTTAGTTTCATTAAATTATAAGTCAAGCGGAATCTAAAAATTAGTAAAATTTGTTTAAAAAAATATGCCGCGTTTCCGTGGCACTTTTTTATAAATTTTATAAAACTCCATGATTCCGCAGCATTTTAGAACATAAGAGAGAGATAAGTTCATTAGGCAG
>JBQNAT010000016.1:0-44895 GCA_052170315.1 Sphaerochaeta sp.
TGGAAGCTTGCCTATTTCTCTTTCCCGTTCTTTTTGTTATATTTTTATCATGCAAAAAGAACTTAAAGATATACAGTTCATCACGCTGCCGGATGACAGGACAGTAGGTGATGTAAAAATTGACAGCAGTATACCCGTTCCGGTGCAGATACCGGAAGGGAAAACACCGAAGGACATAGATTTCAACAGCGTTGTTGCCGGCCTTATAAAGGTAGTGGCATGGAAGCCTGAAAACAAAAATATCGAATACTACAAAAAGCTGCTGCTGAAAATGCGGCCTGATGCAGTCAGGGAGCTGAACCTTGCCGCAATAGCAAAAAGCGAAAAAAAAGAGTTTGAGTTTGCCGAAGAAATGATGCTTGCGGTGAACCGGCTGTCAGAAGCCCCTGAAAGCTACGTAAACCTCGCAGTGCTTTACGCTCAGATGACGGTTCAGCTGAGAAAGGATAAAAAAGACGTACAGGCAGACATGTACGATGATAAAATTTTGCAGATACTCAACGAATGTAAGGAAAAGTATGAGAATTATGCTCCCGTATACAGCGAAATTTCAGCCTTCCACATGAGACACGGAGACGTGGAAAACGCCCGAGACTATCTGGCAAAGTATACGGAGCTTGAAACGAACAGCAAAAAGAAAGTAAAGGCGAAAAAGACACTGGTTTCGATGAACAGTATGCTGGAATCGAAAGACAGGATAATGTACGCCTATGACAAAATGATGATGGGCTGCGCGGACGAAGCTTTGGATATCATGAACAAGTATATTGCGGGCAATGAAAAGCAGTGGGAATCGTTCTTTATCAGAGGCTGGGCTAAGCGGGTTCTTGAAGATTATGCGGGAGCTCAGACAGACCTTCTTGAAAGCCTGCGGATAGACGGCAGAAACGCTGAAGTTTACAATGAGCTTTCCATATGCGCAAGAGAAAGCGGAGATACCGAACTGGCAAAAAGCTATCTTCAGATTGCCGTTGACCTTGACGATGAAGATACCGTTTATCTTTTAAACCTTGCATTCCTGCATCTGGCCTCGAAAGAATACGCGGAATGCAGAGAACTGCTGGAAAAGGCGCGCGTCCTTGACCCTGAAGACCCTCAGCTGAAGTACCTGATTGATGAGTATTCAAAACAGACCGGCGATAAGGTGGGAGATATAATATTGGAACAGCCCCTTTCTAACGAGGAGTTTGAAGATTTAAGGCAAAAAGGCGCCGAAAGCGGCATCCCGTACAAGGAAATCTGAAGAGGCATAAAATGGATAAAACAGTTGTTTGCAAAACAGCGGAAGATATGGAAAAGCTGGGAA
Source organism: Sphaerochaeta sp. (assembly GCA_052170315.1). GTDB lineage: Bacteria > Spirochaetota > Spirochaetia > Sphaerochaetales > Sphaerochaetaceae > UBA9732. The sequence continues at coordinate 1,307 of JBQNAT010000016.1, forward strand.
GGCAGATTGGAGAAACCTGCGAACCCGGCTCTGTAATTTCATTAAGAGGAAGCCTTGGCGCGGGAAAAACGGTATTCGCAAAAGGCATTGCGCGTTGTCTTGGCATTCAGGAAGCAATAGTAAGCCCGACATTCACGCTTTTGCAGGAATATGACGGACGCATTCCAATGTACCACATGGACCTTTACAGGATAACAAGCGAAGAAGACTTCCAGATGATAGGCGGGGAAGATATGCTCTATTCCAATGGCGTATGTTTAATTGAATGGAGTGAAATAATAAACCATATGCTACCAAAGAAGACATTGTTCATTGAAATAACGGTGAACGAAGACCAAAGCAGAACCGTGCGCCTAACAGGCGGTTGGGAGAACTGACAATGAATATCCTTGCAGTAGACACGTCGGCTCAAGCGCTGACAACGGCATTAAAAACAGATGATTTTTTTGAGGCAAGAACTTCGGAAGGAAGAAGCGTACAGCATTCCGAGCGCCTCATGCCTACAGTACTGGAACTCTGCGGCAATGCAAAAATATCAACCAAAGACATAGAGCTTCTGGCATGCACACGGGGGCCGGGTTCGTTCACAGGACTGAGGATAGGCATGGCTGCCCTGAAGGGAATGGCCTTCGCTTTGGATAAGCCGCTGGTATCCGTTTCCACAATGGAAGTTCTTGCGAACTGCGTCCCCTATTTCGACGGCGCTGTCGTAACGGTTCTGGATGCGAAAAAACAGAGATGGTATCTTGCGGTCTTTGAGAAGACGGGCAAAGAAGCGAAACGAATAATGCCCGATACGGACGGAACTGAAGCGGCCCTTATTGAAGTGCTAAAACCCTACGGCAAAATTCTTGTCACGGGTCCGGATGCGGAAACCTTTGCGGAAGTGCTTGAGGTTTTTTATACTGAAAACGGCAAAAAAACAAAACAGATAATAACAGACAAAAATTCATACAGATACGCATCAGTATCGCTTATTGACTGTGCTTTAAGAAATTATGAAAAGGACGGAGCCGACAACATAGGCCAGGGGCCTGTCTATCTCAGAAAGAGCGATGCTGAAATCGCTCTTGAGGAACGCGAAAAGGAGAAACGGAATGGCTGAATTAAATAAGGAAATAAAAAATTTTGATGTGGTAATAGTCGGAGGCGGAGTCGGAGGTCTTGCCTGCGGTCAGTACAGCTCACGCGCCGGAAGAAAAACGGTTATAATTGAAGAAATGGCTCCCGGCGGACAGGCAATGATAATAGACGAAATAGAAAACTATCCGGGTCTTGAAAAACTTTCAGGCTATGAGCTTTCGGCCAAATTCGAGAAACAGGCAGCTGATTTCGGATGCAGGTTTGCCTATGCCACTGTTAACGGAATCAAAAAACTTGAAGACGGAAGCTTTCAGATAGACACAACGGACGGTATTTACGGCGCGCCCGTTGTCGTTATTGCAACCGGAGCAAAGCACAGAAATCTGGATGTTCCCGGAGAGACGGAAATGATTGGGCACGGCGTAAGTTACTGCGCTACCTGCGACGGCCCCTTTTTCAGAGACAGAAAAATTCTGGTATGCGGCGGCGGAGACAGTGCCTGCCAGGAGTCCATGTATCTCAGAAAGCTTTCAGACAATGTAACAGTTGTTCACAGAAGAGACCGCTTCAGAGCTCAGGCATCAATAGTAAAGGCAATGGAAGACGCGGGAATAAAGACAAAGATGAACACCGTTGTGCAGTCAATTAATGCGGAAAACGGCAGGGTCAGGTCTGTTACCTTCAGGAGCGGGGACACGGGAGAATCCTACACGGAAGACTTTGACGGAGTCTTTATCTTTGTAGGGAACATACCTCAGACTCAGCTTGTGCCGGACTGTGAAAAAGACGCATCGGGCTTCATAAAAACGGACGCTCATATGATGACCAGCATACCCGGCATTTACGCGGTGGGTGACGTCAGGGATACCCCGTTCAGGCAGATTGTGACAGCAGCTTCGGACGGGGCTATTGCCGCCCACTATGCAAGCGAGTACATAGACGCCAGAAACGGCAGAAAATACTGATAACTGTCTTTCACTCCAACTTGTTTCTCAATATTTGTTTCTAATTGCGTTTCTATGGTGTATCATAAAGATGTATGAATATACTGATGATAACCAGTGAGGCCGTCCCGTTTTCAAAGTCCGGAGGACTTGCGGACGTTGTTGGCGCGCTCACTCCCGCGCTTATAGAAAAGGGACATGACGCAAGAATCATTGTCCCATCCTACGGCACAAGCCTTGATAATTCAGGTTCGCTTGTATGCGAGCTTGAAATAGAAATGCTGAACGGCCCTGAAAGAGTCGAAATCAGACAGAAAACGGTAGGGAAAACAATCTACTATTTTTTGTGCCACAAGGTCTTTAATCTTAGAAAAGGCATTTACGGAGATACAAGCTACGCTCCGTACAGCGATAACTTCTTCCGCTTTGCCCTTCTTTCCAAGGCTGCTCTCCAGCTGTGCGAAAAAATAAACTGGAAACCTGACATCCTGCACTGTCACGACTGGACAGCGGGTCTTGTACCCTACTTTCTGAAAGTTTCAAGAAGTCAGTTCTTCATGGGTACCGAAACGGTATTCACAATCCACAATCTGGCTTATCAGGGGACATTCGCCAGAATGGACTTCCTCTATGCAAATGTAAAACCGGATGAGGAGCTGTTCACAAACGGGCAGGTAAACATGCTTAAAGTGGGTCTTATTTTTTCAGACTGCATAACAACGGTAAGTCCTGCGTACGCAAAAGAGATACAGACACCGGAACAGGGCTGCGGCCTTGATACCGTACTTCAAAAACGAAGCGCAAAACTGAAAGGTATTATAAACGGAATAGACACGGACGAATGGAATCCGCACACGGACAAGCTGATACCGCACCGTTTCAGCAAAAACAACATGGAGGGTAAAGCCAAAACCAAAAAGGAACTTCAGATTCGCCTGGGGCTTCCCGTGCGCGGGAACGTTCCGGTTTTCGCAATGATAAGCCGTCTGGCGGCGCAGAAAGGTTTTGACACCGTTCTGCTGTGTCTGGAAAAGATACTCAAGGAAAACGACGTACAGTTCGTAATTGTGGGCACAGGCGACAGCAATCTTGAAAAGCGCCTGAAGGAGCTGGGTGAAAAACACAAAAACCTGTCCGTGAACATCCTCTTTTCAAACGAAATTGCTCACCTTGTAGAAGCCGGAAGCGATTTCTTCCTTATGCCAAGTCGCTACGAACCCTGCGGCCTGAACCAGCTGTACTCGCTTCGTTACGGCACTATCCCAATTGCACACAGAACAGGCGGACTTGCGGATACCATCATTGATGTGGAGCAGTTCCCGAAGGAAGGCACCGGCCTTCTTTTCAATGCCCTGAATCCGGAAGAAATTACAAAGCATGTTATCAGGGCCGTGGAGCTTTATCACAGAAACAACGGAAAGGAAATAAGTAAAATAAGAATGAGGGCAATGAGTCAAAACTTCTCATGGTCGGCATCTGCAGATGAATATATCGAAGTTTATAAAGCACTTATAGAAAAATAGGAGGAGTTAATGAGCAGCAAACCTAAAGTAGTTGCAATTATTCTGGGCGGAGGAAAAGGAACCAGACTTTACCCGTTGACAGCTGACAGGGCAAAGCCCGCAGTACCGTTTGCAGGTAAATGCAGACTTGTGGATATACCAATATCAAACTGCATAAACAGCGGATACACGAAAATTTATCTTCTTACGCAGTTCAACACGGCATCTTTGCACAACCATATAGCAAACACATATGTATTTGACCAGTTTAATACAGGCTTTGTACAGATTCTTTCCGCGGAGCAGACCTTTAAAAGCGAATCATGGTATCAGGGAACAGCTGACGCAGTAAGAAAAAACCTCAATCATTTCAAAGACCAGGAAGCTGATTACTATATCATTCTCAGCGGAGACCAGCTCTACAGGATGGACTTTTCCAAGATGCTGGACAGGCATATCGAATCCGGAGCGGAACTCACCGTAGCCGCGAAACCCATCTCAAGGTCACAGGCCACAGGCCTTGGCATAATGAAGACGGACAAAGACGGTATGATAACGCAGTTTCTTGAAAAGCCGGCACCGGATTTGGACATAACGGATTATAAGGTAAATCCACAGTATCTGAAGGATTCGCTTGGAAAAGATATAAGCGAAGACAACCAGTACCTTGCCTCAATGGGTATCTACATCTTCACTGCGAAGTCAATGGAAGAGGCTCTTGATAATGATAAAATGGATTTCGGAAAGGAAATAATCCCAAGTCTGACAAAGTCGAAACCGGTAGCTTCATATCTGTTCGATGGTTTCTGGGAAGATATAGGGACAATCAAGGCCTTCTATGACACCAACCTTGATCTTGCCCACATCAATCCCAGATTCAACTTCTATGATGAAGACATGCCTATTTACACCCACAGAAGGAACCTTCCCGCAACGAAGTTCAATTTCTGCAACATAACCAGTTCCCTCACCTCCGAAGGCTCAATCATCACCAACGCGTACATTGTCAACTCCATTATCGGAGTACGAACCATAATTGAAAGCGGAGCTTCCCTTGACGGCGTTTACTGCATGGGCGCCACCTTCTATGAGACCGAGGCTCAGAAGGCCGCAAACGAAAAGGCAGGCATCCCCAATATAGGTATAGGCCGAGGCTCTATAATCAAGCGTGCCATCATAGATATGAACACAAGAATCGGGGCAGGATGCAGAATAGGCATAGACGATATACCGCGAAATGAAGGAGATTTCGACGACTATTCCATTCATGACGGAATAATTGTCATCAACAAGGGAGTGACAATTCCCAACGGTACCATTCTCTGAAAACGTTTAAATTATTACTATCCAGGGGAATAAAAAGTGGATAAGAGCAACGCCAAGGGTTATAAAGCCCAAGGCGTTTCTTTTTCCGTTATTCAGGTCAACAATCTCGTCCGCACTTGAAGGATGCCTTAAAAAATAAATAAGATTTATTACGATATTCGCCGCGGGAAGGATATCCCCTATCACCATAGGCCCCGGTTCAACAGGGAAAAAAACAAGACCCAGAGCAATCAGAAAGCCTATGGAGACTGAAACCAGCTGTATTTTTTTGCCTGAGTAATAAAACGTTTTAAGATTTATCAGAAAAAGAAAGTCATTTCCGTACTTATCCACAAGCAAAAGCCCCGCGGAGAGGATGAGATAAATAACGGAAAGAAGATAAAACTGAACCATGCCTGAATAATACGACAAACGGGCACTGAAGAAAAGAGGAACTATTTGGTGGGTTAAATATCCTCAATCTTTATGATAGTATTAAGGCGTGAGCAATAAAGATACTTTCAACAAAGCATATCCCATACCGGGTTTCGTACTTTTTCTCATAGCCGTCATAGTGCCGGCAGCCTTTGCAGTAGCAGGAGGTTTCCCTTCTTTTGTAAAAACCTTCTCAGATATCAGAATACTGCGCCAGCTGTCTTACTCCCTTATACTGGCACTGTGCTGCACGGTATCAGCTGTAATTACAGGTCTTCCGTTTGCATACATAACGGCAAGCTACAGCTTCCGCGCAAGAGGTTTTTTCAGAAAGCTTAACGCGCTGTTCTTTGTTTTTCCTCCGGTCCTTACAATACTGTGCTTTGAGATACTTTTCGGAGAAAAAGGCTTTTTCCCGTTTAATATCCCCTATCCCTTCCTTAAACACGGGTTGCTTCTTACAGTCTTCAATATACCTGTTATAGTTCTCCTTGTAAGCAGCTGGTGGAGCCGTTTGGATTACAGACTGGAAACTACGGCCTTAAGCCTTGGCTTAAAGCCTTCAGCCGTCTTTTTTGATATAACCCTGCCAAGGCTCAGGCCTGCGATTACAGGTTCCGCAGCCCTTGTGTTCCTCAGATGTTTTTCCGATATCGCAATCGTCAATTTCTATGCGAAAGGCTCAAAGTTCATAAACGCAGGGTCTTTGATGTACCGCCTGAAGGAAAACGGAAACCCTGAAACAGCGGGAAGCCTTTCCATTTTTGTAACCCTGATTTCCCTCTTCTTCCTTGTAATTTTCTGTTCAAGCTTCACTAAGCTTAAGGGAAGTATATTAACACGGGATGAAAACAGAAAACCGCTGAAAAAACCTAAATCTTTCGGTTCCCGTCTTCTTGTTTTTATTTTTATAATCCTTAATCTGGCATTTCTTCTCGCGCCTGCCGCCGCTGTTGTCTTTAAATCCTTTTATTATGGAGGACAGTTTTATGCAGGAGCGTACACAAATCTGTTCAGCTCTTTTAAGGTCTGGGGAACCGGAACTTTCCTGAACAGCCTTCTTATCGCCTTTGCCGCTGCTTTAATCAGCACCTTCATAGCTTTAAGGATAAGTTCGGCATCCCTGTATATGAACTTTTATGCCTGTCTTGCCCTTTTACCGCTGGCTTTTGGTTCGGCTACGTTGGGGCTTGGGTATTACAGGATATCGGAAATACTTCCGTCCATTCCCGGTCTGGTTTATGCGATTTCGGCTCACTGCGCAGCGGTATTGCCTGCAGCTGTCCTGATAATTTTTGTATCCTATCTTGGCATAAACGGGAATCTCAAAGATTCGGCAAGAAGCCTGGGCTTCGGCGCAAAGGCTTCTTTCGGAAGTATTGACAGACGTCTTCTAAGCCGCGCGGTGACGGCGTCTTTCCTTATAACGTTCGCGATAAGTCTTGGCGAATACGGTTCATCCGCATTTCTGGGGACGGATACAATTTCCATGCAGATAAATGCTTTAATCATATCGGGAGAAATGAACACGGCCTGTGCGCTTGGAAGTATTTTAAGTGTATTGTGCGTTGTTGTGTTTCTCATCGGCGCAAAACTATTAAAGAGGGAAAAATAAGTGGCTGACTACGGTCTCAGATGTAAAAACGTAAAGAAAACTTATCCGAAACTGGCTCTGAACCTTGACTTTACCGTCAACAGCAAAGAACTGATATCCATCATAGGTCCGTCAGGCTGCGGTAAAAGCACTGCTCTCAGGCTTCTCAGCGGGCTTGTCAGACCGGATTCGGGTTTGATAGCCATAAACGGGGATGATGTTACAAATTTAAAAACGGAAAAGCGTAAAACGGCTATCATTTTAAATGATTACAGTCTTTTTCCCCATATGGATGTAGAGCGCAACGTAAGCTATCCTATGAAAACTCTCAAGCTTTCCAAAGAAGAGATTATGGCAGAGGTGCGAAGGCTTCTTGAGATTGTGAACCTTACAGGCTATGGAAAACGCAGCATAGAGGATCTAACTCCCGTGGATAAGTTCAGAGTGGCTCTTGCCCGCGCTTTGGCGTCAAAGCCCGAGCTCCTGCTTCTGGACGAGGTTTTTTCTTCTCTTGATGAAAAGGTAAGCATTGCGTTGAGAAGTGAGATTCGGGAAATGCTCAAAAAGTCTGAAGTCATGGCTATTTTGGCTACAAACAACCAGAAAGAAGCCTTTAGCATTTCAGACCGAGTAATTGTGCTCAGAAGCGGAAAGATTGAACAGATGGGAACGCCCGAAGAGATATACAGAAGACCGGCAACCGAGTATACTGCGACTTTTGCAGGCGAATGCAACATACTTCCATATGATGTGATACTTAAAACCCTGAAGGTTCCTGAAACTGAACGTTCAAAAGTCATCTACCAGTGCTTTGGCCCAGAGCACAGGCTTTTGTTCAGGCCTGAAGACATGGTTGTAAACGACATGCCGGGCCTGCCCTTCCCTGAGTTTTACCCTCATCTGCGCTTTGAAAACGCTAAGATTATAAGAAGCGAATATCTTGGAAAGGAGTACCTTGTTACCGCCCAGTATGACGAATACATAATAAAGGTATACACAGTCTACAAGCCTGCATCGGACTACATAACCGCAGGCATAAGAATGACCAAGATACTTGAATTCAACAACGGAAAACTCACCAGACATTAAAAAAGCTGCCGTTTTTTCCTTCACGGCAGCCTTATTACAGGTTCTATATCGCTATTATTTCTTCTTATGCGCCTTATGAGAGCCCTTGTTCGCCCACAGACTGTTAAGAACCTCAAGCTCAAGCTCCTCGGTAAGCGGAGTATAAGGATTAATACGCTCCGTCTTTCTCATGGAAAGCTCTTTTCCGGTCAGCAGCATATAAATGTCGCTGTAGCCGTCTGCCGCCCTTTCAAGGGCAATTGCCTTCTGGGATAAAATCTCCCTGTCGGCTTCAAACTTCTTCTTCCGGGCTCTCAGGGCTTTTCTCTTTGCATTGAATTCAGCTTTCTGCTCGTCTGTTGCGTCCTTAGGGGTCTTCGCCGCCTTTATCAGGGCATCAATTTCCGCAATCTTCTCTGCAAATCCGGCCTGCTCGTTCAGGCATTCGTCACAACCTGCGGAAGATGTTTTGCAGACCATCTTTACAAAGTTCGGGCTTATACGCTTCTTCGCATTCTTCTTTGAAATAGCCTCCGTGAGGTCATCTTCTTCATCGGAATAGTCTTCCTCTTCTTCATATGAATCCTCAGATGCAGGTACAGGCTTCTCAACAGTCTCGGGCTCCGGTTTGGTTTCAAAAACGGGTTCCGCAACAGGTTCATTAACGGGAGCAGTCCACTGCTTCTTTTCCACTACAGGCTCTGTATTCTCAACTGACTTGAGATTCGGAGCAACTGTCTGCTTCTTTTTCGGATGAAGAAGGTTAAAAAGCCTGCTGTGGCTTGGTTCCGCTACCTTTGTGCCCTTCTTTGCCTTCTTACCTGACGGCTCCGGCGCGGACGATTTTGAATTTGACGCTCTTATCAGAGCCTCGCGTTCGGCTCGTGTCATTTCAACGCCGTTGTAGGTCACGAGATAACTTTTACCTTTATCTCTGCTCTTTGATGCCAGTTTGATGACTTTGTTCTTTTTCGACATAGATGCTCCGTTCAGTTACTTCTTACATAATAATACAGAATTTATCATTTTCAACCGCGATTTTAAATTTCGGCAGGAAAAATCCTCAGGAGTCGAATTTCATATCTTTTATGTTCTGTATCTCATCACGAAGGACGGCGGCCCTTTCAAACTCAAGTTCCTTGGCGGCCCTGAGCATTTCGCTCTCAAGCTCCCTGATATACTTCTTTCTCTGAGATGAATCCAGAAGATTGTAGCCGGCCTTCCTGATGCGTATGTCCTGCTTTTCATCTGCAGCGGTATCCTCGCGTTCACGTTCAAGAATATCCTCAACGGCCTTTACAATGGATTTTGGCGTAATATTGTGCTCTTCGTTGTACTTCATCTGGATTGCGCGACGCCCACGTGTTTCGGAAATAGCCTCCTTCATGGAATCGCTGATTCTGTCCGCGTACATGATTACACGTCCGTTTACGTTTCGCGCAGCTCTTCCTATGGTCTGAATAAGGGATGTGGTGCTTCGTAAAAAACCGATTTTATCGGCATCAAGGATGGCAACAAGGGCAACTTCAGGGAGGTCAAGGCCTTCTCTCAGCAGGTTTATGCCCACAAGCACATCAAATTCTCCCGCTCTGAGATCCCTGAGTATTTCAACACGCTCTATGGTCTCGATTTCCGAGTGAAGGTAACGTACACGAACCCCTTTTGAAGCAAAAAAATCTGAAATATCTTCAGCCATTTTTTTGGTAAGGGTTGTTACCAGTACTCTTTCGCCCGAGGCCGTACAATGTCTTATTTCACCGAAAAGGTCCTCGATCTGACCTTCTGTAGGACGGACGGTGATATCCGGGTCAAGAAGGCCCGTGGGTCTTATAACCTGAGTGACAACACGGGAGGAGACGGCTTTTTCAAGCTTGCCGGGAGTTGCGGAGACAAAGATGCGCTGTCCGGTGACGCTGTCGAATTCGTCGAATTTCAAAGGACGGTTGTCCAGAGCGGACGGGAGACGGAAACCGTACTGCACAAGATTTGACTTTCTGGAATGGTCGCCCTCGTACATGGCTCCCACCTGCGGCAGGGTGACGTGGGACTCGTCAATGAAAGTCAAAAAATCAGGCTGGAAATAATCAAGAAGAACGGCAGGTCTTTCACCCGCCGTCCTGTTTGAAAGCGGACGGCTGTAGTTTTCAATTCCCGGGCAGTAGCCAAGCTCCTGAAGCATTTCTATATCGTACTCAACCCGGGTTTTTATCCTTTCGGCCTCTACAGGACGACCCGTATTCACAAAGTACTCATACTGGGCTTCCATTTCGCTCTTTATTCGCCCGATTGCGGCTATGACCTGCTCTTTTGGCATGACGAACTGTTTTGCCGGATAAAGCGTGAAGCTGTCCTGCATATTCTGTTTTTCGCCTGTCAGCGGGTCGAACCACTGTATGCTCTCAATGGTGTCCCAGTCCAGCGTTATGCGAACAGCGTTATCCAGATAAGGCGGACAGATTTCAATTATATCTCCGTGAGCTCTGAAACTTCCGTGAGAAAGAACCGCATCATTTCGTTCGTACTGCATACGCGCAAGCTGTTCAAGCTCCGCCCTGTGGTCAAAGACCTGCCCACATCTGAAAACATGTGTCATATCGCGCAGGGAAACGGGATTTGCAAGACTGAAGATGCATGAAACCGTTGCGACTACAATTACATCGCGTCTCTCCATAAGGGAAAAAGACGCGGAAAGCCGCATCCTGTCTATTTCATCGTTCACATCGGCATCTTTTTCTATGTACAGGTCCTTACCCGGCACATAGGCTTCAGGCTGGTAGTAATCGTAGGTAGAGACAAAGTACTCCACCCTGTTTTCCGGGAAAAACGATTTAAATTCCCTGAAAAGCTGGGCGGCAAGCGTTTTGTTGTGGGAAAGCACCAGAGTGGGACGTTGTACCTTCTCTATGATTTTAGCCATGGTGAAGGTCTTTCCCGACCCCGTAACTCCTTTCAGGGTCTGAAAACGGTCTCCGTCAAGTACGCCCTGAGAAAGCTTGTCTATAGCCTGCTGCTGATCTCCTGAAACATCATATGGCGAATGTACCACAAAAGGCTTGTCCACCCATTTAACGGAGCCGTGCACGTTGTATACCATGTCTCCGCCCCAGGAAGAGTCAACCTCTGCGGTGCCCGGGCCGTCAGGGCCTGAATGGAACTTCGGAGCCTCAAAGTCGCGTCCCGGCGCCTGAAGCCTGAAAGATTCGGAAGGAAACTTATTATCAGTCATAGCGCTTACCTGTTTATCCAGCTGAGGTTTTCTTCCGTTCTTTCAACAAGAGTAACGTTCATCTTTACCGTACTGCCGTTTCTGTCAGCCACAACCTGCACAACATCGCCCGGCTTTGTGTTCGACAAAGCGGTAAACAGGTCATTGTAGTCTGAAACCTGATAGCCGTTTATCCATGTTATGATGTCGCCTCCAAGATAGATAACGGATGAGCCGTAGAGTACCTGCCTTGTTCCGGCTTTCAGCCCCGCCTGATCAGCATAACCGCCCGGAACAATCTGGCTAACCAGCAGTCCGCTTGAAACCTTTAAGTCGGCATAATCGATGATAGTCTGTGAAAGCTGTACCGGTACCATGTCAAGCCAGCCCCTGCTTACCTTGCCAAGGTTTACAAGGTCTTTGACTGAAGCCGCGGCAGTGTTTGAAGCAACCGCGAAGTTCATTCCCTGGCTTGTGCCGCTTGTGCTGTATATTGAAGTATTTATTCCTATAACTTCTCCCGCGGTATTCAGAAGCGGGCCTCCCGAGTTTCCGGGGTTAATTGGGGAGCTTGTCTGAACCATACCAAGGAGAACATTGCCGCTTTCGTCCCTTATGGGCCGGCTGAGACCTGAAATAATGCCTGTAACCATTGTCCTGTCATAGCCGAACGGGTTTCCTATAGCTATGACCTTCTGCCCGACAAGAAGAGAGTCGGAATCACCGAAGGAAAGAACACTTATCTCCGCGCCGTCGGCAGGACTTATTTTTATGACCGCGATGTCGTTTTCCTTGTCCGAACCTATGAGCCGAGCCTCATAGACGGAACCGTCGTAAAGCGAAACCGTGATTATTGACGCGCCTTCAATGACATGGTTGTTGGTCACTATAAGACCGTCCGTAGAGATGAAAAAGCCGGAACCGGTGTCGCTTTCAGGTACTGCGTCAAAATAGGACGAGTCGTCTGAAACCCGGGTTTCTATGTGAACAACCGCCCTGTTGCTTTTTGAAAAAATAGCAATATTCTGAAGCTCATCGTCGCTGTATGTCCATGACGCGGTATCGCCCAGAAAAAGCGTAACCCCGGATTCTCCGTAGTAAATATTGTCAACGGGAACTCCTGCCATCTCAAGAAGACCTTTTTCCCCGTAGGTTTCCATGACTTCCGTAAGGGCGGTCCTAAGCTCTTCCACCCTCTGCCTGGACTGTATTGAGTTTGTCCATTGCACAAGAAGCATGGCAGCTATTACAGCTATAATTATGGATACGGTTATTATCAGGATTCTGACGAATCTGTTTTCAATCTTCATGTGAAAATACTACTCCAAAATGTCGGAATTGCCAACTCTGACAACAGTTCTTCCGTCTTCGCCGTCAAGAAGGAAAACGGCATAGTATTCTCCGAATTCTTTCTTCAGTACAGCTTGCGCGCCTTCCGGCCCCAAAACAAAGAAAGCCGTGCTCAGAGCATCGCATACGGCGGAGGATTTTCCGATAACGGAAACCGAAAGCACGTTATTTTCTATGCTCCTGCCTGTTGCGGGGTCCAGAATATGGGAATAAACGTGACCATCCTCAGCCACAAGACACCGTTCGTAGCTTCCGCTTGTAACAACCGAAAGGTCCTTTACGCTCACAGCTTCAAAAAATCCTCCGCGCCCATCATCAGGATTACGCAGGCCAATTCTGAACGCCCTTGAACCGAAAGCAACCGGCTTAACTCCCATAACATAGAGATTCCCGCCGAAATCTATCGCGGCGTTTCTTATGCCCTTAGACTTCAAAACACTGTACGCAAGGTCTGCGGCCCAACCCTTTCCCACGGCTCCCAAGTTTATCTGAGTGCCTTTTTCAGTAAGTTTTATAAAAAATTTGCCGTCTTCTTCCTTTAACAGGATATTATCAGTATTGCAGTCTGCAAGAAGTCTGTCTGTCTCTTCCCTATCGGGAACCCCGGCGTTTTCGGTTCCGATGCCCCAGAGGGAAATAAGGCTGCCTAAAGCGCAGTTCAACGCGCCGTTCGTGGCTTTGCCCATTTCAAGCGCAAAACGCATTATATCATAGGTCTGTTTTGAAACTTCCGTCCATATATCCGTACCTGCCGCCGAATTCACGGCGTAAACTTCACTGTAGCTGAGCGTTGCGCTTATATTGTTCTCAAGCTCCGTTACGGCATCCCATGCGCTGTTCATAGCCGCCTTTGCCTTTGAAGTGCCTCCGAAAAGAGAGCTTGTGTAAACAGTTATTGTACAGTAGGTGTCAAGACAGAAACGGTTCGAAGAAACGCTTTCAGTCCTTGATATGAAAACAAGCACGGAAATAAAGAGTATTATGGCTATAATGACTGAAGTGACTATAAGCGAGATACTGCCCTTTTTCACATTTCATCCTTATACGGAGGGTCGCAGCCTTCCTTAGTGCAGTTCAGGGCGGCGGCCTTTGAAGCATAGCGCAGAATATCTTCTATTGTTTTTCTGTCAAGATCCGCAACATCTTCTATAAGGCCACGGCTCTGCAGGCAGGTCATTACCGCAGCGTCAAAAGCATCACCGCACCCTATTGTATTGACAATCCTTTCCACAGAGAAAACCGGGCAGTCAACCTTGAAGAACTTGGTATACCATGTACTTCCCCTGCTCCCGCGCGTCACAATCAGATTCCATTCGCAAAGACCGGCAAAACGTTTTTCAGCAACCTCCATATCAACTCCGGTGAACAGAAACTCTATGTCATCCTCGCTGACCTTTACAACATCGCATCCGCCGGCAAGACCCAGAATGAAGCGTCTGTAGGCTTCGGGATTCGAAATAAGGGAAGGTCTGACATTCGGGTCAAGAAACATCTTAGGCCTTGACTTCATCCTGTATATTGCGGGGACAATAGCGTCGCATCCCGGCTCCATGACAAGTGATATGGAGCCAAGGAAAGCCATATCAACATCAGTCTGATTGCATAATACCGAATATAATTCGTCTTCTGTAATGCTGCAGGCTGCCGTTCCCTCATAATCAAACACATAATTTGCGTTGCCTTTTTCATCCAGCAAGGCCTTGCTGCAAAGAGTCCTTTCCTTTGCGCCGCACAGCGCGGGGTCAAAAAGCATCTCATTGTCTATCATTTTTTCAAGAATCATCCTGCCGTACGCATCGTCCGATATTTTCCCGAAATAGGTTATGGACGCTCCAAGCCTTGACGCCGCAAGCGCAACGTTAAACGGACAGCCCCCGACCGTCTCTTTTTTGTTTATTCCGTCTTCGGTTATGACATCTATCAATGACTCGCCAATTGCCGCTATCATTAAAACCTCCTCTGCGGATGATACTCAGATAATACTACATATGGAGGAATCTTTCCATTTATGTTATAATCTGCTATCATGCGTGCCCCTTTGGAAGGACAGCGGAGGAACACATGGAAAACACAGAAAAAATCAAAGCCCAAGAGGCCGGCGCAGAAGAGAAAGCCCCTCTTAACTTCATTGAAAAAATTATTGAAGACGACCTTGCGAATGGAAGAGTCCCTGATAATAAAATAGTGACGCGCTTTCCGCCTGAGCCTAACGGCTACCTTCATGTAGGCCACATTAAGAGCATCTGCCTCAACTTCGGTCTTGCTGAAAAATACGGCGGTGTCTGCCACCTGCGCCTGGACGATACGAACCCCGAAAAAGAAGACGTGGAATATATAGATTCCATAAAATCAGATATAAAATGGCTTGGCTTTAACTGGAAGGAACATGAATACTACGCATCCGACTACTATGACAAACTCCATGAAATTGCGGTAAACCTGATAAAGCGGAATTTGGCCTACGTAGACAGCCAGACACCTGAAGAAGTCAGGGAAAACAGAGGAACTCTCACAACGCCCGGCAAGGACAGCCCTGACAGAAACAGAAGCGTAGATGAAAATTTGAGACTCTTCAGAGAAATGCGCGAAGGCAAGTACCCTGAAGGCAAATACCTTCTCAGGGCAAAACTGGACATGTCAAGCCCCAACATCAACATGAGAGACCCTGCCCTTTACAGGATAAAATTCGCCGAGCATCCGAGAACCGGAAACAAATGGTGCATCTACCCGATGTACGACTTCACCCACCCCATATCGGACGCCATTGAGGGCATCACCCACTCCATCTGCACTCTGGAATTCGAAGACCACAGGCCGGTCTACGACTGGGCGTGTTCCATTGACGGCATTGAACATGCGCCTCATCAGTACGAGTTCGCGCGCCTTAACATCAACTACTTCGTAATGAGCAAAAGAAAGCTCCTTAACCTTGTAAAGCTTGGCTTGGTAAGCGGCTGGGATGACCCCAGAATGCCCACAATCAGCGGTATAAGACGGCGCGGCTATTCACCCGAGTCCATGAAGGATTTCGTTTCACGAGTAGGAGTCGCAAAGGTCGAGTCCGTTGTGGATTACTCCCTTATGGAATTCTGCGTCCGTGAAGACCTTAACAAACGCGCAAAGCGTGTCATGGCCGTTCTGAATCCGATAAAGCTTGTGATAGACAACTATCCGGAGGCTCAGACTGAGTACTTTGAAATTGAAAACAACCCGGAAGACCCCAACGCGGGCACAAGAAAAATACCTTTCACGAAGGAACTGTTCATAGAAAGCGAAGACTTCATGGAAGTCCCGCCCAAGGGCTACCACCGTCTTTATCCCGGCAATGAAATACGTCTTAAGACTGCCTACTATGTAAAAGCCGTAAGCTTTGAAAAGGATGCTGACGGAAAAATCACAGTTGTCCACTGCACCTATGATCCGCAGTCCCGCGGAGGCGAAACGCCCGACGGACGCAAGGTTAAAGGAACAAGCCACTGGGTAAGCGCAAAGTATGCCGTGAACTGCGAAGTAAGGCTTTACGACAAGCTGTTCAAAACGGAATACCCGGGTGGCGAGACGGGAAACTATCTTGATGACCTTAACCCCGAATCGCTTGTAATCGTGAAAGATGCGAAAATAGAGCCTTGCGTATCAGACGCGAAACCCGGAGAATACCTTCAGTTCATAAGAAGCGGTTATTTCACGCCGGACTATGACAGCACGGCTGAACATCCTGTCTTCAACAGGACGGTAACGCTTAAGGATTCATGGGCAAAACAGAAAGCAAAAATGGGGCTGTGAGATGCCTGAAGCAAAAAATGAAGTGTTTCTGGACACCTCATTTTTTAGTATATATGCTTAATCTTTTTTCTTCGAATCAAGGTCTTCGCTGTTCCAGAAGAAATCCGTACTGTCTTCACGTGAACGCGCAGGTTTAAAAGACTCATAGCCAAACGGCTTCTTTGAGCCTGAATTCCCACGGCTGCGGTCAGGACGGTCTGTTTTAAACTTTCTTTCAAAACCCCTGCCCTCATCATCTCTGCGGAAAGTTCCCGGTCTGCTGTTCCTGTCATAGCCGCCTTCACGTCTGAAGGGTCTGTCACGTCTTTCGGGCCTGTCTCCGCTTTCACGGAATGAGCTGTATGGACGCTCAGGTCTTTCAAATCTGTCGTTTCTGCCGTAAGACCTGCCCGCTCTTTCTGAGCGTTCTCTGTACGGTCTGTCATCATCAAAAGACCTGTGACCGTAGAATCTCTGTCCATTATCGGAATAGCGGCTTCTGCGCTGCTCTCCGTCCTTAGCATAGCGATTTCCATATGCCGGTCTGTCGCCGCTGTTCCTGTCACGATAATAAGGTCTGTCCGTTCTTTCAGACCTTTCCCGTCCGTACGGACGCCTTTCTCCTGAACGCTCTGCTCTCTCGCCTCTTCTTCCGTCCCGTTCAGTCCTTCTCTTTGACTTGTCCGTACTCTTTTCGGACTTCTTCTCCGGCTCGCTCCAATCCAGTGAAAGCGATTCATCATCAAATGCCATCATCCAACTCCTGGCCGTACCTGTACGACCCTTAACAAAACCCGGCGCAGCCGCTGCACCGGTTATTTCTTTAATGCTCAGACCTCTGAGCTTTCTTCTATCCATCCGGAAAGTCCCCAGATTGGTTGAGAACAGGATAATTCCCGTCTTTTTCAAAATAGAGAAGAGATTACGAATCCAGTCCGCGTAGTCCCTGGAAACATCAAAATCCTCTTCCATCTTCCTGCTGTTTGAAAAGCTTGGAGGGTCAAATATGATAATGTCATACTTTTGACCTTTTTCCATAGCCTTGCGCACAAAAACATTCGCGTCTTCGCAGACGCACCTGTACATATCTCCGCTGTAGCCGTTGGCCCGCAGATTCTTCTCCGCCCACCTTGTATAGGTTGCCGACATATCCACGCTTGTTACGGAGTTAGCAAGACCCGCGGCGGCATAAACCGAAAAACTTCCCGTATAGGAAAAGAGATTCAGTACATCCGCATTGGCGCTGCGTTCACGAATAAGCGACCTTGTTACCATGTGGTCAAGAAACAGTCCCGTATCGACATATGTCGTAAGGTCCACAAAAAAAGAAAGGCCGTTTTCATGAACTGTTGTTGTTACAGCTTCTTCATCCGTTTTCTCATGCTGCTCATGAACCGCTCTTTTTGCTCTGTACGCATAAATAACATTTTCTTTTTCAAGATAGAGCATACGGGAACAGATATCCAGACAGACTGCTTTATCTTCATCGGAAAGAGGTTCCTCGCCGTAATCTGTGACTTTGGCGTAAAGGCCGTAAATATCAACTGAAACGGGATACCCTGAAAGGTTCCTGTCATAAACGCGGAAACAGTCTGTGCCTGCGGGAAGAAGCTCATGCCTCAGATTTTGGGCGTTGTTTTTCAATATCTTTCCAAAATCCTTATCAATGTGGTCCATTTTTCTGCTTTTCCATGTTTTCTCAGGCAGTATATATGTTAAAATGGAAAAAAGATAGATGGACGGAGGATTATTATGTCAACTGTAACTGATGCGGACGCCAAAGCTTTTTTAAGCGAAATAGAAATTCGGCGCGGCGGCACAATAGGTTATAAAACCTTCTCTACCTTCTATGCCGACAACAGAGGAACTGTGCGTGATTACGGCGTTTTTTTCTACGATGTAAACAACCATTTCTGGTTCGAGGACTTTGAACACGAAACAAACTTTTTCGGCTTCAGAATAAAACCGGGCAAAAACACCCCGAAGTATGAAAAGTATGAGTCGGATTTTGACCCCGGGGATGTAGAGACCGTCCGCACGGTCAGGAAGAAAGCGGCAAAGAAATTCGTTTCAGGTTACATTAAAGCCGAAAAAGTCCGCACCGCGAACCTGCTTGGCAGGCTGTTTTCAGAAGTGGTTACGGAAAT
Source organism: Sphaerochaeta sp. (assembly GCA_052170315.1). GTDB lineage: Bacteria > Spirochaetota > Spirochaetia > Sphaerochaetales > Sphaerochaetaceae > UBA9732. The sequence goes on from JBQNAT010000016.1 coordinate 19,702, forward strand.
CAAAATGAAAGACGGAAAAATCATGTACTTTCAGTTCATAGACAAAACCGTTGAAAAAATGATAGAGAAAAGTAAGGGTTAATCCCCGGCTTCAAGGAGAAAAATATGGGCGCATTCAAAGCTTATGACATTCGTGGTGTGTACAACCAGGATTTCAACAAGGAAACGGTTTACAAGGTAGGGTACTTCCTTCCTAAACTCCTTCCCTGCAAGTATGTTGTGGTAGGACGCGACGTAAGGCTTACCAGTGACGAGATTTTTGAAAATCTCTGCAAGGGTATAAACGATGCCGGTGTAGACGTATGGAATATAGGCCTTGCGACAACTCCCATGGTCTATTTCGCGACGGTCTACCTGAAGGCTGATGCCTCTGTGCAGATAACCGCAAGCCACAACCCAAAACAGTACAACGGAATGAAGATATCCCGTTCCCTCGCGATTCCTGTAGGCGGCGACACAGGCCTTAAGGAACTTGAAAAAATGGTCAATGAGCTTCCCGTTCAGCCCGTATGTGAATGCAAACGCGGCAAGATAATTGACAAGGATGTTCATGAAGCTTATCTGAACTATCAGAAGCAGTATCTGCCGGAGCTCAGCGACCTCAACATTTCCGTTGACGCTTCAAACGGCATGAGCAACCTCTTTGTGAAAGAACTTTTCGGCAACCATGCCAAATACATCAATGATGTTCTGGACGGAACTTTTCCCGGTCATGAGCCTAATCCTCTTGAAGTGGAAAACTGCAGGCAGATTATGAAGGCCGTTAAGGACAACAAGTCGGACTGCGGCATAATTTATGACGGAGATGCCGACAGGGTTATGTTTATTGATGAACGCGGGCGTTTCATACAACCGGACTACATAACAGGTGTTTTGGGTATGTACTACCTTAACAGGGAGAAAGGCTCGGTCCTTGTTGATATCAGGACATCCAGATCTACAACCGAATATCTTGAGAAGCTGGGCGCGACAAAGGTTATTATCTGGAAAGTCGGCCACGCCTACGCGAAGATGAAGATAAGAGAAGAAAAGTGTATCTTCGGCGGGGAGCTTGCGGGCCACTACTACTTCAGGGATTTCAACAATTGCGACAGCGGTATTCTTGCCTCACTTATAGTTCTTCAGACAGTCGTGGCTCTTAAGAAGCAGGGAAAGACTCTTGGCAGCCTTGTTGACGAGATAGTAGCCTATGCAAACAGCGGCGAGATTAACTTCAAGCTTGAGCAAAAGGATGAAGCCATTGCGGCCCTTCACGACAAGTATACCGGGATGAATCCAACACGCGTCATGGACTTTGACGGTTACAGGATTGAGTTCCCTACATGGTGGTTCAGCGTAAGAAAATCAAATACGGAGCCGTACCTCAGGATAGTGGCTGAAGCCAAAACCCAAAGCGAGCTTGATGACAGGCTGAAAGAAATCAAAGCAATTATCAAACAGTTCAATTAACGATAAACAAGGAACGCCGTTTCAGAAAAGCAAAATGAAACGGCGTTTTTATGCCAAAGGGATTGACTAAAATCACGATAATTAGTAATTTCAATGTGTTCTTTGAGCATTCCCCGATAGCTCAGTCGGTAGAGCAGGTGGCTGTTAACCACCCTGTCGGCGGTTCGAGTCCGTCTCGGGGAGATGAACAATTAAAGCTAAATTCTTTTAAGTAAGGATTTAGCTTTCTTTTTATTTAGGTATTAATTAAACATTGCAAAGCAAATAAAAAAAGAGCAGCTCCGGAAATCCGAACCTGCTCTTAATACGCGTTAGGCTTTATTATTTTTTCTTCTTCTTAAGAAGGATGTAAGCCGCTGCGCCAATTGCTGCAATCAGAACTATTATCACTACGATAAGACCGCCGTTTCCGCCGGACTTCTTTGCCGCGTCCTTAGCTGCGCTTGCCGCCGCTGCAGCTCCTGTTGCTGTCGAAGCTGTTGAAGCTGTTGAAGCAGGCGCGGATGTGGTGGTAGTTGTGGTTGTCCTTGTTTCAGTTGCTGCCGGAGCTGTTGTAGTTGTCTCAGCTGAAGGAGCGGCAGTTGTGGTTGTTTCCTGTGTTGCTGCCGGAGCTGCAGGTGCTTCTTCTACAGTTGCCTTAGGCTCTTCCGCGACTACTGCGACTTCCTGTGCCTCTGCGGCAGGTGCTTCCTGTGTAAACATAGACGCAACATATGTGGGAAGTTCAGCATTGAGAATTGCCACCGCATAATCAATATCGTCTTCTGTAAGGGATACCGGGAACGTGAGGGTTGCTTTTCCGTTATCAATATAAAGGGCTGTGCCTTCAAGATACTTGCCATATGCGGCATAGGCTGCCTTGGCTGCCTGCGCAATTTCAGCGTTTGTTATGAATGAAGGATATGTGATAACCAAGGTTCTGTCATCAAGAGACCTTTCACAGGTAACGGTTGCTTCATAGCCGTAGAGGGAAATGGTTCTTGTAATTACATCAGGAGCCTTTGTCTGTTCAGCAGTCTCAATTGGGCTTTCTTCTACAGGAGTTTCGGTAACCATCGCGACATATTTCATAACGTCATTGGCTGCCATATTGAACTCTGCTTCTCCCCATGTCTTGGGATATGTAAGAACAAGTACACCGTTCTTTGCTTCGTAGGTAACATCCTTTAAAACCGCGCCGTAATTCGCTACAGCATAATTTACAAGAGCCGCAATATCGGATTCGGTTATTACTGCCGCCGGATATGTTATTTCTGCGCGGCCAACGCCGGCTTTAACTGAAATCTCATAACCGAACAGGCTGTATTTCTGCGTTATTGCTTCAGGTTCGGCAGCTGCTGCGGGCTCTTCAGCTTTGACTACAGGCTCTTCAGCCTTAACTGCAGGTGCTTCCGCTGCAGGAGTTTCTGTGGCTTGTGCGGTCTCTGCCTTTGCCGGCTCTTCGGGGGCAGGAACTGCAACTTCAACTGGCTCGCCCGTTTCGACTGTGGCTGTCTTACAGCCCGCAAATACGAAAACCATGACTAATGCCAAAATTGTCAGATAAATGGTCTTTGAAAAACGATTCACGTGTTTCCTCCTCATGACGTTCTCAATCTATAACAAAAATATAATAGCATAACGGCATTGAACATGATACTCTTAAAAAAAGTTTTTTAACCGAAAACTCGTTTTTAAATGTCAAATTCAACTTTCAAAACAGAAAAACCCGCGCAAGGGCGGGCTTTGACGTCAAAGGCTCACATCAAATCCTTTGGCTTACGGGCTGTATTGCCACTCTTTGTGCAATAAGCAATATGATGAAGCTTACCGTTCTCAAAGATGGACTTTGTCTTGATTTCGCCACCCCAGCGGCTTACCAGGACCTTTGACCCTTCACGATGGGCGTTTTTAGAAATAGCACCTGCCATATTATTCCTCCGTATATGGAAAATTTATACAATTTCAGAAAATAATATAAAACATAACAGCAGGTTTAGTCAAACCCTTTGAGCCTGCAATGCGTTTCAAGCGTGCCGTCAGGATTGAATAAAACTTCCCTTACGGTTATTTTATGCTTATGGGCCGGAACATCCTAAGAAAAATATACCTTCTGCCCCTGAGCGGCTATCAGAAGTTTATCTCCCCTCTTCTTGGCGGAAACTGTATTTACAGCCCAACATGCTCCGAATATTTCAAAAAAAGTGTAATTAAGTTCGGCATTGTCAGGGGTACAATATTTGGAATTTCCAGAATACTCAGATGCAGCAGACTCTATTGCGGAGGATTCGACGATATTCCTCATACTTTCAGCTTCAGGTACATGAGAGCGCAGAGAATTGCTTTCCGGCGCCACGGTAAGGCTCTTCTGTAATACTATTTTCTGCGGTTTATATCACGTATGAATGAAATAAGAACCTCAAGGGCTTTTTCATTGTGCCCGCCTTCGGGGACTATCAAATCAGCGTATTCCTTTGTGGGCTCAATGAATGAGGCATGCCCGGGACGAACTACTTCAAGGTACTGTCTGATAACGCTGTCCAGGGTTCTTCCCCTTTCGTTTATATCGCGAAGGAGCCTTCTTATAAATCTTATGTCATCGGGAGTATCTACAAAAATCTTCAAATCCAGCAGTTTTCTTATTTCAGGGTCGTAGAGAACCATAAGGCCCTCTACAATAATAAGAGGCTGAGGTTCAATTCTTATTGTTTCCTTTTTCCTGCAGTGATGCACAAAATCGTACTGCGGCATCTCAATGGCTTCTTTTCTCTTAAGAGCGCTAAGATGCCTGTGGAGAAGCTCTATGTCAAAGGCATCCGGGTGGTCAAAGTTGTATGCCGTAATATTGGAATTGTTTACAAAAACGGCACTCTTATAGTAATTATCCTGAGGTATGAAGGCAAAGTCGGGACAGACTTCGCTGATTTTTCTGACAATTGTGGATTTCCCGCTGCCGGAACCTCCGGTTATTCCTATTACTTTAACCTCTTCCATTCATCCCCCCCCCTTCTCAGTTTTCGGTATTTGAATTCTTATCCGTATAGAAATGGTAAACGGTAGTGCTTTCAAAAAGCTCTCCCGGCGAAACAAGGCAGGAAGGGAAATCTTCATGATTCACGCAGTCAGGGTAAAACTCCGTTTCAAGACAGAAACCGTGATTCTTCTGATAGCCTGCGTAGCTTCCGTCAAGGTAATTTCCTGTATAAAGGTGGAAAGCCGGGAGATCCGTATAGGCCTGAAGCACCCTTCCCGACTTTTCGTCAAAGACTCTGGCAAAGCGTGTGAAGCCTCGGCTTTCGTTATCCGGTCTGTCTATGACAAACGCATGATCATAACCGCCAGCCAATTCAAGTTCCTTCGCGTTTATGTCGCGACCAAAGGTTTTTTCATTCCTGAAATCAAAGGCTGTGGAATCCACAGAAGTAAGCGCGCCGTCCGGTATAAGGCCCGGTCCCACGCTGACAATGCGGCTGCAGAAAATCTGAGCCCTGTGGGAAAGTATATCGTTTGATGGGTCTCCCGTGAGATTGAAATAGGTGTGGTTAGTCAGGTTTATCGGGCAGATTTCAGTGCAGGTAACGCTGTAGTGTATCTTGAAGACGCCGTCAGCCGACATGGAAAAGCGGACACGGATATCGGCGTCTCCGGGGAAACCGTCCTCCTGCTCGGAAACCTTTATGGAGCAGATAAATCCGTCTTCTGTGTGTCTTACGTTCCAGAGTCTTGCCCATAAACCGGCTTTACCGCTGTGAAGAAAGTTGGGGCCGTTGTTTGCTTCGAAAGAATATTTTTTCCCGTTAAGAGTAAAACCTGCTCCGCCTATTCTGTTGGCAAAACGCCCTACGGTGTAACCGAAAAAGCAACCCGAGTCAAGTACGGCTTCAGGGTCTTCAACGGCATTTACGAAAGGCAGGGTCACATTGGCGATTTTTCCTTCCCTGTCAGGCGTGCGGATGGACGTAACCGCGCATCCAAGATTGATGATTGAAAAAGAATAATCGCCGTTTTTGCAGGTATATTCCCTGACTTCCATACTTTCCTCCGTTTATTCGTCGTCGCTTTTGCTCTTAAGTACGGCAAGGTAGGCGCTTTGCGGAATTTCAACGTTGCCTACAAGCTTCATTCGTTTTTTGCCTTCCTTCTGTTTTTCCAAAAGTTTTCTTTTCCTTGTAATATCACCGCCGTAGCACTTTGCGGTAACATCTTTTCTGAAAGCGTTGATAGTCTCTCTTGCAATGATGTTGCCTCCTATGGCAGCCTGAATTGGTATCTTGAACTGATGCCGGGGAATCTCTTCCCGCAGCCTTTCACAGGCCTGGCGGCCTCGAGGAACGGCGTTGTCCTTGAAAACCAGCATGCTCAGGGCATCGCAGGGTTCTCCGTTTACAAGGATATCCAAACGTACAAGGTCTGTTTTTCTGTAGCCTATTATCTCATAGTCAAATGAGGCGTAGCCTCTTGAAATTGATTTCAGCCTGTCGTAGAACTCAAAAAGAACTTCCGCAAGCGGCATTTCATAAACAAGCTCCACTCTCCTGGTGTCTATGTAGTTCATGCCTGTCTGAACCCCTCTCTTTTCCATGCAAAGAGTGATTATTGTGCCCACATAGGCGGACGGGGTTATTACGCTGGCTTTGATGTAAGGCTCTTCCGCATAGTCAATCCTCATGGGCTCAGGATATTCCATGGGGTTATCCACCTCAAGAACCTCTCCGTTTTTCATATGTATGTAGTATCTTACTGACGGGCTGGTTAAGACTATGGAAAGTCCGAATTCCCTTTCTATACGCTCCTGCACAACCTCAAGATGCAGCATTCCAAGAAAGCCGCACCTGAAACCCTGTCCAAGAGCAACAGAGCTGTCTTTTTCATATACCAAAGAGGCATCATTGAGTTTCAGGCGGTCTATGGCGTCCAGAAGTTCCTCATAGTCGTTCGTATCAACAGGATAAATGGAGCTGAACACAACGGGCTTTACATCCTTGAAACCCTCACAGGCCTCAGGCGCGGGATTTGAGGCAAGGGTTACGGTATCACCTACACGTATATCGCTTATGTTCTTTATTCCCGCTATGAAATAGCCCACATCGCCGGAACTTAAGGTTCGTGTTCTTATCAGATTAAGCTGGAAAATCCCCACTTCCTCTACCTTGTATGTGGCATGGCTGTTCATGAACATTATCTCATCGCCTTCAGAAACACTTCCTCCGAAAATCCTGAAATGCACAATTACGCCGCGGTACGAATCATAGTGGCTGTCAAAGATAAGAGCCTTAAGAGGCGCATTGGAATTCTCCACAGGTCCCGGAATATATTTGACAATGGCTTCAAAAAGCCGGTCCACACCTTCGCCTGTTTTTGCCGAAACCTTTTGGGCCATATCCACATCCAGACCAAGGTCATGGTCTATCTGCTCCATGCAAGAAGGTATATCCGCGCTTGCGAGGTCTATCTTGTTGATTACCGGAACTATTTCAAGGTTGTGCTCCAGCGCCATATACAGATTGGCAAGAGTCTGGGCTTCCACTCCCTGTGTGGCGTCTATCAGAAGAAGGGCTCCCTCGCAGGAACTTATTGCTCTTGATACCTCATAGGAAAAATCTACGTGGCCCGGGGTATCTACAAGGTTAAGCTCGTACAGTTCCCCGTCCGATGCGGTGTAAGGGATTGTGACGGCCTGGCTCTTTATGGTTATCCCTCTTTCGCGCTCAATGTCCATGTTGTCCAGTATCTGAGTTTGCCCTGAGCCCCTGGTTGTGACCAGCCTGGCCTTTTCTATGAACCTGTCGGCCAGTGTGGACTTACCGTGGTCAATATGCGCAATTATGCAGAAATTCCTTTTGTGGGCAGAATCAACCATTTTTTTCCCCTTAAAATAAACGCCGGCCGTTACAGCCAGCGTCTATCATAAACTATTTTCAAAATAAATAAAATTGCTCGGGACGGGAATTACCTTATGTCGGAATTCTTTCCGCCAACAGCCTCAAACCCCAAAAGCTCTCTTACATCGTTATCATCAAGAGTTTCCCTTTCAACAAGCGCCTGCGCCAGCTTGTCAAGCTGTTCCCTGTTTTCTGTAAGAATTCTTGTGGCATCGTCCATGCATTCTTTCAGTATCTTCTGAATCTGCTCATCAATTTTTTTTGCCGTTTCATCGCTGAAATCCTTATGCCGGGTTATCTCCCTTCCAAGGAACAGAGGCTCGCCTTCCGAACCCAGACTTATGAAGCCAAGGTCACTCATGCCCCACTCCGTAACCATACGCCTTGCAATATCGGTTGCCTGCTTTATGTCGGAACTGGGACCGGTTGAAGTCTGTCCGTTAAGGAGTTTTTCGGCTATGTAGCCTCCCATTGCCATTTTTATGTGGCTCATGAGAGCGCTCTTTTTCATGTAGGACTGATCCGTTTCGGGAAGACCCATCGTAACTCCGCCCGCATTGCCGTGCGGGATGATTGTAACTTTATACAGAGGGTCAATATCCGGCAGGTAATAGAATAAAAGAGCATGTCCGCCTTCATGGTAGGCTGTAAGAAGCTTGTCCTCAGGCGTCATTACATGGCTTTTTCTTGCAACTCCAAGAACCATCTTGTCTCTGGCCTGCTCAAAATCTTCCATTGTAACGGCTCTGCGTCCGTTTCTTGTGGCAAACAGCGCGGCTTCATTGACAAGGTTGGCCAAATCGGCGCCGGAAGCGCCCGGTGTGGCGCGCGCTATTATCTTAAGATCTACTTCAGGAGCCGTCTTCACATGGGATGCATGTATTTTGAGGATATCTTCTCTTTCGTTGATATCGGGAAGGCTAATCGCAACCTGCCTGTCAAAACGGCCCGGCCTCAGAAGCGCGGGGTCAAGAACGTCAGCCCTGTTTGTAGCCGCAATGACAATAACTCCGGTTGCGGTATCGAAACCGTCCATCTCTACAAGAATCTGGTTCAGAGTCTGCTCTCTTTCGTCATGGCCTCCGCCAAGACCGCTGCCTCTTGAACGTCCTACCGCATCAATTTCATCAATGAAAAGTATACACGGAGCATGCTTTCTTCCCTGATCAAACAGGTCTCTTACACGGGCGGCTCCCATACCTACGAACATCTCAACAAAATCCGAACCGCTTGTGTGGAAGAATGAAACTCCCGCTTCGCCGGCAACAGCCTTCGCTATGAGGGTTTTACCTGTTCCCGGAGGCCCAACAAGCAAAACACCCTTTGGTATTTTCGCTCCTATTTCCGAATATTTTTTCGGGTCCTTCAGAAATTCAACCACTTCCTGAAGTTCGTACTTGGCCTCTTTCTGCCCCGCAACGTCCCTGAAGGTGATTTTTACATCCTTGTCCGTATACTGCTTGGCATGGCTCTTGCCGAACTGCATCATTTGCCCGCTTCCGGATGTCTGGCGCAGAAGCATAACTGTAAAGCCTATGAAAACAATCCATGGCAGGAACTCAAGTATCAACGCAAGCACGGAGATGTCGGCATCCGAGCCGGCTATCTCAACGTTGTTCTGTTCAAGCAGCGTAAGAAGATTATCGTCACGGTAAGGGATTCTTGCCCTGTATTCGGCGCCGTCCGTCGTTGTGAATATTATGTTCGTATTATTCTTGATATTTACGCGGGAAACCCTGCCGCTTTCAACAGCGCTCTTGAATTTCGAATAGGAAACTTCATTTATCGAGTTATTGGTTGAAAAAAGCGTAAGCGCAAACAAAATTATAAGTACGGCGAAAGCTATAAGACCGATTTTGTTCTTTCTTGAGCCGAAAGGCCCGTTTCCGCCCATATCGGGATTCTGGCGCGGAGGGTTTTGTCCCCGACCGTTCTGTCCGCGTCCGTTATCAGATGAATTTCCGGGTCTCCAGTATACATCAGGGTCGCTGTCACGTTTTCCGTCGCCGTTTTCTTTTTTTCCGTCATCTTTCTTTGAAGGCCCGGATTCAAGACCGGCAAAACCTTCGGGCTTCACATGCCGAATCTCGTCATACGGAGTCTCTTTCCAGTAGGATTTTGCATTATCCTTATTGTCGTTTGTCTGTTCAGGCCTCTCGTTTCCGAGATCCTTGTCTTTATCGTTGTTGTCCATAAATTAACCTTTAGTGACAATATATAAAGGAAAATGATTTCGGGCAAGAGAAGTAATAAACTTCACACAAATTCTATCTCTGCCTCCGTAAACACGCCCCATAACAGCACAAAGCCCATCGTCATCCGTGATAACGGGAACTCTCTTTCGCAAAACGCCCGGGATTCCCATATTCTGAAGCAGCCTCGCAACGGTCTTTTCGCCGCTTTTCAGCAGTATCCGGTCACCCGTTCTTGCAAAACGCAACCTTGCCCGCGAAGCGAACTTTTTCGGGTCGAGTCTCAGGACAATGTCCTGACAAACATCCAAATCCTCAAAAACCATTCCTGTTTTAAAAACCATACCATCAGGCAGGGTTATTGATTGTTCCGCGTCCGTGTTTATCTCCGCTTCGAAAGAACCGAAAATTTCATCCTGCCCGGGGTCTGTGAGGTAGAGCTTTCCATGATAGACGGTAAACAGAGCGCCGTTCGCGCCCACCGTTTGGGTAAAACCGTCTTCAACAGCCTTAAGAACGCGCATTACAAGGGACATGGGAAGTTCCTTCTCTCCGAAAAGGGAGTCCCACATTGAAAAAAGAAACTTTACCCTGGAAGAAGGGTCAAGATTTTCAAAGACATTCAGTTCAATTTCCGTTCCGGCAGGAATATTTACCTTATCACAAAGCGCGGCAGCCTGTTTTCCAAGACCTGAAATCGCATTCTCACAATCCGGCCAAATCGCTTTCATTTCCGGCAGAAGTGTATTTCTTACCCTGTTTCTGTAGTAGTGCTCATCCGTATTTGTTGTGTCGGTGCTCCATTTAAAACCGCGTTTTTGCAGATAGTTTTCAAGTTCGTCCCTGCCGAATTCAAGAAGCGGCCTGACCAGATGGCGGTTTTCGTCCTTTTCCGCTATGCCGCGAAGCGAGGTCACCGGAGAACCGTTTGAAAGCCTCATTATCAGGGTTTCTATCTGATCCTGCCGGTGGTGGGCAGTAAGAATGCGCGAAGCTTCTCTTATGAGCCGTTCTTTTTCCAGAACCTCATAACGCAGGTATCTGGCCGCGTCCTCCAGACCTCCGCCGCGTTTTATTGAAAGCTTTTCAACACTTCCTTTTTCAAGAGTTTTTTCAACAAGCTCAAGCCCCAGGCTTCTGCAGTTTTCTCTGTTCAGAACAAGCTCTTTTTCAAGCTCTTCAGTGTCTCTCAATCTGTGGTTAACGTAAACAGGGACTATTCGGTCTTTCTTAATTGTTTCCGCGCAAAGCGCAAGCAGCGCAAGTGAATCGCAACCACCTGAAAAAGCTATTATTAACCTGCCTTCTTCCGGAATGAGCTTTTTTATCTTTTCACTGAATGCCTTTTCTGTTGAATTCAAGCTGAAGTTCCTCTACGGACGCGCCGCCTATATATTTTACTATCGCCTTTGAAGCATCTTCAACAGCTTTGTCTACAGCCTGCTTCTTTTCACCTTCAGGCTCTATTCCCAAAACATGGTCTGCGACCTGAACCCTTTCCGCAGGACGTCCTATGCCAATGTAAATTCGCAGAAAATCGCTCCGCCCAAGGGCCTCGGCAATGCTGCCAAGTCCTTTCTGTCCGGAATAACCGCCGCCTTTTCGTATTCTAAGACCGCCCGCGGCCAAATCCATGTTATCACAGACAACAACATAGTCGTCAGTTTTTGAGAAGCTTCCGAGAATTTTGCCGCTGGCATTCATAAACGTAAGCGGCTGGACAAGAATGGCGTCTTTTCCTCCCGTGCCGCGAATCTTTGCCTGCCGGTACAAACGGAAACAGCGCTTTTTCAGAGGAACCTGAAAAAACGCTGCTGCCTTGCTTACGGCGTCAAAACCGACGTTATGCCTTGTATGTTCGTATTCGGAACCCGGATTTCCAAGTCCAAGTACTATAATCATACAATCTGGAAATCTGCGTGAATCAGAGTTCCAAGCATGATGTTTTCCTGAAGGGCCTTAAAGACGCATTTATAGGTCTTTCCTTCAAGTACAACTTCACACTCTTTTCCTACAGCGAGCTTTCTGAGTGTATACTCGAAATCATGCGCATCAAGGATGATGTGAAGGTTTCCGTCTTTTCCGTACATTTCTGCAGGAAGCTTGCCCGCGCGTACAAGTCTTCTTGAACCTGCCGAGCCGAAATCTTCTGTTCTGGGTAACGCGTTGATTGTAATCATTTTTGTCTCCTACTCTCATTGGCACAGCCAATTACCATTAAATTTGCCTTAGGCGAGGTAAATATAGCAAAGTGCGGCGATATTGTCCACAGCCCAATGAAGAAAAGACTCCTTTGTGATATAATACCGGCATGAAGCGAAATTTCAAGGTTTTGAAAGCTATACTTTTTATCCTTGTACTGGCAGTCATAGCGGTTCTTGCTCTGGATGTCGCGGGAATCATTGACATTGAGTCGGGTTCTTCTCTTAAACGCAAAGCAAACTATATCACGTATTCTTCATTTGCTGAAAAACTTGAGAGCAAGAAGATAAATAAGGCCATCATTGAAGAAGAAAAAATCATTTTTTTCACTGACGAAGGAAGCTTTGTAACGGACAATCCCAAAAGCGGAACACTTAAGGAAAGGCTTCTTGAGGCGGGGGCGCTTGTAACCGTAAAAAACGGCGCGTCCGTAACATCAGTTTTGGATGTGGTTTTTGACATTGTTTTTTTCGGCGCCGCCGCCTTTGGCGTTTTCAAGCTCATAGATTACAGCAGAAAAACCTTCAGGGTCGTACAGAACACGGGAATACGCTTTGACGATATAGCGGGAATGGACGACGTAAAGCATGACATGATGTTTCTTGTGGATGTTCTTAAAAACCCACAAAAATATGCGGGAAAAGGACTTAGACCCGTTAAGGGAGTGATACTGGAGGGTACTCCGGGAAACGGAAAAACCCTTTTTGCAAAGGCGCTTGCCCAGGAAGCCGATGTTAATTTTATAGCCACAAAGGGAGCCGATTTTCAGAGCGCGATGATGAGTATGGGAGCGCGCAAAATAAAAATGCTTTTCGGCAAGGCTCTAAGGCACAGACCATGCATAATTTTCATTGATGAGTTTGACAGCATAGGAGAACGCAGAAACTATGCGGGAACCGGAATAGACAAGGAAAACAACAGAATCATTACTACAATGTTGAACGAGATGGACGGTTTTACGGAAAACAACGGGCTTATGGTAATAGCGGCCACAAATTCCTATGCTTCGCTTGACCCTGCCCTTATACGCCCCGGGCGCTTTGATTTGAAGTATACCGTAGGAAATCCTGACGCGCGCACAAGGATAAGACTTGTAGAACTGTACACAAAGGGGAAAACATTGGACAGCGCGCTTACTCCTGAATTCCTGGCAGCGGCATTTGACGGGCTTTCATGCGCTGCAATAGAAGCCGTACTGAATGAAGCCCGGGCATTAAGCCACCTTGACGGAATAAACGAAATAAAAATGGAGCACATTCTGGCATCCGCCCGGAAAACAGGCTCTAAACTTAATATAAGAAAATGAGGATTTACATGAAAAACAAGACATTTAAAAACATCGCATTCATTTTATTTCTGGCTATTGTCGTTCTGAGTTTGACATCCTGTATAAGGGTTGATCAGGTCACAAAAGAAAGAACTTCGGTTTCAGTTTCAGGCCGCGGAACGGTTTATCTTGAAGCAGACCTTGTAAATTTCAGCGTCAATATTCATGAAAAAGCGTCTACCACAGCAGAAGCGCAGCAGGCTGTCAATAAGAATATGACAGCTGTTTTGAATATCCTTAAGGAATTTAAGATTGAAGATAAAGATATCTCAACTGCTGCTCTGAATTTCAGCACGGATTACTACTGGGAAAACGGAAAGCAGATAAAGGACGGTGAATCAGTAAGTCAGACAGTTTATGTGACAATGAGAAACCTGAATAGTTTTCCATCCCTGGCAGACGCTCTTGGCACACGGTTGACAGGAATACAGTTTTATAACGTCAGCTTCGACTCCACACGTAAAGCTGAAGCCTCAAAGCAGGCCAGAGAGCTTGCCTACAAAGACGCGCTGGAAAAAGCTCAGCTGTATGCGAAACAGGCGGGACTGGAAGTCTCAAGGCCTGTAAATATAAGCGAAGACTATACAAGCTATGCAAATACATCCTTCAAGCGTTCAGACCTCATGGCAATGGAAGCTGCTGCCGATACTTCATATGCAACCCAGACTCCTACCGGGCTTCTCAGCGCGGAGATAGCTGTAAATGTTGTTTTTGAACTGAAATAATGAAAATGCTGGCCGTGGTAGAATCGAACTACCATAACCGGAGCCAAAACCCGGTGCCTTAACCATTGGGCTAACGGCCAGAATATTAACAAGCCCGCGTTACGGACCATTGGAATACTACCAATCAAGGCAGTTTAAAGTCAATAAACCATGTCATTATTCAGGTGTGGAATTCAACTTTGACTGCCTTGCATCCCCGGGGAAGTTCCAATGATTTTCTGTCCGTAAGAAGGACATAACAGCTTCCGCTTCCTGTCAGGATAAGCTTTTCCCCTTTAAGAACTCTTATGTCAGGTTCGGCGTTTACCATGTCAAAGTCATTGTAAAAAGACCACTCTCCCACAGGACGCCTGTATATTTGCTCAAGTTTCGCTCCGTACGAATCAAGAACAGGAACATTTTTTCTTGAATCCAAAGCGCTGTAGGCTTCTTTAGTGCTTACTTTTTCCGTATCGCGGATAATGATAAACCCTGACAAATCGGTTCTTGCCTCAATTGGCCTGACTTTTTCTCCCAGTCCGGTCACAACTGCGGCATTACAGCCTGAAAGAAAAAACGGCAAATCGCAGCCTACTTTTGCCCCAAGGCTCATCAAAGCTGCCCTGTCAAAGGGTTTTTCACGCAGGCTGTTAAGATAGAGAAGAAGGCTCGCGGCATCCGAAGAACCTCCTCCAAGCCCGGCGGAGCTTGGTATATTTTTTTTGATTTTAATATTTACAGCCCTGTCAAAGCCTGTTTCCTCATGCCAGAGTACGGCGGCTTTATCCAGCGTAGATGTCCCCTTTTCGCATAAAGCCTCAAGTCCCTGAACGCTTACTGAAAAGGGCCCGGAGGAAAGTTCCACTTCAAGAACATCGTGCAGGGAGCAAAGCTGGAAAACGGATAGAATCGGATGATAGCCATCAGGGCGTTTAGAGCCTACTGCAAGATGCCAGTTAACCTTTGCGGGAGCTTTCAGTTCCATAGTCCAAGTTCCTTCATTTTGGAAACGGTTTTTCCGTCCCAGTCCACGTTTGCCTGAGGATTTCCGGGGCTTGGATGGATTATTGAAGAAACAATCCTCCCAGAATCAGTGTTTACGGATAGAAGTTTAGCCTCTGCGTATTTTCCCACGCCTATCAGAGCCTCCGGGTTTAGCATACCTATTACATCAGACAGATAGGAGTCGCAGACTCTTTCAAGATTTACCCTCTCATCCTTCGGAAGATGGTCCGGAGTAAAGTTCTTTGCCGTTTTTCCTTCATCAAGGAAGCCCAGCGGGCAATAGTTGAAAATACAGTGTTCTTTGAAAAAATCATCCGCATCGGGATATCTTTTACTTATCAGAGACCATAGCCGCCTTCCGCTGCCTTCTGACCGTGTTGTCCGCATACCAAGGACGGGACGGTTTGGGTGTTCGCGTTCTGGTTTGCCTACGGAAAAGCTCAGGCAAAGATAATCCCTGACCGCGTTTATCTCACCGAAGGGTACTCCCGTCTGCATCATGCCGAAAGGCCCCGGGTTCATTCCAAGAAACAAAACATGAGAGCCCTCTCTGACAAAGCGCCTGAGAAAAGCCTCGTGCATGGGCCAGGCATAATCCAGAGGATTGTAAATATAGCCGCCGTAGGTGAAGACAAGGGAATTTACCTCTACGCGAAGCCTTTTCGTGCGTTCAAGCAAACGTTCCGTAAAATCCATATCAGCATTATCTCTTTCTTTTAATTCTCGTGCAAGTTGTTTATAATGAAGACATGAATACGATTATTGAACATGCACTCATCCTTCCCATGACGGGAGAGGAATCGGCTTTTATCGGGGATATCTGCATACGAGGCTCCGAAATTTCATATATTGGCCCAAAGGCTCCCGAATCCTGTTATCCGGCCAAGGTCATAAAGGGGGACGGCTACGCAGTTCTTCCTTCCTTTACAAACGCGCACACGCACGCGTCAATGGTTCTGATGAGGAATTATAAGGACGACGAAAGCTGCCTTCAGGCCTGGCTTGAACAGGTCTGGGCCGTAGAGGCCAAACTCACGGATGAGGATATACGAATTTCTTCCGAACTTGCCGTTGCCGAGATGATAAAAAGCGGAATTACAGCCTTTGCCGATATGTATTTCATACAGAGCGAAACTGCCCGGTGCGCAATAGATGCAGGCATCCGGGCTGACATAGGCTTTACCCTCTTCGGTGATATTGATGATACAAAAAAACGTTTTAGAGAACATTTTCAGAGAATAATAAAGTACGCAAATAATGAGCTTATCAACGTAAGCATAGCGCCTCATGCAATTTACACCGTATCGGGAGAAAGCTACAGATACGGCTCCGATGCGGCAAAGGACATGGGCCTTAAGCTTCATACGCACATAACCGAGACAAAGCTTGAAGTTGACAACAGCATAAAAGACTTTGGACTGACACCGGTCAGATATCTTGAATCCTTAGGCTGCTTCAAAAACAAAACCATTCTGGCTCACGGAGTACACCTCACTGATGAGGAAATAAACCTCCTTAAACAGTACGATACCACAATTGTCCACTGTCCAAGCAGCAACTGTAAGCTGGCCAGCGGTATAGCAAGAATAAAAACACTCAGAGACGCAGGCATCCCTCTTGCCTTCGGTACGGACGGTGCCAGCAGCAACAACAGTCTGAACATGATGAAGGAAATAAACCTGGGCTGCATGATAGCGTCAGCCTCAACAATGGATACAAAGGCTCTAAGGCCCTACGATGCGCTTAAGATGGCTACAACAGGCGGCGCGAAGGCCCTTGGTCTGGACAAACTTACAGGTACTCTTGAAAAAGGTAAGAAGGCCGACCTTATCATGGTCAACATGAATTCCGTCAATAACATTCCGACAAACAATGTTTACTCCGCCCTTGTTTATTCGGCAACGGCCGAGGATATCAAAAATGTCTTCTGCAACGGCGAAATGATAATGAAAAACAGGCGGCTTCTTACAATTGATGAAAGGCGCGTGAAGGAAAGAACAAGCAAAACGTGGAAGGATATCTGCTCAAGATAGCCTGCGGTCCCGCCGCCATGAAAAAGATTGAAATATACTGTTGCTATACTTTTGCCCGCTCATTCTGCTGTGAATCAAGAGGCGGGCGTACCGTAATGACTATCCGATAGAAAGAATAGAGAAAGAATTAAACTACCATATTAGGAAATATATAGTCATATGTATTCGTATAAAACCCTGCTTTCAACCTGAATATTGACAGAGCAAAGGTAATTATGAGGCTTTTGACAGATAAAGCTCACCAATATATGCGTTTCACTGGAATCAGAGTTTTACATAAATTTAGTAAAATTATTCCATTTATAATTGCATTTTAATCCGTACTCGTGATACCTTAAATGAGGTTTTGCAGGACATGACGCAGATTTTTCTCCCTACCCCAATCCTGAAAGGTGCAGCATGTCCTCAAAACCGTTTTTGTCATGTTTGATGTAGACAAAAAAACTCTTCTGGGCTAACATCAGAAACGCACGGGCGTGTAACTCAGCGGGAGAGTGCCACCTTCACACGGTGGAAGTCGTTGGTTCAAACCCAATCGCGCCTATACTTGTAACAGCTGCATTTTTGCGGCTGTTTTTTGTATTATGAATTATGTATGAATGACGGCAAACACCACGAAGGAAATTAATTGCCGTTTAACAGCGCCCGGGCAGCCATTCTGGCGCAGCGCATTCCGTCAACCGCAGCGCTGACTATCCCTCCTGCATAACCTGCTCCTTCTCCGCAGGGATACAGGCCGGGGAAAGAGACACTTTCAAGTTTGTCAGCATCCCTAACTATCCTTACAGGACATGAGGTTCTTGTCTCAGAGCCTATCATTGTGGCCTCTTTCGTCATAAAGCCCACGGCCTGTCTTGAAAAAACGTTAAATCCATCTTTAAGAGCGCTGCATATAAACGAAGGAAGCACCTGACGCAAATCCGACGGCGTAAGCCCGACCGCGTAGCTTGAGCTTGCAAGTGAAGAACTTTGCCTGCCTGCCATAAAATCGGTAAGCCTTTGCGCCGGAGCCTTCTGCGTTCTGTTCGCGGCATCATATGTCCGTTTTTCCAAAGCCTGCTGGAATTCCACCATAAGAAGAGGATTCTTCTCCAGTTCTTCGGTCGTGCCTATAAGAGAAACAGGCAGCTCAACAACCATGCCGCTGTTTGCCCATTTTGAACCCCGGTTGCTTGGAGACATGCCGTTGACAACAACCTGATTTAAATCCGAAGCCGCAGGAACAACGAAACCTCCGGGACACATGCAAAATGAATAAACTCCAACGCGGCGCCCTTCGGAATTTACCTGTGCGGTGAAACTGTATGTCGCAGCCGGAAGATAAAGGCCTTGTCCGTTCGGTGAGTGGTACTGTATGCGGTCAATCAGCTCCTGGGGATGCTCAAGCCTAACACCCATCGCAAGGCTCTTGGCCTCCATTGCTACGCCGCGTGTCCTGAGCATGGAAAAAGTATCACGCGCCGCATTACCGACTGCAAGTATCACAGGTCCTTCAAGGGAAAGTTCTTCCCCGGTTGCCAGATTTCTTGCCCTGACGCCTGCGCATCTGCCGGCTTTCAGAAGAAGCTCCGTTGCCTGTGTCTGAAACAGCACCCGGCCGCCGTGGGAAATAATGGCATTACGCATGTTCTCGATTATCGCGGGAAGTTTGTCCGTCCCGATATGCGGATGCGTATCACACAAAATGGATTCAAGTGCCCCTAAACGTACAAATATGCCAAGGACCTTTGAGTTTTCACCGCGCTTTTTACTTCGTGTATAAAGCTTTCCGTCCGAATACGCTCCCGCCCCGCCTTCACCGAAACTGTAGTTGGAATTGGGGTCAACAATATCACGGGTGGAAATCTTTGCTATATCCACCCTTCGCGAATGAACATCTTTTCCCCTCTCAAGTACCACAGGCTTTATTCCCCGCTCCAGAAGCGACATTGCCGCAAAAAGCCCTGCAGGACCGCTGCCCACAACTATTACCTGCCCGTTTGAAGGCTCTGCGTCTTTCATTTCAATGCTTTCCGCATGAGGCTTTTCAGGATTAATCCTGCACACAAGATCTACGCGGATATCCGAGCGCCTTGCATCTATAGAGCGGCGAAGGATATAAAAAGTATCATTATTGGATAGCCCCAGGCTCTTTCGTATATCGGCATCATCAAAAGCCTTCTCAGGCACAAGCCTGAGCGAAACGTCTTTCTGCATGACAATATGATAAGATTTGGCAAGGCAAAGCGCAAGACGGGCGCACTTGAAGAGAGAGGCTCTTTCTGCTAAAACAAAATCCGTGAACGCGCTTTCCGTCTATAATATTTCAAAGTCCGTAAAGGATGAAAACCTCTTTTCGAACCTGAGTGGATGTTAGGTTTCCAATGGACTGCACTCTTTCAGGTTTTCTGCGCCTTGGAGATGACCCTTATATAGAACTTCTCCACCGTTATGAAAAAGGAGACCACAGCCTTCTTGATACACTGGAAACGCTTGGAATCTGGGATATCGAAATAAGATACCGCAGATATCTGAACGAGCTTGGAGTTCATGAAGAGCTGTCTGCAAAAATGTTCCAAATGTCAGGAGGAACGCAGAAAAAAGCGGCAATTGCCAGAATATTGGCAATCAAGCCTAATATACTTCTTTTGGATGAACCCACAAACCATTTAGATATCCCGTCAATCGAATGGCTTGAAAACCACATAGGTTCAGGAGCCTTTACAGTAGTGCTTGTAACTCATGACAGATACTTTCTGGACAGCATCTGCAATCGGATTTTGGAAATAGATTGCGGACACACCTACTTCTATGAGGGCGGCTATACGCAGTTCCTTGAAGGCAGGCAAGAGCGTATAAACGCTCAGCAGAAAGAACAGGACAGGCTTGCGACCATACTGAGGCGAGAGCTTGAATGGCTTCACCGCGGACCAAAAGCACGGGCGGGCAAAGACAGCGGAAGAAAACATCGCATAGAAGAAATGCTTTCCATGCGAACCCGAGCCGAAGAAGATTCAAAAGCTTTTTCAAGCGTAAGCAGGAGGCTTGGCAAAAAGATACTTGAACTTAAACATGTCGGCATAACCAGAGGCGGAAAAGAAATTCTAAAGGATTTCAACCTTGAATTCGTTAAAGGACAGCGTTTCGGAGTTATAGGCGCAAACGGAAGCGGAAAAAGCACATTGCTTGAAATAATGACCGGAGGCCTTTCCCCTGAAAACGGTGAAGTTGATACTGGAGTGAACACTGTTTTCGGTTACTATGACCAAAGCTCCATTCGACTTCCACTGGACAAAACCCCGCTTGAATTTCTCTCTGACATCGGTGAGCTCATAGTTCTTTCCGCTGACCATGTTGTGACCCCTGCCCGTTTTCTTGAGCTTTTCGGCTTCCCGGCATCCTTCCACAGGCTTCCAATCGGAGTTCTTTCCGGCGGCGAGAAGCGGCGTCTCTATCTTCTGAGCACGCTTGTACGCAACCCCAACTTCCTTGTTATGGACGAGCCCACAAACGATTTGGACATAGACACCCTCAGGCGCCTTGAACAGTACATAATGGATTTTAACGGCTGTGTGATATCTGTAAGCCATGACAGGGCATTTCTTGACAGGACATGCACCGAGCTTCTCATAATGCCCGAAGCCCAACGTTTTGAAGGAAATTACTCGGATTATCACCAGGAGCGGATGAAAAAAACCAATGTTCCGTACACCGGCGGAAAAGATGAAAAGACAGTTCAGGGCACCCGAATCCGCGAAGGTCGGAAGAAAGGGCCTACGTTCAAAGAAAAGAAGGAATTTGAAGAGCTTTCAGAAAAAATTGAAGCTTTGGAAACGGAGAAGCGGGAGCTTGAAGATTTCTTTGCGTCAGGTTTCCCCGACACTACGGGGGAAAAGCAAAAGCGATATAAAGAAATAGATGAAATTCTTCAGACCGGATATGAGCGCTGGGAAGAACTTGCCGCTCTTATGTAGCTATTTCAAAGCTCCGAGACAAACGGTATGGAATCCATTGCCCCCGATCTTGAAACCGTAATTGAGCTTGCTTTTGCGGCAGTCTCCAGAGATTGCCTCACGCTCTTTCCTTCCGCACGGCATGCAATGAAATAACCAAGGAAGGTATCGCCCGCGCACGTTGTATCCACTGCCTTTGTTTCAAAAGCGGGAACATAAGCAACAATATCTTTAAAGCCATAGTATGAGCCAAATTTTCCTGCTGTAAGCACAATTTCGGTCATCGGAAACTTTCTTACCAACGCAGACAGTATCTGTTCATAATCCTTTTCGTTACCCATACGGGAAATAGCCGCACCTTCTATTTCATTGACGATAAGAAGCCACGCTTTTTCAAGCGGAAGCGCCAAAACTTCATCAGTAACAGGTGACGGGTTAATGCAGATTTTCATACTTTTTTCAGATGCCCTGTCAAATAGATATGACAGATTATTTATCTCGCCGTTAATTACAAGGATATCGTCTTTTCCGAAATCCGAAAGGACCCTGTCCATTTCACAGGTCTTATTTTCAAGATTTCCTCCGCCATATAAAATTATGCTGTTCTGACCCTCGTTATCAAGCTGTATGATTGCCTGCCCGGTTCCCGAATCGCTGTGCCCGACATAATGCGTATCAAGCCCGAACCCTCTGAGTTTTTCCAGTACCCATTCTCCGTCAAAGCCCGTCTTGCCCGCGAAATAAACATTTTTTCCGTTTGAAGCCTTAGCAATCGCGGCAGCCTGATTCGCACCTTTTCCGCCTGCGTTCTTTCTGAAGCCCGCGCTTGCCAGGGTTTCCCCGGGTACAACTATATGGTCGAGTATAAATGTGCTGTCAATATTGAGAGAACCGTAAACCAATATCTTCATAAAGCAGATTATAACACAACGCGGCAGAGCAGTGGTTTGTATTAGTCGGGCAGGGCGGATTTGAACCGCCGACCCCTTGGTCCCGAACCAAGTGCGCTAGCCCCTGCGCTACTACCCGATAAGCCTCGTTAAATATATGGTTTTTGGCAGAAGATGTCAACTTAAGCAACATTGACAATAATCTACATATAATGATATTTTTGTTAGGTGTGCCCCAACAGGGCTTATATCTTTTTTCCAAGAGGTCTTCCATGGCAGATAAGAACGTTCCTTCAGCAGAAAACAAAGAAACAAAGCTGAAGGCAGTAGAACCCAAAGCAAAAAAAGCCAATAAGGAACCAATGACTTTTAAAAAGCTGATTACAATCATAATCATAGTCATTCTAGCCCTTCTTATGGTGGGTGGAGTCTACTACGTTATAATTATGCTTCAGCAGTCAAAAGCCGAAAACTCAAACGCTTGGGGCTATTATGACGGAGAAGCCATTACACTTGAAAACAACAGCGTTTTCTATAATACATTGGTCAATGACTCAAAACTTCAGACCGCATATCTGAACGGCGACTACAACACAATGCTTTCAAGCTATTACGGCGCTTATCAGGCACAGGTTGTATTCAACGCGCTCACAAAAGACGCGAAAGCGGCAGGAATTGCCGCACCTCAGGATTTAGTAAACGACCTTATCCTGACAGCAGGCGTTTATAACGGTACGGACGGCAAGTTCAGCAGGGAAAAATTCGATGCCTCATCTGAAGCCGAAAGAATGTCCGTTAACAACTACTATACAAAGTATTATCCGTACAACTTAGTTGTATCGGACATGCAGTCAACAATACTTTCTTCAGCTGAAAACTCCTTCATAAACGAGCTTGGCGGAAAGACAAGAAGCTTTGAGTACTTTGTAATAGACTACAACGCATATCCTGATGAGAAAGCAGCTGAATACGGAAAAGAAAACCCAAGTCTCTTTGACCTGGCAAACGTTTCAATCATAAGCGCATCAACGGAAGAAAAAATAAAAACGGCATACGAAGCCCTTCAGGCGGGAATGGAATGGGCAGATGTTGTTTCAACCTACTCTGAAGACTCCTATGCTTCAAAAGGCGGAGACGCCGGAAGCCTCAGGATTTTTTCAATACTTACCAACCTTTCCGATGCCGCAAATCTGGAGCAGATAACAAGCCTTTTTGCAGGTTCCTATTCCGCACCTCTTCAGGGTCCAGGCGGCTACACAATCTACAGGCTTGATTCGGAGATAATAAAAGCGGACTTCAATGATGCCCAGACTCTCACAGCGGTTAAGTATTACATCAACGCAAACAAAATTGATGATGTGGCATCCTATATTGATACGGCGGTGGGAATCGCGTCAGCACAGGCGCGGACAGACTTTGAAAGCGCGGCAGAAAGTGCGAACGCAACAGTTATCTCAATTGCCCCAGTAAACAACAACGTAGGAAAGAGTCAGTATTTCGGAGGGCTAAGCTACTACGACTCAACGGGTTATCTTTCATCAGCAGCCTCGGATGAAGCGGTTTCAAGAGAGCTTTTCACAGCCGAAGAAGGCTATGTTACAGGCGCTATGGCGGTTGCGAACCATGAAAATACCTACATAATCGCAAAGGTTTCGGCAATAGACAATGCCAACGCTTCAGGCTCGTATCTTGCTTCAATGATGTACGGCTACTACGCGAACATGCAGGTTGCTTATGACAGGTTCTACAACATACTGAACAACGACAGCCATACGGATAACTTCTACACTCAGTTCTTCTCCATGCTGTATTCTTCATCTTCCGCAACATGATAGCCTTAAGAACGTAAAACAGTGTTATAATAAAAGCCGGAGTTAACGCTCCGGCTTTTTTACGGGGAAACACAATGACAGCGAATGAGAGAAATCACGAAGTAACTACGACGCAGGACCTTCTTACCAATAAAGGGCTTATTGCTGAAGAAGGATGGGCAAGAACCCCTGTCTGGAAATACAACAGAAAAAGGATAAGGGCATCGGCCTTGAAGATAAAGGAATGGGACTACTACGCAATTACAAGTAAAAACGGGAAGTGGTCCCTGTGTGCGACAATAAGCGATTTGGGTTATGCCGCCCTATTCTCTCTTGCCTATATAGATTACGAAACAGGCGGTTTTTCACAAAAGGATCAGATGAAGTTTTTGACCCTTGGCAGCGTAAAGCTTTCTCCGTCGTCAAAGGAAGACAATCAGGTAAACTTCACATGCGGGGAACTGCGCCTTTCGTTCATCAAAAAAGGCAACAAGCGAAACCTTCTGGTCAGTGCCCCTAACATGGTTCTCCCCGACGGAAGAAAAGGTATAGACGCCCGTTTCCAGCTTATTCAGCCGGATAACATGGAAAGCATGAACATCGCCACATCGTGGAAGGAAAACCGAAAGGCTTTCTATTTAAACGAAAAAGTCAACTGCATGCCCGTAAGCGGAGTAATTCGAAGGGGCAACGATACTGAAACAATCAATTCCGGCGAGGATGTCTGGGCAGTCCTGGACTGGGGAAGAGGCCGCTGGACTTATAAAAACACATGGTACTGGGGCTCCGGAAGCGGCTTCGTGAACGGCCACAGCTTTGGCTTTAACATAGGGTATGGGTTTTCAGACAGGACGCCTGCAAGCGAAAACGTTATTTTCTATGACAACATAGTCCATAAGCTGAATGACATTGAGTTTATTATCCCTGAAGATGATTTTATAAAACCATGGCGTTTTACAAGCTCGGACGGAAGATTTGAAATGACATTTGCACCTGCTGTAGACAGGCACACTGAAACTAACGCCCTTGTTATAAAAACAATACAGCATCAGGTATTCGGCTATTTTACAGGTACGGCAATTTTGGATGACGGGACAAAAATACAGATTGAAGACTTCCCCGCATTCGCGGAAAAAGTCTACAACAGATATTAAAAGCAAATATTAAAAACGGCGCTGCCGCAAAAGTCTTAAAGCTGAAGCGGCAGCACTGATTGACGCGTACAGAGTCAGCATAAGAGAGAAGCCCCCCTAAAGGCCTGTCCTACGGCTCCTGTTCGTCAAAACTGAGTCTTTTCAGCCTTGTACGAACCATCTGTATGGTGATTCCGTATTCCCTAGCAATCTCCCTCAGGGTTTCTCCCGCCAGCCATGCCTTGCCAAGCGATTTAATATCAATACCGTCAAAATGCAGATAATAGTCAGAGTCAGCCGCCCTTTCAGAGAAGGTCTTTCCGCACCTGAGGCATACATACCTTGGCACTTTTCCGTGCTGAGCCGAATCATAATATCCGTGGCATCGATACCATTTAAGCCCCGAGGGAATGTTTCCTGAAAAATGCCAGGAGCACTCAGGATTCGGACAGGAGAACCACTCTGCTCTCCGGCTGAAAAGCTTAGTCATCTTTTCCTCCAAGCAGGTATTTTCTCTTCCCATTCCAAGGGACACATCAAAGGTACTATAGCTTAAAAACCTTTTCAATCAATATTTTAGTAAAAAAAATTCAGACCCTATCCATGATTCCGCAGCATTTTAGAACATAAGAGAGAGATAAGTTCATTAGGCAGA
>JBQNAT010000017.1:0-37723 GCA_052170315.1 Sphaerochaeta sp.
ATTATTGAAGTATCGCTGTAATTACTTCCAACATAGGTAATTGCAGCGATTTTTTCGTGTTTTTGCTGCGGAAGTCGAGTTGTTGCATTGTTTTATTTGAAAGTCAATTTTTTTATTTAAAAGTAATATTTTTGTCGTAAAACTTATAAATACAATAATTTAACTGTTGAATTTTACATAAAACGCAATTATTTGCAACACAACATTTTTTAGTAAATAAAGATTTTCGCAAAGATTTTTTTAACTAATTTATTGCTAATAAAGAGATTAGTATAAACATGGGGACAAAAAATATTTTGTTCGTGTTGCAAAGACACGCCGGTCAAAAAGCTTTAAATACACAATATAATACTTAACCAATGTAACAAAATACCACGTAAAACAGGTATCATTATTTTGTCCTTTGGAACAACGCTTTTATATCACTCCAAAAGGTATCAGAACAGCAAGCAGAACCGCAACAAGAGCCCATTCGGTTATAAGAAATATCTTTCTTTTTTTATCTTCCATAAAAGGGACATAGTTAGAGGCAAGGAAGAACGGAATATAGGTTGTAATAAACACGGGAAGAACGCCCCACCATTTGTACACCCAGATAAAACTCCAGTTGCCTGTCCCCGCCAGGAAAGACTCGAAAAGAGCAAAGAGCAAAGCCATTCCAAGAGCCCCGGCAAGCTTGCAGCTTATACCCCCGAATTTGCCTTTTACGAAATATTTTTTTGTTTTGTCATCAGGAAGCATCTTAAAAGATATTATGCCTGCAAGGGAAAACATCATTGAAAGTTCCCAGCATACACCTATAAGAAGTATGAAAGATGTGGATTCATTGCTCACGGCCCATAAAGGATAGCCCGCAATTTTGGCAATAACCGCATTGGCTATCTCATAAAGCCAATGGACTCCGTATAAAGCAAAACCTGCCGTAATTGCCCTGAAGTCCTTTTTCTTTGCCTCATTCCAGTATACCCCATTTCCGGTAATCCGGTGAGGCGTCAGATAATATCAATTAAAATTTTTACAAAAAGCAGAATCACCACCACTATCATCATGGGCCGCACTATCTTCACATCTTTTTTTATGGCAAGACGGCTCCCGATAAGATTTCCCGCTATTGAGCAAACTGCGCACGGAATCGCAATCCGGTACAGCACATTGCCGGTACGCACAAAATTTAGCAGCGCCGCGATATTCGATGCCCAGTTTATCATTCTTGCGTTCCCGCAGGCCTTCTTGACGCTCAGCCCCGCAATCATTATGAAACCCATCTGCGTGAACATTCCCGCCCCCGGTCCGTAAAACCCGTCGTAGAACCCCACAGCAAGACCTATACCAATGCAGAGAAGGACCGATTTCCCAAGCGGCATTTCACGTTCATGCCCGGAGTAATCCTTGTCGAGTATGGCCAAAACGGCTACGACAGGCGTTGCGCACAGAAGAAGAATGCTGAAAATCTTTTCATCTATAAGAAGCGAACATTCCGAACCTATCCACGAACCCGCCAGAGCAGCGACAAAAGCTCCTATAAGCGTTGGAATATCATAGTTCTTAGTCCTTATATAATTAATAGATGAAAAAGTACCGCCCGCGAACGATGAAAATTTGTTAGTGCCAAGCGCCATTGTTCCGGGAATTCCGCACGCCATATAGGATGTGAGGCTTATCAGACCTCCGCCGCCCGCAATCGAATCAATGAAACCGGCAGTAAAAATAAGCGGACAAAGTATGAAAAGAAGGTTTAAATTAATATCCATTTTTACCTCCATGCCTCACAAACCGATTTTTTTTAGATTGTTAATCGGTATACAATTGTAATATTATTCAAATAAGGAACAATCAACAATAGAAATATGTGACAGGAGGTCAATTTATGGACAAACTTGCCGCCGATTTAAACGAGGAACTTAAAAAAACAAAGGTATACTCAATGCTTTCGGACTATGGCAGACGTATATATATTCCAAAAGGCATAATCGTACAAAGCGGAGAAGCAAAGAAAAAAGCGGACAAGTACAACGCCACAATAGGAGTAGCGCTTGAAAAAGGCACTGTAATGTATATACCGTCAATCAGAGAACAGTTTTCACCGGAACTGGAACCCGGCGAACTTTTCCCCTATTCGCCAATGGGCGGAAACGCGGCGCTGAGAGAGCTGTGGAAAAAGGAAATGTTTTTAAAAAATCCCAGTCTGGAAGGTAAAAAGTTCTCCATGCCGCTTGTATGCTCGGGGCTTACAAACGCTTTAAGTCTTGTATGTTCCCTTTTCCTTGACAAGGGTGACAGCGTAGTTCTTCCTTCAATGTACTGGGAAAACTACGATCTGATACTTGACGAACAGATACAGGCGGAAAAAGTCCTTTTTGACAACTTTGAAGGACAGGGTTTCAACGTTAAGGGGCTGGACAAGGCTATCGCATCGGTCAAAGCCGACAAGGTCGCGGTTCTTCTTAACTTCCCAAACAACCCTACCGGCTATACACCTACAAACGAAGAAGCGGACGCGATTGCCGCAGTTCTTTGCAAATATGCCGAATTAGGAAAGAAATTGATAGTAATAACAGATGATGCTTACTTTGGACTGTTTTTTGAGGAAAATGTATACAAAGAAAGTCTGTTCGCCAAAATCTGCGATACCTCCGAAAATCTCCTTGCGGTTAAATGCGATGCGGCTACGAAGGAAGAAATGGTCTGGGGGTTCAGACTGGCTTTCATTACCTACGGTTTCAGGGGCTCTACGGATGAAACTTTGGATGCCCTTACGCAGAAGACAATGGGAGCAATAAGAGGAAATCTTTCAAACTGTTCCACACCGGGTCAGAACATACTGCTGAAGGGCATGACGGCAGAAACCTATCACAGAGACAAGCAGGCCGGCATAGACAAGATTGGCAGGCGCTACCATATAATGAAAAAGGCTTTGGCAAAGTATGCGGATAAAGACAGTCTTAAGCCCTATCCGTTTAACAGCGGCTACTTCATGAGTTTCTACACAAAGTGCGATGCGGAAGCTTTAAGGCAGGAGCTTTTAAACAACTGGGGGACAGGCGCTATAAGGTTGGGCGACCACCTGCTGCGCCTTGCGTTCTCAAGTATAGACGCGGAAAACATTGAAGGTCTTGTATACACAGTGTACAAAGCGGCGGAAAAGCTCTGCTAAAAAATATAAGGTCTATAGCCTATCCAAGCAATGAAGGATTTCTTTTAAATGTCATCTTCTTTCAATTTGCTTTTTTATTTACTAAACTATCAGTTCAAGTGATTTAATCCAATTAAATATCACTAAAAGACTTAAAAAAATATTTGTACTCATATAATCCCATAGGTTATGATATTAATGTCATTTACAAGGTGAATAATATACGCCTTGTAATCAACGACTTAAAAAGGGGGTCTCTATGGCAGAGAAGCAGAAAAAAGGAGTAATCAGGGCTTATCTGGAGTTTAACGTACTCTATAAGATTCTGATTGGATTGGTAGTTGGAGCTGTTGTGGGAATAATTCTTGCAGCCGGCGGCGTTTCATCCATTCCCGCGTGGATATCTATGTTCGGAACAATATTCACCAGACTGTTGAAGATGATAATCATCCCGATAATCGTCGGTTCGCTTGTTGTCGGAGCATCTTCAGTATCTCCTGCGAACGTCGGAAAGGTTGGTATACGCATAATTATAATCTATCTCATTACATCGGCTTTCGGAGTAATAATAGGTCTTGGGATGGGAGCTGTCTTCCGCCCGGATGCGGGTCTTGCGTCTGTAGCAGCGCGTGCCGCTGAAGCCGCAGGAAAGACAGCAACCACTGACATCTGGAGCGTTATATATAATATTGTTCCGACAAGCGTGCTTTCGGCTCTTGTAAACGAAAGCGTTCTTCAGGTAATTTTCTTCACGCTGCTGTTCGGAATCTGCCTCTCATACTGTAGAATTTCAAAGGATGAAAGAATAGCAAAGGCAGCACAGACAACTTATGAAATTTTCGACTGCCTTACGGAAATCATGATGAAGATCGTAGCAGGCATAATGCAGTATGCTCCTATAGGTGTTGCCGTACTCATCTGTGAAGTTTTCGCAAAGAACGGAGCAAAGGTCGCAGGTTCCCTTGGTGTTGTTACCGTTGCATGTTTCCTTGGCTACCTTATCCATATTATCCTTATTTACGGCGGACTTATTAAGATTTACAAAATCCCGTTCAAGCCGTTCTTCAAAGAAGCAAGAACTCCGTTTATCACGGCTTTTGTCACACGTTCTTCAAACGGAACCCTTCCTACAACAATGGTTGCCGCGGAGAACCTTGGAATTGACAAGGAAGTTTACGCTTTCTCGCTTCCTCTGGGCGCAACAATCAACATGGACGGAACCGCAATCTATCAGGGCGTATGTACATGGTTCCTTGTTCTTTCAGCTATGGGCAGAGGCCTGACAATTGGTGAAATGGGACTTATCATTGTTCTCGCAACGCTGGCATCAATTGGAACCGCAGGCGTCCCGGGAGCCGGAGTAATAATGCTGGCAATGGTTATGCAGGGAATCAACCTTCCGCTTGAAGCAGGAACGGTACTTGCAGGCGCATATGCGATGATTCTTGGGATAGACGCAATTCTTGATATGGGAAGAACAGCCCTCAACGTCACAGGAGATCTTACATGTTCTGCCTGTATCGCTAAAAAGATGGGCTACATCAGAAAGGATGCTATCATAAAGTAGTTCTCATAAGTTAATACTTTGAGAGGCTTCAAAGAGTTCCGGAAAAACTCGGAGAAGCCTCTCTTTTTTTATATGAGTTTTTCAGGCTCGGTTGCCTTAATAAGCTCAATTGCAAGAATTTCAGTAGGGTCTATGAGTTCTATACCATCGAAATCACTGGTATTAGGGAAAACAAGAGGGAGCTCCGTACAGCCTAGGATGGCGGCTGCGCAGCCTTTTTCCTTAATGGAGCGTATGGCGCGCGTTACGGTTACAAGGCTTTTATGTGAAACCTTTGATTTTGCTTTTATGCCGTATTTCGGGTTGTAAATCGCATCATGCACGTAAGCCTCTTCGGAATCATCAAGAGTCACAAGCTCCAAATCGGGATACCTGTCAAAGTATGCGTTGTAAATGCCTGTTTTTAGGGTTCCAAGTGTGGAAAGAATCCCTATCTTAGCCTTTCCGAAACGTTCGGAAATTGCCTTGCAGGTGACCTCGATCATATTGATAAAATTAACTCCCGCGGGGAAATTGATGTGCCCAAGTATCCGCGGACTGTGGGCCGTGTTGCAGGCTATTCCAAAAGCGGTGACCCCGCAGAAAGATAAAAGTTCCATACATTTCTGAAGGCCAGGCGCAGGATCGGCTCCGCCTTCAAGAAGATAGGCTGTTCTGTCCGGTATGATTGACGGGCAGGAAATCAATATCATATCAATATGGTCCTGGTCCCCGGTTGCCTTTGTGTGCATGAACACCTTATCTGCAAGATCCAGCCCGGCAGATGGTCCAACTCCTCCGATTATCCCGATTGTGGGTTTATTCGTCATACTCCCTGACAGGTTCATTCATGGCCTCGTTGAAAAGCTTCTCCCGACCCGCCTGAGTCTGACGAATCAGGAAAACCTTATCATCCGTTTCGATTTCAACGTTTGAGAGAAGAAAGCGCCTGGTGAATTTCCAGCTTTTCACGGCATTACGCTTTATAACAGTAACGTTACCCTCAGAAATTACGCCTGCGCCGATTATAAGGATTCTGTAGTCGGTAACGGCAACCAGCTGCCTTGTACCGTCGTAAATCCCGGTAAGAACACAATTCAGCTTTTCATCTAAATTCAGGAGCCGGCTTAACGGCTTTATTTCCAATCTATAGTAGTAATCGCTGTAGATTCCAAGCTGGCTAAGCCGCTCCAAAACATCATTTTTCATAAGGCCCCCTTCCAGGTCTTTCAGAGAGTGTCCGAATCAAGAATAATGGTAAACGGTCCGTCGTTCAGAAGTTCAACATCCATATGAGCCCCGAAAACGCCATGCTCCACCACGGGAACATAGGCGCGTGCCTTATCCATAATATATTCATACATGGGCTTTGCTATTTCAGGTTTACCGGCATTGGAAAACCCCGGCCGATTGCCGGAACGGCAGTCAGCATAGAGCGTGAATTGGGATATCATCAGCATTTCTCCACCGATATCCATTACGGAAAGGTTTGTTTTGCCGTTTTCATCCTTGAAAATCCTGAGATTGCAGAGCTTTTTTACCATTTTGTCGGCAATTTCCTTTGTGTCTGTCTGCGCAATGCCGCAGAGCACCATCAGACCGCGCCCGATTTTACCAGTGGGGACACCGTCAGCAACAACGCTGGAATGCCGCACACACTGGATTACGAACCTCATTTCATACCTCCGTATCTTATTAAAATGATATAACAAAACCGCGCGCGACGCCACGAAAAACGACAGTTATACAGTCATCCGCTCCGGGACGTCGATTGAAAAAGAAAATGCAACAAAAAGCCATTCGGAAAAGTTTGCGGCTATACCGATAACGGGCTTCATTTATACCCCTTGGGCAATTGGAAATACTGTCACCGTATATCAAATTAAAAGGAATAATTAAGGCTGCAGCCGGAAAACTATGCCCTGACTTTTCCGGTGCAGTGCTCCGGGGTAATTTCTATCATAACAAGGCCGTCTGTATTCGGGCAGCCTTTAACCGGTCGAACTCCGGTGTTGGAACTTATAGATTTCATCATGTCATTCAGCAGGCTGCGTTTTTCCGCAGCATCGGTAATTATCCGCGCCGTGCCGAAGACAATAACACTTCTGTAATGAGTGGTGATATTCGGAACATCTATCTCGTTTTTGTCGATAACGGTCATGCAAACCTTTGGATTTCTGTTTATGGCATCCAGCTTATGGCTGGAATCCGATGTGCTGTGTATATAGAATTTTCCAAAAACATAGCCGTAGTTTACAGGCACTCCGTAGGGATAGCCGTCATCACCAGAAACGGACAGCATACCGAAATTATGTTTTTTCAGCATTGTTTCAGCTTCCAAAGCAGCCATCTGGCGGTCTTTTCTTCTCATTTCACGAAACATTTGGCACTCCTTAAGGCATTTCCGGCCGATGTATACAAATATAACAGGCATGGCGGGCTTCTTCCATGGAATTGAGTTATTTTTACTAATTATTTTCTTCGACAAGCTTTCAATTTCGGTTGCTAAGGTGCGCTTTATGGGGCATTTAACTTAACTTTGTATGAACGAAAGACTCAAAACCTCCCTGCAGCCATTGCAATTTTATTTTATTCATTTATGATTGATTAGACAAAAACATGAGAATGGGAGAAATTATGACAAACGACTATTCATACATTGTAAATAATCTGGAATCCGACAAGAAAGACCAGAGCCTTGCGAAGAAGTTGTTCCCGATTTCCGTGGCCAGA
Organism: Sphaerochaeta sp.; assembly: GCA_052170315.1. GTDB lineage: Bacteria > Spirochaetota > Spirochaetia > Sphaerochaetales > Sphaerochaetaceae > UBA9732. The sequence continues at coordinate 7,413 of JBQNAT010000017.1, forward strand.
GAAGCCAGAAAATTCCATCGCCAGATACCGGGCTACAGGATGACGGGTCTTGAGGCGCTTCCCAACCTTGCGCAAATGCTTGGCGTTGGCGGAATCTACGTAAAAGACGAAGCACAGAGACTTGAACTTAACTCTTTCAAGGTAATGGGCGGTTCTTTTGCCATATATAATCTTATAAAGAAGCTCCTGCACAAAGAGAATGAAGAGCTTAGCTTTGAGTATCTTGTAAGCAGGGAATGCCATGACGCGGTTGGGGATATCACCTTCTGTTCCGCAACCGACGGCAACCATGGTCGAGGCCTTGCCTGGGCGGCAAATAAGCTGGGACACAAGTGCAAAATATATGTCCATTCCGAAACAAGCCAGGCAAGAATTGATGCAATAAAGAAATACGGCGCGGATATAACCATTGTCAAAGGTAACTATGACGAGGCTGTAAGACGCGCAGCCGAAGATTCAAAAAAGAACGGCTGGTACGTAGTTTCAGACACTTCATGGGAAGGCTACACCGAAATTCCAACATGGATAATGCAGGGCTATACCTCAATGCTTCTTGAATGCCAGGAACAGTTTGCAGGAATGGGTATCCAGAGGCCTTCTCATGTCATAGTCCAGGCAGGAGTCGGAGCTTTGGCAGGAGCCGTTGTAGGCTTCTATACCGCCCTTTTTCCTGAGGCTCCTCCCATTTTCATGGTTTGCGAGCCGGATAAAGCTCCATGTATCTTCAAGTCGATTCAGGCCAATGACGGCAAATGCCACACAGTTTTAGGTTCTCTTGATACAATAATGGCCGGCCTTGCCTGCGGAGAACCTTCACCGCTTGCCTTTGAGATTCTGAAAAACAATGCTGATATTTTCTCAATTTTCCCCGACTACATTGCAGCCCGCGGAATGAGAATCCTTTCCTGTCCGCTCAAAGGCGACCCGTTCATCATAAGCGGAGAAAGCGGAGCCCTTCCTCTGGGTGCTCTTTATTCGGTGTTAACTGAACATGAAGACTGCGAACTTCGCAAGAGCCTTAAACTTGACGAGGACTCGACCGTTTTAATCATCAATACTGAAGGCAATACCGACCCCAAACATTTCAGACGCATAATCTGGGACGGACAGGATCCGGTACCTAAAAAATTCAGAACACGCCGCTAAATCCGGTCCCTGCTCCGCAAAAGACAGAGACTCAAAGAAAATCCACAAGGAGAAAGGATTGTGTGCCGCGAAAGATTAACGCAGCGGATGTAATAAAGGAATTATGCTCCCAACAATTGCTTTCGGATAAATTCACAGTCTTTGTCCGTAGTCTGTTTATGTTGCTCAAGTATTGAAATATAGAAGGATTTAACATCCGTGTCAGTCAATAACAATAAAACCTGCGAGTTGTTTCTGGCAATACTGCACAATCTCTTGACTCTGGAAAGAGACCATGAACCGTAATTTGAGCATTCCTTGATTATCTTACGAGTACGTGAGAAGCTGTCGCTTTCCTCAAGTATGGAAATAAGGTCATCCTGCGCTATTTCTTCTTCAGTCCTGTTGTCATGCGCAATTTCATCACCGCATTTGGATACAAAGAAATCTATGTTCCTTGAAGCCGAAATTTTATCAATGATGGCCTTAACCATACGCTCAATTTCGGAGCCTTCCGAATAATCGGCAGGGGCAAAAAGCCTGATGCGGCCGTCCCTGTAAATTTTGAAAACCTTAGTTTTATCACCGGTGTAAGGGTCATAGACACCAATTGAGAAACCGCCGTAGTCATTTACAAGCTTCATGCAGGGGACATCCGTATCGCTGTCGCCAATATATATCATGTTTTCAAAAGGAATTTTCATCTCGGAAGGTATGAAGTGGTCGTTAACCCTCTGGTCGTAAACATCAAGCACGCCCTTTTCAATTCTGAAAAGAAACTGAGTTTTGTTGGTATAGTTTATAGACTGCGCAGGCCACATGGCATGACCGTCAGGCCCGTAGTAAAACGAGCTTGCATAAATCCGCTTGAATTCACCGGCTATGGAAGTACCTTCTATCATTTCCTTTATGCCGGAAGAGATTATATAGTGCTCTACCTTAACATTTTTCTCCGCGGCATAGGCATTGATACGTGAAAACCAGGTTCTTACACCCTTGAAAAACTGTATTTTCTTGCCATATCCGGCAAGGTAATCTCTGGTAAGGCATTGTTCGCTGCCGCGGCTTTCACTGCTCATTTCATACATGTAAGAAAGGTTTTGGTCCATGTCGTTTTCTTTGGCAAGCTTGTTTGATTTTTCCCAGAAATCCTTAACGTCAAAGCCCAAAGCCTGAATGAAGCCCTGCGCCTGCATATCCTCGGGAGACAAAGTTTTGTCAAAATCATAGCAAATCGCAATTATCGGAGTTTTCTCCTTTAGTGCCATAAAAATCCCCCTTACCCCGAATCCATCTTAAACGGAAGGTTTTACATTTAATATCCTAACCTTAGCTCATGCTCCGGAGCAATACCTGCCGATAATGATGGATTTGATAATAGGATTAACATACTAAACTGCAGCGCAACTCTTCAGTACAGCATAAATATCTCCATCTATGCATATACTTCTCTGTTCAATCTCACCCGGACAAAATGCCTCACCGTGATTGATACAGGCATACACAGCCATTTCATTCGCGAATGTCATCTGCCAGAACGGATATTTAATGATAACCGGCGTGTTCGCTCCCACTCCAAGCTCCAAATACAATACATGAAGAGCTTCATGCCCGCGCAGGAAGTCTGAGTATGCGGCGGAGGCTCTGCGCCAGCCTTCATCTTCCACAAAGGAATCGTCCGCACGAAGATTCATGGTGACAGGGGAACCGTTATCCGGGCATTTGGGAATCAGTTCAGTCGGAATCCGCATAGTGATTTTTTTGTGTTCCGGAAGCTGAAATATGCCGTCCGCGTCTTTCACAAAGCCCTGTTCTTCCATTGCTTTCATGACCCACGCTTCATTTTCATAGGTTTTCTGAACTCTTTGCTCCACGCTCTGAAACAGGCCGTAATCTCCCTGAGTATAAAACAGGCGCTTTTTATCAAATCCCGCTCTTTGGAACTGATGGTCGACATTTGTCGTAATAACGAAGTAATCCTTATCCTTTACCAGTGCAAGCAATTTCTGATAAACGGACTTTGGAGCGTCTATGTAACGATTGTAATAAATATGTCTTGCCCACCATGCCCAGCGAGTCTCGGCATCAGGGAAGGGATAAAACCCGCCGGAATACATATCTCGGATTCCATACTTTTTTGCAAAATCAAAAAAGTACCGTTCAAATCGTTCTCCGCTGTATGTAAGACCCACGGAAGCGGACAATCCCGCGCCCGCACCTATTACAATAGCGTCCGCTCCATAGATTTCCTTTTTCAGACGGGCTATGCATTCTTCTTTAGTTCCAGTTCCGCGGGACAGATTTCCGCTGAAATACCTCACTGCGCTCAAGCCCTTTTGGATACTCTCCTGATAACCGTTCGGCAATTCATCGTAAAAGTTCTTCATAGTATTTCTTGTCCTTGTCCTTAAAAACATTGAAGATTACCCTTTCCATCACACCGGGATTAGCGGTCATCCATTTTTCTACCGTATCTACAGCAATCTCCGCGGCCCGCCTATTTGGAAAATGGAACACACCCGTGGAAATACAGCAGAACGCCACGCTTTTAAGGCTGTTCTCTCTGCACACCTCCAGCGTGTTGCGATAGCAATCGGCAAGGTCTTTCTCAAGCGCCTGAGTGAGTTTGCCCGGCACAATAGGACCCACTATGTGAATAACCTTCGTCGCCGGAAGGTTGTATCCATCCGTCAGCATGGGAACAGCGGTCGGCTGTTCATAGTTCATGCCGTATCTGATTTTCAGCCGGTTCATCTGCCTGTTACACTCGGCTCTGAGCTGAACTCCGGCAAAGGTATGGATGCAGTTGTCTATGCATGTGTGCATAGGGATAAAGCATCCGAGCATCCGGGAGTTCGCAGCGTTTACGATTACATCAACCTCAAGCCTTGTGATATCCCCCTGCCAGATGGAAAGTCCATTCCTGATAACCGGGATATCGGAGAGGTGCACTACGCCTTTTTCTTCAGAACGTTCAGTGAGATATTCGTCCTGAACCGTCAGCACATCATCAGAAAGTTTCCCCGGCATACGGATGTTCATCAGAGAACGCAGAATTCTCCGTTTTCACTCCGTATCATCCGGCACATGTAAATCTTTGTATTCATCGGAATCCGCCTTGAATTCTTCCACAAGATAATCAAGGCGCTGCTCCTGCGTTGACTTCTCATTCATGAGATTACCTTCTTTTTGTGTCAGGCTTCCTTTTTGATAATTTCCCGCATTCCCTGCCGCAAATCCTCTATCGTGTATTTCTTCATTTCAGCTTCCATTGCATTCTGGATAGCCTGCAGCTTTTCATCCAGCAGCGCATGAATATTTCTTCCGACAAGGCATTCGGGGCTGGGGTTCTCGTGAAACCGAAATAAATCCCCACCCCCCAAAGGCTCTATGGCCTGATATACGTCATAAAAGGATATGTCCTTAAATTTCTTTGCGGGCTTAATCCCCCCGGTTCCTCTGGCTACCGTGATAAGCCCTGCGCTTTGCAACTGTGTGAGTATCTTACGGATGACGACCGGATTGGTTCCTATGCTTCCCGCAAGAAAATCACTAGTAACCTTATATTCATCCTTAAACGTATCCACACAGGTGAAGATATGCAAAGCCACAGTAAATCTACTTGATATCTGCATATAAACCACCTCAGGTTTTTATTTTACATCAAACCTGCTGTAATTCCAATAGTTACATTAAAATTTACCGTTCCGATTCTGCCATGTTGCCCTGTCGGGGATGGTCTGCATAACATCCCAGTGCTCGGTAATCTTGCCGTTTTGAATTCTCCACAGGTCATAATAGGACGTGGGAGCGCCTCCGAATGTGCCTTCTGAAACCGCAAGTACATAGTTTCCCTGCGCAAGAACCTGATGAATGTTGTCATATATCATCCGGATACCCTGTTTGCCAAGAGCCTCAAGAGCTGCGACAAGGCCGGACAGCCCGTCTGCGATGCCGGTGTTGTGCTGAATGTAGGTATCACCATCAAAATAGGAAGGTGTCTTCTCGGGAGCTTTGCCCTGCATAACATCATGCAGGAAGTTCTTAATAAGCTTGCGGTTCTCCTCAGTCTTATCAAGGTCTTCCAGTAAATCTACGCCATCAATCTGTGTATGTCCGGACGGATTGGGAACGGCCTTTGCGGCAAGGTTATCCCAATGCTCGGCAATCCTGCCGTCAGCATCGAAGCGGAAGATATCGAAAGCTACCTGCTCGCCTGTTCCGGCGAAATTGTAGACTGTCTGCAGAAAAACCTTGTCTCCGTCCTCGAAAGCGCGGATGTTGTTGACGGTGGTCTTTACGGGAGCGGAGCCCAGGTAGGCAACGCTGCCTGCAAAAGCGTCAGCGCCTGTTCCGTAATCAAGGTTGTGCTGTATGTAGCCGGGAGCAAGAAGCTCCTTTGCCTTCTCAGCGTCTCCTGTAGCAAAAGTGTTGATAAGTGTCTTTGCCTTTTCAATATTCGTCATAATAGTTTCTCCTTTGAAATTTGTTATTGGTATTTTAGTTGTAACCATGACAGTTTCATCTGACAGGCTCAATGTAACACACCTTAGATGTAATGTCAATAGTTACATTAAAATTTTTTTGGGGGTGTGGATAATGAGGGGGGGAATTGAAAAGTTAAATACATGAATCGGAGTCTAAGCAATCTAAAATCTTTACTTCCGGCTACTTTGAATAATAGAGAAACCCGACTTCCGTCAGCGAAAATACAAAAATTGGCGAACAATCGTTTTTTGAAAGTATTATTGTATAATTTATATTTCAGTTCCTATAAACTTCAAATCAACAAATATTGAAAAAAAGATATTTATCTTAATAAATAACTTTGAAGAAATGCACTTTTTCAACATTAATAATATTGAATAAATGCACTTTTTGTATTATTTTGAAATACGGAGCCGGTTTATGTATTTTAAAAGAAAAGCATATCAGGAACTTATCAACTGGAAAAAAAATTACGCAGATAATTATGCGGTTTTGCTGGAAGGTGCAAGACGCGTCGGGAAATCTACAATTGCAGAAAGTTTCGCGAAAAATGAATACAAATCCTATATTTTAATAGATTTCTCCGCGGTACCAAATGAAATTATCAGCTGTTTTGACGATGTCAATAATCCCGATTTATTTTTCTTGCGGCTACAAACCCTTACAGGAATAACTTTATACGAGCACAAATCTGTAATTATTTTTGACGAAGTCCAGCTTTTCCCCAAAGCCCGGCAGGCAATAAAACATCTTGTAAAAGATTCTCGCTATCACTACATAGAAACAGGTTCGCTAATATCAATAAAAAAGAATGTGAAGGATATCCTAACTCCTTCAGAAGAAATGAAAATCCAGGTTTATCCTATGGATTACGAAGAGTTTTGTGACGCGACAGGGAATAATTTTTCCATAATAAAAAGCATTTTTGAAACATATAAACCTGTAGGTCAGGCTGTAAACAGAAAACTCCTGAGAGATCTTCGACTTTATATGGCCGTAGGAGGAATGCCGCAGGCCGTAGAAGCTTATAACCAGGGAAAAAACTTCGCTTTTATAGATCAGGTAAAGCGTCAGATTATCAGTCTTTATGAAGATGATTTTAAAAAAATTGACCCGTCAGGCAGAATTTCAGCATTTTATCATTCAATTCCTGCACAGCTTTCAAAAGGCGCAAAAAAATTCAGTATTCAGTCTGCTGCAAACAAACGTAAAACTTCAAAAGATGAAAATCTTATTTATGATTTAATTGATTCAAGAACTGTACTGCCATCTTTCAACACCACAGATCCAAGAATCAGTCTTTCCGCAACAAAAGATGTTCAAAGTTATAAACTGTATATTGCAGATACGGGTTTATTCATAACGCTTATGTTTATAGACCGTCCGTCAGCGGGAAATGAACTTTACGCAAAACTTCTATCAGATAAACTTCCTGCGAATTTAGGATATCTATATGAAAATCTTGTTGCTCAAATGCTGGCAAGCACAGGCAGAGAGCTTTATTATAACACATGGGAAAAACCGAATAGCACCCATTATTATGAAGTGGATTTCCTAATTTCGCATGGAACTAAAGTTTATGCTCTTGAAGTAAAATCAACAGGAAGAGGTAAACATGAATCAATAGAAGAGTTTACGAAAAAGTATTCCAGTGTTTTGAAGAAAAGTTATATTCTTTCCCAGAAAGATTTCTCCAAAGATGGAAATCTTGAGTTCCTGCCGCTATATTTGACACTTTTTTTGGGGTTATAGTATTCCTAATAATAAAGGTTTCATGCCGTCCGGCCGCAAAGCTGAACTGATATAGAGCTTACAGTGGTCCGAATTAAACCACGACTTTCGTCAGTTACCCTCTCAACCCGGTACTCAAGACTTGTTGTCGCATCAAAATAGATTTATGGCGGCCTCCGGTTTTGTTGTTGTGTCGTAACTCCAACATAACACGGTCTGCCGCCATTTGTCTTTTTTATAACATCCAGTTAGCTGCTCGCTCTCTTGCCTTGATAAATTCCGAATAAAGTCCTTCCTTTTTTATCAATTCGCCATGTTTCCCTTCCTGTACCAATTTGCCGTCATCTATTACTAAAATCTTATCAGCTTTTCTAACGGTAGAAAGTCTATGCGCTATAGAAATCACCGTATGCCCTTTAGACAGTTCTTCAATGGCCGCCAGAATCTCGTATTCATTTTCAGGGTCAACTGAGCTGGTTGCTTCATCTAAAAGAATAATAGGTGCGTTTTTAAGTAACGCTCTGGCAATAGAAATTCGCTGTTTTTCTCCACCGGAAAGAGAACTCCCGCCTTCTCCGACCATTGTGTTATATCCATCAGGAAGTTCCATAATGAAATTATGGCATCGAGCCTTTTTAGCAGCTTCCACTACTTCTTCGCGGCTTGCCTTAGGATTTGCAAAACGTATATTATTTTCTATGGTGTCCTGAAAAAGATACACATCCTGGAAAACAAGGGAAAGATTTTTTAGCAAACTCTCGACCTTATAATCTCTTACATTCTTATTCCCCAATCTAATTTCACCGCCGCCGACATCATAAAAACGTGCTATTAAATTAATAATTGTAGTTTTCCCCGAGCCTGAAGGTCCAACGATGGCAGTCTTCGACCCCTGGGGTATGGTAAAGGATATATCTTTTAAAACCGGATTTCTTTTGTCATAGTTGAAGTTCACCCTGTCAAAGACAATATCATAATTTTCCGCAACTTCTAAATAGCCCTCGCTTATTTCAGGAATATCTAAAACCTCTTCTAAATATTGCATATTGGCAGGATTTTTCACCATCAGAATTGCTGCGTTTTCAAGTTGTTTCAACCCGCCAAAAATCATAAATCCCGCCGCCGAAACGGTGAGCGCTTGTGGTAACAGAACCTCCCCTTTCGTATAAAGATAACAAGAAAACAGTGTAACAAGTAAGCTGGAAAGATTGATAATAGTAGAAAAGATTCTCGCGCAGATAACAAAAACTATCTCGAAATGTACTTGAGAACGTCTAAGCTCCTCGGAAGAATTCTTCAATTTAGAATGAATTTCTTCCACAATCCCCGCATCCGCAAATGGAAAACTGCGAAGTACGGGAATACCGCTAATGCTGTCAATAAGGGCATCGCCCAACTTTGTAATCGCGGCATGTTCACGCGCAATCTCTCTCTTCGCCTGATTTACCATAAGAAATACGCAAAACCAAATCAGAGTTAAGCAAATTAAGGTTAAAATTCCGACTTTAGTATTTACGCCAAACATTCCGATTAATAGGAAAAAGGATATTGAAATGCCGGAAATAGTAAAATCTATACTCATGGAAGAGTAGTTTTCAAGACTCTTCATAACATTGGTGAATGCCGCCATAATTCTTGAAAGGCTTTGTTCTGCGAAATACCCCATAGGAGCCTTTTTAAGTTTTTCTCCAACGGCAAGTCTATAGTCCTTGAAAATACCAAAGAAAACACCATCGCTAAGAACGCTTTTTGCCCAACCGGTCAGGAAATTAAAAAGGAAGGAACCCAAAAGAACTCCGAAAATAATCCAAATATGTTTGCCGGTAGTTTCATTCATCCAACCAAAAGAAAGGAAGAGAGCAAAAAATACAAATAACATTGAAGCATTTTGCAGAAAAATAAGGAGTATTCCCGCTTTAAGGCGGTTTTTATACTTTCCAGCTAATTTGAATGATAATTTAATAAACTCCATATCCTACTCCTCCCCTAAATATTGTTTCCAAAGATTCGCATAGAGTTGTTCTTTCATCAGTTCGTCATGCCTGCCCCTGGCTATAATTTGACCTTTATCTATTAAAATGATTTGATGCGCCTGCTTGATTGTATTTAACCTGTGAGCAACGATTACAAGATTTTTCCCCTTTACAAGATTGGATATTGCTTCTTGAATCAGTGCTTCATTTTCAGGATCGGCATAAGCGGTTGCTTCATCTAAAATAATGGTCGAGGCAGGCTTTAGAATAGCTCTGGCAAGAGTTATACGTTGCCGTTCACCGCCCGACATCGCGCCGCCCGCTTCTCCCGCTTTTGTAGCATAACCCTCAGGTAGCGCCATAATAAAATCATGACAATGAGCAGCCTTTGCCGCTTTTATGATTTCGTCCTCAGTCGCGTTTGGTTTACCAAGACGAATATTATCCCTGATACTTACATCAAACAGGAAGTTATCCTGAGAAACGAATGAAATCTCTTCAGCAAGCTGACTAAACGAAATATTCTTTGTATCCACGCCACCAAGCGAAATCACCCCTGACGACTGGTCCCAAAAGCCTGCCAAAAGTTTTGCTATTGTGGATTTTCCTCCACCGGAAGGACCTACAAGCGCCGTTACTTCTCCCGGCTTTGTTTCAAAGGAGATGTTATGCAATACCTCTGTGCCATAATTATAAGAAAAACATACATTATCAAATTTAATTCCCTTATTTTTATCTATATCCGCTCTATTTTCTGCATCAGGACGCTTTTGAACGGGCATGTCAAGCAGTTCCTGTATAGACACCCAGGTATTAGAAGCCGTCTGAAAGAGTTCGAAACTCATCATTATGGCAAAAGCCTGTGGAAGAATGGCAATAGGCAGAATAAGTGATAAAAGCAAAACTTCTATATTTATTTGTCCCGCCCCATATAAATAAAAAGCTAAAGGCATACTTACAATTTGAGGTGCCATCATTGCTGCAGCCATCAGCGCCTTGCCAAACCAGCTTTGCTTCCACCACTTCATTGTTGAGAAATGATAAAATTTCACCGCGTCCGCAAATTTGCCGTAAGATACCTTGTCTTGCGCGAAAGCTTTGATTACCGGAATCCCACGAACATATTCAGTACTTCTATCTGCAACATTGGCATAACCGGAAAGCCAAATAGCCATCCTGCTGCGGTATTTATACATCATCGTGGCCATCCCAATAACAGCAATTGGTAATGGCACAAATATTGACAAACCTATACGCCAGTCTAAAAAAAACAAAATGAGTGCACAAAGTATCGGATGCAAAAGACGGCTTGGAAGCTCCGGCATGAGATGGGCTACCCAGTCTTCCATATCTGCTACTCTATCCATGATAATTACCTTAATTTTGCCCACAGGATTATCCACCAGGTAGCCCATTGGGATTCCCTTTAATTTTTCAAATAAAGTCTGTCTGAGTTTTGCAAGTATCGCAAAAGAGGTTTTGTGCGAAATGGTTGTGCTTAATCCGGTGAATATAAAATAAAGCAGTAAGGAACCTATTGCCCAAAAAGCATATTTCAAAAGTACATCAAAACCTACAGGATTGCCGCCGGCTTGTTGTATAAGCCAACCGGCAGCATAAGCACTAAAAAAATAGGTAGCGAAGCTAAAAATTTCTCCAAGGCAGGCAAAAATAATAGAAAATCGCATTCTTCCCTTGCACTCCGGAGCTACACTCATAAGCGCTTTATTTAGAGCGCCCATACTAATTTGGGGTTGCTTTTCACTTCGTTCAACATCACTCTCAATCCGCTGCATAATCTCATCAGGAACATCAAGCTTTAGACTCTCCACCTCTTTTATTAAATTTTCGTTTTGCTTAACCTTTTTGCCGTTCGAAGTACGGTCAGTCACTTCGTCATTATGTTTTCTCTTATTCATATAATTCATCTCCATTTTTGTTATCCTGCGCTAACTGATGATTAAAAATTTATTTTATTTCGCCTTTTTCATAGCGGTCAATAAATAGCTTTACTATTTCCACAAAGAACTCTCTGTTATTTATAAAGCAATCCCTTGCTCCATCCAGAATTTCACAGCCCAGCATAATTGTATTCATAAAAAATATAAAAAAGTCATTTGTGAGATATTTATATTCATCTTTTTTTACGCCTTTAACTCCTGTATAGGCAGCATTTAATGATTCTTCAACCAGGGTTGGGAACAAATTTCTTAGTTCTTCATTGTTTTTCCTGTCCTGAAGATATATGGCATATATACTCATAAGCTCACTTTCATCAATTATTTTATCAATAATTATCTGCGCTACAGCGTTTGCATCCAACTCTCCAGAATAGTCTGTCAGAAACTCATTAATTTTCTCTACACGATAAGCCATTCCTTCTCGCATTAAATCATGTAATATTTCAACTTTATTTTTGTAATGGTAATACACGCCTCCCCTAGAAAGAGATGTTTCAGTAATGATATCTTCCATTACAGTGTCGGCAAATCCTTTTCTTAAAAAGACCTTCTTAGCGGCATCCAATATCTCTCTTTTTCTGATTTGACCGACTTTCTGGTTTTTTTCTTCCAAAATATACCTCTCTTTATAAATAAAAACCGACAAATTTGTCGGATTTTATTATAATTTTATTTTGAGTTAGAGTCAACTAACTGCATTGAATCATGTTAAACTTATTAGCAGCGACATAGATTGTCACGTTAAAACGGCGGGGGAAAAAAGAAGTCCCACAAGACCTGTGGCAAGATTGCTTTCAACAAAAAACTTCAATCAGGCTGTGAAATTGCCCGATATTCCAAATAGGAGGTTAGAATGGTCCTGGTTAAACAACTTGATATTAAGGTTTTTCAATATCAACCCGAAGGAGGTCGCATGAAAACTGGTCATTTTACTTTACAGGAAACCAAAAAATTAGAAAGATGCACCAGAATTCATTTCCATTGGTAGAATAAAATGCTTTGGTTGCAAATCTCCTTTATGAATGTTTTCAATCATCTCCATTATTTTCCCAACAAGTATTTTACTGTCATACCCATAAGAACTAAGTATCGGATGAAAAAAATAGCAAATAAATGTACTATCGAGACTAATTATACCGATTTCTCGTCCTATTTCGAGTTTATTTTTTTGTGCAAATCTATATATTCCCGGAGCAAAAAGATCATCATCTAATATAAATGCCATTGGATAAGTAAAAGAGTCTTTGGTTTCTTCAAGAATCTCAAAGAGATTATTCCTTGTATATTTTTTTAAAAGAATATCAGTATGGAAAATACCAAGTTCATTGCATGTTTCATTAAAAGCGTTGATTCTTGATGTAAATGTTGGTTTTTTTATTATGGACCGAACATGAACCAATTTACGATAACCTTTTTTATAAAGCTTTTTTACTCCATCTTTTACAGCAGAGTAGAAATCAAGCGATATAGTATTAATATTGTCAAACAAATCATTTATCACAATGATATGGTTATTGATTGCAGGATTCATTCTCGGAAAATCATTGTAACAAATAATTGCTATATCAATTTCATTACCTAGGATCGAAGTTTCAACAAAAGAATACCAATTGGGGTTATTCGCAGTTTCAATAAGCATACATACGTATCCCAAGTCATCTGATGCTTTTCGAAGATGATGAAGTATGTGTCCAAAGAAAGGATTTTCGCTATCTGGAACAACAAGCGCTATATTTTTCGAATTTCCTGAGCGAAGAGTCCTTGCAGCATGATTTGCTCTATAATTGTTTTCATCACAAATTTTGATAACATGCTCTGCAACTTTTGAACTAACTCTCCCCTTCCATTTATTTCTCAAAACCAAAGAAACAGTAGTCTGAGATACTCCTGCAAGCTTTGCAATATCTATGCTAGTCATTTTTTTACTCATGTATTTATAATAGCATAAAACCTAATAAAAATGTAAAACATAATTTTACGTAATACTATTAAAAGAATAAAAGAAAAGCTACTTGCCAAATAACAATAAGAATTTAATAAGGCATGTTGACATCAATAAATAAGTATTTTTCATCTTGCTTTACCAATTCAATCATGTTAGAATTTATTATGAACTTAGTACTACGTAATACTAATTAAATTACTAGGAGGTTTTAATGAATAAGATAGCAATTATCGGTCATGGAATGATGGGCGTCAGCCATATTGAAGCTTTAAGAGCTCTTGGTTATTCACCTTCAATAGTTATGGGCAGGGATTTGAGCCGAGTAAGAAAATTTGCGACAGATAACAATATACTTAAATACACAATAAATTTTGATGATTTAATCAAGGAGGGTATTAATGTGGTTCATATATGTACACCTCCAATGGATCATTTTGAATTAGTAAAAAAGTCCCTTATTTCAGATATGCATGTCATATGTGAAAAACCTTTTGTATTCAATGAGCATGAGGGTGAAGAGTTGATTGCTCTTGCCAATGAAAATAAGCTTATCAACGCAATTGGATTCAATGTTCGCTATCATAATATCTGTTCAAAGACTATGAACATGATAAAAGGAAAAAAACTTGGTGATATACTTTTAATAAATGGCTCATATATGCAGGAATTTCATGCTCTTCCATCCTTTTACTCCTGGAGATATCAAACTGAAAAGGCTGGAAAATTTCTTGCCACTACAGAAATAGGTTCCCATTGGATAGATACACTGAGATATATAACAGGATATGAAGTCAAAAGCGTAAGTGCAACTTATGGTAGATTCTTTCCAGACAGGTATATAATTGATGGCCTGCAATATCCTGTCGGGAAAGAAAAAGGCCAGCCTTTCCATATCGATTCAGACAATGTAGTATTAACTTCATTTAAGCTTTCAAATGGAGCCTTGGCCAACATGGTGCTCTCAGAAATAACACAAGGAAGATATAATTATCTTGATATGACTATCACAGGATCAAAGGGTTCCATATGGTGGGATACTGAAAACCTCAATCGTCTTCACATTGGTAAAAAGAATTCATACGTGGAAGAAGAAGTAATGGCTTTCGGAGGCGGATTCAATTCTTCTGTATTGGAAATGCTAAGAGACGTATATAGAGATATTCAAACAGGTATAAGAAGTAGTGAATCAAAATATGCAAGTTTCTCAGATGGTCTCGCTAATGTAAAAATCTGCAATGCAATTTTTAAAAGTGCAAATAACAATTCAAAATGGGAGGATATCGAATGAAGAACAAAGTAGTTTTTGTAACTGGAGCAGGACGAGGATCTGGAGAAGCTATAGCTAAAAAATTCCTGTCAGAGGGAGCCTTAGTTGTAGCAGCAGACCTGAAAGCCCCGACTTGGGATGCAACTGGAAATGAATCAAAATTAATAAGAATATCTCTTGATGTCTCAGACGAGCAGGCAGTAATTTCAACAATTCAAAAAATAAATAAGGAAACGTCAGGAATCAATGTATTAGTAAATAACGCAGGTATAGCAAAACCAGACGCTCCAATAATTGATGAGACTATTGAAGCTTTCGAAAAAATGCTAAATGTCAATTTAAAAGGTGTTTTTTTTACAGTTCGCGAAGTTGTAAAAAATCTTGAAGTTAACAAACAACCTGGAGCAATTATCAATATCGCTTCAGTAGCAGGAAAAAATGGTTTTCAAGGAAGTTCTCTTTATGGGGCAACTAAGGCTGCTGTAATAGGCTTTACTCGAAACTTGGCCCCAGAACTGGGTCCATATGATATTACTATAAATGCTATTTGTCCGGGTAGTGTTGATACTCCAATGATTTCCAGTGTAATTAAAAATATTGCAGCCCGAACAGGAATGACTTTTGAACAAGCCAAATATTCAATGGAACAGTCGATACCAATGCATAGGTTACAAAAACCGGAAGATGTTGCCGCCCTGGTTTCATTCCTGGCTTCAGATGGTGCAAGAAATATAAATGGTGAAAGTATAAATTTGGATGGCGGTTGTGTCCGTGATTAAATAGTAAAAACCATAGAAAAATGTGGGAGGATAATTAAATGAGAAAAATAGTAATTCTGTCGGTTTGTATGTTAATTGTTTGTTCAACGATTTTTGCTGGGGGAAATCAGGAAACTGAAAAAAACGAAAAAGCAAAAATTGCTGTGATGTTCGGTGTTGGAGGGCTTGGAGATCAATCATTTAATGATAATGTTAATAATGGAATAAAGACAGCAAAGTCAAAACTTGATTTTGAATATGATTATGTGGAACCGAAAGCAACCTCAGAATTCGAAAATTTTCTAAGAGAATTTGCCCAATCAAAAGAATATGTGCTTATTATAATTGCTGGTTCTGATGCTGCAGATGCGGTAAAAAAAATAGCAACAGCTTACCCTGATCAAGATTTTATGCTATTGGATGCTACTGTTGATGCACCAAATGTATTGGGAATAATATTTAAAGATAATGAGTCAACTTTCCTTGGAGGATATGCTGCCGCACTTGCCTCAACAACAGGAAGAATCGGCGCAATTGGAGCTTTAGATATTGATGTTATAAATGGTTTTATTGCTGGATGGGAAGCAGGAGCAAAACAGGCGGATCCCGATATTATTTTATATCGTTCATATTGTGGAGGATTTGCAGACCCTGTAACAGCTAAAGAAATGGCACTACAAATGTACAACAGCGGTGCCGATATCGTTTTTGGTGCAGCAGGAGGTTCCGGACTTGGGATTTTCCAAGCTGCTCAGGAGACGGATAATTACGCCGTAGGTGTCGATAGCAATCAAAATCCAGTAAAACCAGACTACATAATGATGAGCTGCATTAGAAAATTTGATGCGATTTTGACTACCGCAATAAGTGAAGAACTGTTGGGAATTTTCAAGGGTGGATTAAAACAAGTTGGAATAAATGACGATGCTGTAGACTGTACATTTGAAGGCTCAAATGTTGATGTACCGCAAAAAATCAAAGATTCCGTTGCCGCATTGAAAGTCGATGTAAAGGCGGGAAAGGTTAAGATTCCTTCATCATTGTAAAAACTCTTATCTGCTGGACATATGCATATGGTCCAGCAGATATAAATCTGCAGGAGAAATAATGCAGCTGTTATCCACTATTGGAATTTCAAAAAAATTTGGTGATTTTTGGGCAAATAGAAAAATTTCATTTAAACTTAATGAAAGTGAAATAATATCCATACTTGGTGAAAATGGCGCAGGCAAAACAACTCTTATGAATATCCTTTATGGTCTCTATAAACCAGATGAAGGATATATTTTGATAAAAGGCAGGAAAACACCTATACGTTGTCCAAAAGATGCTATTGATATGGGCATCCTTATGGTTCATCAGCACTTTATGCTTGTAGATTCTCTTACTGTAATAGAAAATATAATACTTGGGAATGAACCAACAAAAAAAATGAACATTGATTTTCAGTCTGCAAAAAGGAAATTGAAATATATTTCTGAAATGTATGGACTGGGTGTTAATATAAATTCATTAGTAGGAAAACTCTCAGTTGGAGAAAAACAACTGGTAGAACTTTTAAAGGCCCTTTACAATGAGTGTTCAATACTGATTCTTGATGAACCAACTGCAGTTTTGACCCCTATAGAAGTTGAAAAGTTTTTCATAGTCATAAGGAAACTTCGAAGCGCAGGAAAAGGTATAATACTGATTTCCCATAAGCTAAAGGAGACAATTGAAGTTGCGGATAGAATTTACATAATGAGAGCCGGAGAAATAGTAGCTGAAACAAAAAGCTCAATTTCAACTACAGAAACTCTTGCAGAATTAATGGTTGGACATCCAGTTAATATATGTTTGAATAGATTAGAGTTACCAAATACAAAAGAAATACTTAAAATTGATAATATCAATTATTTTGATAGAAGTATTCATGTATTAAAAGATGTTTGTCTCTCTGTAATGTCCGGGAAAATCCTTGGAATAGCCGGGGTTGACGGAAATGGTCAAACAGAACTTATTGAAACCATTATGGGTCTAAAAAAAGCATTTTCAGGTAAAGTTTTTTTTATGAACCATGATATAACACAGTATTCAGTAAAACAAAGAATTAAAAATGGAATAGGATATATTCCTGAAGATCGGCAAAAAAAAGGATTAGTCGGCTCTTTTTCAATCAAGGAAAACTTGATTCTTGGATACCAATGGGATAGCAGATTCTCAAAAAAAATAATAATAAACTGGAATAATGTGGCAAAATATGCTGATAAAGTAATAAAAAACTATGATATACGATGTAAAGATATGAAAGAGCCTGCCGTTGCACTTTCTGGAGGAAATCAACAGAAGCTGGTAATTGGAAGAGTATTAGAGGCAAACCCCAATTTAATAATAGCTGCAAACCCAACGCGAGGAGTTGATATTGGTGCAGTTGAATATATTCATAAACGTTTAATAGAAATGAGAAATATAGGGAAAGCTATACTTCTTGTTTCTGCTGACCTTGATGAAATACTTAAACTTAGTGATCATATTGCGGTTATATATGAGGGAAAAATAGTAGCAAGTTCAGAAAATGGTAAATATACAAAAACAAAATTAGGATTTTTTATGACTGGGGGCGTACAAAATGAAGCTTAAAGCAGCATATCTGTTTAAAAAAAGCAAAGCATTCGGTTTTACACTTCTGGCCTTGTTTTCTTCATTTGTACTATGCGCATTTTTCCTTATATTACTAGGTTACAATCCTATTTCAATTTACAAAATCGTACTAGATGGTTCAATTGGCAGTAATTATGGTCTGATGAAATCTCTTGCAAAAGCCACACCTCTCATTTTTACAGGATTAGCAGTCTTTTTTGCTGACCAAGCAGGTCTGTTTAACATAGGAGCAGAAGGACAGCTACTTATAGGAGGAGTTTCATGTGGGATTTTCGGTTATTTTTTTAGCACTTTAAATATGAACCCCACTTTATCAATTCTACTATGTTTACTCTTAAGCTTCTTTTTGGGTTCCATATGGGGATTGATTCCAGGATGGCTAAAAGCATATTGGGAAACAAATGAATTTATTGTTTTAATGATGATGAATTATGTAGCAACATTTCTTTGCGAATACTTGGTCACCTACCCCTTTAGAGGACCAGGAGTCACTGCAAAAACAAATGAGATACCAAATGAATATCTTTTACCACGGGTAGTTGCTGATTCTCAGCTTAATTATGGATTGTTAATTGGGATTATTGCAATAATCCTTGTACTTCTATTTTTTAAATTTACAAATTCTGGTTTTGAAATAAAAGCAATGGGAAAGAATATAGATGCAGCGTGTTCGGCAGGTATTAACATAAAAAGCAAAACAATTTTTGTATTTGCTGTTTCTGGAGGTATCGCTGCATTGGCTGGAGCTACGGAAGTTCTTGGAGTTCATGGATTCTTCATTAATGACCTTTCTCCGGGCTATGGTTTTGACGGAATTGCGGTCTCCGTTTTATCACAGGGGAATCCACTTGGAGTTCTTTTTTCGTCATTACTTTTTGGTGCACTGAGAGCGGGAGGATCAAGGCTTGATTTAAAATCAACAATACCATCAGAGTTCATAATCATACTTCAAGCAATAGTAATTATATTTATAGCAACACCTAAAATTATGAGAATATTTAATAAAAGAAGGAGAAAAAATGTTTAATGCAATTATTAATCTCCTAGGAAGTACAGTAAGAATCTCGCTTCCAATCATACTTTGTGCTCTTGGTTCAATGTTCTGTGAACGGGCAGGCATTCTCAATATAGGAATGGAAGGAATAATGCTTTTGGGCGCTTTTTTTGGTGCATATGGAAGTTATCTAACTTCAAACGCTTATGCAGGTTTACTATTTGCCATATCAATTGGTGCAGTCATAGGTATAATGCATGGTTTTCTAACTGTCAAACTTCATACGAACCATATAATAAATGGAGTTGCCATAAACCTACTTGGTAATGGACTTTCTCTGCTTCTTCTAGTAATAATTTGGGGAAATAAAGGTAAAACAACAGAAGTCGCAGGATTCAAAACGTTAAATTCAGTGCTAGGTAAAAAAATACCAATAATTACAGATATTTTTGGCAACTGCACAATATTATTTCTATTAATGATAGCATTAGTAATTATTTCCTATTGGTATATTTACAAAACTCCTTATGGTCTTAGACTCAGAGTAATAGGAGATATGCCCGCAGTTGCAGATACGATGGGAATCAATGTTGAACGTGCTCAAATTATCTATGTAGTTATCGGTTCAATTATTGCAAGTATTGCAGGGGCCTCGCTTTCTATCGGCAGTATTCATTACTTTAGCAAATCGATGGTTTCTGGCAGAGGCTTTATGGCCATAGCTGCAATGGTATTTGGAATGTGGCATCCCGTCTATATAATGCTTAGTGGACTATTCTTTGGATTAATCCAAGCAATCCAGATGAAGCTCCAATTTTTTAAATTCCCTGTTCAGTTTATTGAGATGATTCCGTATGTTGCAACAATATTAATGTTGGTAATAACTTCAAAATCAGGGAAAGGACCTCATAACGCAGGAAAGCCATTTAAAAGAGGAATAAGAGAATAGTTGAATAATCTACCCTAATGCACTATGGCATTTCTATTATAATTTCAAAAAAATATAACCTTAAAATTGGATTATAGTCAAATAAATAGACACAAAATTGAACAAAAGTATTTTGGAGAAGTGTTGTTTTATTCTCCCGGGATTTGTTTTCCCTCTCATTAGAAATCATAAATTCTAGCGTACCATGCAGTCTTTTGGAGTTATAGAATCCTTTATTTTTGAAATATAGATAATTGCAGTTTTTTTAAGTTGTGATAAACTCTTCAGGTACATTATTCCTTTTAAGACATTTAAAAGCTATCACGGCAGGCATTATCAAAAGGATAGCCTTTTTAGAAAAAGACTAAAAACTCCTAATAAATCTAAAGGCTGTTTTAACAAGTTCAACATCAGGCTTTGAGGAAATATGCCAAGATATGATTTTTCTTGAAAACAAATCCATTACGATACATAAATAATACCATTAACCTTGATATATGTAAAATCTTCGTCATAGGTTTTTGTGCCATAGTAAAAGGCCTTCTTTGCGATGGAAAATGCAGCATAATGTATAATAAGTATAATGCAATCTCCTTTATTTCATCTGCCTTTCCCAGAACGCCACCGCATGCTCTATCCAGCCTTCAGCTACCGTCCCCGTACCAAGCCCGAAACCGTGGGATAAGCCCCGGAACACCTCAATCTCGGCGTCCGTTCCATTTGCCTTGATAGCATTGATACGGCTTTGCATCGTGCGGTAGCTTGCAATGCTATCGCCGGTTCCCACGCAGTTGTAGGTTGGCGGCTCCGTACCCGTCACCTCGGAAAGCCCCGTGTACTGCATAATGACAGCTGCCGGTCTTGGATAAGCTTTCTCACCGAAGCGTTCTGCTCCATAGGAGCCAAGCCATGCCGCCATTCTTGCTCCGGCAGAACCTCCCCACAGAGAGTAATCCTTGCTATCCACATTAAGCTCATCGGCGTGTTCATGGATGAAAGCAATAGCCCTGGCCAGATCTTCGCAGGCTGTCCGCGCTCCGGGTCTGTATATCAAAGCGAAAGCGTTATAGCCCTTCTTTGACAGTTCCAGCGCATGCGGGAAGCTGTCATGCATCGCGCCTACATAAGCAAATCCTCCGCCGGCATTACAGATGGCAAATTTCTCACCTACATTTCCTTTGAAGAAGAACAGCCCCGTATTTTCTTTCTCCGAATCAGCCGTCTTATCCTCATCCGTATAAATGTCATAAAATATCGTATCGCCTGCGGCGGCATGGGATTTCATATAATTTACAATCTCCACCGTCTTATCCGGCCGGATATTGCTGTACCAGGTAAGAGACAGATTTCCCAGCGTGTTGCCCCCGTAATACCCCGTGTCCGCAGGGAATATGAGTCTCCCGTAATCACCGAAAACAGGGTCGTTTATCACTTCGGAAATCAATGTAGCTGATGTATACGGCTCTATCGCAGAAACGCTTTGTCCTGCGCCATTTTCTGTCTTATTCTCTTTTTTCCCAAAGAAAAATCTCATTCCGTTATATGTATATTCCATAGCCGCCTACCCGTCGTGGGAATATCCCGCCTTCACTCTGTAGGCAAAATTCCCATTCTCCTTTGCGTCAATGTCTGAAAAGTATTTTGATGAAGCCGCTTTCTTCGCTCTAGCTTCATCATAGCTGTAGGCAAAATCATCGGTTCCGGTCATGATAAATACGAAATAATCGGATGAATTATAACCTTCGGCGCCTTTCCAGATTTCTTCATCATCAAGGGATGTTCCGCAGCTCATCGGCAGATAAAATCTGAAATAATCCATGCAGTATTCAAAGGTTCTCCATGTCGCAACGGAGCCCATTGAAAAACCGCCAAACCCTCTGTGAGTCCTTGCGGCGACAAGAGCATCAGCGTTTGTCCCCTCTGCGTAAGTGCTGTATTTACCTTCCACGGCCGGAATCAGGTCATTTACAAGTTCATTATGATAGTTTCCGGTAAGCTGCATGGCCAACGAAAAGCTGCCGGAATCCTGACCGTTCTCATTGGTGTTGTTATAGGTCGGACATACCACGATAAGCGGATTAATCTCCCTGTTCTGTATGGCATTATCCAATACGTTCTTAAAGCTGCTCTCATTCCCGGGTGTCCCAAGCGTTGTTGTTTCATTGCTCCATCCGCCGTGCATCAGATAGAAAACATCATACCGCTTGCTTTCCGAATAGCCGTATGGCAGATATACGATTGCCCTTTTTGTAAGCGCCATAGTTCTTTCTTCATATGAGAAAGACTCGTAGGTATCATAGAAAAGCTCCTTAAGCGTTCCCTGTTCGTCCGCGGCCCGGAAATATTCTGACGGTATTTCCCGTATCTCATCAAAGGAAATATTCTGCAAGCTCCCGTTCACTTCTGTCTGTACGGCAACCGCATTCCCCGGTGCTTCCGTATTGGCTCCCGCTTCGCTTATCCGTGAGGTACAGCCGGTAAGAAATGCCAAAACAATCATAATCCCAAATGTCAATATTCTTTTCACTTGTTACCAGTACCTCATCATTGTTTGCCGGAAGCCGGCTCATAATTTCTTCATCACAGGCGAATACCTGCCAGCCATTTATTTATATCTTTTCGCGCCGAATCCTTTCCCGCGTTAACACCCCTGATTGCGATACCGTCAAGTACTGTGGCATTCGGCTCTCTGTCCCGAATCATATCGTAGGTTCCGCCATCCCGGCTTCCTTCATGAGTGTTGAACGGAATAATTGTTACGCCCGAAAAGTCATAGGTATCAAAAAATGTCTCCAAAACCATTGGCATCCTGTACCACCACATAGGATAACCCAGAAATACCGTCTTATAGCTTGTCGGATCTACATCCAGGGGCCGAATCGCCGGATGTTCTTCATTATCCGCTTCCTTTTTCGCCGCAGCTGCGACATCATCATATGAAAGAGGATAATCCTCAGAAGGTATAATCCTTACGATATTCGCCCCAACGGATTCCCGTATGATATTTGCCATCCACTCCACTGTGGATGCCCCGTCAATCATCGTGGTTGCTGATGATACGGCATCCACATCGTTCAAGTTCGCCGCACTGAAGTAGACTATAAGAATATCATTCTCTTTATCCGCCGTCCGGGTATCCATATTCTCCTTTGTGCTCGTATTGCCGCATCCTGCTATGGAAAGCGCAAGCGTCAAAGCAGCACAAATTATAACCAGTTTCTTTATCTGCATTCCAAAAGAGCCTCCAATAACTCTTTTCTATGTAAATGAAACATGTTCCCTCTTTAATACAGTTTCATCAACATCTTTACAAAACCCGGATCATCGTGGTTGACGATTTCGCTGTGTCCCAAATCCTTTGCCGCCACTTTTTTCATTTCCTCTTCGGTAAGCTTGAAATCCCAGATGTCTATGTTCTGTTTCATACGTTCCACACGAACGGACTTCGGGATAATGGATACGCCCCTCTGCGTATTCCAGCGAAGTGCCACCTGCGCGGCGCTCTTACCGTACTTCTTGCCAATCGCTGTAAGTTCCGAATCGGTAAAGATGCTATGTTTTCCTTCCGCCAACGGTCCCCACGCCTGCGGTACAACACCATAAGACTTCATGTTTTCAAGCGCCGCTGCCTGCGCAAAAAACGGATGAAGCTCTACCTGGTTCACTGCCGGGAGAACCTCGACCGTTTCACAGAAATTGGTAAGAATGGCCGGATAGAAATTGGAAACACCGATTGCTTTTGAAAGACCTTCCTTATACGCCTTCGTTATGCCTCTGTAGGCTGCGAAATAATCCTTCATAGGCTGATGGAGAAGGATGAGATTCACGTAGTCCGTATCAAGCTTTTCAAGAGAAGTCTTTACAGCCTGATAAGCGGTGTTTTCATTTATCATATTGTTGACCCACACCTTAGTTGTAATGAAAAGGTCCTCTCTTGTGGTCAGTCCGTCAGCAATCGCTCTTGCAACCCCCTTGCCAACAGCTTCTTCATTCATATAAGCAGCCGCGGTATCCAGCAGACGATACCCCGTCTTTATCGCGTCATAAATTACCTGTTCGCACTGCGCGGCATCCGGTATCTGAAATACTCCGAATCCCTCAAGCGGCATTTTTGCTCCTGTGTTAAGTGTTACATATTCCATGATAAAATTCTCCTTGTTTTACTAATCAATTATTGAATCCGTTTTCTGAAAGCCATTCGTCCAGCTTTCCGATTTGCTTATTGAATAATCCGGGCAGGACATCCGCATTCCTTGCGCTATTTTTCGCGTCTGCGATGGATGTTGTAAAATAGAATGGGTCATCGGTATAGGAGTTGGCAAAAATGTATACTTTTTTTCTCTTCCAGTTCGGATAGGATTCAAGGAACGTCCACACCGGCATTGGTGAGGTGTACCACCAGATTGGGAAAGCCAGGATAATCTTGTCGTAGCGGTTAATGCCTGGAAGGGGTTTTTTTATCTCCGGTCTGATTTTCTTGTCAAATTTTTCCTTCGCCTCTATATAGGCGCAGGTATTGTAATCTTCGCTGTAAGGAATTTGCCGTTCCAGCCGGAACAATTCCCCGCCGGCCTTCTTTGCAATGGTCTTTGCTATTTTCTCCGTATTTCCGCTCCAAGAAAAGTATACAATCAGCGTATTCATCATTTCCTCCATCGTCTTTTTGGATATCTGCTTATTACAGCTTTATTATAATTAACATCAGGGAATAAGTAAAATCAAACTTTCGTATATAAATATACTTGCTACGTATATTTTTCTAATGTATAACCTATAAATAGAGAAAAACATTTACGAATGGGAGATTTTCAATGATTGAGACATATCTTCTGGAACACCTTGCCGCATTCAAAAAATATAAAACGTTATCCGAAGCGGCACAGCAGGTGTATGTGACTCAGCCAACCATGACGCGCTCCATGACCAAACTGGAGGATATTTTCGGCGTGCCGCTTTTTACAAGGGAAAAGAAAAGACTCCGCCTGAACAACAATGGAGAACTTGCCGCAAAGTATGCGGAGGATATACTTGACATGCAGGATAAAATGCTTTCGCAGGTAAGGCAGCTTGACAGGCTGTCAAAGACCATAACCATAGGCTCTATTGCACCCGGACCTATTATGGAACTGACCCCTCTCCTTACAAGCATTTTTTCCAAAACAACGGTTTCAACAGAATTAAAGAACGAAGAAGAACTTTTACGGGGTCTTAAAAATGATATCTATCAGATGATTATTCTTCCGCATCCTGTAAAAGAGGAAGAATATTCTGCGCAAAAATGTGGCTCGGAGCAACTTTGCGCCTCATTGATTCCAACGCATTCTCTCGCGGAAAAAAGTTCCGTCTCTTTCCGTGACTTAAACGGCGAAAGTTTCCTGATGGCTTCCGAAGTCGGGATGTGGGATGACATTGTCCGTAAAAACATGCCCGATTCACGTTTTTTACTCCAGGGCAGCCCTGATGAACTTGCGGAAGTCGCGAATTCGTCCACCATGTCCGGTTTCTCTACAGACCTGACTTTACGTGTGCTCGGCAGCCGGGGCAATCGCGTCAACATACCGTTTTCGGATTCTTTAAGCCATACTGACTACTATTGCATTTGCAAGGTATCCAAAAAATCCGAATATAGAATATGGTTCGAAACGCTTGAGCGCAGGGTAAACGGCTGAAACCGGGATATGCTTTTGCTTTGCTTTGCTTTGGCGCAGGTCGTCAGCAGGTTTCGTGAACAGTTGGACAATTTACTTTACAGGAAACCTTTAGCTTGCTCATACCTTATATCCCCACTTAGACAAGCGTCTTTTTAGCCCAGGCCGAGACAATGCTTTCCGAGCCGGGCGCATCTGCCCCGTGAACGGCAAGTCCCTTCCCTATAAATGCGCCCTTGCAGTATTTCTTAAGGTCACGTTCGCAGCTTCCAAGTCCGGAACCTTCAGGGTCATAAGCGCGAATACCTTCTTGCCTGTAAAATCCAATCTTTCAAGCTGTGTAAAAATCGGCATTGGATAGGTTCCCCACCAACAAGGTCTCGCGACAACAATGTTGTCATATTCATCAATGTTATCAAGATATCTCTTAAGTTCGGGCCTTGCCTGCTTACGAAGTTCCGCTTTTGCTTCTTCCGTGGAAGTAATATAGTCCCTGGAATATGGATTTACAGTATCTACTTCAAAAATATCCGCGCCTACCGCGTCACGGATAAATTCCGCGCAAATTTCCGTGTTACCCTTTTCAAGATTACAGATACTTCCGTTTACATAGTTTTGTCCTCTTCTGCTGTAATAAATCACTAAATTTTTTGTCATTTGAAAATCCTTATTAACCTCAAATCCGTAAAATACAGTTTTATTTCAAACCTTTTGCTATCTTCGCAGCAAGAGCGGCATTGTTAAGCACAAGCTTTATATTGGACTCAAGGCTGTCGCCGCCGGTAAGGCGCTGTACTTTGTCAAGAAGATATGGCGTGGTTTCCTTACCCCTGATACCTGCTGCGTTCATTTCGGCAATTGCCTGATTTATGGCCGCGTTGATGCGTTCCGGCTCCATGCTGTACTGCTCCGGTATAGGATTTGCGACTATAAATCCGCCCCGGATTCCAAGCTCGTTCTTTACGCTCCAGATTTTTGAAAGCTCTTCGGGGCTGTCCGCTCTGAAAGGCGCCTTTATTCCGCTGTGTCTTGTATAGAACGCGGGAAGTTCATCTGTCTGATAGCAGAAAACCGGTACGCCCCTGGTTTCAAGGTATTCCATTGTCAGGTTCAAATCCAAAATGGCCTTTGCTCCCGCGCAGACCACCAGAACAGGAGTCTTTGCAAATTCATCAAGGTCTGCGGATATGTCCATTGTGGTTTCAGCTCCTCTGTGAACACCTCCTATACCGCCTGTGGCAAAAATCTGAATTCCTGCCATTGCGGCTATTATCATTGTCGCGGCAACTGTGGTGGCTCCGTCCTCTTCCTTTGCAATTATCATGGATATGTCACGGCGGCTTGTCTTTGTTATTGCCATGCCTTTTTTGCCGAAGTATTCAAGCTGCTCCGAAGTAAGTCCCACCTTAAGGCGTCCCCGGATTATGGCTATTGTGGCAGGAACGGCTCCATTCTGCCTGATAACGTTCTCTACTTCAATTGCCGTCTGTACGTTTTTAGGATAAGGCATGCCATGGCTTATTATGGTGCTCTCAAGTGCGACAATCGGCTTTCCTTCAGCCATTGCCTGCTGTACTTCCGGTGAAAAATCAAGATATTTGTTCATATTTTTCCTCTGCTTTTTCAATTACTTTTTTAAAACTCAGCTGTGGACTCACAGCTTCCATACTTTCCGAATTCAGACCCGACGCAACCTGCCCCAGCCTCAGAGCCTCGTCCATAGGATAGCCTTCCGCCAGCGACCGAAGGAAGGCCGCAAGAAGGACATCTCCGCAGCCGTTCGTGGAAACCACGTTCAGACCCGCAATAACTTTTTCCTCGTAGCCTCTTGTACCGGTTCCCGTGACTTCATAACAGAAAGCCCCGCCTCTCCCCAGTGAGATTATTGCCCGCCTGAGCCCCTTTGCAATCAGGGCGTTCATTATCCGGTCAAGGCCGTTCCGGTCCGGTTCGGCGCCCTCTATGCCCGCAAGCGCGCTTGCTTCCGCGAAGTTCGCTTTCAGCAGATAAAGGTCTTCCAAAACGTCCGCAAGCTTATCCGCCTTTATTGTGGAAACGCAGTCCGCCACAAGAGGAACATCTAAAGAAGCAAGAGCTTTGATGGTCTTATGAGGCAAATTTGCCTCAAAAACAACATAATCACAGCTCTCAAGGCTATCTTTATATTCTTTAACCAAATCAGGACTAAGGCGCCTGTTTATCTTCATGTCGTTAACGGCACAGACAAGGCTTCCGTCTCCGTCCATTATGCAGCAGTAAACGCCTGTCCTGTCATCTTTGCCGGTATAGGGCTTACTGCTTAGTTTTATGCCAAGCTTTTCAAGTTCTGAAGAAATCAGCCATCCGTCAGCGTCATCCGCTATTGCGGTTACAAGAGCTACGTCAAAACCCAGAGCCTTAAGCGCGGCCGCGATGTTTCGGCCTACTCCGCCCGGAGCCTTTTCAACGGCTCCCACATTTGAATCGGCTGCAATTATGGGCTCATTGCTTCTTGCGATTATGTCTATATTCGAGGCGCCGAATACCCAGACCTTCATTGGTTCGGAAACCGCGCCCTTTTGCGGATTATCGGAACTGCGCAATTCGCCGCCTATTATTGTTTCGCTCACAAACGTCTTTCTCATATATCAGATAGCTTCCAGAGCTACTTCCATCATTTTTGTGAAAGTTTGCTCGCGTTCCCGAGCCGTACAGTTTTGTTCTTCGAAAATCATATCGCTTACAGTGAGGATTCCCAAAGTCTGCACCCCGTAGCGCGCGCCCAGAGTGAAAAGCTCAGAGCATTCCATTTCAACGCACGGCACTCCGTACTTAAGAAGAATTCTGTCCTTTTCTTCTCCGTTATCGTCATAGAACTGGTCCGCCGAATAGGTTGTGCATACGCGCGTTGCATAGCCCAGTCTGTCTGCGGCATCAACAGCGTCTCTCAACAGATAAAAATCAGCCACAGGGGGGAAAAGAAGCCCGTGTATGCCGAATCTTGAATGATTCATTCCGCTGTCAGTTGCGGCAGCCTGAACAAGCACCATATCCTTAAGGCGCAGATTCGAGTCAGTTGAGCCGCAGGTGCCTGTTCTTATCAGGCGCTTTGCTCCGTAGAATCGGATAAGCTCGTTTACATATATTCCGTGAGACGGAGTACCCATTCCGGTTCCCTGTACGCTCACCTCTTTGCCCTTGTAGATTCCGGTATAGCCGAACATGTTCCTGACCGTGCTGTAGCAGCGTACGTTTTCAAGAAAATTCTCCGCTATGAACTTTGCCCTCAGCGGATCTCCCGGCAGAAGTACCCTTGGCGCTATTTCTCCGGCTTTCGCCCCTATGTGTGTACTCATTTTACTTCCTTTTTTTATTATCTTATTTCATAAATCTTTTTATCAGACGCAGCTTGCTTTCCGTATACGGATGATACCGCATGGGAAGGTCAAGCAGAGTTGACTTTTCGATTATACTCTTATAATGGGTGAACGTGTCAAAGCTTTTGCGTCCGTGGTAGCTGCCCATTCCGCTTTCACCTACCCCGCCGAACCCCATGTAGGGCGTTGCGAGATGGATTATAGTATCGTTTATGCATCCTCCCCCGTAGGAAACTTCCGAAAGAATTCTCTTTCTTACAGCCCGGTCATTTGTAAAAAGATACAGCGCAAGCGGCCTAGGCCTGCTTTTGATTTTGTCAATAGCCCAGGAAAGGCTTTCGAACTCGATAACGGGAAGGACGGGACCGAAAATTTCCTCCTGCATGATTGGGCTGTCGAATGTTACGTTATCAAGAATTGTGGGCTGGATAAAACGCGTTTCCAGGTCGGAAGTTCCTCCGAAGTAAACGGTGTCCCCTTTCACGATTCCGTCCGTAATAAGGGCGTTAACGCGCTGAAAATGCTTTTGGTTCACGATAACGGGGCTGTCATGGAAATCTCCGTCCGGGAAAAACTCTTCTATGCAGCTTCTGACCATCGGAAGAAAACGCTCCTTCAGGCCCTTTTCAATCAGCAGATAGTCCGGGGCAACGCAGGTCTGACCGGCATTCAGATACTTTCCGAACGCAATACGCCTTGCCGTAAGCTCCAAATCCGCTGTTCGGTCCACAAGCACCGGGCTCTTTCCGCCAAGCTCAAGGCTCACCGGCGTCAGATGTTCGGCCGCCTTTTTCATCACCAGCCTGCCCACAGACACGCTGCCCGTGAAAAAAATGTAATCGAATTTCTGGTCCAGCAGAGCCTGATTCTCCTGCCTTCCCCCTTCCACCACGGCGACAAAACTTTCTTCAAACGCCTCTCCAATCAGCGCCTTTATGCACGCACTTGTCTTTGGAGTATAGGCCGATGCCTTTATCACGGCAGTATTCCCCGCGGCTATTGCTCCGATAAGAGGTTCAACGCACAGTTGAAAAGGATAGTTCCACGGGCTCATTATAAGTGCAACTCCGTACGGTTCGGGCACAACAAAACTTTTTGCCGGAAACTGAGCTGTAGGAGTTTTTACCCGCCTCACCCTGGTCCAGGCTCTCAGATGCCTGATTTCATAGCTAAGCTCATCCAAAACCATACCTGTTTCCGTCATATAGGTTTCAAAGCCGCTCTTTCGCAAATCCGCGTACAGGGCCGTGTTGATATCCTCTATATGCGCCCTTATGACACCCTGAAGCCTTTTTAACGCCTCAAGCCTGAACTCAACGCCAAGAGTCCTGCCGGAGTTGAAAAATTCCCTCTGTTTTTTCACAAGCCCGTCTATAGATGTCATTAAAGCCTCCAACATTATGGATTATAAAGCATTGGGCGGCGTTTTTGAAGAAATACATTCCATGATTCCGCAGCATTTTAGAACATAAGAGAGAGATAAGTTCATTAGGCAGA
>JBQNAT010000018.1:0-36042 GCA_052170315.1 Sphaerochaeta sp.
GTTGAAACTTAACAGGGCTGTCTCTGATTTAGACATCATAGATATCTACAGAGGTCTGTGGCAGATTGAAGATACTTTCAAGATTACCAAAAGTATTCTAAAAGCAAGACCTGTGTATGTACACAATGAAGAAAGTATCGAAGCGCACTTCCTGTCATGTTTTATATCTTTGATGATGTTAAGAATTCTGGAAAAGAAAACAGATTACAAAATCCCAATCAGAACCATGGTAGATAGTCTTAGAAAGGCAAACCTTGTTCAACTTCCTGACGGTAATTACATGAATGTCTATTGTGACAATGTAATTCAAACAATTGCAAAGGCTACAGACCTTTGTCTGACAAAGAAATTCTATTCCAAAAGAGATTTAGTCACACAGAGAGGCAAAACTGTAAAAAAGATTTAAACGTAATCAGAACAAGGTGCACAGAAAATTATTGGCCTATCGTTGTATTTGTTTACAGCATAAATCCTTGCAATGTTTTTTTCCTTATTTTGCTGCGGAAGTCGGGATAAAAAGCATAAACGAAATACGATTATAATGGAAGAAGTTTAAGAAAAAATTATTTTCAGGCCATTATAAGCTCAAAATGATGGTCTATATTAAGAAAAAAATGAAAAAAACTTATTTTTTTTGATTTTCAGGCCATTTTAGGACATCAAATTGGATAAAACAAACCCTAATAGGCTAAAATATCAATGAAATCGGCTGAAAAAACTCATACAACCCGGCGGAAAATCCGGTTAAATATGTTTCAAAACTTAAGACCCTTAACGGTTTTGTGCCCTGAAGCTTTACTGAAGCTTTCCCAGACCTTTGCGCATACGGCTTTCATTGACTCCGTATTTTTCAGGTTCCAAAGAAAACCCCGACCGTGGTTTTCCCGGTCAACGCCAATAGCGGAGAATATCCCGTATTCGCCGTATGAAGCAGGTTTTTCTTTTACGAACCGGATAACAGAACATTTAAGGCTCTGCCCAAGCGCTCTTGAAACCGTTCCAAGAGCGCTTGTGGTTTTGCCTTTCCCGTCGCCTGTTATCACAAACAGCTTATTAAAAACCCGCAAGTTCCGAAGAGTTCGGAGAGGCGCCGGATTTAACTTCGCTGTTTATCTGGGCAACGGCGGCCGCCTTCCTGTCATCAATGGCTTTCATGTGATTGTAAAGGGAAACGGCTTCAGCCAAACCGTACTTGCTGTAAAGCTCCTGCGTCAGGCTGTAGGCTGTTTTGGTATCGCCCAAAGTAAAGTACAGGATAGCGGCGTTGTAGCCGGATGCGATGTGCCCCGAACGCGCGTATTCGTCGGCAAACAGCCTAAGCGCCGTCCTTGAATCCCCTGCCCTTACCGCCTTGTATGCAGGCTTGAGTGAATCAATCTTGGGTTTGTTGTCCATGAAAGAAAAATACTCCGTTTTATAATGTGGAGACAGTTCAGTCCTGAAATCATAGGCAAATTTTTTTATCAGATTAATAAAGAGGGTTGAAGCCTTGCTGATTGAGTTCCAGTCCTTCTCAAAATCGCCTTTGGAATTCTTTATATGTCCTATTTTGGTTTTGGCTTCGCACATGTCGGAAGAAAACGTATCAGCCGCGATTATTACATTGTTCTCCACATCCGTAAGGACATAGGAAATTGAAATCGCATATTTCTGGACAAGGAAGAAGTTAATCGGACTGTACTGTATTCCAAGTTCATCGGTAAGCTTTTTGCCGCGGTCAATTTCCTGAACTATATATTCATCATAGTAAAGGTTGTTTATATCTGTTGTAAGAATTGCATCCACCTTATTATTCAGGAGAGCAGCTCTTACGCTGCCGTTGCTTCTGCCTAACGCGACATACGCATCAGTCAGGGTTGGGTTCACAACGTTGAAATATCCCGTATTTATGGCCTTATATATGGTATCAGTAGCCGCGTTGGTTATTCTTTCCGAGGCATTGAAATCCAAATTGGAATAAAGCCCCAGATATTCGATATATTTGTAATCGGCAGACTTAACAGGCACATAGGATTGCCAGAAAGACGGATACTGCCATCTTGTACTGTCCAGAGTAGACCTTACCGCAATGGTTTTGTAACCGCTTATGTCAACCGCGGCGGGAACAAGGGTATTGACGGCAATTGTTGTTGAACAACCTGCGAAAAGACAAAGCAGGAGCATTGCAGATACCATGAGTTTCACGATTTTCTTAGGCATAGTTTTCTCCTTTGCAGATGAAGTATACAAGGCTTAAGACAAAAACTCAATTGACACATCATGATTCATGACCTTATGCTTTCAGTGATTGATGCAGAAAGCAAGGAGGTCGAAATGTCCCCAAGAAAACATCCGTACGGCGATTACTATGATGAAAACTTCAAAGATGACGATGACTTTGAAGAGGAAGACGATTTTGACGAAGAAGACGAGTTTGAAGATATATATGACGCGCCTGACGTAAGCGACTGGGAAGACTACGATTACGACGAAGACGACAATGAAGAAGATGAAGAGGAAGACCTTCTTGATGAAGGCTTCTACTATGAAGACGAAGAGGAAGATGTCGATGACGAAGAGTAAAAGCCTCTCTATCGCGCTGATTCTTTCGGCACTTGTTTTTCTCTGTTCGTGCGTAACTTATACTCAGACCATGCTTATTGTTTCTCCGGAGGAAGGCTCAGAAGCTCCGGGAACAGTAGCTGCGCAGGCTGACGACGGGCTTCAGATGGTAGTGGCTTCAAGCTATTTCGACGGCAGCAATGCGGACTTTGTGGTATCGCTTGCCTCGACGGAAGACTCAACGTTCACATTCGCGGACAGGCAGTTTTCTATTTACGGTGGAAATTATCAGACGGGCAGATGGTCCTACATTGACAGCTGGGACAGTTATGCCTACAAAAACACTGTTAAAAGAAATGCCAACACCGCCGCGTTTGCGGCAGGACTGATAGGCATGGCAGTGATATTTGACGCAATCTTCAATCCCTCCTCAGACTTTGACGTGTACTACTATTCAGTCTACCCGTTTTACAACGGAGGCTACTACTTTAAAACGAACGACCCCGGGGTGGCTATCACCTATGCCGTTCTGTCAACAATAGAAACGGCAGTCGTGATGGACCAGATTTCGGATATGAAGCAGGCGGAGCTGAACAGAACACTTTTAGAAACCGCAATAGTTTTCCCCAAGTCCGGAGCTTCCGGGCGCGTATGCTTTACGGATTTGCCTAAATATCCCGACTACAAGGTTGTATATGATAACGGCAATCAGAACATGCAGTTTACATTCTCGCGTTCGGACCGTGCGGAAATCATAAATCCGTGGCTGGATAAGTCTTCATCCCAGTTTGCCCTGAATTTCCTGCATACATTTAACAGCAGAAGATTCAGCGCAACTTTAAGCTACCTTGCTCCAATGTATATGGGCTGGTTCGGGGGCGTATCCGTATTCCTCGGCACAACGGCTCACCTGCCATACGACATTGGCGTTAATTTCGGTCTGAACTGGAAGATAATGTCCCACCTCTGGCTGCAGGGAGGAGTTGAGTTCTGCAAACGGTCCGGCACTGAATACCCTTACGATGTTCTGTGGCTTCTGGGGCTTCAGGGCTGTTTCAGCAATATCAGCGTTTATGCCGGCACAGTGTTCAGCACAAGAGAAAAAGTCTGGTTTACGGAATTCGGTTTAGGCGTAGCCTTTTAAACTGTTAACTATACGGCAAAGCTGTGATACAGCACCCTTATCGTGTTATCGAACTGGCTGTTGTTCACTCCTACTATAATTGCAAGCTCGTCAGAGCCCTGCGCGATGGTTCGGATGTTTATGTTTTCCTTCCCAAGCGCGTTGAAAAGCTTTCCTGAAATGCCCGGACGGAAAATCATTTTCCTTCCCACGGCTGCGACAAGGGCAATATTGTCCTGTATGTCTATGTCGTCGGGCGAGCACTTTGCCTTTATGTCTCCTAAAATTTCGTACAGGCTGTCCCCTATACTTGCCCGGGAAAGAACAAGGGCAAACTGGTCAATGCCCATGGAAATGTGCTCCGCGTGAACCTTATGGCGGTCAAGTATTTCAAGAACATCACGCAGTATCTCATTTGAGTTGTTAAGGCGTTTTGAAACGGTAAGAATTATGAAATTCTTCTTCCCCGCAATTCCGGTTATGAATCTGTCGTTGTTTTCGGCATCCATACTTGCCTTGTCCACTATCATTGTGCCGGGATGAGCCGGTTCGTTGGTGTTCCTTATATTAAGCGGTATGCCAATTTCCTTAACGGGAGCCACCGAATCCTCATGCAGCACGGATGCGCCCATATAGGCAAGCTCCCTGAGCTCGGAAAAGGTAATCTCCCCTATGGGTTTGGGGTCTTTCACTATTCTTGGGTCTGCCATAAGTATGCCGGAAACATCAGTCCAGTTTTCGTAAAGGTCGGCGCTGCACGCGGCAGCCACAAGCGAGCCCGTGATATCGCTTCCGCCTCTGCTCATAACCCTTATCTTGCCTGAA
Organism: Sphaerochaeta sp.; assembly: GCA_052170315.1. GTDB lineage: Bacteria > Spirochaetota > Spirochaetia > Sphaerochaetales > Sphaerochaetaceae > UBA9732. Next base: position 4,490 of record JBQNAT010000018.1, read on the forward strand.
GGAAGAACTCCATAGAAGCCAGGTATCACAATGCCTTCATGCTTCTGCATTTCATCTTTGATGGCCTGAGATATTTTAGATGTTAAAAAACTGCCGTCATAGTCCATGAATATACACTTGGAAGCGTCAAGAAAATAATAGCCAAGGAATTCGGCCATAAGACGTGCCGTAAGATATTCACCTCTGGAGACAAGCTCGTCAATGCTCATATCCCGGCCAAGCTTCGACCTTATTTCTTCAAGGTCGGATTCAATTCTGTAGGAAAGGCCCAGATTGTCCCTTATCTCAATAAAACGCTCGCTTATCCTGTCAAAAATCTCGTCGCAGGGAACCCCGTAGGTCATGTGAGCATTGCAGAGATAAAGAAGATCCGTTATCTTGTGGTCATTTTTATCGCGTTTTCCGGCAGCGGAAACTATTACAAAACGCCTTGAGCTGTCCGAACGGATTATGTCCTTTACCTTCCTGAACTGGTTCGCGTCCGCAACGGATGAGCCTCCGAACTTTGATACTTTAATCATAAATCCTCCATTATCCCGGCAAAGAACATCTTCACGCCTTTACGTCTTAATTCCGCGGCTTCATCGTGCATTTTTTTTACCGTCACCTTTTCAGTCACCGCAAAAACCGTTCCGTCTTTCTCGCAGAGCCTGCGCTTCACGGGAAGTCTTTTTGATAGTGCATCAAAGGAAGAACACCTTATCAGATAATTGTTTTCACACTCCTTTGAGTTGTTGTACGGGAAACCCACAAGGCATTTTCTGCTGAGCATACGCTTCTGGCCGTCCGTTACGGAGCTTACGTCCCTTAAAATGGCAGAGGCCGTTGGATATCTTCCCGCGCCCTGTCCAATGAAAGACATGATTCCGGAATTTTTCCCCATGTACTGCGCAAGATTGGTATTTCCGCATATGCCGGCATAGGCTTCGGAATAACTGCATACAACAGGCTCAACATAGGCATAAAGACGGCCTGACGCTGCAAGACCGCATTTTCCTACAAGACGTATCGTGCGTCCAAAGGATTTCGCGGTTTCAAAGTCCAAAGCCGAAACATTCAGAATTCCCTCTACATTGAAATCCGTATTCGGAAGTACATCATAGGCCACCATGCTTATGAGCATAATCTTTCTCAGCGTATCCATTCCCGAAATATCGGCCGTGGGGTCAGCTTCCGCGTAACCCAGCTTTTGAGCCTCGGCCAGAGCGGAGCCGAAATCCAGGTTTCGTCTGTCCATCGCGTCAAGAATATAGTTCGTGGTGCCGTTCAGTATCCCGCCAGCCCAGAGAATTTCATCCGTCTTCCTTGCGGTATAGAGATTCTGAAGAATGGGTATCGCGCCGCCGCACGCCGCACTGAAAAGAAAAGAAACGCCCTTCTTCTCCGCAATATTCATAAGGTCTATCCCGTGGGCCGCCACAAGGGCTTTGTTGGATGTAATCACGCTCTTCCCCGCTTCAAGGCTCTTTGACGTGAACTCAAAGGCAGGGTCCACTCCTCCCATGCATTCAATAACCAGGGATGAGTCATCTTTCAGGACGATGTCGAAAGATTCCACCATAAAAGGCGCCGTTTTTTCACCCTTTTTTACCAAAACATTTCTTACAGTATAGGAAGGATTGGCGTTAAGCATCTCCCAAACGCCTTTACCTACAACTCCGTGACCTAAGATAGAAACGACCATTTTGTCCCCCAAAAGCGCATAAATAAATTTTTTGTATGCATTGTAAAAACACTTGTCTTTTTATTGGGGACAATGTATCATACTGAAAATTAAATGACAAGATGTCGGAAAAAAACGGAGGTCAAATGCTTGATAATTATCTGATAATCCATAAAAGCGTGCTGCCCGATTATTTTGAGTCTGTGCTTGAGGCAAAACGTCTTCTTGAAGAAGGTAAGGCAAAAAACGTCATGCAGGCGTCAAAAATGGCCGGCATTTCGCGCAGCACATACTATAAATATAAAGATTTTATCCTTGAACCTGTAAGAATCTCAGACGGAAGAAAAGCCGTTATCTCAACTCTCCTGTACCATGAAACCGGCGTACTCAGCCACGTGCTTTCAAAGATATCGGATGCGGGGGCAAGTATTCTGACAATAACCCAAAGTCTTCCCGTACGCGGTAAGGCCAGCGTAACCATTACGCTGGACATAAGCAATATGCCCATACAGATAAACGCCCTGCTGAATCAGCTTGACTCCTGCCAGGGCGCAGAGAACACAAAACTCATTGCCATAGACTGAAGATAATGGAGATTATAATGAACTACAGAAGCACAAGAGGACAGGCCCGCTGCAATTCCCTTCAGGCGGTACTTCAGGGCATAGCTCCGGACGGCGGTCTTTTCGTTTCACCTGAAATTCTGTCAAAAAAGTTTGACTGGAAAGCGGTAATGGGGCTCAGCACCCTTAAAATGGCCGGCGTCATATTAAAACATCTTCTTCCCGATTTTGACGATATGGAAGAACTTGTGAATAAGGCATATACCGGCAAATTTGAAACGGAAGACCTGACACCGCTTAAAAAAGCGGGAGATTTGTATATCCTTGAACTTTTCAGGGGTCCCACATCAGCTTTCAAGGATGTGGCGCTTTCAATGTTGCCTCAGCTGATAACAGCCGCAAAAAAACAAAGCGGAGCGCGGGAAGAAACTGTCATACTTACCGCGACCTCCGGCGATACTGGGAAATCCGCGATGGAAGGCTTCAGAGACGTCCCGGGCACACGTATAATTGTCTTCTACCCTTACGGCGGCGTTTCACACGTGCAGAAAACCCAGATGGAGACACAGGAAGGAGGCAATGTAAAGGTCTGCGCCGTCAGAGGAAATTTTGATGACTGCCAGAGCGCGGTGAAGGATACGTTTGCGAAGATAAACTCAATGGGTATCCTTGAGCGCGTAAACAAAAAACTCTCTTCCGCCAATTCCATAAACATAGGCCGCCTTGCCCCTCAGGTTGTCTACTATTTCAAGGCCTATTCGAATCTTGTCGGGACAGAGCGTATCAAACTTGGAGACAGCGTTGATTTTGTTGTCCCTTCGGGAAATTTCGGAGACATCCTTGCGGGATACTTCGCTAAGCTTATGGGGCTTCCCGTGGGAAAGCTTGTCTGCGCATCCAACGAAAACAATGTCCTTACGGATTTCTTTGAAACAGGCGTCTACGACAAACGCAGACCCTTTTACAAAACAAGCTCCCCTTCAATGGACATACTTGTTTCTTCCAATCTTGAAAGGCTGCTGTTCCTTGCCTCAGGCTGTGATGAAAAAATAGTCTCACACTGGATGAATGACTTAAATTCAAAGGGATATTTCAATGTACAGGACACTATAATGGATAAGATAAGAAAAACCTTCAAAGCCTATTGCTGTACGGAAGAAGAAACTCTGAAAGCTATAGGGAATGTTTATAAAGAACTTTCATACCTGTGCGACCCCCATACAGCCGTGGGAATACATGCCGCCTATAACTACAGAAAGGAAAGCAGACCTTCATCTCCCACAGTTGTACTTTCAACGGCATCGCCCTACAAATTTCCAAATGCAGTTTCAAAGGCCCTGGGGCTTGAAACCGCGGGAAATGAATTTGACGGGATAGAAGCAATAAACAAAGAAACTAAGGTTCCAGTGCCTGAGAATTTGAGTTCGCTTAAGGATAAAATTGTTCTTCATACTGATGTTATCAATAAAGAAGATATCCTTAACTACGTGCTTTCATATCTTGGAAACACAAAGCAGGAGTAATTTATGGAAATAGTATGCCTTGACCTTGAGGGAGTCCTTGTCCCTGAAATATGGATAGCTTTTTCAGATAAAACCGGCATCCCTGAACTTAGAAGAACCACAAGGGACGAGCCCGACTACGATAAGCTCATGAAGTATCGCATGGCCATACTCAGAGAGCGTAATCTGAACCTGCGGGATATACAGGACGTAATTTCGGAAATACAGCCCCTTGAAGGCGCGAAGGACTTTCTGGAAAGGGTCAGAGAAATCACTCAGGTTGTAATTCTTTCAGATACATTCAGGGAATTCGCCGCCCCTCTTATGAAACAGCTGCGCTGGCCCACAATACTGTGCAACAGCCTCATCGTAGACAGCGACAACATGCTGACGGGCATAAAGCTTAGGCAGGAGGACGGAAAGCGCCGCGCCATAGACGGTTTCAGGGCAATGAACTTCAGGACTTTTGCGGCAGGAGACAGCTATAACGACCTTTCAATGATACACAGGGCGGACTGCGGCTGTCTTTTCAGAGCCCCTGCCAATATTTTAAAAGAAGAACCGAATCTTAAGCTGTGCACAACCTATGATGAGTTCTTTGAGGAAATACGGACATTTGTAAAAAATAGCTGAAACTTTAATAATTCTTAGGCCACCTAACCGAAGCAGTGACAGTATCGTTTGCAGACTGAATCAGGGATACCGTGCCCTTGTGCAGGTACAGTATGGTGTATGCGATGGGCAGTCCAAGGCCGGAGCCCCCGCCCGTTCTTGACCAGTCTCCGCGTGACCACGGCTCAAAGAAATCGGATTCCATATCGGAAGAAAGCTTTCCGGGATTTGAAATTTCCATTTCATAGAAACCGTCTGTTTCCCTTATTGTCCAGCGTACAGGAATGGGAGTTTTGCCCCCGGCTTCCACAGCGTTTTTAAGAAGCTCCGTTACGGCATGGGACATCAGAGTTCTGTCGCATCGCAGGTTTTCGCATTCCGATAAAGCAATCACGGAATCGGAATTCCTGAAGGATGAAAGGACATCTTCAATGAACTGCTTTGACGAAAACTCTTCCGTAAAGGGGACAGCGTCCGCCTGCAGAGTAGAAAACTCTATAACCTTCCCTATTCTCTCCGAAAGACTGTCTATTTCTTTTCCGAGCGATTTCAGCGTATCTTCATCCGCGGGGAAAACCCCATCATTCATGCCGTCAATTATCATTTTCAAGGCTGCGGCGGGAGTGTTCAAATCATGTGAAATACTCTGAAGCCAGGCTTTGCGGCTTTTAATGTTGGACTGAAGGCTGCGGTCAAGGTCCTGAATCGCAACGGTAATTTCATTCAGCTCGCTGTTTGACTGTTTTGGTATGGAGACATTAGGTTTTCCGTGAGACAAATCGTTCAGAGCTTTTCTGACATCATTTATGTATTTTGTGTATCGCGAACTTATGACCCATGACGCAGCCAGCGCAATCAGAAGGCAAACGGGAAGCGAACTAAGAAGGCCTTTCAAACATGAATTTATTATATCTTTGGAGTATTCATACGTTCTTGGGCTGAATGTAAGAAGGTCTATTGTAAACGCGTCCCGGCCTGAAAGAGCAATGATTATTGACCCTATTATTCCCTGATTTTTAAGGGCGGACGGCAGGCTCTGCCTGATGTTGCCGGCAGACGAACTTCCTACATTTATTTTCCCCGTACTTAAATCTGTAGATATGTTAAGCCGTGTTGCCCTTTTTACAGAGGTGTAGACGCTGTCTTCCGAAGGGAACAGACTGTTGTTGGACATTAGAGTACTTAGCATCCTTCCGTCGGAAGTTTTTCCGAAAGTAACAGCTATAGAACCGTTGGAATCTCTGAGTATAAAACCGCTTACCCTGTCATCCTCTATTTCAGACACTGCTCTGAGGATACTGTTGATTCCATAGTCAGCGAAATCCCCATCCGTTATGGCTGACTCAACCGATGTAACAAAATCGTCGTAAACGCGGTTTTTCCACCTGCCCTGACTTACATCGTACTGAACAAGCAGGACTCCTACCTGTATGAGAATGATTAAAAAAGCAATCGCAAGTATGCTTAGGAAATAGCGGAAAAAGACCTTTGTCATCAGGCATTCTCCTCAATGGGATAGCCTATAAACCTGTAGCCGTAGCCGCGCACGGTCTCTATCCACGGGAAAGAGCCAAGCTTGGCCCTCAGGTTTTTTATGTGTGTATCCGCAATCCTTTCATAGGACTCGGAGTTATAGCCGAAACATTTCTTAAGGATTTCCGACCTAGGAAGTATCCTTGAGGAGTTTTCGATAAGAAGACCCAGTATCCTCCACTCTGCCGCGGTAAGAGAGATATCCTCATCATTGACCGTAACTTTGTGCTCTATTTCATCGTAACAGAGAATGCCGCTTTCCGCCTTATAGGTATGCCTTCGGGCTCGGTCCGTCTCCTGTCCCCCGTCCACACGCCGGAAAATAGCCCGGACGCGCAGAACCAGCTCTTTGGGAGAGAACGGCTTGGTGATGTAATCGTCAGCCCCCAGCTCAAAACCGTGGACGCGGTCTTCTTCGGCAATGCGCGCTGTCATGAAAATAACGGGAATATCAATGCCGCGCCGAAGCTCTTTCACAAATTCAAAGCCGTCGCCGTCCGGCAGCATGACGTCCTGAATCAGAAGATCGGCCTTCGTTGTCCTGAAGGCTTCGCGCACGGAAGCAAGGTTCCCAAAACCCAGAACCCTGTAGCCCGCAAGTTCCAGATACCTGCGCACTCCTTCCCTGATTGCCTGATGATCTTCCACGACATAAATAAGCTTCATGGCTTTTATTTACTCCCAAATCAAGGCATTTTCAACAGAAAGGCTCTTTAAACCAAATAAAAACATAAAAGTTCACATTCACCGGTTCTTATCTGTTTAGCTTATCCGTTTTGAAAGTTCGAACTTCATGCATACGGGATTGTGGTCGGAATAATCGAACCCCGTATCTATCACGCGGCTTTCAAGCACCTTGACATTTGCAGATACCATAAATCCGTCAACTGTTACCTGATACTGTCCCTTCCAGTAGGGCGCATCTGCATTACGACAGCTTGGAACGGGATTTGACGGGTCGTAGGGACCTATCAGGCTTATATCGTAGCCTTCAAATGTTTCGGCGGGAATTGGCTGAGCCCAGTTGTACGGGCTTCCCGTCACACCGAAAAGCTCGCTGCCTCCGCCAACTACATCCTTGTTGAAGTCGCCGCCCGCAATACAGTAGTTGCCTTTTTCGTATTCAGCCTGCATGTCTCCGAGAAGCATTTTAAGCTGTTCTATTGCTATTTTCCCGTCAGAGGTATAGGCCGAAAGATGGAGATTGAACAATACAAGCTCACCCCCGTCCTTCACAGGGACTCTTGATATGCTGTAGCACCTGTCAAGGTCAACAAGCTTCATAACTCCGTCCTCTATCGGAAGGCTGCGTCTTACCGCTTCCGTAATACCCTTACCTGAAAAAGTCATTATCCCCGCAACGGACTTTCCGTGGGGCTGGGTAAGCGGATACATCAAAAAAGGCGAATCCCAGTTTTCGGCAAAGGTAAAGCTATAGCCTTTTAATGCTTTTTCAAGGTATTTGGCCTGATTTACGTGGTAGGACCTTGTGGAATCAGTGTCTACTTCCTGAATGAAATAAAAATCGGCATTCTGAGAGGACAGCTCTTTCATGATTTTATCAAGATTCGCTTCAAGAGCGTTTTTGCTCTTTGCCCAGGATTCGGTACCGCCGTCCATAAAGAAGGAATAGTCTTTTTCATAGGCTCCGAAGCCTATATTCCAGGAAACTACGGTGTAAGCAGTTCCTGTTTTCACATACCCGTATTTAGGGTTTCCCACTTCAAGCGCCAGCTTATCATCAAGCCGATGGTAGCTTATGAACACATAGGCTATATACAGGAAAACGATTGTAAAAACTACAATCAACGCCCCAAGCGGGAATTTGATGAATCTGTTTTTGATATTTGCCATTCTTCCCTCTTCAATTTTTGCTGTCGATTGACATTATAGCAAAAAGAGTCTATCAATTTCCACAAATATATGACCTGCGTTACGCAGTACTCCGGAAGGGGATGTCCAGGACACGAGGTTGAATAAAGCTTTGCACAAAGATACGGATAAAATAAAACTCATCAGTTTGGATGTTGACTTCACTTTGGTAGATGACAGAAAGGAAATCCCTGAAATAAACAGAGAGGCCGTAAGATGGGCGCACTTTGACAAAAAAATCCATATCACCATAAATTCGGGCCGTATAGCGCCGTCTGTGCGCGATTATATGGAGCGCCTTGGCATATATGAAGCCTACCCTTCTCTGGGCGGCTGCATTGTCCAGCAGTGGGACGGTGAAATTATTAAAGAGAATTTTATTGACCGGGCTGTGGCTCTGGGTATTTACAGGACGGCAAAAGCTCTTGGCTGTACAATCCTTGCCTATCATCATGACTCATGGTTCATAGACTCCGAAAAAGACCTTTGGTATGAATCCGAATATCAGGCAACCAAAGTTAAAGGCACGGCAGCGGATATTGAAAACCTTCTTTACGGCAGGGCCGTGAATAAGCTTCTTGGCGCGCACCTTGACGAAGAAAAAACCTCAAGGCTTGAATCCATGATTCTTGAAAACTACTCTGAAAAAATCGACTGTTTCAAATCAACATCCCAGTTTCTTGAAATTGTGCCCAAAGGCGTAAACAAGGGTACAGCCATAAAGGCCTTATGCGGGTTTTACGGTATAAAGAAGGAAAATGTTCTCTGCATAGGTGATTACTTCAATGATGTAGATATGTTCAAAGCCTCCGGTTTTCCTGTTGCCATGGCAAATGCCCCTGCTGAAATAAAAGCAATGGCAAAATATGTAACAAAGGCGGACAACAATAACGGCGGTGTGGCGGAAGCTATTTACAATACGCTGGGATGATAGGAAAATTTACCCCGGCAAGTATTTTTCAGGTTCGGTCTTGTGGACATTTCTACTTTTTCTTCAGAAAAAAATAAAAAAAGTAGAAACTTTCTTCTTTTTTGAAAATTTCAGAGGAAAAAAGTAGAAAAAGCCTCAAAAAACCGGTCATGAGTTTCCTTCGGCTCAAGAAGCTCATCAAAGACAATGAATACCTGACGCGAAACGGCAGGCAATTAATTCGAATTGCCATTGAATTTATTCCGAGTTCGGAATATCCTAAAACCAGCAACTTCAAAGGAACGTCATATGGATTACATAAGCACAAAGGAAGCCGCTCAGAAATGGGGAATAAGCGAAAGGCGTGTACGATCTCTTTGCTCGGAAGGCAAAATCGAAGGCGCGGCCCGTTGCGGAGACTGGGTTTGGAGCATACCTTCGGGAACCCAGAAACCGGCAGACGGCAGAACTCTGAGATATATGAAAAACCGCTCGCTCAGGACCGGCAGTCAGGATTACAGAGAGGCGGATAAACTGCGCTCAAGCGTAAACCAAAACTCCCTTACCACGGAGAAAAAGGCGGAAATCGTGCTTGAAGCGCTTTGCTATGAAAACGCAGACGTAAATCTTGAACAGGTGTTTGCCGTTTTCAACCTTGAAAACCAAGCCAATCTCCCCCTTGAAAGGCAGATAATGGCTCTTAACATCAGGTCTGCGCTGAATTCCATACCCTTTGATTTGAATGAAAAAAAGCTTCTGGAGCTTCACAGCCGACTTATGATGTCAATAGATGAAAGGTCAGCCGGAACATACAAGCTTGGCGGAGACCAGAGCCAGGAAACAGAAGCCATGTTCAAGCAGTATTCAGGACCGTGGTCAGTTCTGCATCCTGTGGCAAAAGCAGCTTTCCTGTTCTCTGAAATCATGAGAATACAGCCCTTTGAAAAAGGCACCGCGGAACTTGCCTTTATACTCCTTGCCAACGAAATATTCAAAGCAAAACTTCCTCCCGCGATATTCGGAGTCGGTCGGATGCCTGAATTAAAGGCGGCATTAGCTTCCACATCCATAAGAGGAAATAGTCAGATGCTGGTATCAATGATACTTGAGGCGGTTACGGGAAACATGGAGAAATAAAATGTCGGTCGTTTTCAAAAATGCAGCGGTAATTGACGGCTCGGGTTCAAAGCCGTTTGAAGCGGATATTATTGTAAGTAATGACAAAATACAGTCAATAATTACAGAAAACAGGCAAACAGCCTATGGTAACTGTGAAGTCGTAGAAGCAGGGGGAAAGATACTCTGCCCCGGTTTTATGGATATACACGCCCACAGCGAACTTGAAGCCGTAAGAAATCCTTCAATGCCTCATAAAATACAGCAGGGCATAACTTTTGACCTTTCCGGGAACTGCGGTATAGGCGTTTATCCAAGGCGCATTGATGACGCCCCTGTTTTTGCCGATATCCTTGGACACTGCGAAAACTGGTGCTGGACAGATTTCAAATCCTTCAGGGAACAGCTTAAGCCGGGCATAAATATGGCCTTTCTTCAGAGCCACAGCTGCCTGAGGAACATGGCAATAAGCGGAAATCCAAACAGAGCGGCAACTGATGAAGAAATAGGAAAAATGTGCGAACTTCTGGCCGTTTCCCTTAAGCAGGGATGCCTTGGGATGTCATCAGGCTTATATTACGCACCGTGCCTTTTTGCCGACAGAAAAGAGATAACAGCTCTTCTGAGAACAGTAAAGAAGTACAACGGAATCTTTGCGGTCCATCACAGATGTGAAGGTGACGACATACTTTCATCTATTGATGAGATACTTTCATATACCAGAGAAACGGGCGTGAAACTGGAAATTTCACATCTTAAGGCAATAGGAAGAAACAATCAGGGCAAGGTAGACGAAGTTCTTGATAAGATTCATAAGCTTAAAGAAGAAGGCTTTGACGTCGCTTTTGACCAATACCCGTATGAATACGGAAGCACAAGTCTTTTCAGCCTTCTTCCTCCTGAGCTTTTAAGACTTACTCCGGAAGAGCTTTCGGAAACTCTTAAGAAAACGGCAAAAGATAAAAAACTGAGAGACTCCATAGTTTCCGAGATGGCGGAGCCTCATGGCTGGGACAGTATTGCAAAGCTGTGCCCGTGGGAAGATATCAATATTGTAATTATGGAAAGTTCTCCTGAATTCAATGGCCTGAATATGGCGCAGGCCGCGGAAAAACTTTCAATGAATCCGTTTGACGCCCTCTTCCACCTGCTGGCAAAGGAAACAAAATGCGCGCTGATGACAGATGTTACCCAAACCACCGAAAGCCTTAGAAAAATATTTGACGACAATCTGATGAGTTTCGGAACGGATGCCCTTTATGCCGGAGAAATGGCTCATCCCAGAAGCGCAAACGGGGCAGTTCACCTTTTATGCGAAAGATGTAAAAAAGAAGGCGTTCCTTTTGAAAAAGCAATAAACAAGATGACTGTTAAGGTCGCAAACAGGCTTGGAATCGGAGACAGGGGTCTTGTAAGGGAAGGATACAAAGCAGACCTTGTGCTGTTTAATCCCCAAACGCTTAAGGACAACTCCGATTCATCGCATCCGTTTAAAATGTGTTCGGGACTTGAAGCCGTTATGGTAAACGGACAGTTTGCGATAAAAAACGGCCTCCTTACAGGAAGCCGCTCGGGTGAAATAATACTAAGACAGTAATTTTCAGATTTTAGTTTCCGAACCTCTGCCAAAGTTTTTCAAGAGAATAGAAATCTCTCATTTCCCGGCTCATAAGGTGGATAACTATATCTCCGCAGTCAATAAGCTCCCAGCCGTCATCCCCTGCTGTCTTATGGCGGTTTCTTACTTCAAGCTTAAGGTTATCAAGTTCGGACCATATCTCATGGGTCAGACCTCTGAGATGCCCAAGACTTGAAACTGTGCATATAACGAAACAGTCTGTCCAGGAACACTCTTCAGAGATGTCTATCACAGTTACTTCGGAACCCTTATGGTCTGTCAGAAAAGCGCGAAGCCGCTCTGCCTGACACATGGTTTCTTCTTTCATGCATTTCCTCCAAGAACCTGCTCAAGCCACTGCGTAAAGTAGCGCTGAGAAAAGTTCAAATCATCAGTTGTTAAAAAGCTGCGCGCATCGTAGCACCGGCATTTGGGCTTGCTTTCAGCCAAAAGCTTCAGAAGCTTTTCCGAATCGGGACCGCAAAGCTGGTTTATCTTATCCGAGAGCGGTTTTTTACTCAATACGGAAGCTTTTTCCGCAAGAGTCCTGACTCTCTTCTCCCTGGATGCGCTTTCATCGCTTTCCGAGCCCAGAGTATCCAAAAGGTCTTTCAATGTATTAAGCGTATCTGAAGAACCCAGAAGAAAGCCTTTTTCTCTGAGCCCTACAAAGTTTCCCATTGCTGCAGGTATGGAATTCAGCCCGGACTCCTTTCCCCAAAGAAGTATCTGTTCAAGCGGAAGCCTTATACAGTAAAACGAATTGGTTTGGTATGTGTATACAAATGCGTAGGCGGTATCTTCAAAATAACCGTAATAACAGATTGCCTGTTCAGTAGAACAGCCTGACAAGAAAAATGCGCAAAGCATTATTATAAAGATAATTGCAAAAACGTCTTTAAGCTTTTTTACCTTCATTTTAGCCCAACTCAATATCTGCATTCAAAGACTTCCTCAAGATAGCGCTTCATAGCAAGCGACCCGCTTGAAGCATCATGAAAGCCTGAATCCTTCCAATGCTCAATCATATCACATAAAACCCTGTAGGCACACTGTTCAATACTTAAGGAGCCAAGATAGAAAGACCGTCTTCCGTCTGTCATAAAGGTCCTTGAAGGCTCAATGTAGTCCGCCGTAAAAAGGGCAAGGGCAAGACTGTCCATGCCGGCATTTCCTGTAGTATGAACGCAGAGCGCCTTGTACCATGACATGGGGTAATTGCCGACAAGACTCATTGCAAGTTCCGCGGAAACAGTTCCGTGGGCAAGAACTGGAGCTTCGATGTCCTCTTTTGAAAGGAAAATACCGTTTCTTTTACAGTATGAAAGTATTTCGGCATCCGTCATTTCTCTGGCGAGGTCATGTACAAGACCGCAGAACATGGGGGCGTAAAAACCGTTCCACTCCGGTTCGTAATCAATACAGCCAAAATGTTCAAGCACTTTGTCTGTTGTTTCGGCAACACCCAGACTGTGAATGTAACGTTTTTCCGAAACGGCACTTTTAAGAAAGGACTGCAGTTCTTCAGATGTAGAGATTTTTTTCCTTGACATAAGATTTTACCCTCTTTGAAAGGAAATCCCAGCTTCCGTTCAAATCCTCCCGTATAAAGCTTGATGACTGCGGAGCCACTTCTTCAGGTTCAAGTTTTGTATAATGTATTCCTTTCGGAATATCTTCCCAAAGGTTTTTGGAAGCGTTTCTTCTGCAAATAATGAAATCAACATTACCTTTCAGGTACTCAAAGTCGTGCCAGTTACAAAGCCCGCTGATATGATCGTCACCCATAATCAGACCTATGCGCAATTGAGACTTATCGGAGTAAAGATTTTCTTTCAGAAACCTTACCGTATCTGACGTGTATGAAACGCCTCCCCTGTCAAGCTCTATCGCGGAAATTTCTATTTCGGCATTCCTGTCGGCAGGATAGATATCTTTGTAATCCTCCAGGGCAAGTTCAAGCATGGCCAGACGGTCTTCGTCAGAAGCCTTTGGTCTGCTGTTCTGTTTGAAGTTGCTTACCTTTGCGGGAACAAGTAGAAAACGCCCGTATTTTGTCATTGAAACTGCGCAGTGAAGCAGAAAGAGATGCCCCAGATGGACAGGGTCAAAGCTTCCGCCTAAAATCGCAGTTCTAACTTCTTTCATATTCTTCCTGAGTCTCGGGATAGAACGCGTCAGTATCGGGATTTGAAGTAAAGCCCGTTTCTTCATGTTCATCCTTTCCCAGCATCTGTACAAAAGCCTTCATTATGGGCTTTACGGAATCCTCATCAAAAATTGACATGCCGTAAACCTGCCTGTCTCTGTATTTCTCTTTGAACTTTTCAAAGTTGGAAACGGCGCCTTCCTCGTCAAGCTTGGTGCCTATGAGGACTTCTTTCTTTTCCAGAAGTTCCTCGGAATAGGCGAAAAGCTCGCTGTGAAGAAGCTCGTACTGCTCCAGGCAATGAGGGTCCGACATATCTATGAGATAGGCAAGTCCGCCAGTCCTTGAAATATGCCTGAGAAATTTGAAGCCCATTCCAGCACCCCGGCTTGCACCTTCAATCAGGCCAGGGATATCCGCTATAACAACATCCCGCCCCCTGAAACGCATCATTCCCAGCTGAGGAATCTTTGTTGTAAACGGGTATGAAGCCACCTTGCTTCTTGCGTTTGTGAGCATATTCATAAGAGAGCTTTTCCCTGCGTTGGGGAAGCCCACAAAGCCTATATCCGCAATTACAAGCAGTTCAAGGCCTACTCTCATCTCAACTCCGGGTTCTCCCGGCTGGGCAAATTTAGGAGCCTGCCGTGTGGATGTGCGGAAATGATAGTTGCCAAGACCACCGCGTCCTCCCTTAAGGAAAACAAAACGCTCAAGGCCGTTCAAATCTTTTATAATCTCGCCCGTATTGGCATCCTTGATTACAGTTCCGGGAGGAACAGGTATCTCCATGTCCGCACCGTTACGCCCGTAACAGCGCGCTCCGCTGCCGTTTTTCCCGCTTTCAGCGCGGAAGCTCCTGATTATCTTCAGGTGAGCAAGGGTTCTGAGGTTTTCTTTGACTACAAAAACCAGATCTCCGCCCCTGCCTCCGTCGCCCCCGTCCGGGCCGCCTTTCTCTACGAATTTTTCACGTCTGAAGGAAACACAGCCATTGCCCCCGTTTCCGGAGGCAATGTCAATATAGGTTTCATCTGAAAAACCGAACATGGAGACCTTTTGTTTTTACTCTTCTACGACAATGCTGACGTAGTTGCGGTTGTTTCTCTCATGGAAGAGGACTTTTCCGCCTACCTTGGCAAAAAGAGTATAGTCAGAGCCCAGACCGACATTTTCACCCGGGTGAATTTTTGTTCCGTGCTGGCGGACAAGAATTTCGCCGCCCTTGACAACCTGACCGCCGTAGCGCTTTACGCCAAGACGCTGCGCGTTGGAATCTCTTCCGTTCCTTGAAGAACCGCCACCTTTATGATGAGCCATTGATTGCCTCCCTTAACCGTTAATCTTTTCAATCTTGAGAACTGAATACTGCTGTCTGTGACCCTGGGTCCTGCGGTATCCCTTTCTTCTGTGAAACTTGTAGACACGAATTTTGTCAGCCTTTATGTTTGACTGGAGTGTGGCTACAACGCTGGCGCCCGCTACATAAGGAGCACCGAACTTAACATCATCTTCTTTTACAACTGCAAGAACGGAATCATAAGTGACCTGAGAACCAATCTCAGCATCAACAAGGTCAACCTGAACTGACCGGCCTTCTTCCGCCTTGTACTGTTTTCCAAGAATTTCTACGAGTGCGTACATTAAAAACACGTCCTTAAAATGAAATTTGCTTTAACCTTATAACTCATAACGCAATTATTTTCCACACATGGCATAAACGAATACGCGAAACAGAGACTTTACTAACTATCGTTCGGTAGTATAATATGCAGCCATGACAAAGAAAAAAGAAGAAATAATTCTGGCTCTCCTGTCACTTGGCGAACAGAAAGGTCTTGCGAATGTAAGTCTTGCCGATATTGCGGAGGCAAGGGGAATAAAAAAAGCCAGCATTTACAGCCACTTCGGCAGCAGGGATGAGATTATAGACGCAATGCTTGAATACTGCGGAGAAATTCTGAAAACCAGAAGTTTCGTGGTAAACTTCAAGGCAAAAGACGCCAATGACCTTATGACAGAGCTTGTAAACGGTTTTCTGGAAACATTTACAGAGAAGCCTCTTTCTTCCTGCCTTTCCATTGTGGAACAGCAGAAAATGGTGGAAGAAAGGTTTTCAAAACTGAGCGGCAGCCTTAAATCAATGATAGAGGCACGCCTGAGAGTTGCATTTGAGTACTGTGTTCAGCGCGGCTGGCTTGACATAAAAGATACCGATATTGCCGCCGATATCCTTACTTCCGCCGTTTTGGACTGCCTTCGCGATACAGTCAGGGCAGAAAAGAATCGAAGCCCCGATACAGACATTGAATGGAAAATAGAGAGGCTTGTTTCAGGTCTTACGACACTTTTTGCGTAAAACCTGAAAGCTTACATTTTCTCCAGAAACGGTATACCCACAAGAGCGAAAGCGTTCTTCATTGTCTGGAGCACCATCTCGCAAAGGCATACACGGGCCTTCACAAGTGAAGCAGTTTCCGCCTTCAGTATCCCGTTGTCATGATACCAGTGCGAAAAAAGCTTTGACATGTCATAGAGGTAGGAACATATGACGCTTGGGTCATACTGCCTGCAGGACTTTGAAACCGTCTCAGGGAAAGCGCCTATAATCTTGACAAGCTCGCGTTCGTCTTCAAGCTCCAGAATGGACGGGTCAAAGGGAATGATGTCATAATCAGAACGCACCTCATCATATTTTCTAAGCATTGACGATATCCGGGCACCCATGTACTGCATGTAAGGTCCTGTGTTTCCCGTAAAGGACAGAGACTCCCGGGGATTGAATACAAAGTCCTTGCTGGGGTCAAACTGCAGAATGAAGTAGTTCAGGGCGCCAAGTGCAATGTCATGCGCCGTTTTGTCAACGTCCTCCAGCTCACTGTCGCGGCCCTTTCCCACAATCTCTTCGCGCGCCATATCTGTCAGCGAACGGATAAGGTCATCCGCATCCACAACGGTTCCTTCCCTGCTTTTCATTTTGCCTTCAGGGAGAAAAACCATACCGTAGGAAAGGTGGTGAAGAGCTTTTGCCCATGTATAGCCAAGCTTGTCCAAAACATGGAACAGCACCTTAAAATGGTAATTCTGCTCACTTGCGACAACATAAATAAGGCTGTCAAAAGGCCAATCTTCATGGCGGTTGATAGCAGTTCCTATATCCTGTGTTATGTAAATTGAGGTTCCGTCATTTCTAAGAAGTATCTTCCTGTCCAGCCCTATGTCCGAATTATCTATGAAGATTGCCCCGTCTTCCGCCTTCTGGAACACTCCGCGCTCAAACCCTTCTAGGACCTTATCCTTTCCAAGCTTGTAGGTATCGCTTTCAAAGTAGTACTTGTCAAAAGAGATTCCGGTGTTCCTATAGGTCTCTGCAATCCCGTCAAGGGTCCACCCGTTCATCTTTTTCCACAGTTCCAGAACTTCCGCGTTGCCCTGTTCCCACTGTCTTAACATATTCTGGGCTTCAATATCAGGCCCGTTTTCAGCTTTGGCTTTCTTTTCGGCTTCCTCTTCGCTCATGCTGCTTTCCATGAAAGCCTTTATATCTTTTTTAAAAACCTCATTTTCCCACTGCGCGAAGCGCACATAGTAATTACCTACAAGGTGATCGCCTTTTATTCCTGAGGTCGCGGGCGTTTCGCCGTTTCCGAATTTCTTATAGGCAAGCATTGATTTACAGATATGGATTCCTCTGTCGTTTATGAGGTTTACCTTCATTACCTCGGCGCCGCCGGCCTTGAGTATCTGGCTCATGCTCTGTCCTATGCAGTCGTTTCTGACGTGGCCAAGATGAAGAGGCTTGTTGGTATTCGGGCAGCTGAACTCAATCATTATCTTCCTGCCTTTAAGAAGACCGGTCTCCCCGAACGAATCCCCTTCTCTGACAATCTGCCTGTAAAGCTCTGAAACCATGCTGTCCATGTTAAGCCTGACATTCATGTACGGTCCGGCAGCAAAAGCTTCTCCGTCAGGTTTGCCGCTCAGAGCATTGATATCCGCAGAAAGCTCCTGGGCGAGGATGTTCGGAGCCTTTGAGAAAACCCCGGCAAAAGCGAAAAGCGGGAAAGCAAGGTCTCCCAGTTCAGGTTTTGGCGGAACCTGAAGCACTACATCCTGAAGCGTCCCTTCATGCCCGGAAAGCTCATACAATCTCTGAAGTCTGGCCTGAACCAGATTTTTCCATTCCGTCTTGTTAATCATTTTTAATCCTTACGCTGACTTCACCGGTTGAAAGAACAATCTCTTTGTTGTCATTGCCGATAACATGCAAAAAGCATGAGTCATCTATGAAAACAGCCGTTCCTTCGCCTGTAATTTTGCCAGCCTGCATTATTTTAACTTTGTTTCCTATAATAATGTCGGAGCTTTTATACTCCGCCAGCCAGTTTCCGTTGTCCATACCATAACATATTTTATAAATGTTTCTAATCAGAGCAAGCACAAAAGTCTCCATTGAAGGAGCATCGGAGAATTTATCATAGAGGGAGCAGGCAATTTCACGCACATCGGCAGGAAATTTTTCCTTGTCTATCTTATAATTTATTCCTATTCCCACAACGACCTTATCTCCGAAGCCCTGAGCCAGTATTCCGCAGACCTTTTTTCCTTTGTATACTATGTCGTTTACCCATTTGATGCCACAGTTTATGCCGCATACCTCAGAAATTGTACGTTTAACGGCAACTCCGGCCATAGCTGTAAGAAAAAGCCCTTCTTTTTCAAAGGGAAGCAGCACGCTCAGATAGATTCCGCCTTCGGGGGATGAAAAACTTCGCCCAAGTCTTCCGCGGCCTCCGCTCTGACTGAGCGCCCGGACAACGGTACCGCACGGCGCACCGTTTTTTGCCATTTCAAGGAGGGTTCTGTTTGTGGATTCAAGACTGCCGTATTCATACAGGCGGATTTCAGGGCAGCCTTCCTGCTTTATGATTTTGAAATCTTCCATATCAGACTCCCAGTACCTTTGCGCGGTTCGTATCTGTAAGCCTTACCTTCAGAAGGTCTCCGCTGTCTGCCGAATCGGGAACCCCGCTCACTTCAACCTTAAGATAGTTTCCGGTAAGTGCATGCCACTTTCCCTGCCTGCGGTTTTCAAGTATAACCTCGTTTTCCCTGCCTACCTGACGCTCAACATAGATGCGGTTTAACTCGGAAGAAAGATTGCGCAATATACCGGCTCTTTCGTCACGGACGCTCTCAGGAACTCTGTCATTCGCATTTTCAAGGGCTGTATCAGGCCGTGGACTGAAAGGAAAAACATGCATCATCGCAAAGCCGTGGCGTTCCAAAAACGCTCTTGTAGCCTCAAACTCCTCTTCACCTTCTCCGGGAAGGCCTGTAATTATGTCGCAGGCAAGGAAGGGGTCTTCTTTTATTTCTCTCAGACGGTCTATAACATACTCAAGATGACTGCTGCTGT
Source organism: Sphaerochaeta sp. (assembly GCA_052170315.1). Taxonomy (GTDB): domain Bacteria; phylum Spirochaetota; class Spirochaetia; order Sphaerochaetales; family Sphaerochaetaceae; genus UBA9732. The sequence continues at coordinate 23,447 of JBQNAT010000018.1, forward strand.
ACGTCCTGTTGATACGTTTTATCACCTTGTCCGCAGCACTTTGTATGGGAATATGGAAATACGGCTGCATACGGGGGTCTTTAAGCTGTTCAAGAAGAAGGTCGTCTATGTGGTCGGGTTCAAGGGATGAAAGGCGAAACCTCATATCAGGGCCAACAGCCGAAAGAAGCTGCTGCAGCAGACCTCCGAGGCCTTTGCCATTATGGTCGTACATTGTAAGGTTCACGCCTGTGAGGACTATTTCGTGATAGCCTTTTTTCTCTATTGCAAGAGCCCTTTCCACAACGGTTTTCGCATCAAGGCTGAAAGATTTGCCGCGGGCTATGCGCACACGGCAGAAGCCGCAGTTGTTGTCGCAGCCGTCCTGAACCTTAAGATAGGACCTGCAGTGATATGAGAATTCGGAAGGCGCAAAATCAAAGACTGAACCTTTGTCGGAAAGGTTTTTATGCGCGCGGGCAAAACCGCTGACCGCGTCAAAGACATTGCTTACTGTCCTGTCATTGATAAATTCCGGAAGCTTCAGCAGTTCAGGTTTTCTCATAAGGGGAAGGACGACTACATTGGGTGAAAGCTCTTCAATTTCTTTGGGATTAACCTGCGCGTAGCAGCCGGTGACAAGGACGGCCGCTTTTTTTGCAAAAAGACGTATTTCTCTTCTTGCCTTCTGTTCCGCCTTGCTTGTGACCGTACATGTATTGACTATTATCAGGTCTGCTCCGGCATCTTTCTTAAGCACTTCATGTCCGTGCTTCGCAAAAGCTTCTGCAATGGCCTCGCTTTCGCACTGATTGACCCTGCAGCCCAATGTATAAACGTATACCTTCATGACTTATGAGAATAATGAATGTTCTTTACAAGCTCAAGTATTTGCTCAGTATCAAGATTCTCAGCTCTGTCGTTCAGCGCTATTTTGCTCTTTGAAAGGACGCTGTCAAGTTCGGAAGAAGAAAGTCCGGTACTTTTCAGGTTGTTCTTAACCGTCTTTCTCCTCCGGGAGAAAAGCAGTCTTACCATTCCAATAAAGCCGGCGGCGAATTCTTCGGGAACAAGGGGCATTTTTTTCTTTTTCATGACAACTACGGAGCTGTCTACATTGGGAGACGGGAAAAAACAGCCGGCTTTAAGCCTGAAGGCTTCGCTGTTCTCATAATCCATTCCCGTAAGGATGGAAAAGCCTGAAAAAGCATCATCTCCCTGCCTTGCGCAGATGCGGCTGACGACCTCGGCCTGTAAGGTGAAAACCATGATTTCGGGAAGACAACGGTTTTCAATAAGAGAGGCAATGAACACGGAGCCTACGTTGTAGGGGAGATTCGCGCAAACGATGTCCGGTGTGCCGGCGCGCTCCCGAACGCCCTTCCATGTTTTCAGCACGTCGCCTTCAATCAGGGTAAAGCGGGGCTCTTCAATATAGGCCTGCTCACGCAGTATCCGGCAAAAGCCGTGGTCTATCTCAAAGGATGTAACTTGAGCTCCTGTATGAAGAAGCCTTGTCGTCAGGGCTCCGATTCCCGGCCCTACTTCCCATACGGATGAACCCTGATTTGCTCCGCAGAGAGAGACTATCCTGTCAATGGCGGGCATGGAAATAAGGAAGTTCTGACCGAATTTTTTTGTCATTCCAAGACCGTTGGCCTCAAGGAGTTTTGAGATTGAGGAAACAGAGCTGTAGTCGAAGGACCATATCATAACCCGAAGTGTATGTCAGCTTTGCTTCACAAGTCAATCATACGTTTAATACGGGCGGACTCTCCTTTTTCACGTCCGGGTGCAGTCTGCGCAGAAGAAGCTTCCTGCGCAGAAAATTAAACTCCGCAAACGCCAGAATAATGAGAAGAAAGAGGCAGTATGATGGCCATGAGGCGGACGGAAAGTCTTTCAGAGAATCAAATAAACGGTTAATTAAGTCAAATATGCAGCGGTTCAGAAAAAGAAGGTACGGCAAACGGCCCAAAAGCAGAATAAGAAGGCCAAGCGCCATTGAAATACCGGCAAGGAAACCTGCTGCGGATGACGCTACAAGTACCTGAGGATGCCAGATACCTTCCGACAGAAGCTGTATGGGAACGGTGAAAACTAAAACGGCTGCCGTTGTACTTACAATATCGGAAAAATGGCCTATAGTCTGAAAGAAAACAGCATCCAGATACGGCTTAAGATAGATTATTGCAAAGACTGCGGCATAACCGTAGCAGCATCCGATTTCACAGAAGGTTTCAGGGAAAAAAAGCGTCTGAACAAGAAATACCGCAATTGTCTTCTCTTCAGAGCCCATGAAAGAAAACGCAAAAGCCAAAGCCGCCCTTATCAGTGAAGGCCTTGGGCCTGCCGTAAAAACAAAAGCGCAGGCTAGAACATAAGACATGAACTTTGACAGGAGTTTACCTCCGAAAATAAAACCGCACAAAGACACCATTATGCCAAGATGCATACCGGAAAGAGCAAGCACGTGGGCACAGCCGCAGGAAAGGGCTTTTTCCTTTATTTCAAGCTCTCCTTCATCCGCCCGCCCAAGCAGAAGCATAACGCTTAAAAGAGAGGGTTTATCCGTTTCATTTCCCAGCATTCTTTTTTCAAGGCTTTTTATGAGCTTTTCCCTGAAATCATTAACGGCGCTTCTTTTTGTAACCCGAACAGAATCGCAGATAAACATGCTTCCGGAAAAACGACCTTTCAGTCTTACCCTAAGACCTGTGGATAAAATAGCTTTGCTCTCTCCAATTACAATTACAAGTCCCGATGCGTCCGCGCAATCGCCTCGCGCGGTTTTGCAGGATGTCAGCCTGATTTTCATCTTGTGGCGTCCTGTTGAAGAAAACGAAGAATCGTAGACAACCCTTCCTTCTATTTCGCTTATTGTCTCCGTTTCAAATCGCAGATTCAGATTGAAGTCTCTTTTAATGAATACAGCCTGAATGAACACCGCGGAAACAAGGAAAAGAAGGACAGAGGCATGGATATGTGAAAAAACGCCGCGTGAAGGGAAAAATAAAAAAATAATCCAAATAAAGAGAAAAATTATAAGAGGAAAGAGAAAGGAGATTTTCAGTGAAAGCGCCGCGGCAACGGAGGATAAAAAAACGGAAACAGAAAGGTATTTGAAAGTTTTTCCATTCATGCTTTCCTGTTCCGCGAAACTGCGGTTTTCATTAAAAAAGGGCGCCGAAGCGCCCCGAAAACTCAGACGGCAGCCGCCTGAGCAAGAGTGATAGCCGCCGTTACCACTATATCCTCAGGTACACAGCCTCTTGAAAGGTCTGAAACAGGCTTGGCGAAACCCTGAAGAATTGGGCCGTAAGCTTCGGCACCCGCAAGTCTCTGGGTAAGCTTGTACCCTATGTTTCCCGCCTGAAGATCCGGGAAAACAAGAACGTTGGCATGTCCGGCAATTTCAGAATCGGGAGCCTTCTGCCTTGCGACAGAATCAACTATTGCCGCATCAAGCTGAAGTTCTCCGTCAACCTTAAGCTCGGGCGCCTTTGCCTTTATCAGTTCCAGGGCCGTTTTTACCTTGTCAACAAGTTCCCCCTTTGCGCTTCCCTTTGTGGAATAGGAAAGAAGCGCAACGCAGGGCTCGACATTAAGGAAGGTCTTACAGGATTGAGCGGAAGCTTCGGCAATTTCGGCAAGCTGCTCCGCGGTAGGATTGGGAATTGTAGCGCAGTCGGCAAAAATAAGGGTGCCGTCAACACCGTACTGTTTCTTATCCGTTGCCATGACAAAGCAGGAAGAGGCGCTCTTGATGCCCGGTTTGCATTTGATAATCTGGAAGGCCGCGCGCAGAACATCGGCAGTTGTGCTTTCAGCTCCGGCTACCATTGAATCCGCGTCTCCAAGACGAACCATCATTGCCCCCCATCTGAGATGGTCAACAATAAGATTGTTGGCCTCTTCGGGAGTCATGCCCTTTGCTTTTCTTAACTCATAATATTCCTTGGCGTAAGAAACTCTTTTGTCGCTTGCAAGCGGATCAACAATGCAGATACCTTTAAGGTCAACGCCTATTTGGGCTGCGTTCGCCTTAACTTTCTCAACGTTTCCCACCAGTGTAACCGCCGATGCAATCTTCTGGTCAAGAATCATCCTTGCAGCTTTGACCGTCCTGGGTTCAAGACCTTCGGGAAGGACAATTGACTTGTGAGCCGCAATGGCCTGAGCCTTCATTTTCTCTGCGAATGTCATACTAATATCTCCTATATCTCCTAAAAACGATTTTAATTTTCAGTTGCGGAAACAACTTCTTCCGCTTCCGCCTGAACTTCCGACACTTCGGATTCTGCGGTCATTGCATTTTCAAACTGCTTCTCATATTCGGCAATTGCCTGCTGTATAAAGCTATAGCATGTATCAAAGCCGGGGGTCTTTCCGTTAACTGAAGTATAAATTGCAAGCTGAAGAGCAGATCTTCTGAAGGTATCATAGGAATTCGCTCTGCCTATTCCCCTTGGATAAATTGCCGCGACATCGGAAAGCTCCTCGAAAAGATTGCCGAACACATATGTGGAAGTCGCGTCAAACTGATAGCCTACCTTCTCTGCAAAAACCTCTACGTCGCAACTGTCCGCATAATTAACATAGCCGACATACTCTGGCTCAATAAAAGACTGATAAATAACAAAAGCTTCTTCTATCTGTTCATCAGTATAGTCTGCGGCGGTTTTGTAGAAATCTACAGCCGAATCAGGCATAAGATAGGCCTGGATGAACTGAAGCACATCTATGCTGTAAATCGTGGGATTGAACCAGAATGCTTCTTTAAGAGAGTATTCTTCCTTAATTTCGAGTGTTTTGTACACATTCGGATAATCGACCGCGAAGGCGCTCTGCGCGGCAAAAAGGCACAGTACAATGGCCAGAACGATAATAACATATTTCTTTGACATAAGAATCGCTTCTCCTTTATTCACTGTTTTATAGACTAATACTCCGACATGTCTTTTTCAAGGTTATATGAAGGTTATATTGAATCAGGTCTTCCTTATTACACGTAAAATGAAAACCTTAAGATATTCGCTTTCGGGGAAGGACAGCCTTATCGGATGGTCCTGCGCCTGTCCCAAGGTTTCAAGCACCTGCACCTCCGCGCCGGCATCTTTTGCGCTCCATGCAAGTACGGTCCTGAAATCCTCACGGGACAGGGCTCCGGAGCAGGAACATGTGACAAGTATGCCGTTGTTTCGGATTTTTTCCATTGCGAGACGGTTAAGGTCCTTATAGGCTTTTTTTGCATTATCAAGGGATTTGATAGTCTGTGCAAGCTTTGGCGGGTCAAGAATTATAACATCGTAGGTATTATGGGGAATTGTTCTGAGCGTTTCAAAGATATCGGATTTTGAGGTTTCAACCTTTTCCCTGGCATCCTGTTCAAGCGTGCCAAGCTGAACATTCATGTTCACGTTTGAAAGAAGCCTGTGAAGGGCATCATCAGAGCTGTCAACCGCGAAGACACTTTTGGCTCCGGCGCGGAGAGCATGAAGAGTAAAGCCTCCGGTGTAGCAGCAGCCGTCAAGAACAGCGGCATCTTTTACATACTGCTCAAGGCGTATACGGTTTTCTCTCTGGTCGCAGTAAAAACCGCTTTTCTGGCCGGAACCGGGTGTAAGAGAATAATATATGCCGCTTTCGCGTATTCTTATATCCTCAAGCTTGCCTTCCGGAATAAACTTCTCCCCTTTTGCGTAATACTCCGTCACCTCATGAAGATGTTCTATGGCACAGAAGGAAGTGTCTGTGTTAATAATTACAATCTGAGGATGCAGAAGGGTTTCAAGGGTTTGTGCCAGCAGCGTTCTTTTGTTCCATGCGGCTCTTGAGCTTATTATGACTCTTATTATTTTGCCGTATACATCGGCGGCAACACCCGGAAGCATATCCGCTTCTCCGTGAATCAGCCGGAAAACCGTAGTCTGTCCGGCCTTATCTTCAAAGAAGTTTTTCCGCCGTAAAACGGACTCTCTTATTGTACGCGCCCACCAGGAGTCATCAGGATAACTGTTTTCTTCCCAGGAAAGAAGCCTGAGCCGGATATGGCTTTCCCTGTCATAGATGCCCCAGGCAATGAATCTGCCTTCAAAGGTCACAACTTTGTAGACTCCGGCTTCAGAGGGAACGGAAGATTCTTCCATGGCTCCGGAGAATACCCAGGGATGATGTTTAAGAAGATTTTTCTCTTTCCCCTGTTTTATTACTATCTCCTTAACGTTCATTTTTTAGGGTCCAAATTCCTGAAATCTACGACATCCTGCGTATAGATTATACCTATACCGGGCTCATCAAGGCACTTAAGAGAGGAAATCGCTTCAATTATCCTGTCAGCCTTATCCGTTTCGCTGAGAATTATTATCATTTCTTTTTCGGGCACAATTGGTACACCCAGGAATTTGGCGTCTTCAGCCGTACCGGTACCTCTGGCATGGGTAACGGTTCCTCCGCTGGCTCCCGCCTTTCGGGCCGCATCCATAATATCATCCACATAGCCCGTGTTGACAATTATGTTTATCATTTTCCATTTTGCTGACATTCCTTCCTCCTTAACCGAGCCCATAAGGGCCGCTACTCCCTGGATGTGTCCGTAATCACGTACATTTTTAACAATTGAAGCGGCAATAGCCTTGTCCAGTACAATCAAGACCATTTCCTTTGATGTATCGCCAAGACCAAGTATTCTTAAAATCGCATTTGAGGCAGTTCCTCTTGCAGGAATGACAGTTCCGCCGCCTGCTCCCGCGTCCTTTGCTATTGAAACGAACTTTTCAGCCTGTCCGTGGTTAACTATAGCAAGAAGCAGATTATTTTGTAGAAGCTGCATGTCTGCCCTCCTTTTTTTCGTTCTTCTTTTCCTTAAGCCTGTAGATTATTCCAAGAATCTGGATAGTAATCAGAGGCGATATCGCTATCATGCCTACAAGGCCGAACCCCATATCCGCGGACCCTGATACTCCTATTGCAAAGGAAAGAAGAAAAGTCGTGCTCATAGGTCCGCTTGCCACACCGCCCGAGTCAAAGGCTATGCCCGTGAAAAGCTGTGGCGTAAGAAAAGTCAGTATCAGTGAAATACCAACCCCGATAAAAACGAACCAAAGATAGTTTATACGAAAGATTATTCTTACTATTGAAAGCGCTACCGCGGCGGCAACTCCTATACAGATGAAGGTCATTACCATAGACCGCTTTATCCTTCCTGCAGTAACGGTTTCCACCTGTTTTGTAAGAACCCATACGGCAGGCTCCGCAAAGACAACTATACCTCCGAAAACCAGAGCAATCAGAATAACCAGCCACGAGCTGTAATTCAGGGATAAAACCTGACCAAGATAGCGACCCACAGCGACAAAGCCGAAATCAACACCTGTAAGGAAAACCACAATTCCCCAAAAGCTGTACAGCATTCCAAGAATCATCCTGCGGAAACGAACCTTTGGAAAGTGGAGCATTGTGAGCTGAAGAATCAGAATTATCGCAAAAAGCGGCCCAAAACCAATGGCGGTGTCTTTCAGTTTGCTCAGAAGCTCTTCGCCAAAACCATGTACCGCGGAAGCTCCGGAAACTGCGGCTGAAGAGGCTTCGGGATTTTTAACCGCAAGCGCCATTGCCGCAACGGCAATTATGGGTCCTATGGAAGAAATTCCGGTAAGACCGAAGCTGCTGTCCTTGTCATGCGTGGTTGAAGATGAAACGCCAAGGCCAAGAGCAAGCAGAAAAGGAACAGCAAGAGGCCCCGTTGTGGCGCCGCTGGCATCAAAACTTATTGATGCCATGCTTTGCCCTACAATTGAAACTAGAACAAAAACTATAAGATAAAAGAAAATAAGAATCCATTTAAGCTTGAAACCGGCAACTGCCCTCAGAAGACCAATGTCAACAAAAAGCCCCAGCCCTACCGCTATCATGAAAATTAGAAGTTTTTCGTTTATGGCAGAATTAAGGCTGTGAACCTGGCTCGCAAGAACAGTTACATCGGGCTCTGCCAGAGTAACGCTGAAACCAATGAGAAATCCTATGAAAATCATAAGAATTATACTGCGTTTCTGCGCAAGAACGGAGCCAAGCTTTTCACCTACCGGAACCATTCCTATATCGGTTCCGGCAAGAAAGAGAGACAGCCCCATGACAAGCATGAAACCGCCCAGAATAAATTTCCAAAGCATATCTCCCAACGGGGCAATTGTGAAATTTAAAATCAGCACAATTCCCATTATCGGAAGAACGGACATGAGGGTTTCTTTCAGTTTGGCTACAAAATCCATACCTTACCTCGGCCTAATTTTTATAGGTTTTCTCAATGGCGGAAAGCATCTCTTCCGTCTTAAGGTCATTTTCGGAAACGGGTTTGACACTTCTGCTGAGTTTATCGTTCACAGCGGAATTCTTCTTATCATTCAGACTTTCTCCCGAGGACTGCGGAGTTCCAAAAGCAAAAGCCCCGCCATTTGCAAAAGCAAGAACCGGTTCGCGTTTTCCGTATGCTATTTCATCTCGCTTTTTAAGTTCCTTCTTATAAAGCTTCATGTAGGAACCTCGGCCTTCTTCGTAAATAGACTTTTCTCCATTGCCGTATTGACCGTAGCGGCTCTTGTAACCTTTCCCGTAGCCGTAGTAGCCGCCGTAGTTTGAAATATGGCTTCCGCTCTGGTTGCCTGAAACTACACCATAGTAGATAAAGCCAAGAAGCGGCGCGCGTATAAACTCAAGATTCTTGACAAAATTGGAAAGCTGTCTCTTTGAAGAAACGCCGGCTCTGATATTAAGTATAAAGCCGTCAAGGTGCTTTGCGAGATGAGTAAACTCGGAGCCGTAGGACAAAGGCGGACAGTCAATGATTATCACATCATAAACAGCCTTCAGCTTAGTCATCATATCGGTCATTTTATCGGAATTGAACAGCGCGTTCGGGTTTCGTGTTCCGGAGCCCGGAGGAAGTATATGAAGACTGGGTATCTCTTCTAGAGGACGTATGATACACTTCTCAAGAGGCACATTGTTTATAGTTGCGTCTACAAAACCTACGCGTGACCGCTTGAGTTTGAAAAAAGGCTCAATTGCGGGCTTTCTGAAGTCACCGTCTATCAGCAGAACCTTCTTGCCTGCCATTGCATAGGAAGCCGCGATGTTGCATATGACGGTTGTTTTTCCTTCATTCATATCGGTTGAGTTTATAGACAGGACCTGGAGCTTTTCAGGCAGAGAATAGGCAATGTTGTTTGCAATAGCGCGGAACCTTTCTGAAACGGGCGCATCGTAATCATTCAGGACAAACAAAGCCGGGAATTCTTTTTTAACCTTGTCAACATCCTTTATGTAAGGAGTCCAGCCAAGTATAGGCACATCGCCTCCCATCAGGTTTATTACCGTTTCCTCGCTTCTGATAGTGTCGTCGAAAAACTCCAGCATAAAACCGAAAAGGATTCCAATGATAATGCCTCCTACAACAGCTGCCGCAAGGATAAGGGCTTTCTTCGGGCTTATTGGTATAAGGGGAACAACAGCCTCATCAATTACGTTAACGTTGCCAACAACGGCCGCCTCAACCATTTTGGTCTCTTCAAGCAGCTGTCTGAGAGAAAGAAGAAGCTTTTCGTATATTTCCACATCCCTCTGATACTCAAGATACTCGCGCTCTATAATCGGATAATCGTCAAGCTCTTTATTGTACATGTCAATTATGCTTTCAATGGACTCTATTGAAGCGGAAACGCAAAGGTAATCTGTAACGGCCTTTGCGTAACCGGAATTCCGAACACCCAAAATTCCCGTTACGGCATTGATAATATCTTTTTCTCTTGCGGCAATGGTATTTTCAAGGACATAGATACGCGCTGTACCGGCTGAGCTTTCGACGTTCGTGTACATTATCAGCTCTTTGCTGTTCGCAACATAGTCGGAAAGCAGGCCGGAAACCTCTGGCTTATCCTTGATTTCATCCGCAGAAAGCAGGCTTCCTGAAGAATTAAGGGAATTCATCATACTCTGAGATTCGATAAGCTGAAGCTTCAGAGGTTCGGTTTCAAGCTGGAAAGCAGCTATCTTGGATGTCAGGAGCTTGCTCTTTTCAGACAGTTGGGTTATGCCGCTTTGTTTCTTGTAATCAGTAAAAGCCTGGCTTGCATTTTTAAGCAGCTCTTCCGTTTCAGGTATCTGCATTTCAAGGAATTCACGCTGCGCGCTCTTTGAATGCTTGGAAATACCTGTAAGCATGGTTGTGTATGAGGCTATAACAGCGTTGGCGAAATCCGCACAGAATTGTGCATTGCCATCCTCTATGGATACCTTAACAATCTTTGTGTTGCTTACAGTCGTCACCGAAACCTGCTTCGCAAGGTCATTAATATCTATTTTTTTCTCTGAATACGGTATCCCGTCAGGGTCAGGGTATTTGGAAAGGTCCAGCATTGCCAGGGCATTTTTTAAGTTGGTCACAGAGGTTATCAGCTGAATCTCAGTGTCTATCTTTGATGAACTTGAATTCACAGACAGAAGATTTTCAATTGAATTGGCATTGGTTATAGGCTCTACAAAGGCAGAGACCGATGCCTTATAAGTCGGGTTTGCTATATACAGATAAGCAATGGCCAAAGCCAGGGCAAGAACCAGGAACACAAGTATCCATATGCGTCTTTGTTTCACGATTCCTATAAGCTGAGAGATTGATATTTCCTGTTCCTGCTGAGCGTCGCCGCGTCTTACTTCACTTTCCATTTTATCTCCTCCGGCCTCAGTAGTTGACAATAGTGTGTCCGTTCATGATAATCGTCAGAACGGTGCTGATAATTGACAGGACAGATGCCGCAATGGCAATGTTTGCCATAGTATTGCTTCTGTTAGCCATTATCGTAGAATCTGCCGGAACAATATCCGAATTTATTTTTTTGCCGTCCCTGTCCATAACCTTGAAGCCCCGGGTTGCCGTATCGGAGAAACCGCCCGCAAGGTTTATGTAATAGTCAGCACCGCGGTCCGGAACATAGGAAAAGGTTCCGGGGTTTATGACAGCTCCGAGAACGGTAACTGTAAGCTGAGAGAACGGAATCACAACGGTATCTCCCTGCTTAAGGATTTCATTCCCCTTCTCTCCCGACGACAGGGCATCCGAAACATCTACCGGAATTTTATTTCCGTCGCGGAGAATATATACTGAATCAGTGTCACTTGCAGGCAGAAGAAGCGACGCAATATTGCGAATCAGCTGCTGAGCGGTCTCACCCGGGAGAAAGCTGTACATCAGTCTGTTTGCCGAAGAAACCGTTGAACCGCCTGCCGTCGAGGCCACAGCGCCGGTTACAGTTACGAAAGGCATACTCTGCGTACTGTTTGAAACTGTAATAACATCTCCATTGGCAGGATTTACAGACTTTGCTTCTTCAAGGCTTATTGTTTTTGCGTTATAGCTGCCGTTTTCATATTTAGCAACAGTTATGCTCTTAGGGTCCGCGTGAGACAAAAGCCCGTTACCGTAGACGGAAATAATGTCATAAAGGGTATCGCCTTCAACAGGCTGATACACTCCCGCCCTTTTTACTGCGCCGCCAAGACTTACGATTTTTTCTGCCGGCGTAAAGCTTATTTCGCAACCCGGAACAAGAAGCGGATTATCCGATTCGGAGCCGTTTCTCAGTGCGTTGAAAAGGTCATAGGTTTTTACTGTTCCGTCAGGGTATGTAAAAACAACCTTTCTTGCGGACGCAAGGTCTGTCGCGTACATTGCCAAATCAGACAGTCGTGAAAGACCCCAGGCTGTAACATACTGAGAATAGGAAACTTCTCCTGTTACTCTTACCGAGAAAACACCGCAGCTCAAAAGAGACAGCTGAGGCGAAGAATATGTGTAGTATTTGGAAATCAGCTCTTCAACATAAAGCTTGAATTCCCTGTATGTCATGCCTGAAGCATCAATCACTCCTACTGCGGGAATAACTACCTTGGAGTCGCTGTCAGCCCTGAGCTGAAGGACAACGGGAGTTTTGCCGTCCGAATATGACAGGGAAAAACTGTCTCCCGGCGTAACGGGATAATCCTTATTTCCTATTGCAAGCAGAACTGCATTATTGGGTATTGAGACGGGCACCTCTGTTAATCCCAGCTGTGAACTGAATGAAGAACTTACTGTTTCAGGATAAAGGGGAGACTGAATAAACAGCCCGTCTGCGAATACAAACGGCATTGCCAAAGTAAACACAATAACTACGGCAAGCAGTGAACTTTTTTTCATCATAACGATGCGTACCTCGCATTAGATGTATGAGGCTCCGAAACATGGCGCAACAGAGCCCTTGTGTATCATAAATTTAATTTTGACTATTGTCTACTTATACTATAATGTATGCTGTAATGTATGCTGTAATGTGTGAATTTCAGTCCGTTTTTATGAGTTTTAACCACCCAAAGGATTTCGGTTGTTTTGGCTCATGAGTTCCGTGAGTTCATCAAACTCATGATTGCCATGATGTACATGAAAAACCAATGGAAGGCAGTAAAACAATAGCTTAAATTATAAACAGTTTGACAGTGTGACAGTTTGACAGTGCGACAGTGGACCGGTTTAACAGTGCGACTGTGTGACTGTTTAACTGTTTGACATGGAATTGTTAATATAAGTT
>JBQNAT010000019.1:0-21411 GCA_052170315.1 Sphaerochaeta sp.
ATGCCATACTTGTTTACATTGTTGCATTGTTTTATTTGAAAGTCAATTTTTTTATAAAAATGCAACAAATTGGGTAAAAAGTTGCAAAATAATATAATTTTTATTTTAAAATTTAGTAAAACATAAATATTCAGCATAACCGAAAAATTTCGTAAATATAGATTTCCGGAAAGATTAGTAAACATAAGTATTTATAAATAAAAGGATTAAATGAAATACAAAATAAAATGTGAATTAAAAAATGCCCCGGACGGGGCACTTTTTCTTTGAAAATTGATTGAAAATCTTACATTTAAATCAGGCTTAATAGGTTCCCAGGTTGCCTGATTTGCTTTTGCTTATGTCGGAGCCGAACTCATAGTCCTTGCCCGGGAGAACCGCATTTAGGAAGATACCTACGATGGATGCAATTGCAAGGGAAGTAAGAGTTATGTGAGCTCCGCCTACCGTGAAAGTGATTCCGTTTGTGAACCCAAGGCCGCAGACAAGGATTGTTGCACCTATGATGAGATTTCTGGAATTTGAAAAATCAACTCTGTTTTCAACGATATTTCTCACACCTATTGCGGAAATCATACCGTAAAGGATGAACGAGATGCCGCCGATTATTGCTGTTGGCATTGAGTTGATGAGGGCTGCGAAAGCCGGCGAGAAGGAAAGAGCTATAGCATAGACAGCCGCAAGCCGTATGACTCTGGGGTCATATACCCTTGAAAGAACAAGAACTCCCGTGTTTTCGCCGTAGGTTGTATTTGCAGGTCCTCCGAACAGTGCGGAGAGAGATGTCGCAAGACCGTCGCCAATCAGAGTCCTGTTAAGGCCCGGCTCCTCTATGAAATTTTCTCCTACCGTTGCAGATATGGCAGAAATGTCCCCTATGTGTTCCATCATCGAGGCAATGGCAATCGGAGCCATTACAAGTATGGAAGTAATGTCAAATTTGCAGATTGTCCCGCCGAAGTCGGTGAAAAACGGCTGTAATCCGATTATTTTTGAAGCGGCAACCGCTGAGAAGTCTATGAGTTTTTCTCCTGATGCCGTTGTTGCGCCGAAAGCGTTTGCTATCAGGGCAATAATATAGGAACCTGCTACACCAAGAAGAATCGGTATTATTTTCACCATTCCTTTTCCCCAGATGTTGGAAACTATGATGATTACCATCGCAGCTATTGCAAGCCACCAGCAGGTAGAAGCATTTGCAACTGCGGAAGGAGCAAGATTAAGGCCTATCAGGATTACGATTGGACCTGTTACGATAGGAGGCAGGAACCTCATGACTTTTTTTACACCTACAAATTTAATTATAAGAGCAAGAACAAGATAAAGGAGACCCGCAACTACTATTCCGCCGCCTGCGTACTGAAGCTTTTCGGCCTGTGACATGCCTGCATATTTTCCCATGTCCAAAGCTGCGATTGCCGCATAGCCTCCAAGAAAGGCAAATGAGGAGCCCAGAAATGCGGGTACTTTCAACTTTGTCAGCAAATGGAAGAGAATCGTCCCAAGCCCTGCCATAAGAAGCGTGGTCTGAATTGAAAGCGGAAGTCCGTAAGAGTTTACCAGTATCGGGACAAGTACTGTTGCGCCGAACATCGCAAACAGGTGCTGAAGCCCAAGTACGAGCATTTTGGGAGTGCCAAGTGTTCTTGCATCCTTAATCGCTTCTTGTTTAGTCATTATATGCCTCCTGTCAAAAAAAAAGTCAACCAAAACGGTTGACTAAAAATTTGAATTCCAAATGAAAATAAGAAGGAAAAAATCCCCTCTGGAACCAAGCAACTTGACTTTATTTGTACACGACTTTAGAACCATAAGGTCTTCTCCTTAAAATTTCCAGCTGTTAAAATAACACTAAGTTCCTTTTATGAAAAGACCCTTTTTTCAAATTTTTAAAAAACAACAAAGTACAACAAAAGCATTTATTTTATACTTCTGGCTTCCATGTAGTATCTCTTTTCGTTTGCCTCTCCCATACTGAATGTTTTTCTCGGAAGAGCCCCGTCCTTGATTATTGTATCAAAGAAAGTTCCCTTGTCTATCGCAGGAAGGAACAGTCCTATGTTGCCCGCCTCACTTCCAAGCTTATCCGTTACGTCCGAGCCGTGGATGTAATCAACAGAATAGCCTTTTTCAATAAGGGAATCGATTACTCTCTGGAGAGTTCCGGCTGCAATGTTAGCGGCAGGATTCTTCAGAGTTACAACAACATGTTTATCTGCTGTGCAGTACCCGAATCTCTGTTCTCCCTTGTCCGCAATCTGTTTCGCAATGCAGCTTCTGCATCCGACTGTTTCCTTAATAACTTCTCCGGCATTCTTTCCAAGCTCTTCAAGGAAAACGTTTTCAGGGACATTGAACAGAACTCTGTGGATTGGCTCGAACACAAGGCCCGAATCAAAAATATTCTCAAGCTCTACAAGGCAGAATCTTGCAGGATGATTTTTTCTCTCTTCTTCCGAAAGACCCTTCTTAATGTCTTCCCAGCAGCTCTTTGCTGTAGCAAAGCTGTGGTTACCGTCCCCCATTGCAAAAAGAAGAGGATTTTGCGGGTCAAGTGCGGCATTAAGCTTTTCAAAAGCTTCCGTGATGCTTTTTTTGTCGCTTTCTGAGTTTACTGCCCAGGCCTGAAGATGTCCTCCATTTTCCATAAGTTCAAAATTATAGACTTCCTTTAACTCGGAAGTCTTTGCCGCTAACGGCTCTATTACACTTCTTTCGCTGTCGCTTATCAGAACCATGATGTGAGGTATCTCAAGAGGTGCGTCTTTTCTGATTTTCTTTCTTGGCGGTATTCTTGAGAGTATTGTTCCCTCGGTTGCCCTGATTAAACTTGTAGAACCCTTTTCCCAGCTGTATCTGTCAAGATCCAAGGCGGCCATAAGACCCCATCTTGAAGTATTTCCGCAGGCTCTCTTTACAAGGAAGAAACACTCTTTAAATGTTTCAAACAGATTCTCGTCAACATAGGCCTTCATTGTTCTGTTTATGTCCGCGATGCGTTTTTCAGAGTCTCCGTCCTCAAGATAGCATTCCGGGAAAATCAGCCTGAGGGTTGAAGGCTTGTCGCCTACAATCTTATCTACATTGCTCCAGTAGTCTTTTTCAGATGTGAACTGGTCACAGGCAACAACTGCCCACTTTGAAAGATCCGTACCTTTTTTCGGAATCATAATATCGGCTGCTCTGATTCCGACTGACTCAAGTCTTTTTTTTATGTTTTCCATGATTTTTCCTCACAAAATTTTGTCTTGATGAAATAATTTTAAGTCAGAATTATGGAATACGCAAGAAAATTTGAAAAATAGAGGTAGGATAAATGAATGTAAGAACAGTTCACGAATAATGAGCTATCTGATATCATTAAGCCATGCTTCAGAAAAGAAGAATCTTTGATTTCACAAACACCGTTATGAACTTCCTCTTCATGGTTTTTGTGCTCCTGTCAGGTATTTACTTTTTTTCTTTTTGGTATGAACTTCAGACAGGTTTCCTGTTTTTTCTTGTCATCGCAATAAATGTCCTGTGCTGGACTGTGAGCGGAGTTACTGTCCTGCTTTTGATTTTGGCTCTGCTGCTGGCGGTTTATGACGGAGACTGCAGGATAGGAGCGTTGATTTGGTGCGTAGTGCGAATGGCGGCATGTATTGCCGTTTCCATAATTATAGGGACTGTTTCAATAGTTACTTCGGGAGGAATTAAAGTCAGCCTCTGACAAGGGCAGCCGCATCGTACAGCCCCTGTCGCACCAGTTTATACGGTTTTACTGTTGCGTCTATAAGTGTTGAAGGTACCTTGCCCTGTATCTCTCCGCCCCTTACTACAACATCAACCAAAGATTCAAATCTCTTGCATATTGCGCTTAGACTCAGAAGAGACGGCTCTCCCGCAATATTTACACTGGTTGAATAAATTGGAGTGCCTGTCATCTCCAGAAGCTTCTGCAGAAAAGAATCATTTGGAACCCTTACGGCAATGGTTCCTTCATTGTTTTTTTTGTTAAGTATCACTGTAAGTGCTGCCGGCCATGCATCAACTATATTTTCAGGAATTTCAGTACATATTTCTTTTGCCTGCTCAATTGTCGCCAGAACAATGAAAGGTTTGTTTTTATCCCTTCCTTTCAGATTCATAAGAGCTTTTTCACCAATGCCATAGGCTGCACAAAGACCATATATTGTATCACACGGGAGAATGGCTACCCCTCCCTCTCTAATCAAAGATGATATTGTCTCCAGAGTTTCCGGATTCTTCTTGTTGAGAATCATTTTCATGCCCCTTGTTTTTTTTGAAAATCCAAACTGATACAGTGATAATAAATGAAGAGAGGAATGAAATCAATAAGGTAATACCCGGACTCAGTGGCTTAAACTCCCCGGAGTTTTTATTTTCATCCTCTGAAGAATGCTCGGATTCGCTTTTAATCTCAGTGTTTTCGTTTTCAAAAACATAGACGTCGTCACTCTCAACTTTATAGCCAA
Source organism: Sphaerochaeta sp. (assembly GCA_052170315.1). Taxonomy (GTDB): domain Bacteria; phylum Spirochaetota; class Spirochaetia; order Sphaerochaetales; family Sphaerochaetaceae; genus UBA9732. The sequence goes on from JBQNAT010000019.1 coordinate 4,479, forward strand.
GATTCATTGCTGCCGACCTTAAACCGTCTTCGGTTGAAAGTTCCCGTTTTTGAAGCTGAAGGTTTTCAATTTCAACGTTCCTTCTGTCCAGTTCATATTCGTTGTTTTTTAATTGCCTCTTAAGCTGATTATTCGCAAGAAATCCCCTTTCTCCCAGAAAAGAGGATATCAAACTGTAAAAACAAAGCATTAAAACAGCAAATAGAATAAGTAACTTTCTTGTCATGGCTATTTCTTTAGTATATAATAACGTCAAATGGCAATTAAAAAAAGTGCTTAGCTCAACCTTTGGGGGATAACATGAAAAAGAAGAATAACTCATGGTCTGTAATAATAACCATACTGATAACGGTAATTGTTCTTGCAGCTATTATTTTCGCAGGCGTCAGGTATCTCCTTCCTGCCTATGCTCAAGGACAAAACGGAGATGTTTCAGCTCAGTATCAGATTTACAGAATTGCAGTCAGGGTTTTCCCTCTTCTTATCGGAATTGTTCTTATAGCAATCGCGTCAATGATAGCTACAAGCGGTGACGATGAAGAAGACGAGGAAGATAAGCTTCCTCCCAACTCATATGACATACAGCTCTTTGAAACTCCTTCCGATGACCCGTCTGTTTCCGGGAAGCGGCATGAAACTGAAGAGCCTGAACCGGTTTCTGATGAGATTACCAATGCGGAAGATGCGCAGTTTGTTTCCATTTTTGACGCTCCTGAAACAGAGGAATATAAGGAAGCCAGGGAAAAAGAAACTGACGACGCTGCTTATTCTCTTTTTGAAGATTCCGCAACAGCTGAAACTGCAGAAGAATCTGAAGAAGCTGTAAATGAACCCGAACCTGCTTTAGAGTCTGCTATTGAAGCTATTGAATCAAAGATAGATAAGCTTTGCGATGCCATAGCAAACCTCACGGCTTTGGTTTCAGACCGAATGATAGTTCAGACCGCTCCTGTGGTGGTGGAAAAAGTGGTTGAAAAGTCGGCAGAACCTAAAACTGAAACCGCTGAACAAAAGACTGAAGATATGTCGAACACCGTTATCAACAATGTTGACCCGGCTGATCCTCTTCAGGTTGCGAGGCTTGAATTTGAAAGTGCGCAGGAAGGCGAATATGACATAAGTTATGCCTTTACTTCCGCGTCAGCAGAGCTTGTTCGTATGACCCTCGGAGAAATCTGCGATTCGTTTGAAATTAATGGAAAAACTGTGGTAGTCATGCCATTCCTTTCCGGGGAAGAAGCTGCTGAAGAGCTTGATAAGCTTGGTGTACCTTATGAGATTGAGACAGTTGGCGCAGGTGAAAATGCAGATTTTGATTCCGTTATCGCATCAAAAATAAAATAGTAAAAACCACACAAAATATTTGAGCCTTCGAAGCATGGCGTGCTTTGAAGGCGTTTTTATTTCAAATAAATATTCAATCAGTCGATATTTGTTATTTCAAAACTGCAACGGTCCCGGCACAAAACTGTTTCAGGAAAAATCTCACAGGCTTCTTCCTTAAGTTTTGTGAGTTCCCTATCCGAATATCTTGGGCTGTAATGAATAAGACCCATCTTTCTTACATTTCCGTCTCTGGCTATCATTGCAGCCTGTGAACTTGTCATATGCTTCTTTTCATACGCATCCTGTTCAAGATCTCTGGTGAACATTCCTTCACAAAGAAGCAAATCGGAATCCTTTATATGCTTTGAAATATAGCTCAGATACAGGGTATCCGTAATGAAAGAAAACTTCACTCCCCTTCTTGGCTTCCCCAGAACCTGCTCCGGATGTATTACACTTCCGTCTTCCAGAGTTACGTCAATCCCCTTTTGAAGCAATCCCCACATTGGACCGCAGGGTATGTTTAAAGTTCTCGCGTTTTCCACGCTGAATTCTCCCGGCCTGTCTTTTTCCTTCAGAATATAGCCCATGCACGGCTTTGTGTGAAGCAAAGGCAGAGCTTCCACGGTATATTCTTCTGTTTCCAGAATTACGCCCGGCTGGGCAGGCACAAAGACTATTTCATAGTTTATGTACATGTCCAAAAGTCTACGGTTTGCGTCTATATAGTCTTTGAGCTTTTCAGGACCGTAAATGTAAAGAGGCTCGGACCTGTCAACCTGAGAAGAAAGCATAAGCAGTCCGGGAAGACCCGTAACATGATCCGCATGCATATGGCTTATGAAAATACGGTTTATTTTCTTCCAATGCAGATTGAGCATCTTCAGGGATACCTGAGTACCTTCTCCGCAGTCAAAGAGCATAAGCTCGCCGTTTCTTCTTACCATAGCCGAAGTGAGAAAGCGTCCCGGCAAAGGCTGCATCCCACTGGTTCCAAGCACAAATACTTCTAAACTCATGGCTTGATAATAGCAGTTTTAGAATGAGGTGAAAAGACGAATAGGAGTAATGGCTTTTGTCTTTCTGAGAGAAAAGCGTATGGAAATAAAGGAAATTGCGAGAAGACACACTGAAATTATCAAAATTGAAATCCACGGAATTGTTATGTCAAAATCCAGAAGATAGAATGACAGGCTCTGTATTCCAAGTGAAGAAAGACCTGTCAAAGCCGGCCCCAGACTGCATCCTATGATAAGTCCAAGCGCTATTCCTAAAAGCATTCCTAGACACGTTACCGTATAAACGCTGAGGAAAGCGGATTTTCTCACTACCGCATCAGAAGAACCAATCAGTTTTGCAATGGCTATATCCTGAATATCGTCCTGTATCATTTGCTGGGCAACGGAAGCGGTATAGAATGCCGCAACAATAACAACAAGCAGCAGGATAACGAAAATCATCTGACGGCTTGTAACAAAGTTTTCATAAACAGAAATATTGTGCTCATTCCATTTTGAAATATCGTAATCATCCCCAATCGAAGCAATTACGCTGTCAAGCTTTTCCGTATAATCGTTTTGAACAAGAAGTTCAACAGAGCTTGAAGACTTAGACGAATAAAGAGTCTTTGCGTAGTCTATGTCTATGAATGACAGAAGCCTGTCAAGCTGGTCATAGCCCGTGTAAAAAATGGAAGTTATCCTTAACAGGACGGGTCTGAGAGCCTTGTCCGCATCATCAGGAACTATCATCAGCGCGACTCTGTCTCCCAAACCGACATTAAGAGCCTTTGCGGTTGCGCGGCTTATAGCAATGCCTTTAAGGTTTGACGCCGTTGGATTATCGGAAATTTCAAAAGTTATTTGAGACAACCTCTTTTCGTTAAAATAGCCGATTCCCACACCTTTTACAATCAATGAACAGGTTGCTGTTGAAGAGTACATCAGGGCATAGCCGGAAGTAACTTCATCCGCGCTGTAAAGCATTTCTTTATAATCAGCTATGTTAAACTCTGAAAGCTCTCTGCCCCCTTCATAATAATTCAGCTGAAGATGGCCGTCCGAAAGATGTATGTATTTGCCTGTGATACCTTCCATCATGCTGTCAGAGAAAATCAGGGCGCAGACAAGAGGCGTCATCACAAGCGCAATGAGTATGAGGCAGCTTGTCAGCCTTCCTTTTTTTAAAAGCCTTTTCTTACTCCAAAGCCCGACAAAAGGATTCATTTCATCTCCTTTTCCAGTGTAAGGCTATGATTTTTCAGCATGTAAACATTGTCGCATCTGAAGGCAAAATCCCTGTTATGGGTTACCAGAAGCAGGCTTCTTTCTTCTTCTTTTGCCAAAGAAAGAAGAAGCTCTTCAACCTCTTCGGCATTTTCTTCATCAAGCGCGCCCGTTGGCTCATCGGCAAGGATTACCTGAGGTTTGTTCATAAGAGCGCGGCAGATGGCCACCCTCTGTTTTTCTCCGCCGGAAAGCTTTCCCGGGATATGGTTCATCCTTTCCTCAAGGCCGAGCTTTTCAATAAGCTCAAGTGCTCTCTTTCTGGATTCTTTTTCACTTGCTCCGCTGATAAGTGCAGGTGCCATAACGTTTTCCAAAGCTGTAAAATCTTCAAGAAGAAGGTTTGCCTGGAAAATAAAGCCTATACTCAGGTTCCTGAGCGCTGACTTTCCCCTATCATCCAAAGCTGAAAAATCAGTTCCGCCACAAAGCACAGTTCCCTCTGAAGGGCTGTCCAGTCCTCCTGCTATATGAAGCAGAGTGCTCTTTCCGGAACCGCTTTTGCCTATTATTGCGGTTGACTTTCCACTGATAAGGCGCAAGCTGACATCTTTAAGGATTGTGATTTCACCTTCTCCCTTTTCCGCGGCCTTAAAACGTTTTGTAACTGAGATAAGTTCAATAGGATGCATTAAGGATAACCTCCATTATTTCGGACTTGTATATCTTCCTGCAGCCGATAGCAGTAAACAGCAGGGAAAGCGCAAAAACAAAAAGGCAGACCGCCGCAATTTCAGCGTTTCCTATCATTGCGTTGAAAGGTATCTGAGCCAGAACAGTACCGCTTCCGGTAAAAAGGCGGACAAGCTTATCAACTACTGCGAGTATAGCCTGGATATTATCTATAATAAGTATACCCAGTATGACTCCAAGCGCCTCTCCAAGAATACATACTATGACGCCCTGAGTAAGAAAAATAAAGTTTATGTCTTTTCTGCGGCAGCCCAAAGCCCTAAGCATCGCGCCTTCTTTCTGTTTGTTGAACAGAAGCCTGCGTGTCGAGTTTTTAAGATTGACGCAGATAATCAAAAACATAAACGCAAGAAAAATAAACATCAGGGTTTTTTCAAGCATTAAAGCCGAATATAGAGCCCTGTTGTATTCCTGCCATGTAATTACATCAGCCTGAGAATCCAGGGAAAGTATCGCGTTTACAACGCTCTTCTGATTTCCGTCCGCATAGATTCCAAGCCTTGAATACTCATCCCCAACTATAGACGCAAGACTGTCATAGTCCATGAAAAGCGTTGATGAACTGAACTCTGTCATACGGGAACTGAAAAATCCGTCAACATCAAGATTGGAAGAATAAGGTACTATTGTGGCCGTTTTTCCTCTTTTGAGGAAAGTAACTTTGACCGCGTCTCCAAAGCGCAGGGAAAGCGCGTTTTTCATGCTGTAGGAAATTAAAAGACCGTCAAAGGGTTCAGGCACAGGGTTTAAAAGTTTTAGGCTGAGACTCATCCTCTTACTGCTGAAAATTTCTGTTTTATAGCCCCTTACTCTGGAACCTGTGCTGTTTCCGCTTGTTTTATCAACTAAAAGAACATTGGTTTCAATGAACTCATAGGCTTCGGAAACACCTGAAATCTTAAGAATGTCTTCTTTTGAAAGAATTTTGGAAGATACAATAAGGTCAAAGGATTCAAGATTTCTAAGCTGAGTCAGCTGGGAATCCTGCAATCCGTTCATTACGGACGATATGCCAAGTAAAGCGGCAAGCCCTATAGCTATGCCGGCGAGTATCATTATGCTTGTTGTTCGCTGTCCCCTTGTCTTTGAAAAGGCATATCGGAACGCAGTCTTCAATCTGAACATCATTTGTACTCTATCCTGTCTACAGTCCTGTTGTCAGCCTTATAATACACTGTTGCAACCAGTCTTCCGTTACTGTAAAGTTTTTGTATGTTTCCCCCTGCCCTGTGCAGCGTTTCGCTTGTGAGTTCATTGGCGCTGTAGGACATTGTCTTCACGGGTATTCCCTTTTCGTACAGAATAACATTTCTCTCATTGTTTCTGACTGTTTCCATGCTTGTGATTACGCCGTATGAGTAGGAATATGTGCTTAGACTTTCTCCGTCTTCCGTTCTTGTTAAAAGTCCGTCTTTTGAATATATAAGCACTTTTCCGTCAGCCTCAATGCGCACTGAGCCGTCTTCAAGGACGTCATAATTATCCCGAAAAATAAGACCTTTTGAAATTTCCTTATACGGCAGACCGTTCTGAACAACATAGTCATCAGAAAGAAGTCTTATTGAATCCCCTCTTTTTACAGCCGCCAAAGACCCCCTGGAAGAACTTCTTAAAAAGAAATCCGTGTAAGAAGGGGTCTGAGAACCGTTAAAAAAGACTGAAACAAAGGAAAGGCGTCCGTCTGTATATCCGTAAACGCGTTTAACTTTTTCAGTGCCCGAAAGTTCTTCCCTGACAAGCAGCCCGTTTCTGTACTGTTTTATTGAAACTGTGCCTGAACGAATATCCCTTTCAATTTCCGTGACTGTATCATCTGTCAGAGATGTTTCAAAAGTTTTTACTCTGTTTCCGTCAAAAAAGAGGACACAGTTTTCTTCCGAAACTTCAAGGCAGTAAGCTGTTTTTGAAAGCGCATCCAGTACTTCAAGCCTTTGCCCAAGTTCGTTTGACCTGAAAAAAAGCGCATTCAGGGTGAAAACTCCAAGCATTGAAGAAAAGGCATAGACTAGAAACAACGCTAACGTTTTTTTCATTCACCAAGACCTGTAAGCGAAGCAAGAAACTCTTTTTTGTCAAAGATGTGTATATCTTCGTAATGCTCTCCCGTGCCTACAAAGGCAATAGGAATGCCGATTTGTACAAGAGCACCGGCTTTTGAGGCAGAATCATACTTTGTGAGTATAAGAGCATCCAGGCCTACGGCGTCGTTGAATATCTGAGCCTGATTTATGGAATTCTGTCCGGTTGTCGCATCTATAACAAGAATTTTTTTGTAATTTTCGGGTTTTATTCTGTTCCTTATTATCTTGTCTATCTTCTGCAGCTCCTTCACAAGGTTCTCCTTGTTGTGCATCCTTCCGGCAGTGTCACACAGGATAAGATTGTCACCGCGAGCCTGTGCGCTTGTGATGGCATCGTATACAACGGCCCCCGGATCACTTCCGTTTTCCTGCCTGACTATCCTTGTTCCAATTTTTTGAGCATGGAGTTCCAGCTGGTCAATGGCTGCGGCTCTGAAAGTATCGGCAGCTGCCAAAACTACTTTATTTCCCGCATTGCCGTAGTATTTGGCAAGCTTGGCAATAGATGTAGTCTTCCCGACGCCGTTTACACCAAGAACCAGATAAACGCTGAGTTCTTCAGGATTCGGTTTAAGCTCCGTACCGTTAATTTTATCTCCAAGAAGCTCTCTTACAATTGAAAAGAATTCTTCTTCCGTTTTTGGCTTTCTTGCATTGACTTCATCGCTTATGAGCATTGCGTTCTTTGCTCCGAAATCGCCTTCAATAAGAATATCCTCAAGATTGTCGAAGAACGACTGCTCAAGCGTTTTCCTGAAACCGCTGAAAAGTGCTTTCAGTTTTGCTCCTATACCAAATTTTATTGCCATAATATCCTCTGTTATATTCTATTTTGCCGCGTATTCCGTTGATTTATAATAGTCTATCAGACTTCCCGCAAGATCCGCTATTGAAATCGCGAGAACACCGTTTGCAATCAGGTCAAGACCTTTAAGCACTTTACTGTTTCCGTCATTAAAAGTTCCAAGCGCAATTTTTGCGCCGAAAATAAGAAGGCTGCGCGCGAAATCGGAATAAAATTCATCTTTTGCGTCCTTCACAAGATTTTTGTTTCCCATCCATTCCGGCTTAAGATTTACTTTGATTGAATTTTTGTCGCCGGGTATCGCTGCTGTGGTATCAAGATAACCATCACGGGAAAGCGTTGCGGCTGAAGGCGCTGTATATTTATTAAGGGTAAGGGGTGTTTCTCCTGCGGCAAATCCGTCTATATATACCTGTGACACCGGCTCAGATTCTATGATAAGAGATGAATACATAAGCCTTTCAAGCGATGCATCTATGGAAGAAACTTCGTTTGCCGTCAGTGCCGTATGTATATTTCTGTCTGCATAGCCCTGTGCCGAAAGCTTGAGGGAATGCTCACCTGACGTTGTAAGTATATAGCCGTTAAGGATTTTTGCATCTTTTTCGTCAAATAGTACGGTTTCTCCCTCAACAAGACTGTCAAGCTTTAATATGGCTGACGACCCGTCTCCTTTAAAATAAGGCGCAAGACTCAATAAACAGCGCACTGGAAAATGTACGGAGTTTTCAGAAACTTCTTCATATATAAGGTTCAGTTTATCGCCGTATTCATAGACATAAAGGGCAATATGATTAAAGCCCTGGAGAATAGAAATATAAGGTATCACCAGAAAGTCCGCTTTGTTTTCATCGCATATGAACTTAAGAAAATTTGTATTTCCTGAAAGTATAGCCTGCACATCATACGAAAGGCCTTTATTTTCAAGAAGCTTCACGCTCAGGCTTTTTTTATCATGTAAAGAGGCCTCAGTGTCCTGACCTTTTTCAAAAGCCGCTTTGGCCTTCAGAACCGCATTCCGGTCTTCCGATTTATAGGCCTGACTCAAAGCTTCACCCAAAAGTTCCGATGTTTCAGCATTTTCTCTGTTTATTTTGTTTTCAATCAAAGACTTGTCATAATATCTGGTATCAAAAAAGAATGAGATGTATGAGGATATCTCTTCATTCCGCGGGCAAACAAGCACGTTAAAGTCGGAGGCAAAAAGCGCTCCGGCTGAAAATAAGAGTAAAACCAGCACGGAAGTGAAGAGTATCCGCTTCAATTAGTTCTCCTGATTCCATCTGAGATAGGACTCGATAAAGGCGTCTATGTCTCCGTCCATCACCGCCTGTATGTTTCCGGTTTGCTCGCCTGTTCTGGCGTCTTTGACCATTGTATAAGGCTGGAAAACATAGCTTCTTATCTGAGAACCCCAAGAGATATCCTTTTTCTCAATGGCCTCGGCCTTATGTTCTTCGGCCAGTTTCTGGCTGTAGTAGTCGTAAAGGCGGCTTCTCAGCATCTTGAAGGCCTTATCCTTATTCATAATCTGGGACCGCTCGTTCTGGCACTGGACAACTATTCCCGTAGGAAAGTGGGTTATTCTGACTGCGGAATCCGTCTTGTTAACATGCTGTCCCCCTGCACCGCCGGCCCTGTAGGTATCAATTCTGATATCATCCGGCTTTATTTCTATGTCAATGTTGTCGTCAACAACCGGTGAGGTATAAACAGATGAGAACGAAGTATGTCTTCTGGCATTCGAATCAAACGGGGATATTCTTACAAGCCTGTGAACGCCGGCTTCTCCCTTCAGATAACCGAAAGCATAGGGTCCTGTTACCTGGATTGTCACGCTCTTATAACCACCCTCGTCTTCAAGGGTATCAAGTATCTCTGTTTTGAAATTGTGACGCTCGCACCAGCGAAGGTACATTCTCATAAGCATAGAGGTCCAGTCACAGGCTTCAGTCCCGCCTGCGCCTGCATGTATGGTCAGAAAGACATCGCCCTTATCGTATTTTCCGTCTAAAAGAGTCTTAAGCTTCAATGGTCTGAATTCGTCCTGAAGTGCAAGTATTTTTTCATCTACCTCGCGCGCGTAATCTTCATTACTGTCGTCTTCTTCCTCGTAAAGTTCAATTAAATCATAGGTTTCTTTTATGTCGTTGATAAGTTTTTCAAACGGGAAAATAATATCTTTTATAGCGTTTATTTCCGCAAATAACGCATCAGCTTTTTGCTTATCCCCCCAGAAACCGGGTTCAAGCGTTTGTTTTTCAAGGTCTGCTAATTTAGATTTCTGTCCTTCCGGGTTAAAGTCCCCTCCAGATTGCGAAGGATTCCGTTTTTAGCTGCTCAAGGAGCGCTCTGTTCTGAAGTGTCATTATGTTTCTCCTTACGCTTCTCGGTTTTGAATCCTATGGTAAGACGCGCAGTCTCCATGGGACCAAGAGAGAGCTTCTTCTGAATTTTTATTTGAGTATACTCATAAAATGACTTATCTCCAAGCCACGTGCGTGTTATTTGACTGAAATCGTTTCTTCTGACTGTGTTTTCACTGTCCGTAAAAATTGAAATGCTGAACGGACAGGTTTTGTCTGATATCGTAAGGCTCCGAGTAGAAATACTTTCCCCGTCTGAAAGTATTCCTTCAGGGCAGATAATATCGCTTTTTTCAGGAAGAGAAAGATTTATGATATTTTCATAGGTAAAACCTTCAATGGTTTCATATGAAAGATTTTCAATCTCGATTTCAACGGTAAGAACGGACTGTCTGAATTTATAAGACTTGTTTAACCCCGCTGATTTTTTTCCAAGAATAAATTGAGGCGCCTTTGCAAAAAAATCTCCGTTTTTTTTATCTACAGGGGTGATTTCATAGGGTCTTGCGCTTAAACGGATTTCCTTCCCTGTCTGATTGTTTATGAAGGAATCAGCAAACAGCCCTTCTCCGCTGTTTAGCGCTACATCATGAAGGCATGGATTAACTATCATTCTGCTTATTACAGCGCCGCGGCCGTTCAGATACAGGATATTCGATTTACCCCTGACCAGAAACTCATTCAGACGGTCAAAATCAAGATCAGTTTCTTCAGGAAGAGGACAGTTTGAAAGTTTTGAAAGAAGTACTTCTATTTCACACGCATTTTTGTTTATAAGCCTTAAAACAGCGGGAGTTCTGCACTCGTTCGGGAAATAAAGGCTTGAAGAGCTTGCTTTCATAAGAAGGTTATCAAGGTTCTTTCTGTCATCAAGATTTTTCTTATTTATCCTCAAAACATCCCTAAGCATGTTCACAAGGCCGTAATTTCTTGAAAGCATTGGGCTGTCATAGATGAGCTGGTTTATTGAAGTAGCTTTTCCTATCTGAAAATCCCGTCCGTAAATTCCGCAGGGAAGATAATGCGTATTATTTATTTCGTTTTCCTGAAGGTAAATACCGGGAAGAGAGCTGTTACCGTCAACAGAATCGTAAATTATCCTGAAAACTTCTGAAGAGCCTTCGATTCCCATAAGCTGATCCATGTTAAGCATTATTGTGCTTACAGAACCTGAGCTTTCTCTTGTAAATTTTGTAATGTCGGCCAGATATTTCTCAAGCATAACATTACCTTTATAAAGTTCAGAAGTTGAACGGCTGTATCTGTCGTCAGTGGGAAAAATTATAGTATCCCTTCCCATTTCATCAATATGAAAAGGTTTTGTTGTTTCTATATTGCCGTTTACCTGATTATAAGAGGAAATAACTACATAACTAAGCCCAAGAAGACCGGCAACGGGCACAAAAGCAGGATTGAATACCTGATTGTAAACCCAAAGGCCCCTGGGCTTCTTTGAAAAATGACGCCTTATGTATGTGGTTGTCTTTTCTATATGGGAAGTGCGTTCGTGGTTCGGAATAAGCGAAAGCACAACGTCATAGTAGGTGGAAGTAAGCATTTCAAGCTGGCCTTTTCTGCAAAGGTCGCTGATAAGCATATTTACTTCGGGATGGTTCAGCTCAAGGTACTCAAACGTGGAAACGCTAAGCCGGAACAGAAGCTTTAAAGAGCTGTTCCGGTATACCATGGTAAGCAGAGGCTTGAGCTGTTTTGTCAGCAGCGTTTCGTATTCTTCGGCCGATGAGCCATAAGGCAGCTGACTGTATGCACCCACTATGTACTGCAATTATTACCTTCTAATTATTATTTTCCTTGGACAGGCTTCCATCGCGAGAGCGGCCTGCTCTTCAGGTGCCGTGAACGAAGCCTTTGACAGATTGTCTTCAACAACAAAGCCTGCGTCGGGAAACTTGTTCTGACATATTTTGCAGCCAATGCAACCTGCTTTACAGACTTTTCTTACATCGACTCCCTTGTCATGACTGTTGCATGCTACCACAAATTTTGCCCGGTCTTCAATGAGTTTGATAACCCCGTTAGGGCATACCTTTGTGCATTTGCCGCAACCTATGCACTTTACAGAGTCAACTTCAAGTGTTCCGTCAGGTTTTCTGAATATGGCGTCGCTTTCGCATACCGCCATACAGGAACCAAGATGAAGGCATCCGTATTTGCAGCCATTGTCTCCTTTAAACAGCAGGGCAGCGGCGTTGCAGTCCGGAAGGCCTTTGTATTCATAAACCTTTGTGGTTTTTTCACAGCTTCCGTTACAGAATATATAGGCAACCTTCCTCTGACCTACCGCGACTTCTATTCCAAGTATCTGGCCCATTTTATCTGTAAGCGCCTGTCCTCCCGGAGAACAGAGTCCGGGCAGAGCTTTTCCTGACGCTACAGCGGCAGCATAGTCCGCACAGCCTGCGAAACCGCAACCTCCGCAGTTTGCGCCGGGCATTATGGCTTCTATGGCCAAAAGTTTTTCATCCTTTTCTACGGCAAGCTTCTTGTCCGCAACAGCAAGACCAAGACCAAGGAGGACGCCTATTCCGGTAATTATCAAAAACGCGTACAGAATATCCAAGTCCTGCCTCCTTATGCCAGATGAAGATTTGCGAGCAGACTGTTGTCAAAGGCCATAAATGCCAACGCCATAAGGCCTGCCGATATGAATGCAATTGGAACGCCTTTGAAATGTCTTCTTACCGGCTTAAGTTCAAGCTGCTCTCTTATGTTGCTCATAAGGATAATTGCCATTGTAAAACCAAGCCCCGCGGCAATGCCTGCGGTAAAAGACTCCAGAAGGTTGAAGGACTCATCAATATTGATGATTGCAATACCCAGAACCGCGCAGTTTGTGGTAATAAGCGGAAGGAATATTCCCAGAGCCTTGTAGAGAGCCGGGCTCATCTTCTTAAGAACCATTTCAACAAGCTGCACAAGGGCGGCTATTACAAGTATGAATGCTATTGTCTTAAGGTATTCAAGCGCGAAAGGCACAAGAAGACCGTAGTAAACGCACCAGCAGACCGCAGACGCGGTTCCTGTAACGAAGGAAACGGCAAGCCCCATCCCTATTGCGCTTTCGCTGTTTTTTGATACGCCGATGAAAGGACAAAGGCCCAGAAATTTTACAAGAATAAAATTGTTTATGAAGATATAGGTAATCAGAATCGCGATTATTCTCATCCCTTTACCTCCTTTGCCTTTCCGACTTTACGTGCTGAATTCCAGTTGAAAAAAGCTTTCAGATAACCCATAAGCAGCAATGCGCCTGAAGCCAGTGTCATTACTCTTACCGGCCACTTGCTGAAGAACGGAACATATATAACGCCGTCCCAATTCCCTATTGGTATAAATGTTATTGTTCCCGCTCCTGCGGATTCCCTTATTATCGAGATAAGTGAAAGCGCCAAAGTAAAGCCTATTCCCATGCCTATTGCGTCCAGGGCGGAATCCAGAACGGTATTTTTGTTCGCAAAGGCCTCGGCACGTCCCAAAATGATACAGTTTACTACAATCAAAGGAAGATAGACTCCCAAAGCTTCGTAGATTGCGGGGATAAAGGCGTGGAAGACCATTTCAACGATGGTGACGAATGAAGCGATGACAACGACATAGCAAGGGATTCTGACGCTGTTGGGGATGACGTTTTTCAGAAGCGAAATAAAGATGTTACTGAAAAGAAGAACGAAAGTTACCCCGGCACCCATGCCTATCGCGTTGACAAACTGGCTTGTGACTGCGAGAGTAGGACACATTCCAAGCATGATTATGAAAGTAGGGTTCTCTTTGAAGATACCCTTTGTAAGCTCTTTAATGTTTACCTTCATGTTGACTCCTTAAGCGACTTAACAAAGTCGGAACCGTAGGCAAGAGCTTTGGAAATACCTGTAAAGGTTATGCTGGCGCCGCTTACAGCCGCCGAATCGGATTCACTGAGCATCCCCTTGCCTGTCGGAACCGGAAGCTGCGCTGTTCCGGTACCGATGAATTTGTCCATGTAGCCTGTGCTTTCCGCCTTTTTGCCAAGGCCGGGAGTTTCGCTGTCGCTTACAAGTTTGGCAGCCATTATTCTGCCTTCAAGGTCGTAACTGGCAACAAGGTTAAGTTCTCCGCCGTATCCGTTTGAAATAAGCCCAAGAATGTAACCCGAAGCAAAACCTGATGAAGTAAGCCTGTACATGTATGAAACATAACTTTGGTTTATATCTTCACGCTCGCTGAAATCCATTCCGTTCGAAACTTCTTCAAGAGCGTTTCTTATTTTTCCTACTTCGTAGGCTTCTATCTTTCCCTTTGTAATCATATTCATTCCCGCAAGGACAATAGCTGCAACGGCACAGATAGAGGCCAGTACAACAGCCGTCTTAAAATATTTGACCGTCATTTTTTCACCTCCTCTCCGAAGAGTTTCGGTTTGCAGAATCTGTCTATTGTGGGTGTGACAATATTCATAAGAAGGATTGCGACGCTTGTGGATTCGGGAAGTGAGCCGAATGACCTGAAAAGGAATGTGAAGAACCCGCAGCCTATGCCGAAAATAAGCATGCCCTTAGGTGTTACGGGGCTGGTCACCATATCTGTTGCCATGAAAAATATGCCAAGGATAAGACCTCCGCGAAGAAGGTTTGAAAGAACTTCTCCATGGAAGAAGCCAAGACCGTTGGGCAGGCCTCCGAATATCCATGTCAGAATGGCGTAGGAGGCAAGAAACGATGCCGGTATGTGCCATGTTATTATCTTTCTGCAAAGAAGATATATACCTCCAATCAAAAGCAGGAGTTTTGAAACCTCGCCTATGCATCCGGGGATGTTTCCCAGAAAAGCATCAACGTTATAGGCGCTGATTCCCGTGGCGTGCTGTATTTTCTGAGCCAGCTCGGTCACGGGATAACCGCTACCGCTTAAAATCTGGAGGCTTGTCTGTCCCGCGGACTCTCCCGCGGATATAGCAGTCTTTACAAGTGAAAGAGGCGTCGCAGTGCTTACCGCATCAAGGGCAAGTGTTCCGGGGAGCTTGAAGGAACTCATTGACGCGGTGAAAGAAAAGAATACGAAAACTCTTCCCGCTATTGCCGGGTTTGCCCAGTTTGCACCAAGGCCGCCAAAAGACCACTTCGCGACGGCAATCGCAAAAACAGAAGCTGTTGCAGGGATAAAAAGCGGTATTGATGGACTCATGTTCATTCCTACAAGCATTCCTGTAACAAGCGCAGAACCGTCCCAAAGGGTTTTCTCCCTGGAAACAAGGCCAAGCAGGTACTCCGTTAGCATCGCGAAAACTATGCTTACTGACAGTACGGCTAAAGCCCTTAAGCCAAAAACATAAATACCCCAGATACAGGAAGGAGCCATGGCTGCGGCAACGCTGTACATTATGTTGGCTGTGCTGGCGCCGCTGTGAAAGTGAGGTGATGATGATACTCTTCTCATTTCTTCCTCCCCATTTTCTTTCCTGTCTTGAAGGCATGGACTAAATCAAGGTGCGCCGGACAGCTGAAAGCGCAGCAGCCGCATTCCTTGCAGTCCATAAGGTTGTTTTTCATGGCCTCTTCATAGCGTCCGTTGGTGATTAAAGCGTACAGTTTTGTAGGCATAAGTCCTATTGGACAGTGCGTTACGCAGCGTCCACAGCTTAAACAGGCTGTTTGTCTGCCTTTTTTCTTATCTATTAAGGCCAGGATTCCGCTGGTTCCCTTTGTAATGGGAGTTTCCTCATCAAAGAAAGCAAAGCCCATCATAGGTCCGCCTGATATGAGTTTATCCGGTTCAGTGGAAAAGCCTCCGGCAAAATCAAGAAGCTCCTTTACCTTTGTTCCTATAGGAGCAATGAGGTTACAGGGTTTGCTTACGCATTCGCCGGATACAGTGACAACTCTTTCAACAACAGGCTTTCCGTAGGCAATTGCTTTGAAAATAGAATACGCAGTGCCTGCGTTTACAACTACGGCGCCTACGTCCAGAGGCAGCTTGCCTGAAGGAATCTCACGGTTTATAACAGCCTTTAGAAGCTGTTTTTCGTCTCCCTGAGGAAACTTCATCTTCAAAGGCATTACTTTAATAGGATAGCCCTTTTTCTCAATGGCAACTGTCAGAATTTTGACTGCATCCATTTTGTTTTCTTCAATGCCTATTATTATGTTCTTCGGCTCAAGCACCCTTGCGCATATCATTACGCCTTCAAGAAGTTCATAAGGCATTTCCAGCATAAGCCTATGGTCTGCGGTAAGATACGGTTCGCACTCAACGCCGTTTATCACAAGCGAGTCCACGCTTCTGCCAGGGGATATCGTAAGTTTTACATGAGCCGGAAAAGTGGCTCCGCCCAAGCCTACAACTCCCTTGTCCTTTATTTGCTCAAGGAGCTGTTCCTTTGTAAGAGATGTGTAGTCTTTAAGCTCGGTGAATGTGTTGTCCTGATTTTCATCCGGTTTAATAAATACCGCGTCACAGCAAACACTGTTAGCAAGCGTTACCTTCTTTATAGCGGTCACAGTTCCGTTTGCCGGGCTGTGGACGTCTGCAGAGATAAAGCTTGAAGCCTGTCCTATTTTCTCTCCCGCGGACACATGATCCCCTACCGCCTTAAGCACTGTTGCAGGCGCGCCAAGATGCTGTGACATGGAGACCACAAGTTCCTGTGGCATGGGAAGACGGACTATAGGCTGGCCGCTGGAAAGACTTTTCATGTCCGAAGGGTGTACTCCGCCCTTCCTGAATGTTGCCAATCGCACAACATTGCCTCCCGTTTGTTTTTTTGCCTTCACATTTTACATTATTTTGCATAATATGAAAATCATGAAATGGCCACTATTTCTTACCAATTTAAAGCATCAGACCGTGAAAGTGTATGCGCTTGTAGGGAGAAGTGGCACGGGGAAGAGCTTCAGGGCACAGCTTGTAGCCGATAAATACCACATCCCTCTCATAGTGGATGACGGCCTTCTGATACGCAACGATAAGATAGTGGCGGGGAAAAGCGCCAAGCAGGAATCCAACTTTCTTACTGCGGTAAAGCGTGCCCTTTTTCAGGATACCGAGCATTTGAAAGAGGTTCTGAACGCCCTTCATACGGAACGCTACAGCAAGATACTCATAATAGGTACATCCGAAAAAATGATATCCAAGATAGCTCTGAGGCTGAATCTTCCGGAGCCTGCGCAGATAATACACATAGAAGATATAGCTACAAAAGATGAAATAGATACAGCAATGCGCGTCCGCTATTCCGAAGGCAAGCACGTAATTCCGGTATCTCCCCTTCAGATAACCAGAAATTATCCTACAATCGTCTATGACTCAATCCGTGTGGGTCTTCAGAAACGATTCCCATTTCTCTCCTTCTGGAAAAAAAATCAGACTGTTGAAAAAACCCTT
>JBQNAT010000020.1:0-15450 GCA_052170315.1 Sphaerochaeta sp.
TTTGTCGCATTGCTTATAATACTCTGCCTCAGCGCTCAGAGTGTATTCGCATGCATCATTTTCGGTGTTGGAAGAAAAGCTTCAGTTGACGGATCTACCATGACATCACACACATGTGATTCATCAGGTGATGATCTGAGGCTCTGGCTTATTCCATCAATGGAGGAAGGGTCTGAACGCGATATTGTTGTAAGCGGACGAAGAGATGCCGATTACACCAATTTCCCGGAGGTTAAAGATTACGGTACAAGAGGAATTGTCGTAGATACATACACAAACGACAAGGATACCTACAGGTATCTGCATGCAATGTATTCCTTTGCAAATGAAAAGGGTGTGACAATGAACGAGTCCACCTGCGGATGTACAAAGGAACAGCGTAACGTATTTAAAAATTATGAAGGCATTTGGGACTGCTACATGCTTCAGGATGCCGCTCTTGAAAACTGCGCCACAGCAAAGGAAGCTGTGGATTACATGGGTGAAAGGCTCAACGAAGGCGGTTGGAACGGTTCTCCAGAGTGTATAATAATCGGAGACGGAACAGACGTATGGGTTTTCGAAGCATATGGCGGAAAGATGTGGTGTGCATTCAGGCTTCCTGAAGATGCGGTATTTGTGTGTGCCAACCGCTGCAGGATTGATTTCTATGAAGAAAATGATCCTGAAAACTACGTCTCTGCACCTAATATGAAGGAATTTGCAATTGAAAACGGACTCTGGGATGGAAAAGGTGATTTCAGACCATGCCAGAGCTTCGGTGCAGGAAACTACTCATTTTCATGTGTAGCAAGAGAATGGAGAGCAGTCTGCAACCTCACAAAAGCATATCCTCATCTTATAGAGAACGAAGATTATGCAGTTACAGCAACCCCTGACGATGATTTCCCGCTTTACATAATCCCCGATGAGAAGGTCTCAGTAGATAAAATACATACGCTCTGCTCCGATGCATATGAAGGGACAAAGTATGACCTTACTAAGTCCGCATATGCGGGGCAGTTTGGAAATATCCTTCAGTCAACATATGAGTACAGGCCTACAAACGTTGTCCAGTGCACATATTTCCAGATTTCGAACGTCAAGGCCTGGCTTCCTGAAGAAGCGAGATGCCTTGTTTACTTTGGCTGGGGCGCTCCAAGCACAACCTACCTTACTCCCGTATGGGCTTCACAGAATCACCTTTTGCCCCATTTCTATACCGGCGTAAGAGCAGGTTACAATAAAGATTCAGGCTGGTGGAACCAGATGCTTGTGCAGGAAGCTGCAACAATCAACTATGCCGATGCCATTAATGTCATCAAATCTATCCGTGACCCGCTTATGGCTGATCAGTACGATACTACTTTTGCCGTACAGAATCAGGCTACAAAGATGATTAAAAACGGCGATATTGACGGCGCAAAAGAACTTATAACAGCTTATTCGGATGGTCAGGCCAAAATGTGGTTTGATATCTACGGAGAACTCTCCACACAGCTTCTTGCCAGATATGCTATTGGAAGAGTCAACATGACAAGGCCAACAACTCCTGATCCGGAATGGTGGAAGTCAGTTGTTTCAGCTGTACGTGCAGTCAGCGACGCACAGTAAGGAGGATATAAGATGAAACTTAAAAGAGCTTTATCATTGATCTTGATTGTAGCGCTGATAGCGGTTCAAAGTGCAGCAGCATGTACAATCTTTGCAGTAGGAAAAAACGCCACAACGGATGGTTCAACAATGATAAGCCATTCCTGTGACTCAAACGGCGATGATCTAAGGCTATGGCTAATACCTGGGCAGGAAGCCGGAACAACGCGTGAAATCGTAAAATCCGGCCGTGCCGGTTCCGATTTCTCAAATTTCCCCGAAGTTGAATACGGACCAAGGGCACAAATTGTAGGTTCCTACGTAAATGAAAAGAATACAAACCAGTATATCCACGGTATGTATTCCTTCATGAACGAGAAGGGACTTGCCATGGGTGAATCCACCTGCGTTATGAGTTTCAGCGATGACCGTGGTATTGCTGCAAACATGGCTTTCAGCGAATTGAGAAAGAAAGGGAAGTGGGATTGCTACATGCTCCAGGATGCTGCCCTTGAAAATTGCTCAACAGCACGCGAAGCTGTAAGATTCATGGGTGACTGCCTTGAAAAGGACGGCTGGGCAGATTTCTGCTGCGAATGTATCAATATATGCGATGGAAACGAAGCCTGGGTTTTTGAGGCATACGGAGGACATGAATGGTGTGCAATAAAAGTCCCCGACAATGCTGTTTTTGTAGCTGCAAACAGAGCCAGAATCAATGTATATAAGGAAAATGACCCTGATTTCATGTGCAGTCCTACTCTCAAGTCTTTTGCTGTTGAGAATAACCTTTGGGATGGAAAAGGTAATTTTGAACCTTGCAATGCATACTCATGGAATAACTATGACAACATGGGTTGTACGCTCAGAGAATGGAGAGCGATAACCCTTCTGAATCCCGAGCTTTACGGAAATCTTGATCCGTTCGGTGACTGCAATGAGTATCCCCTCTTTGTTGTTCCAAGCGAAAAAATATCTGTAAATACAATTCATCAGCTCTATCAGGACTATTATGCAGGAACTGAATTCGACCTTTCAAGGACAGTACAGGCCGGAGAGTTCGGAAACGTACTTTATAACAACCACAACACCCTTAAGAACTCTACAAGAAAAGGTATTGCACGACCAATCAATATGTTCCGTGCAACATATCTTCAGATTGCAAATGTAAATGCATCTCTTCCAGAGGAAGCAAGATGCCTTGTCTGGGTAGGTTTTGGGGCTCCAAGCACCATTTACCTGACACCTCTGTTTGCATCTGCAACGAAGCTTCCGAAACAGATGAGCATAGGCGTGAGGACAGAATATGACGAAAATTCCGCATGGTGGAACCAGAGTCTTGTTCAGCAGCTTTCCCAGATCAACTACGAATCTGCAATTCAGGATATTCGTGGAGTAAGAGACCCTAAAATGGATAGAATCTACAGACAGACCGCTATTGTTCAGGGTATAGCCGCTTCAATGATCGAAGTTGGTCAAACTGACCTCGCAGTTAAGTATCTTACCAATTATGCCAATACGGTCGCAAATGACTGGTTCGATACATATGCAGACCTTGCAGATATGCTTACAGCAAAGTACATGAACGGTCTCATCAACATGAAGGTTCCAAAACGTTCTGAATGGTGGAACAACATTGTTCTTGAAAACATGGGCGATAAGCTCAGACCAATTGAATAAGGAGATTCCGCAATGAAAAAAAGCATACTGGCAGTGATGGTTGTTTTGGTGATTCTTCTGGTAGGTTGTTCTACTGTGAAAACTCCGCAACGGGAAGCCATCAAGCTTGAAGCTGAATACGGTCTTGTAGGCTATAATTTTGTATATGTTCTTGACGGTAATATGCTGCAGTTTAAGTTTATCGACATCGTAGGAGTTGATGAGATACCTTTAATTGCAACTACTCTGATGAATATTATGCCGGGTGCCGTTTCATATGAAATGGCAGGCCCCGGTAAAATGCTTTTCATACTTGACGGAAATATGTCGGAAGAGCAGTTCAATACATTTGTAGAAACTGCAAACGGATTAATTTACAAAACATTCTTCAAGTAATGGAATATAAAATCAAAACAGAGGGAGAGACGTCATTTCAGGCGTTTCGCCCTCTGTTCAAATTAAAACTTACATTCTCTGGTTATGCCTGATTAAACACCTGTAGGTTTAAATAATTAGCACATAGCATTATGCATGTAATTGAACAACTGGAATACTTTTGGTAAAATACAAGTTAAGTATGTCTAACTTAAATGCGTTCACTTTCCGCTTGCAGAGAGGTAAAAATTGAATGAATCAATATCTAAAAGAAACGCCTATGCTGAATTATTCAAATCCCGAAATTCAGCATTTGATTAATAATCGCGGTTGGAAAGATTTGGAACCATTTGAACGGATAAAGGCAATATACCTCTACACTAAAGATGAAATTCTATTCGGCTATAATGCGGATGACGATATTTCCGCATCTCAGGTATTATCGGACGGATACGGACAATGCAACACAAAAGGTACTTTGTTCATGGCTCTGCTTAGAGGTTGTGATATTCCATGTCGTATTCATGGGTTTACGATAGATAAAAAACTGCAAAAAGGGGCCATGACCGGCATTGTATACAGGAACGCTCCCGGAAATATTTTTCATAGCTGGGTTGAAGTTTATCTTGAGGATACATGGTATGAGCTGGAAGCCTTTATTCTGGATAAGCTCTATCTTGAGAATTTGCAGGCTGCAAACAAGGACTGTACAGGTGCGTTTTGCGGCTACGGTGTTGCCGTGAAAGATTTTAGACATCCTGCTATCGAATTTGAAAGAAACAACACCTATATCCAGAGCGAGGGAATAAATCAGGATTTTGGTGTTTACGATTCACCGGATGAATTACTGAAAGAACACGGTCAGGAAATAGGAAAAATCAAAGGTTTCCTATACCGCAGTCTTGGCAGGCATTTGATGAATCGGAATATTCGCAGAATCAGACAGAAAAAAACAGGATTATAACAGAAGCGTATGAATACGTTAGTAAAAGTTGAAAATTTAACCAAAGAACAGCTGGAACATATAACTACTCAAATTGGAGAAGCTTTTGCCGCGGAAAAAGGCGGAATTACAGGCATAATCAGCCATCATACTTTAAGGGAATATATCAAAATAGCTGCAGAAATAGCCTATGAAAGCGGTTACCTGTATACCATTGATTATAAAGGCTACATTGTATTCTATCCCAAAAATAAAAAGATACCGCTTCGCTATCATTTTAAGATGGCGTATAAAGTGTTGAAAAGAATCCCTTTCTCTGAGGTTTGCAAATATATAAAAGGAATCAGCGGTTGGATAGGTTATGAGAAAATTTATCGTAAGCAAGATTATATAGCTGTCTTTATGCTCGCAATTCCTTTGGAATTTCAGGGGCAGGGCAGAATGAAACCTCTCTTATCCCATGCATTTGCAGAAGCAGAAAAAAAGGGAGTGCCATGTGTCTTGGATACAGACACGGAGTTAAAGCAGGATAAATACATCAAATGCGGAATGCATTTAAAAAGAAAACAGCTGTTAAAAAGCGGAATCAGTGTATATGTAATGGAACGATAGAAATACAGCTTCCACTTTTTTAATCATGAAGGAATGCAAAAAAACCGCAAAGTACTTGAAAAAGTTGAAAATCTCCTGTAGAGTGCATTTTGTCGCAATGATACATGCCACCTTAGCTCAGTTGGCCAGAGCACGTGACTTGTAATCTCGGGGTCGTCAGTTCGAATCCGACAGGTGGCTTAAATATCATGGAGAGGTTCCCGAGCGGTCAAAGGGGGCAGACTGTAAATCTGTTGGCTCAGCCTTCGAAGGTCCGAATCCTTCTCTCTCCAGAATTTCAGGTCTTTTTCAGAAGAAAAAGGCCTTGATTTTTTATGTGCGTTAAAGGTTCAAAATGAGCAGCTGCTTTTATGAAAAAGGACTTAGATTCGAATGTCAGAACTGCAACTACTGCTGCGGAGCTGAACCGGGTTATGTTTTTCTAAGTGAAGAAGATATTAAGAAACTCTCAGAAGGCTTTGCCATGGGCCGGCAGCAGTTTTTAGATACATACTGCCGTTATGTGGACATGGGCATGTGCAAAATGATAAGCCTTTGCGAAAAAGAAAACTATGACTGCATTTTTCTTGAGAACAAACGGTGCCTTGTTTATAAGTGCAGACCCTGTCAATGCGAAACCTATCCTTTTTGGAAACATATCCTTGAAAGCAGTGAAACATGGGAAGAAGAAGCCAAAGCCTGCCCGGGAATAGGAAAAGGTAAACTATATACAAAGAAAGAAATTGAGGCTAAGCTTTCGAGTAGGCGTGGAAACAATCCTGTGATGCTTATTCAAACAGGATCTTGAAATAATGTTTGGGACTTGAATGGCAAAATATTCTGAAGCTGTATTGGAAACTATAAAATCCAAACTTTCTATGAGCGAGGTAGTGTCTCCGTACGTAAGGCTCACCAGAAAAGGTGACAGGTACTGGGGGCTGTGCCCGTTCCATCAGGATAAAAATCCGTCTTTTACCGTTGTGGACAACAGCGGCGCAAGCGGAGGTTTCTACAAATGCTTTGCCTGTGGCAAAGGCGGCGGGCTTTTTAACTTTATCATGGAGATAGAGCATGTAAACTTCTCCGAATCGGTAGAGATTCTTGCGAAAAAAGCAGGGGTTGAGCTTAAGGAAGAGTCAGAAGCCGAAAAAAAAGAAATCAATAAAAAAAAGGCAATAGGAGAGATATACGACAGACTGAGCAAAGCTCTTCACCATTATCTTCTTACAAGTCCGGCAGCGGAAAAGGCCCGCGGTTATGTGGAAAGGAGAGGGGTCTCAAAGGAAACCTGTGATAAGTTCCTTCTTGGTTACGTCCCGTCTCAGTACGAATGGCTGTATAATTTTCTAAAAAAAAGGAACTATTCCGATGAAATACTGAAAGAAACCGGCTTGTTTAACAAAAATAACGAAAAATCAGGTTTTTTCAGAGATAGGATAATGTTCCCCATAAGGACATGGCAGGGAAACTGTGTTGCCTTCAGCGGAAGGGACCTTTCAGGTGACAGCCAGGCCGCGAAATATAAAAATTCCCCGGAAACGGCTCTATACAGTAAAAGAAGCGTACTTTTCGGTTTTTATGAAAGCATAAAGGCATTAAAAGAAAAGAAGGAAATAATAATCTGTGAAGGAAACTTTGATGTAATTTCTCTGCATCAGGCAGGACTGGATTTTTCTTGCGCCACATGCGGAACGGCTCTTACGGAAGAACATATCGGACTTATCAAAAGATACTGTGACAGGATATATCTGCTTTTCGATTCCGATACCGCAGGCCAGAAGGCAACCCGGAAGGCTCTTTTCCTGTGTCAGAAAAACGATCTGTCAAATTTTGTTATGAAACTTGAAGGCGCAAAGGATGCTTCCCAGATGCTTGAAGAGCAGGGCGCGGAGGCACTGCAAAGATGCTGCGCAAATTCAGTTCCGGGCTTTTCTTATCTTGTATCTTCGGCGTTAAAAATGTATGATATACGGCAGCCCAAAGGCAAATCATCCGTTTTTAAGGAGGTTAAACCATATCTTGACGCTACGATTTCAGATATTGAGCGTCAGGGATATATAAAATATCTTTCAAACGTGCTCCGGATATCAGAGGAGCGGGTGATGAGTGATTATCTGAGACAGCGGCCGGAAGAAACCGTAAATACAGAAGCTGAAACCACGGCAAAAAACAAATACAATCCGCTTAAAACATCCGCAGAACTCACCGCCATGCTTATTCTTCTGAAGAGCAGAGATAGGTTCGAAAAATTCAGGAATCAGATTAAACTTGGTCAGCTAACCGATATTGCTGCAAGAAAGCTTTACACTGTACTGGAAGACGCAAGCAGAGGAGAGGTAAGAACTGATGATGTTATCCTGCAAATGATTGACGAACCGGAACTCAGAGATTTGGCGGCATTGGCTTTCACCAGCGAGATGTACGAACGCATGAATGTGGATGAAACACTTGAAGATGCGGTTTACCAGATAAAACTTGCTCAGCTTGAGGAAAGACGTGCCTCCATACAAAGGATGCTCAACGAGGGAGAAATGGATATGACAAGTGAACAGGAGCTTGCCAATCTTCTGAGCATGAAGATTTCACTGGACAGAGAGATTGAAGAACTTAAGGGCGATATGGAAGTTAAGGACAATAACTGATGGCGGAAGAAAACAGGAACGAGATACTGCAGAAGCTCATTTATTCTGCGCAGAATGAAAATAAATTCACATTGACGGACCTCAATGATTTCCTCATGGCCGAACACGTGGATTCGGAAGAGGATATTGCGTTTTACAAAGATGAGCTAAGAAAACAGAATCTGCTGATAGAAGAAAGCGATGTTGAAGATGCGGACTTCATGGCAGATCCCACAAGCGATGAGATTGCCGGCCTTGAAGAAGATGAAGAAGATCTTGATGAGGCTGATGACGATTTAATCGTGGATGACGAAGTAGTTTCCATAGACATAATAGAACCGGCGGATGAAGATCTTGATAAAATAGAAGAGTCCGATGACGAAGAAGACGATGAAGAGGAAGAAGATGAAAATCTTGATGAAAGAGATTCCTATACAAAGAGCTTTATTCGTGAGAACTATTCGGACGGAACTTCTTCCGAAGGCATAGGAAACATTGACGAAGATGTTGAACAGGCCGTAAGAAGCAGGCCTAATGTTCTTGGAACTGATAAGGGTGATACCAGTTCAGACGATCCTATAAGGCTTTATCTAAGAGAAATAGGCAGAGAGACTCTTCTTACCGCAGACGAAGAGGTTGAGCTTTCCAAGCAGATGGAAGAAGGGGCTTTGATAATCAAGAAGGTTATTCAAGCCTCCGGTATCATGATTACATGTTTTACCGATATCCTTGAAAAGCTCAATACAAAGTATGAAGAAGCGGAGGATTACAACGCCAAAGACCAGAAAGAGCTTATAACCGAACAGAAGCGCTATGCTTCGTTCTATAAGGATGCTCTTAAGGAATGTTTGAGCATGCTCAAAAACTACAATGAGCTTAAACAGAACAAGCTGGCTTCAGGCGAAGAAATCCTTCATAACGATGAGCTTGTAAAGCGCAAGGCTCAGCTTTTGAAAAAACTTTCCCAGATAGACATTCAGCCGGAGGAAATAACTCTTTTCACCGATACGTTCATCAAGGCGGAGCATGACATAAACGAGCTCAAGAATACAAAAACCGTTCTGGAAGCCAGGCTTGAAGTTTCCTGTGATAAGGACGTCAGACAGCTTTCACGCGACCTTGTCACCGCAAGCAAGCGCGATGCGGTAGAGGCCAAGCTTGGCATACCTCTTGACGATATAAAGGAGCTCATTTCCCAGTATCAAACTACAGTCAGAAGCCTGAGACGCATTGAGTTTGAGTTTGAGGACAGTTGCGATGTAATCCTGGCTCAGGCTCAGGAAATAAGAAACGGTATAAAAATGCTAAAGACTGCAAAAGATCGCCTGATACAGGCGAACCTGCGTCTTGTCGTTTCAATAGCTAAAAAATATACAAACCGCGGTCTTCATTTCTTTGATTTGATTCAGGAAGGAAACATTGGCCTTATTAAAGCCGTTGAAAAGTTTGAGTACCGAAAAGGTTACAAGTTCTCGACCTACGCGACATGGTGGATAAGACAGGCCATCACAAGGAGCATAAGCGACCAGGCAAGGACAATAAGAGTGCCGGTTCACATGATTGAGCAGATTAACAAGGTTGTCAGAGAGTCCAGAATGCTGATGCAGAGCCTTGGACGCGAACCGACTGATGAAGAGATTGCTCAGAAGCTGGGCTGGCCTGAAAGCAAGGTAAAGACGGTCAAGAACGTAGCGCGTGAGCCAATAAGCCTTGAGACACCTGTGGGAGAGGAGGAAGATTCCCTTCTTTCAGATTTCATAGAAGACAAGGAAGTGGAAAATCCGGCAACTCAGACATCTTTCGCGCTGCTTCAGGAGCAGCTTAGAGAGGTGCTTTCAACTCTTCCGCCAAGAGAGCAGGAAGTTCTTAAGATGCGTTTCGGCCTTGAGGACGGATACTCATTGACACTTGAAGAAGTTGGGTTGTATTTTGAAGTGACAAGAGAAAGAATCAGACAGATTGAGGCTAAGGCGCTCAGACGATTGAGACATCCGAAGCGCGCCAAGAAACTCAAGGACTATGTCTAAGGATATTAGGAGTACATAAGGTATGAAAGAAATCTATAACACACTAGGCCGGCTTCAGGTTGTATTGGCTAAGATGTTCGAAATCGAGGATGAAATAAGAGAAATCCCCAAAGCCCTCGCAGATAAGGAAGCTGTTCTTCAGAAGACAAAGATTACCTACCTTGAACTTCATGAAAAAAGTGAAAAAGTAAAGGAAGAGCTCAAAAAACTCAGAACCAGGCTGGATGAAGCCAGTGTTAAGAGGGAGTCTTGCGAAAAGATGATGGAAACCATCACTCAGGCAAGGGAGTTCGAGACTCTTCAAAAGGAAATAGAGGAAGCCAAGAACACTGAGCAGACTCTTAGAAAAGGTCTCATTGCGAAGGAAAAGTTCTACGATGAACTCAACGCGAAACTTTCCATTCAGGAAGAGATTATGGCTCAGCAGACTGAAGAGGTGGAAGAGGAGTCTCAGGTCAAGGACAAGCTTATTGCTGAAAAGCAGTCTGTGCTTGACGATGTTACAGCTCAGAAGGACGAGCTTGCCAAAGATTTTGATGAAAACCTTATCTTCAAGTTTGAAAGAATCATAAGAAATAAGGGCGGTCTTGGTATTGTTCCAATCCACGGCATCGTATGCGAAGGCTGTCATATGACCCTTCCCGCCCAGTTCGTTAATGATGTAAGAAGGTCAACGCTCAGCGAAGAGAATTCCAATGAGGAAGAAGAAATAAATTTCTGTCCGTACTGCAGCAGAATACTCTTCTATGAAGAGACTGGGGACGAAGAGCACTTCGATATCTACAATGCGGGCGCTGATGATGAAGACAGCTCCGACGAAGATTCCGGCGAAGGTGAAGATTTCATCAATTCAGACGATTTCGGCGATTTGGATTCGATTTGATTTATTGAAAACTGAAGGTTCTTCAAGCAATCGCTTTGATGCATGACATCAAAGAGGAAAGTCCGAGCTCCACAGGGCATGACGCCGGGTAACACCCGGGAGCCGTAAGGCTACAGAAAGTGCAGCAGAAAGTATACCGCCTCCGAAAGGAGGTAAGGGTGAAAAGGTGAGGTAAGAGCTCACCGGATTCACAGTAATGTGAACCGCATGGTAAACCTCGTCAGGAGCAAGGCCAAGAAGCGTGTGGATGGTCCGTCCAAGCCACGCGGGTAGGCTGCTGGAAACCGCCGGAGACGGCGGTTCTAGATAGATGATTGCATAAACAGAACTCGGCTTATGAAGAGCCTTCTTTATTTTATATTATGGAGGGAATTGCTATGAGAAAATTTATTCTGTACGCAATTCCCTTTGTTTTATCCGTTCTTCTTTTTACTTCCTGCTCCAATGCTCAGCAGCAGTATGAAAGAGGAAACTATCAGGCGACCGTCAGCCGAATAAACCGCCTTTCCAATCCCGGCGCCGGGGATTTTTTGCTTAAAGCCAAATCCTATATAGCATTAGGTCAAGCTTACAAGGCAAAGGAAAGTCTTTTACTATATCTGCTTACCGGAGAAGAATCCCGGTCGGAAGAAGACAGGCGTTTTGCTGTTTCCAACTTCATTGAGCTGAACAGCTCCGACAGTCTTACCCTGATGCTTATTGAACCGAAAGACGGACTTGAGGCGCGGAAAGCTTTATATAAGGCATACAGCAGAACCGGCGATTTTGAAAATGCAAAGCTCATCGCCGATATGCTTTCCGAAGACATGGAACAAAGCGACCTCATATCGCTTATGCTTTCATATCCTGAAGAACCCCGAATTGTATTGGATTTCTTTGTTTCATGGTATGAAAACCTTGAAGACAGTGAAAGAGATGAATACATTTCTCTTCTTTCAGAGTTTTCATCAGCATCGGATATACCTGAAACTACTGTAAAAAGCTTTCTTTCCCTTACTGATGTCCTAATGGGAAATCCTTACTTCACAGGAAGCGACATGCGTCTTTCGATTATTTTGAAAATCAAGGGCAATATTCTTGAAAAGCTCTTTGACAAGGTAAACGCGAGAATTTACTGGACACAGGCCTACAGGCTTAATCCCGCTGACGAGGAGCTCAAAAACAAACTGAAATATGATTGAACTCGACAAATACGGAGAACCATATGATAGATTATAAGCTCATAAAATCAGACGATATAAACGCCGACATGAAAAATCTCTATGACATAGTTACATTCCTTCGTGACCCCAAGGACGGCTGCCCGTGGGACAGGGAACAGATGCCCAAAGATATAATCAGGAGCATGCAGGGCGAGATATATGAGTACATTGACGCCCTAAACGATAACGACAAACCGCATCAGAGCGAAGAGCTTGGGGATGTATTTCTCAATCTTTTTCTTCTTGCTAAAATTCATGAGCAGAACGGAGACTTCAAGCTTTCCGACTGCCTTAACGACGCTTGTGAAAAATATATTCGTCGACACCCGCATGTTTTTTCTGATGTTAAGATTACCGATACTTCCGACGTGCTTGATAACTGGAACAAAATAAAGAGGGAACAGGAAGGACGCATAAAATCCGAAGAGGACTTTTTTGACGGGTTGACTGACAGCGCTCCGGAACTTGAAAAATGCTATTCGCTTTCAAAGAAGGCCGCAAAGATCGGGTTTGACTGGCATAACTTTGACGGAGTTCTGAATAAAGTAAACGAGGAACTTTCCGAAGTTGTTAAAGCCGAAACAGAAGATGAAATTCTTGAAGAACTTGGAGACCTGCTTTTTTCAGTTGTGCAGCTTTGCAGAAAGAAACATGTAAAACCTCAGGATGCCTTATCTCATGCCAACAGAAAATTCATAAAGCGCTTCAATCTTCTGTGGGCTCTTGCCAAAGAAGAAGGCCTTGAGCTTGAAAAGCTTTCCGATGATGAATGGAACAATCTTTGGAATAAAGTAAAAGTAAAAATTCATTGAATTAACGATTTATATCCGACGAATTTGCGAAAGATTTTCCAAATTTTATAACTTATAATTTGTTCAACTTTATATTAAAATCATGTATTAATAAAAAATTATTTTTTTAAATCAGTTTTTATTATTAATATAACTTATTTTAATATAAATAATTATTATGAACTAACAACAAAAGTTCATTCTTTATAAATTAATTGAATTTATTTATTATAAAATTCAATTTACACGGTAATAATTATGTGATAAAATATATTTGTAGAATTAATTATAAAATTGTTCATCTAATTTTCAAAAAACGGTATTCGGAGGCTTTTTCATGGCTGAAAAAAAATCACCAAAATTCAGCGCGGTTTATGAGAAACTTTTAACCAGGATACAAAACGGAGATTTCCTGCCCGGAGCACAGCTTCCAACGGAAACAGAACTTGCGGACAGATTCTATGTAAGCAGGAATACACTGCGGCAGGCTTTAATGCTTCTAGCACAGGACGGTTATATTTCAAACCAGCAAGGTCGCGGAACCTTTGTGCTTCAGAATATTCCTGAAGACCTTAACAGTTTTGAAAAACAGACAAACCCCATGATACATTGCGCAAAGGAAAAAATCGCCAAACCTGAAACTTCATATGAAATAGTTGGTATAAACTCAAACTTTAAGGAAATATTCAATCTGGATTCATCAAAGCTTCTTATAAAACTTACAAACCTGTATTATACAGAATCAAATTCTGAAAACCTTGTGGGAATTTCCGTTTCGTATATACCGTATGATTTATTTTCCAAATCAATGGTACCATTGGACAACATGGACGCTGTTTATGATTTTTACAGCTACATATTATCAAGACCGGACATTAAAGGCGTAAGCACGGTAAGCTTCGTCGATGAAGATGAAAATACCCAAAAACTGTTTAATGATGAGCAGGCGGAATCCGTAATAGAAATAGATGAAACATACAAAGATAAACAAGGTTATGTCCGGATGACTCAGAAGCTTTATATGAAAAACGGCAACTATGTAATAAGGTTTTATAAACCGTTCAGATAAAATATCAAATCAAACTGTTACCAGTAAACGATACAATGTCTATAAATACTCCTCTAATTTAACAGAAGATGGATTTGCTCCGAATCATACCATTCATTTCCTTTTCACTAAAGAAATTAATAATACCATTCTCATCCAACCCACAATAAATTTTGCCCGCACAACGATCGTACAACTCGACATAAACCCTACAAGCGTCCAAAATAGACGCCCGATACCGCTGATATTGTTGCAATCCAAAACGTGCCATAAACATTATAGCGTCATTTGTACCGTCAACAAAAACATACTTCAACAAGTCAGAAGGATTAAAAGTTTCCCTAACCACAGATGACAAAACAACTTTCGAAAAATACTCAAGAGAATCAGTAATAACACTTTCGGCTGGATACTGATATTTCCCCTGCTTAATTGCTTGAGGTGTATTATGAGTCAAATACGCATAAGACGCCCCAACAGACACACATCGTTCAAGATGTGCCCCTCTAAAATGATTTTTTATAAAATTCCAACTTTTTTGATTCTGAAAAGCCAAAACCGCATGATAATGTGGTCTCTTAAAAGCGTAAAATAAATCATTACGCTCGGGTTCAGGAACTAACTTATACTGGTCTTCAAAAGACTCAAGAGTTCCTTTATCTAAATACTTATTCCTTAAGGAATTATAGCCATTTAAAGAAAGACTATCCTTATCGTGAAGAATATACGCGTAATGATACCACGAATCAGACACATTTCTGCGATTATTCGTATTCGCAGAAATAATTAATTCCTCAAAATCGCTAAAGGACTCAGCATTCTCATACACGACAAGACTATAATAATAAGCCCTGTCGCGACCTTCGACGGTAATAATATCACCGTCTTTTCCGACAAAATTGTCTACATAATCACTTCGTTGCATTACAAACCCTCTCGCTGTATAATATAATACACCCTCAAAAAAATTTCAACAAAAAAACACTTTACTCACTTTACTTTACTTGCCTGTAATACTAAGGCAAGTAAAAAGCAAAAACACAAAAAAATCCACAACTACTAAAGTTGTGGAATGAATTACAAAAACAATCAAATCAAATTAATAACAATTGTAATGTCATCATACGTACCTTGCCAAGAGGTAGCATTTAAAGTAACACCAGTATATATATTACCAACCAATTGACCAACAGAATAAGAAGAATCAACATTAGTCGACACAACAAAAATCTTAACATCAGAAGGTACAATAAGAGAGAAACTACGGAATCGAATAGAATAAGTTACAAATCTCTCAAGCCCAGAAAGAGAAAAAGAAGACCCTTCTGAAAGCAAATCGATATGCTTAGCAAAAGCGCCAACTCGGATAAACCCGTTAATTATCATTTCAAATTTTTTTTTTAAATCTTGAGATAAAACGTTAAAAGCCGTCAACAAAGCGACCAAGTCAGCATGGTTTGCTGCAGAGAGCTGATTTATTGCATTTTTATCATTAATCACATTTTGATTAATGATTTGCAATGCACCAGAGAGACCGCTTGACATAGTATTTACAGCGTCCTTAACGTCTGTAAGTCCTGCGATAGGGGACTGGCTGACTACTGAATTTTTAACATCGGTCAGAGACTTATTAATTGCAAGAACATCGATGTGGTTAGCCCTTGCAAACTCATCCACAGCATTTTTATCATTAATCACATTTTGATTAATGGTTTGCAGTGCACCAGAGAGACCGCTT
>JBQNAT010000021.1:0-13529 GCA_052170315.1 Sphaerochaeta sp.
TAATTTATATAATTTCTAAGCTCTGAACTTTCTGGTGTTAACCTCTAAAGACGGGGTTAAGTATCAGTGATTATGGGCTTATTCAGAGAGTTTCATCTGTAATGCTGTTTGCAGGAAAAATCCATTCAGGGATTTTTAATAGAGCTTTAGTACTAACTTTTTGAAATGATGTGTTAGCTTTGAACACCTAAAAATAAATGCATCCTTGCCCAAAGCAATGTTCAATAGTATTATTTATTTAACCTTTACGGGAGGATAAAAAAGTGAAAGAGATTCTTATCGGTTTTGGAATAGGCCTTGTAATAGCCATAATTGTTTATCTTTGGCAGCACATAGGTAAAAATGATATGGAAAAGAGGAATAAGGCAGAGATTGCACGTCTAAAGAATCTTCTTGC
Source organism: Sphaerochaeta sp. (assembly GCA_052170315.1). GTDB lineage: Bacteria > Spirochaetota > Spirochaetia > Sphaerochaetales > Sphaerochaetaceae > UBA9732. The sequence goes on from JBQNAT010000021.1 coordinate 398, forward strand.
TGACAGAATGGATCTTGAATCGGAAGGTTTGTCCAAACTTAAGAAAGAAAACGAAGAACTTAAGAACGCAAATGAAAACCTGCGGATAACAAATGCTAACCTGTCACAAAAACCGGGCCGCGCAGAGGTTCAGAGGCTTCATATCTACCAACAGGCTGTAGACCGCCTTGTTATCAACAGCCCGGGCTTCGGGGCCGCTTGGCAGAGCGCACTAAAGGAAAGCGAGGAAGAGTTCGCAAAGACTTATACCGGAACACAGGCTTTCTGGAAGAAAATACTGCCGGGAAAGACAAATGCAAAACTCATTTCCAATAATGATGTTGTTGATGAACAGTAATAATTGACCAAATACCGTCAATTAACATAAACTGCGTCTGTTGCCATGGTGGTGGAAAGGTAGACACTGGGGACTTAAAATCCCCTGGCTGTAAAGCCGTATGGGTTCAAGTCCCATCCGTGGTAATAGATAACTTATTACTTTCAAATGACTTAATAATTTTATTACGCTCTTTTTAAGAACCCAAAGACGAACAAAAGAACACCTTCTAAAAGACTTTGCAAGTTGGCAAGACAACTTGGCTATTAATAATTTTAGGGCATTATTGATTTTTTACTTGATGAGGAGTCTTATTTTTGAGAGTTCTCAGATACTCTTTTTGCTCTGCCGTTATTCGGTAGCTTTCCAGGGCTTTCTGTATTGTTTTATTATGGACCCGCATATCAAGAAGACCTCTTTCCAGATATGGGATGGTATCGTTCCACTGTTTAGCCAGTGCGGTGGCAAAAAACCACGCTGTCATCATGTTTACGTAGTACTCATCACTGTGAACAGAGGCGGGAATTCCCAGATACTCGGGTCTGAAAGAATCGTCCAGAAAATGAGTCAGAAGCATTTCCATTCCGAAACGGCAGGTATAAGGCTTCGGCGACGCTACCCATTTTCTAATTTCAGGTAGAAGTGTGTCCCGGTTTTTCCTGAAAACCTTCAGTGAAAGGATGTCACACACCGCCCAGTTGTCAACATAAGGAAGGAAGGTGTCCACAGCTTTTATGCAAACACCATAATCTCCAATTTCGGAAACCAGAAGCGAATGAAGCATGTTTTCATCGTAGAGACCATGCGGCAGTCTCTTAAGAAAAGCCTCGGCTTCAACGCTGCCTGAATATGTTTTAGCAAGCTTACGCAAAGCCGGAACCCGTATGCCAAGTATGGTATCTTTGCTTATTTCGGGTATCAGTTTGCTCTGAAATTCAGCATACCTGCTGTCTTTTAGTGAAAACAATGCTTCATCAAGCTTCAAAATACAGTCCTCCTAAAGCGCAAACAAATCATTAAGGCCTTCTGCCATAGTGGGATGTGTATAGATAAAATCTCTTAGAACCGTGTATTTAAGGCCATTGTCCATCGCAAGCTTTATCATGTTGATAAGCTCATGGGATTCGGGGCAGAAAAGAGCCGCTCCAAGGATATGCTCCGTACCGGGGTCAACAAGAGCTTTCAGCATTCCTATAGGCTTTCTGATTACCTTTGCTTTCGGAATTTCAGCCGTATTCATTTTCATAACCTTAAAATCAAGACCTTTTGCCTGAACTTCCTTTTCACCAAGACCCACCTTTGAGAACGGCGGGTCAATGAAAACGGAATATGAGAAAGCTCCGCGGTTTTCGGTTGTTCTGAAGCCGTTTCCGGACATGTCGGAAAGAATTATTCTGCTGTCATCAAGTGAGATGTAGGTAAACTGGAGCTTGCCGCGGACGTCTCCCGCAGCCCATATGTTGCTTATGTTTGTTCTTAAATGCTCATCCGTATCAACGGCCTTGCGCTCTGTAAGCTTTATACCTGCATTTTCAGCATTAAGAGTATCGGTGTTTGCCCTTCTACCGGTTGCAACCAAAATGGCATCGGAATCAACGGACCGCTCTTCTCCGTCACGTGTGAAAAGAACCGTCCCTCCGTCAAATTCCGTGATTTCGGCTCCTGTTATTACAGCAACACCCTTGGAATCCAGCATTTTGCGTATGCTCAGGGCAATGTCTTCGTCCTCTCGTGGAAGGAAAACAGGGCCGTCCTGAATTATTGTAACGCTGCTTCCGAAATTGGCATACATGCAGGCAAATTCCAAACCTATGTAACCGCCTCCGATTATTGAAAGCCTCCCCGGAAGAGTATCCGAATTCATTATGGTTTCAGAGAAAAAAACTTTAGGGTTGCCTTCAAGCCCCTTAATGGCAGGGCTTACGGGTCTTGAACCTGTGTTGATAACAAACTTTGATGCCGTAAGCGTTGAAACGCTGCCGTCAGCAAAATGCACTTCCACGGCGTTTTTATCCTTAAATGAAGCCTCTCCGTCAATGATTTTAACACCTGCGTTAATCAGTTTGTTGTAGTTTGCCTCCCTAAGAGCGCCCGTAAGCTGTCTCTTTTGCTCAATTGCCGTTTTATAATAAGCAGCCTCCTCCTCAAAACCGCCCGCTGGGACACACGCGGAAGCATCCGTTATGAGACGCTTGGAAGGTATGCATCCCACGTTTATGCAGGTTCCGCCGTACATTGCAGAGTCCTTTTCTATAAGGGCAACCTTTTCACCCTTCATTGCAAGCTTTCCCGCGATTGTTTTTCCGGCTTTTCCGAAGCCTATTATGATTGTATCGAAATCTGTTTTCATTATAATTTTTCCTATTAACAAGTTTTAATAAGTACTGAACAGTCTATCCCTTTTGAACCGCGTTTTCAACGATGTAATTATCCGGCAGAGGCTTTAAAGTTTCGCGGAAAAATGTTTTCTGCGCGTATTTAAAAGTTTCGTAAAGGAAGGCCCTTGCTTCTCTTGCGGGCTTTGACATGTAAGCAATCATGTCAAAGCCGTGATAACAGCCTTTGAACTCTCGGATGAAAACAGGAATTCCGGCTTTTTTCAGCCCGTCAAAAAAAGCTAAAGTTTCATCGTAGAAGGGCTCGACATCACCTACATAGGTGCATGCCGGCGGAAGATTCGAAAAGTTCAGGGTACGTGAAGGCGCGGCGTAGATTGGAACTTCGTCGCCCGAAATAGAGCCCAGATAGAGCTTCCAGCCCTCACGGTTGGACCTTGTGTTCCATACCGGAGCATCGTTTTCCTTTGAAGAAGCAGTGACTTCCCTGTCGTCCAACATGGGATAAAGGGGAAACTGGAAGGCAATGGGGATACTTCCGTGGTCCCGGTTGTAAAGGCACAGTGCCGCGGTGAGGCCTCCTCCGGCGCTGTCTCCGCCTACAAAAATCTGACTTTTATCAATTCCAAGCTCTTCGGAGTGTTCATACATCCAGCAAAGAGCAAGGTTGCAGTCGTCAAGGGCTGCCGGATACGGGGATTCGGTTGAGCGTATATAGTCAGGAAGCACAGCAACGCAAGAGCCGTCCTGACAGAAAATATCGGCAAACGTGAAGTCCGTTTCGGGGATGCCTGTAGCGTAGCCTCCGCCGTGTATCCATAAAAGGCCCGTGTGGCGTTCGGAGGCTTTGTAATTGCTTTTTGCTCTGCATATCAAAAGACGCAGCCCGCTTCCGTTTGAACGTTTTGCCCAGGCAGTCTCCGCGACGGTCTTGCGCGAAAGCCAGTGACCCTTTATGAATTTGGAAAGGATTCTGTTTTTCCTCATGAAGGTTTTGTCCGTTGAATAAGGAAGTATTTTACGGTAGGCGACTCCAATAAGCCTTATGCTTCTGTTTAATTCGTTACCGCTGACTTTATACCTGCTCATCTGCCGTACCCCGTCAAATCGCGTATGACTTCAGAAGCTATTAAAAGACCTGCGCTGGACGGCACAAAGGAGCTGCTGCCGGGTACGCGTTTTCCGACATCTGAAGAGACTTCATCAGATGAAGAAACGGGCTCTTCAGTTGAAAACACGCATTTCAGGCTTTTAACGCCTCTTTTGCGCAGTTCAAATCTCATCACACGTGCAAGAGGACATACGGAGGTCTTGTAAATATCGGCAACCTTCAGCAGGGAAGGAGATATCTTGTTGCCGGCGCCCATACTGCTTATTATCGGAACTCCAATAGCCTGGGAACGCATTATTATCTCAATTTTTCCGGTAACATTATCAATGCAGTCTACCACATAGTCATATTTTGAAAAGTCAAAAGAAGAAGCGGTTTCAGGGGTTAAGAACACCCTGTGAGATGTAATTTCACATGAAGGGTTTATGTCAAGAAAGCGTTCCCTGGCCACATCAACCTTGGCTCTTCCCAAGGTTGAATGCAGGGCTATTATCTGGCGGTTAAGATTGGAAAGGCTTACTGTGTCGTTATCCACAATATCCAGCGCCCCTATGCCCGAGCGCACCAGAGCTTCCGCCGCGAAACCTCCTACTCCGCCTATACCGAAGACGATAACACGGGAGGAATAGAGTTTTTCCATGCGGGTCATGCCGAAAATCATGCGTGTGCGTTCAAACTGGTCATCCATACGTTTCTCCAATCAGCAGTCAGTTCGGGAAGAAGCCATGAAGTTAAGTATTTTGCTCCAGATTTCTTCATCCTGACATGTCATCCTATAAAAGTCCCTGCTGTCCATATAGGCCTGTTTTTCTTCAAGAGTTTTCAGTTTTTTCTTCTTTATAAGCGTATGATACTCGGAAAATGTGTTTCTCATGTATTCTGCCGCATCTTTAGTATAGTTTGGGTTGTGCCCCTTTCCGTCAACTGAAAGGAAAAAGACTTTCGGGTTTGAAACGTTTGCCTTTACATATTCAAGACCTGCTTTTATATCAATCATGCAGTCATCCTTTGACTGGATAAAGAAAACAGGAACATTTGTGGTTTTCAGTACATCTGTGCCGTTACAGTCCGCGTAATCGGGATTTGCCCTGCGCTCGAACTTCATTACGGAATTCTTAATAAGGCGCGTTTTTCCACCAAAACCTTTATCCAGATACACGCTAAGGCTTAAAAACGATGAAATAACTGTAATCGAACAGATATTTGCAGGCCTGAAGGCCAGGATATTCCCAACGGCGTAACCGCCCCACGAGTGTCCTATCATATCCAGTTTCCTGCCGCGCAGGCTTTCATCTGAAGCGATGTAGTCCATACAGGAAACAAGTACGTTTAAAGACTCGGTAAGGCCTCTTATGTCAGCGCCTTCGGAATCGAAACAGCCTGTATTGTCATAAGAAAAAACCTCATAACCTTCACTGCAAAGCCGTTCTATTTCGCGCATATACGAACGGTGACCGCCGCCAAGGCCGTGGCAGAAAATCACCAGATTCGCCTTTGTAGGATTTGGATAGGAATAAATATTCCCTTTTATCAGATTACCCTGTTTTGTCCTGAATTCAAGAGGCTCGGCCTGAAGCCCGGGGAAATCCCTGTATGAAAAATAATGAATTATATGGTCGTCATCATACCGCCTGATGAAAGTTTTTTTATATATCATTGAAGCTATGCTCACGCGAACCTCCGCATTAAACCAATAATAGTAAAGAATCATATCAATATCAAATATGAAGGTGCAAAACCTGTTGCCCCAAAGTAAATTTTTAAATAATTTATAACTATGTATACTCTCTACGGGTCGGAACAGTCCAAACTCATGGATACGGTAAGTCAGGAAAAGTTCTCAATTTCAGAGGAAACTCTTATGGAGGACGCTTCTTTTTCCGCCTATTTAATGCTGAAAAATGATATCGGTAAAGCAAAACATACGCTTTTTCTGGCAGGCGGCGGCAACAACGGCGGAGACGCGCTTGCTATTGCCCGTCTTGCATATCTGGACGGAATCAGAAGTATTTCCGTACTTCTTGCGGACCGCGGAAAAGAAACAGACCTTAGGGCAAAGCAGAGACGGGCGGTTCAAAGGCTGGGAATAGAAGTTTCAAAAGAACCCTTCACATGCGATGCGAAGTTTGAGCTTAACAACGCCGACCTTATTATAGACGGTCTTTTTGGCATAGGGCTTAAGGGAGAACCAAGTGAGCCTTACAATAGCCTGATTTCCCATATAAACAGTAAAAAAATCACAGTTATTTCACTTGATGTGCCATCAGGTATGGGAGACAATGTTCCTTTTGGAAAGGCGATAAACGCGTACAGAACTATCTGCATGGGCGAAGAAAAGTATGCTTTGTATCTTCCTCAGAACAGGGACTTCGCAGGAATTATTGAAAAAACCTTTCCATTCTTTCCTGAAGCCGCAAAGCCATTTTCCGGCATAAAACGCATCATTTTGTCAGACATGAAAATAAGGGATTTTAAAGGAAGCGACTACAAGAAAACAAGAGGCTCAATAGCTGTAATAGGCGGAAGCGGACGTTTTACCGGAGCTGTTGTGCTTGCGGCAAAAGCCGCTTTCCATTCAGGCGTGGGGCTTGTAACAATATTTACAGAGGAAAAACTCATACCTGTAATTTCAAAGGCGGTGACATCGGCCATGGTGGCAGGCTACGGCGATGCCGATGATTTGGGAAAATTTGACGCGGTTTTATGCGGACCGGGCATGGGGAAAGACCACGATGATATGCTGTCACTTGCTTTGAAACAGGCAAAAAAAATAGTTTTGGACGCGGACGGTATAAGGGCTTTTGCCCGTCTGAAAGCCATGGGTGAAGGAAAATGCATTCTGACACCGCACCTTGGCGAGTATTCTGCCCTGCTGAAAGCATTTTTGCCTGAAGAAAAAACCGATACACCGCAGGCCTGGCTGAACACCCTGAAGAAGCTGCAAAAAACGGTAAATGCTGTAATTGCCGTAAAGGCCGGCACGGTATGGCTGGAAGACGGACAGCAAAGTCTTGTTTATGACGGGCAGAACCCTTCACTGGGGGTTGCGGGCTCAGGCGATGTTCTTTCAGGAATCATAACGGCTCTGGCGGCCGTATCCAAGCCGGTTGATTTGGAAAACACGCTTGGCGTCGCCGTAAAAAACGGCGTTTTGATTCATCAGACCGCAGGCCGTCTTGCATGTGAAGAGAAAACCTTCTATTCGGCGGAAGAGCTGATTCAATACATAGGAAAGTCAATAAGAACAGGAAATAAATGACAAAAACACTTCTCAAAAACGTAAAACAATACAGAAAACAGGCAATACTTACACCCATACTCACCGCAGCGGAAGTATTCATGGAAATTCTAATTCCCTTTGTTACGGCAATGATAATAGACCGCGGAATACAGCAGGCAAACATGAGAAACATTCTTATATACGGCGCCGTTATGCTGTGTTTGGCCTTCATAAGCCTGTTTTTCGGTGTACAGGCGGGACGTACCGCGGCAACGGCAGCTACAGGCTTCGCGTCCAATCTGCGCGATGCCATTTACGCAAATATTCAGACATTCTCGTTTTCCAACATAGACAAGTTCAGCACGGCAGGTCTTGTTACAAGAATGACCACAGATGTAACAAACGTCCAGAATGCCTTCCAGATGATAATGAGGATAGCCGTAAGGGCTCCGCTTATGCTTATTCTGAGCATAGTCATGTGCTTTGTCATAAACGTTAAGCTCACTCTTATTTTCCTTGCGGCACTTGCGGTACTTGCGGCCGGCCTTTTTACAATAATGGGCAAAGTAATGCCGGTTTTCAAAAAGGTTTTTGAAAGGTATGACGATTTAAACTCCAGCGTGCAGGAAAACGTAACGTCCATACGCGTTGTAAAAGCTTTTGTCCGTGAAGACTTTGAAAAGGAAAAATTCGGCAAAGCCGCTTACAACCTTTATGCGCTTTCCGTAAAAGCCGAAAGCATCCTTGCGTTCGGCAGCCCTATAATGATGACCGTAATCTACTCAAGCATGCTACTGCTTTCATGGCTGGGCGCGAAATTCATAGTCGGCGGCACCTTGACAACAGGCAACCTCACATCTCTTTTCAGCTACGTAATGAGCATGCTCATGTCGCTGATGATGCTCTCCATGATATTCGTCATGATAACAATGAGTCTCGCAAGCGCAAGAAGAATAGCGGAAGTACTTGACGAAAAAGCTGATATAACAAATCCTGAAAACCCTGTAACTGAAGTCAAAGACGGTTCAATAGACTTTGACGACGTAAACTTTTCCTACAGACAGGGTACAGGCAGGAACGTGCTTGAAGACATAGACCTTCACATAAAATCAGGGGAAACCATTGGAGTAATCGGTGGAACCGGAAGCGGAAAATCCACCCTTGTCAGCCTGATTTCACGTCTTTACGATGTAAAATCCGGAGCCGTGAAAGTTGGCGGAACGGACGTACGCTCTTATGATTTGGACACCTTGCGAAATCAGGTGTCCGTAGTTCTGCAGAAAAACGTGCTTTTCAGCGGCACCATTCTTGACAACCTGCGCTGGGGAAACGAAAACGCCACGGAAGAACAGTGCCGTGAGGCCTGCCGCCTTGCCTGCGCGGACGATTTCATTACACAGTTCCCTGACGGCTACAACACTCGCATCGAACAGGGCGGCACCAACGTTTCCGGCGGCCAGAGGCAGCGGCTATGCATCGCGCGCGCTCTTCTCAAAAACCCGAAAATCATTGTTCTTGACGACTCAACCAGCGCCGTAGACACCGCAACGGACGCAAGAATCCGACAGTCCTTCGCCGAGGAAATCCCTGAAACCACCAAACTCATCATCTCTCAGCGAATCTCCAGCGTAAAAGACGCAGACCGGATACTTGTTCTGGACAACGGCAGGGTTCATGCCTTCGATACCCACGAAAATCTCCTTAAAAACGACAGTATATACAAAGAAATTTATGACGCGCAGATGCAGGGCGGCGGCGATTTTGACGAGAAAATGAACTAAGGAAGACAAAATGAGTGAAAATAACACAAGACATGTCCAGAGCTCTCCGCGCGGTATGTTGGTAAAACCGCAGAAAGAAACATTTAAATCGGTAGGCAGGGTACTGAAATACGTACTCAAAGAATACAAGGCGGCCTGCTTCACAGTGCTGGTCTGCATAATAATATCCGCGCTTGCGACCCTAACCTTCACGCTTTTCATCAGAAGTCTCATAGATGATTACATTCTGCCGCTTACAGGAATCGCAAATCCCGACTTTTCGCCTCTGGCGCACAAACTTCTTGAAATAGCAGGCATACTTGCCGTTGGAGTCGCAGCTTCCTATGCAATGAACCGTATTATGGTCACAGTCAGCCAGGGAACGATGAAACGCCTTAGAGTCGAGCTTTTCAACAAAATGGAAAGCCTGCCTGTAAAGTATTTTGACACACACTCGCACGGCGACATCATGTCAGTCTATACCAACGACGTAGACACCCTGAGGCAGGTCATCAGCCAGAGCCTTCCCCAGCTTGTAAGCTCATCCATTACCCTTATCTCCACCCTTATAAGCATGATAGCCCTTAACATACCGCTTACGGCAATCTCTCTGTTCATGGTCTTTATCAGCCTGAGAGTTACCGCAAAGCTCAGTTCAATCTCCGGTAAATTTTTCACCCAACAGCAGAAAGACCTTGGCGCGGTAAACGGCTATATAGAAGAAATGATTCAGGGTCAGAAGGTTGTAAAAGTCTTCTGCCATGAAGAAAAAAGCGTTCATGATTTTGAAATCCTTAACCATAAACTAAAAGACAGCGCCAGAAACGCAAACAGAATCGTAAACATTATAATGCCTGTCAACGGCAATATCGGCAACATCAGCTATGTTCTGGTTGCGGTATCGGGCGCCCTTGCGGCTCTGAGCGGCTTTACAGGCCTTACCCTTGGAGCTCTTGTCTCATTCATGACTCTTAACCGCAACTTCTCCCAGCCTATTACTCAGGTAAGCCAGCAGTTCAGCAGCATAGTCATGGCCGGCGCGGGAGCAAAACGTGTCTTTGAAATAATGGACGAAAAACCTGAAGAAGATAACAGCTATGTTGAACTTGTCCGCGCCCAAATAGATGAAGACGGAAACATAACCGAAACGCAGGATATAACAGGTACATGGGCATGGAAGCATCCGCATCGAGCAGAAGGAACCGTCTCATACAAAAAGCTTGAAGGAGCGGTTACCTTTGACAGCGTAAACTTCGGTTACGTTCCCGAAAAGACAGTACTGCATGACATAAAGATGTATGCAAAACCCGGCCAGAAACTCGCGTTTGTAGGCAGTACCGGTGCGGGAAAGACAACGATAACGAACCTAATAAACCGCTTCTACGACATACAGGACGGCAAAATTCGCTATGACGGCATAAACATCAGCAAAATCAAAAAAGCGGATCTTCGCCGCAGTCTTGGAATAGTTCTTCAGGACACTCACCTTTTCACGGGCACTGTAATGGAAAACATCCGCTACGGAAGGCTGGCTGCCACTGATGAGGAATGTATGGAAGCGGCAAGGCTGTCCAACGCTGACGGTTTCATCCGCAGGCTTCCCAACGGCTATGATACTGTCCTTAAGAACGACGGAGCCAACCTGAGCCAGGGACAGAGGCAGCTCATCGCAATTGCCAGAGCCGCCGTCGCCAATCCGCCTGCACTCATTCTTGACGAAGCCACTTCTTCTATTGATACGCGTACGGAAGTGCTTGTCCAGCGCGGCATGGACGCCCTTATGGCAGGCAGAACTTCCTTCGTTATTGCTCACAGGCTTTCAACGGTCAAAAATGCGAACTGCATCATGGTAATGGAACAGGGCCGCATCATAGAGCGCGGCACTCATGACGAGCTCATTGCCCGGAAGGGCCGATACTACCAGCTGTATACAGGTAAAAAGAACTGACTTACAGCTTTGACACAGGAAGAAAAATTGAAACGCCATAAAACAATATGCTTTTTATTTTTACTTTTAAGCTTTGTAGGCCTCTCATGCTGTAAGAGTGTCTGTATAAGTACGGAAGCAGAAAGAAATGTCTATGGAGTATTCCTTGGTATAAGCGCTGATGAAGCATATAAACTTGACGGTTACGACATTGTCGCAGTTGAAAGCTCGGAGTTTGATAAAAGCCGGATTGAAAGACTGCATGCAAAAGGAAAGCAAGTCTACGGCTATATAAACATAGGGGCAATTGAGGAATACCGCCCGTACTTTGAACGCTTTAAAAGCATAACGCTTGCTGTATATGATACATGGCCTGATGAAAGATGGGTAGATGTATCTTCACAGGCCTGGCAGGATTTCATAGTTAACGAGCTTGGAAAACAATATGCTGAAAACGGCTTTGACGGCTTCTTTCTTGACAATGCGGATGTTTATTACAACTACCCTTCCGAAGAAATATTTCAGGGATTGTGCAGAACGCTGGAAAGGCTGAAAGCTTACGGCTGCAAGCTGATTATAAACGGCGGAGACACTTTTGTTTCAAGATGCATAGATGAAAACATGGCACTGAAACTTTTTGACGGCATAAATCAGGAAAGTGTATTTACCTCAATTGATTTTGAAGAAAAGAAATACGGAATTCAAAACGAAGCGGAAACAGCTTATTTTAAAACATATATTAAAAAGGCAAAAAACTACGGCCTGGATGTATATCTTCTGGAATACGGGGCAAACGGAAAACTTTCAGAACAGATAAACGCCTACTGCGTTGAAAACGGATTTCTCTGGTACAATGCCGGAAGTTTGGAACTGAAATAAAATGGACTGCCGTTTTGCGGGCAGCCCATTGATAAGGTTGAATCTTTTAAGGATTAATCAGAAATCAACTTCCGTATCGTAGTAGCAGCACTTGAGAAGCTTTTCCATTTCCTCGACACTTGGCTGTCTTGGGTTGGAGCCTGTGCACGCATCCGCGATAGCGCTTACTGCGATTGAGTGAAGCCTTTCAAGGAAGACGTTCTCAGGAACAAAGCCTTTTTCGCAGGGATAGCTGTCAGCACCATAGTTCTTGATGCAGTGAGGGATGTTGAGATCATCATTCATCTTTCTGAGGTAAGCAATGAGAGCTTTAACCTTCTCATTATCGTTCTTGCCCTTAAGCCCCATATAATCAGCTATGACGCCGTATCTCTGCTTTGCGACAGGGTCCTTTGCGTTGAAAGCGATAACCTTAGGCAGATACATCGCGTTCGCAGCGCCGTGGATGATGTGTGCGCCGTAGTCTGCGAAAATAGCACCGGTCTTGTGAGCCATTGAGTGGACTATGCCAAGAAGAGCATTGGAGAATGCCATACCGGCAAGGCACTGCGCATTGTGCATTCTGTCTCTTGCGGCCATGTCTCCGTTGTATGAAGGGATAAGATCCTTCATTATCATCTCTATGGCATGGATTGCCAGAGGGTCAGTGTAGTCGTTGTTGGCTGTTGAAACATAAGCTTCAATGGCGTGTGTCATTGCGTCCATACCTGTATGAGCAACAAGCTTCTTAGGCATTGTTTCGGCAAGATCCGGGTCAACAATAGCCACGTCCGGTGTAATCTCGAAGTCGGCGATAGGATACTTCTTTCCGTCTGTGTAGTTGGTGATGATAGAGAAAGCTGTTACTTCAGTTGCTGTTCCCGATGTTGAAGAAACGGCGCAGAAGTGAGCCTTTGTCCTGAGTTTAGGAAGCCCGAAGACCTTGCACATATCCTCGAAAGTTGTCTCGGGATACTCATACTTAATCCACATGGCCTTTGCAGCATCAATTGGAGAACCGCCGCCGATTGCGACAATCCAGTCAGGCTGGAACTTAAGCATTGCAGCAGCTCCTCTCATGACTGTTTCAACGGATGGGTCGGACTCGATACCGTCGAAAACCTCAACTTCCATTCCTGCTTCCTTAAGATAAGAAACAGCTCTGTCAAGGAAGCCGAAACGCTTCATTGAACCGCCGCCAACGCAGACCATTGCTTTCTTTCCCTTGAAAGTCTTCAGAACTTCAAGCGAACCCTTTCCGTGATAAAGATCACGCGGTAATGTAAAACGTGCCATTGATAACCCTCCAGATGGTTAAATCCATATGTTATTTAAAACGCAGATTCAAAATCATATTAAAAACTGCGCCGCGCAAAGAAATTACAGTTTTAATATCTCTTTACTCTTGAATAATATTACAAAAAAGCAATTTTTGTAAAGTACTTTTTACAAAAACCGTTTTAATATGTCTTTGTTCACATTTTAAAAGGTAAGAACTAAGCAAACTCATGAAATAATAAGGAAATAGGTGAAGACGGAATTTAATATCAAACCCGTCTTTAGAGGTTAACACCAGAAAGTTCAGAGCTTAGAAATTATATAAA
>JBQNAT010000022.1:0-12640 GCA_052170315.1 Sphaerochaeta sp.
TGCCTTGACCTTCAGTTAACACTATTTTTGACTGCTTCGTTCGAAAGTCAGGTAACATTAAGATTCATTCCTGCAAAGTATGCAAATGCATGTTTTTTTGGTAAGATTTTGTCAGTATTTCCTTATCGGAGGAGCAATGGAAGGCCCTGAAATATTCTCTATTTTCGCAAAAACACCGGAACAGATTTCTGTAATTTTTGGCTTGGAAAAGACTTTTAACGGAAAGCAGATTTATCAATGGGTCGTAAAAGGAGCCACCTCTTTCATGGAAATGACAAACCTTCCGAAAAATCTACGTGAAAGCCTTAATGCCCGTTATCCGGACATTTTTTCATGCGCACCCGTAACAGAACAGACGGATGCGGACAAAACGTCCAAGCTGGCGCTGCGCCTGTATGACGGCAGCATAGTTGAATGTGTCCTTCTTACGGATAAAGAAGGCTCTCTTACCGCATGCCTTTCAAGCCAGGCCGGCTGCGCAATGGGCTGCCGTTTCTGCCGCACCGGTATGCTGAACCTTAAAAGAAACCTGAAGGATTTTGAGATAATAGAACAATTTATGTACCTGCAAAAGACTGCCGGAGCAAAAATAGAGCATGTAGTTTTCATGGGTATGGGGGAACCTCTTGCGAATTTGGACAATGTCCTCAGCGCTGTTTCCTTCCTTCATGACCCGGAAGGCCTTAATCTGAGCCACAGACGCATCACAATTTCCACGTGCGGCGTAGTTCCGGGAATACTTGAGCTTGCAAAAAGGGCCGTTCCCGTAAAACTTGCCGTGTCCCTTGTGACCGCGGATGATAAAAAACGTTCTGAACTCATGCCTGTAAACAGAGCTTTCCCTCTTTTAGATTTAAGGTCCGCTCTTATAAAATTTCAGAAGGTAAGCGGAAGACGCTTTACACTGGAATACTGCATGATACACGATGTAAACACGTCTTCAGAAGATGCTGAAAAGCTTGCCCGTTTCTGCCGGGGTCTTGAAGTAATTGTTAACCTTATCCCCTTCAATCCCTGTCCGGAGCTTCCTTTTGAAACTCCGACAGATAATGAGATAAGGCAGTTTACAAATGACCTTAAGAGGAAGGGAGTAGGCTACACAATCCGCATAAGCCGCGGCAGAACAATACGCGGAGCCTGCGGACAGCTGGCCGGGCGTCTTGAAGAAAATTCTTGAATAAAACGCCTGAATAATCAAAGCTCCGTAACGGGAAGAACGCTTAGAAAATCCATTTCCCTGTAAAAGACCCCTTCAAAACCCGTGTCGAAATTTATGACTTTAATTGAAAGCTCATCAAAGGTTTCACTGCTCCAGTAGTACGTCCATTCTATGTCCGAAAGTTCCGTTTCAATAAGCTGATTATAAACGGCTTTAAGTTCTTCGATAGTCGGAAGTCTGAACAGTACTCCTTTTTTCTCAGATAAAGTGGAACAATAGGCAACTGCTTTGTCAAAAGATTGAACTTCATACAGCTCTTCGCCCGTTTCCGGAAAACGTCCGCCGCACTCAAAAACAAGACCTCCTTCCGGGCCTGTTTCCCCTACAGTCCACTGCAGGATATTTTCAGGCGCGGGGCTTTGTTCTTCTTTAACAGCCTCCGTTTCCGTAGTCTTATACTGAACACCCATATCATACTTTACTGTCCTGCATGAGCAGAACAGAAGCGGAACCGCCGTTAAAATGATAAGTAAGGATGAAAGTGTTTTCACTTCAGTCATGTTCCTCCCTTGCAGCTGCGGCTATGAGCTCCGCGACAGTTTGCAGTTGATTATTTCCTGAATTCCCAAAAGGACATTTTCAAGGCTCTTGTCCTTTGAAGCTGAAATTTTAAGACATTTTTCACCGGAAAGGCAGAAGGAGTTTACGGCGAAAAGAGTTTCCTCGGTTACCATATCCATCTTGTTCAGAAGTACCAGACGGTGCTTTTCAAAGGCTCCAAGGTCTTCAAGAACGCTTTTTGTGGTTTCCCAGCACATCATGAAATCCTGCCGTGAGGCGTCAAGTACTATTAAAAGAATATCAGCAAGAACGGCTTCTTCAAGAGTGGATTTAAAGGCCTCGACAAGCTCGTGGGGAAGATTGTTCACGAAACCTACGGTGTCCGTGAAAAGGGCTGCGCTTCCATCAGGCAGGCGGACACGGCGGGTTGTGGGGTCCAAAGTGGCAAAAAGCCTGTCCTCGGAAAGCACGCCGGCATCCGATATCCTGTTGAGCAGCGTAGATTTTCCGCTGTTTGTGTAGCCTACAATCGCAATATTGGCCGCAGTGCCCTTAGCTCTGTTTTTACGCTGTTCCGTGCGGCTGGTTTCGATTTCACGTATTGCCTTTTTCAGACGCAGAATCCGGCTGCGCGCCGTTCGTCTGTCCAGTTCAAGCTGCTGCTCGCCGCTTCCTCTGGAACCTCTGACTCCGCCTCTCTGCTGGGAAAGATTTTCCCATCTGCGTTTGAGCCGGGGAAGGGAATACTGAAGTCTGGCAAGCTCCACCTGCAGACGTGCTTCTTTTGTAACTGCTCTGTCCGCGAATATTTGAAGAATGAGCTCCTGCCTGTCAACGACCGCCGTCCGCAAAAGCTCTTCAAGGTTCCTCTGGACTCTGGGACTTATACTGTTGTTGAAAACAACAAGGTTACAGTAGTTTTCTTCCGTTTTTGAGGCAAGGCGCTGAATCTGACCGCTTCCAAGATAGGTGGAACTGTTGAAAGCTCTGACGTTGAAGTAATCCCATGCGGCTGTATGTATCCCCAAAGTATCGCAGAGAGCTTCAAGCTCTTCCCTGACAGGCTCTGCTTTTTCCCTTGAATCCGCATTTTCCGATGTGACAACAAGCATTGCCCTGATTTTGTCTTTTTCCGTTTTTGCCTGCTCTAATCCGAAGTCCGAATCCATGGTGTGATTATATCATATGGAGCATTGGTGAAAAAGATGATATTATCGAATGCGCAACAGCATTTGCGGAGGCTTCCATGGGACTTAACTGCGGCATAGTAGGACTTCCTAACGTAGGAAAATCAACAATCTTTTCGGCGCTTACAAGCGCACCCGCGGAGACCGCCAACTATCCTTTCTGTACTATCGAACCGAATGTGGGCATAGTCAGCGTCCCCGATTCCAGACTTGATAAAATTGTCAGCCTTATTCCGCCCGCGAAGATAATCCCCGCGGTGACCGAATTTGTTGACATTGCGGGCCTTGTTGCCGGTGCGTCCAAAGGCGAGGGCCTTGGCAACAAGTTTCTTGCCAACATAAGGGAAGTCGGGGTTATAGCCCACGTGGTTCGCTGTTTCAACGACCCCGATATCATTCATGTCAACAATAAAATCGACCCCGCGGGGGACATAGAGACCATTGATATTGAGCTTGCCCTTGCAGACTATGACACCGTTGATAAACGCTACCAGAAGCAGTTAAAACTCAGCCGAGTTTCAAAAGACAGGGAACTGGCCCTGCGAATACCGATTTACGAGAAGCTTTTGGACGGTCTTGAGCAGGGGCAGAGCGCCCTAAATATTATAACCGCTCCCGAAGAAAGAATCCTTGTAGAGGATCTTCATCTCATCACCATGAAACCCGTCATTTACGTGTGCAACATAGATGAACTCTCCATAGGACAGGATAATGAATACGTGAAAATCGTCAGGGGCATTGCCGCGCAGAGAGGGGTCTCCGTTGTTTCAATCTGCGGTAAAACCGAGTCCGAAATCGCCGCAATGGAGACTGCAAAAGAGCGCGCCGAATTCCTTGCGGCTGTTGGTCTTGAGGAAAGCGGGCTTAACGTACTCATCCGGGAAGCCTATGCGACACTCGGACTCAGAACCTTCTTCACGGCAGGCTCCGATGAAGACAGGGCATGGACCTTCAAAGCCGGTTACAAAGCGCCTCAGGCTGCCGGGGTTATTCACACGGACTTTGAAAAGGGCTTTATCAAGGCCGAGGTCTACAGCTGCGAAGATCTTTTCAAGTACGGAAGCGAAGCAAAAGTGAAAGAAGCGGGCCGCCTGCGGATTGAAGGCAAGGATTACATAGTGCAGGACGGAGATGTTATGCATTTCAGATTCAACATCTGATTTCAGTATTCAAAGTTTCAGTATTCAAAGTAAAAATCAATGCTGTTGTGCAGAAGCAGGAAATCAATAAGGGGGAAGGAAAATTCCACGGTCTTTGGGTTTCGGAGCTTCCCATTGTGATTAATGATGGCCTTTGAAGTCACAAACTGCAGCTTTATTGATGAGTTTGTTATACTTTCAGGACATTGTTCTCCCAAAATGAAGCTTACCATCTCAAGATATTCCTCCTTTGTAAGAGAGTTGTTGTAAAGCGGTCCGTAAACTTCAAAGTTGGGGTCTGCAAGGAAAGGAATAATGTGCGTAAGCTGTTCATAGTTATCCATGTTTATGCTTATGTCTATCCTTGTCTTATTATCACGCTCCGTAACTTTAACGATTCTCTGCTCCGTCTGTCTGCCGGAAATGTCCGCAATAAGCTTTTCAAAGTCGGAGAACGCAAAGTCTCCTACGTAGGTATTGTGCCCCGCTTCACGGAAATTAACGGAGCTTGCCGTGTCGGAGCTTTCAAGCTTTGCTTTTACGTCTTTAACCGCGACTTCAAGTATGGGGTCTTCGGAACCACGGCTGTCCCAGTTGGACAAATCTTCAACAACGCCTACAAAAAAATCGTCAACAAAAATATCGGCATGGCTTTTCCCTGAAAGCTCTTCCCCCAGCGTAAGCTTTTCAGTGACAACGCAGGAAGAAAGCAGTGAAATGGACAAAACGCACAGGATAAAAACTTTGGCAGGGTTTTTTCTCATGAGACAATGATAACCCCGAGCGCTGTTTTGAACAACCACAATTAAAATTCAATTAAGGCGGGCAAATTTTTTCTGTGTTTTTTTCCGCTTAATCTTTAGATTAAGAAAGTTTTCGCAGTTTTTCCGGCTGAAAAAAGTTCGTCTATTCAGGTTGACAACCTTAGTTTTGCTTACTATATATGTTAGCACGTTCATTTCCACAGCAAGGAGATTCCAATGGCGGATAAGAAAGTAATAATTGTAGAGTCACCAACCAAGGCCAGAACCATCAGGCGCTTTTTAGGACCGGACTGCACGGTAGTCGCAAGCAACGGACACATCAGAACTCTCCCGAAGAATGATTTATGCATAGACGTTAAGAACGGATACAAGCCCAAATACATAATAGACGAGACCAAGGAGAAGGTTATCTCCCAGATAAAGAGCGAGCTCAAAGGCGCAGACGAACTTATCCTTGCAACCGATGAAGACCGCGAAGGAGAAAGCATAAGCTGGCATCTTGTCGAGGTTCTGAAGCCAAAAATGAAGACAAGAAGAATGGTGTTTCATGAAATTACAAAGAAAGCCATCCTTGAAGCCTTTGAAAAGGGCCGTGACCTTGATATGAATCTTGTTCACGCGCAGGAGGCAAGAAGAGTTCTGGACAGGCTTTTCGGTTACACAATTTCTCCTGTCCTCTGGTCAAAGCTTTCAAATAAAAGCCTGAGCGCGGGCCGCGTTCAGTCTCCGGGGTTGAGGCTTGTGGTAGACCGTGAAAGAACAAGACTTTCTTTTAAGAAATCGGAATACTGGGATATAAAGGCAACTTTCACTGAAGGTTTCGGCGCAGTTATTGACAGTATTGACGGCCTGAGGGTTGCAAACGGCAAGGATTTTGACAGCGAAAGCGGGCTCTATACCGGAAGTTCAAAAGTTATTCTTCTTTCAGCAGAAGACGCCAAAGCTCTGGCGGCAGCATTGAAAGACAGCAGTTTTGTAATACGCGATGTAAAAAACAAACAGGTAACACAGCGTCCGGCTCCTCCGTTCATTACCAGTACTCTTCAGCAGGAAGGAAACCGAAAACTCCATATGTCAGCAAAAGATACTATGAGAGTTGCCCAGAGCCTTTATGAAAACGGTTACATAACCTATATGAGAACGGACAGCCCAACCTTGAGCCAGGAAGGCATAAACGCAGCGCGCGAAGCTGCTCTTGCCCTTTACGGTTCCGATTTTGTTCCGGAAAAATCCCGCCAGTACGCGGCAAAGAGCTCCAATGCTCAGGAAGCGCACGAAGCAATCAGACCCGCAGGCGAACACTTCAGGACTCCCGAGCAGACAGGTCTTTCAGGACGGGAGCTTGAACTTTACACTTTAATTTGGAAACGTACCCTTGCTTCCCAGATGACAGATGCCCGGAAGCTTAACACAACTGTTGTGATAGAGGCCAAAGCCACGGACGGTCGCATTGCCGTCTTTACCACCACCGGCATCAGAATAGATTTCCCCGGCTTCATAAGAGTTTATGTGGAAGGAACTGACGATCCCGATGCCGCCCTTGAAGATAAGGAAAGCCTTCTTCCCGCGCTTGTTGAGGGTCAGATACTTAATGCAGAGCGGATTGAGGAAGTTTACCATGAAACCAAGGAACCTAACCGCTACACAGAAGCAGCACTGGTTCAGGCCCTTGAAAAACTCGGAATAGGAAGACCTTCAACCTATGCTTCCATCATAGACCGGCTCTTTGAGAAAAACTATGTCATAAGGGATAACGGAACGCTGGAGCCTACTTTCATCGGGTGCGGCGTGATACAGCTTTTGGAGCAATACTTCCAGGATAGGATAGATTACGGCTTTACAAGTGATATGGAAACAGGTCTTGATGAAATCGCGGAGGGTAAGCTTGACGAGCTTCAGTTCCTTAAAAATTTCTATGAAGGCGAAGGCGGCCTTGAGCAGCAGGTAAAGAACAGCAAAGCCAGGATAAACTCCAGGGAAGTCAAACGCCTCAGCCTTCCGCAGGTATCGGAAGAAAACAGTATATTCCTTGGTCCTTACGGCCCGTACGTAAAAGGAACTGACGGCAAATTCATTTCCGTTCCCGGCGAATGGACACCTGCTGCAGTTACCGATGAGATGCTTGAAAAACTCGCGAAAGATGGAAATCCCAATACGGCATCAAAGAACAATGCCCCTGAAAAAATAGGAGAAACGAAAGACGGAAGGTCTATTCTTTACTGCACAGGCAAGTTCGGCGACTACTGGCAGATAGGCGATATTTCCAAAGCCGAAGATGTCAAACGCTTTAAAGTTCCCAAAGAATATGTAGGAAACAGAAACCTTGACACCGCCTTGATATTGAAGTATTTCAGCCTTCCAAGAATCGTAGGTACAAACGAAGCAGGGGAGACCATAACCGCTGATATGGGAAAATACGGCCCGTTCATAAAGTGCGCAAACGACTTCAGAAATGTCAAGGAATCAAAAGTCCTGTTTGATATAAATGAAGAAGAGGCGCGCGCGATATTCGACAAGCCTAAAGAAACTTCCAGAAAAAGCGCGTCAGGAGGCAAGACCTCCGCGGCAGGTTCTTCGCCGGCAAAACGAAGCTCCGCGGCTGTGCCTGTAGTTGATTTTGGCGAGCACGAAGGACAGCGCCTTGGAATTTTCCGCGGCAGATATGGCTACTATCTTAAATACGGCGACAGGAACATCCGTATCGCGAGGGAATACCAGCAGGATGAAGAAGCCTGCAAGGCCATGACCCGGGAGACTGCAATATCGTTTATTAAGTGAAAATCCGGTTTTTATTCAGCAGGTGGTTGAAAAAATAATCCGCTAAATGTTACTGTAAGGTATAATAAATGACCAAATGGTTATTTTAAATGGTTATTTTAACGGAGGAACACAATGAAAGTTGTACAGGTCGGCTGCGGAAAAATGTCCGTATTTACAATGCGCTATGTCCTTGAAAGAGGAGGAGAACTTGTAGGAGCATACAATCATGCAGGTCCCAAAGTAGGAAAAGACGTAGGCGAAATCATGGGAACGGCTCCAATCGGAGTTAAGGTAGAAGATGTTGAAGACATGGATGCTTCCCTTAAGAGAGTAAAACCGGATATTGCCGTAATTTGTACAAAGAGCCTTATTTCAACAATCAGACCGGCACTTGAAGTTCTGGCAAAGAACCATGTTAATGCCGTTTCAATCTGCGAAGAACTTTTCTACGGCTGGGATGCGGACCCGAAGGCATCAAAAGAAATAGACGAGCTTGCTAAGAAGTACGGCGTTACCATCACGGGAAGCGGTTATCAGGATGTTTCATGGGGTAGCATGCCTCTTGCTTTGGCTGCGACTGCCGCATCAATCAAAAAAATACACGGTATCAGCAGCTATAACCTTGAGGATTATGGTCTTGAGACCGCAAGCCAGCACGGCGCAGGTCTTACGATTGACCAGTTTAACGAAAAGATTATCAAGAATAACACTGTTACCTATGAAGAATATAAGAAACTTTCCGCAAAGGGTGAGTTTCTTCCCGGCTACATGTGGCCTGTAAACGGCTGGCTGGCTTCAGCTCTTGGCCTTCATGTCACAAAGATGTATCAGACAGGAGAGCCTACCACTCACAAGACAGCTCTCTTTTCAAAGACTTTGGGACGTGTCATCCCGGCAGGCGATGCCACCGGCCTTAAAACCATCACCACTTTTGAGACAAAAGAGGGCATTGACATTGTAACCGAATGCATAGGCGCGGTTTTCGCAGAAGACGAATTCGATGTCAACGACTGGAGAATAGAGGGCGAGCCCAACATGCGTTTTGTCATGGAAAGACCCGCCACTGTTGAAATGACATGCGCATGCGCCGTCAACAGACTTCAGGATATTATAGATGCCGAGCCGGGATATGTCACATCCGAAAAGATGGCAGACCTCAAGTTCATCAGACACTTTTAAGTTTTGATTTTGCGCGGAGCTTAGCTGTGCGCTGTGTAAAATGCTGTAAAGGTGCCGATGTTTGATTCGGCACCTTTTTTATCGCGAGTATATCGCGTATCATCCTTTTTTTAGTTCTTCAATTGGAATCCTCTCGGGATATTTACCTTTCGTTAAAATATCAGAGAGGAGAGCGTTGTCCAAAATCATATCGTCCCTAATCAGCTTCCAGTCGGCCTTTTTCTTATACAGTACTTTGAATATAAGAAAGTTCATAATTGGACCAATGACAGGAGTCTGCATTCCAAAGGCCTCGGTATGGGAAAAATGGCAGCCTTTAGCCGTCCGTTTCCCTTCAAAGGTAATGACCGCAGTTTTCCTGTCGCTTTCGAATTTAAAAAGGAAATGCTCGGAATCTCTTTCAGAATGGATTATTGTTCCGCTTACATCATAATCAAGACCCATAACTATTTCGTAAAATCGGACTCGGTTGCCTGTCTCCACTCCGCCGTCAAATAGCTGGCATTCCAAATGATAAGGGCTCCATTTGACAAATTCTTCTTCAAAATTATCAACCCACCAGCACAGTTTTTCAAAGGGCGCGGGGATATCTACCTGCTCATTAAGTATGACCATTGAATTCTCCTTTTTACAATAAACTTCCTTTCTTTGGTATCCTATGCTTTGATTTTATCATTTATAAGCAGATTTAAGAACTGAAAATGTTGTTAATTTAAATCCCAGTAAAAAGATTGCAGAAAAAATACTGCTTACCATGGTTCTTTCTTTATCCGATACAATACTGAATAGTAAGCCGGTTATTATCGTAAACCGGTTATTGACAAGTTAGATACATCTAACTAAAATCAATATTACCTGCATTAAATTATCTCACAAACTGAAAACCGAAGTTGGAAGCAAGCGCGATAAAATATAAAAATTCAACACAGGGGAGATTATTATGACTAAAAGAAAACAATTGCTCATTTTGTGCCTTTTGGTAATGGCAATGATACTGTCACTGGTCGGATGCAGCTCGACAGGAACAGGAAGAATTTCATCGGATGAAAATCAAGTGGCAGCCATGCAGCAGCTTGAGGCTCTCAAGGGCAGCTACCAACAGCTGTTTCAGGGGGCGACCTTTGAAGCAAAATGCAATACGTACTGGTATGAAGCTGCAGCCGCTGTTGTGGGCGAGAGCATGGCAGAACAAGTAGTAGAGTTCATGAAATTCTCCATAGGCAGTGATTTTTATGGTGATAACAAGGTTGAAGGAAGCTTCTGCTGCAACTTTATTGGCATTGACAGGATTACCTTCGACGGAAATAAAATCAGCGGAACACTTAACGGTAAAGAAATATTCTCCCACACCTATGAGTACATAGGCGAGTATTACATTGGAGAGGAAATAGGACGTGAAGGCTTTGGCGGACATACATTCCAAAGCTTGGACGGAAATGAAGATGAGTTCAAGTATTTCCTTCTTCTTCCGGATACCATGGCAACAACATATCATATCGAGTTCCGCTACGGCAGTAATCTGGCAGATCTTCAAAAGTTTGGTGAAGGACAGTATGCAAACTGGCTTGCGGCAGGTATATCCGTTGAAGCAATGAACGAAGAAAACTCTGATGACATTGGTAAGAATGATTACACTCTCCGTCAGGTCATAGGTCTTTTCTGTGTAGAAAATCTATCTCAAATGCTTTCAGATGAAACTGAAACACAACGTGCTGAACTTGTTGGTACATGGGATGCGGATGAGGAAACCCTTGCCGTTTGGAGAACTTATAACAAAATGCCGGAATTGAATATGTATATATGTTTCAAAGCCGACGGAACAGCGGCAACATACTCAAATACAGGAAGTAACGGCGAATACATCCCCGTAGTTTCTTACAATTACTATGTATATGACAGCAACAAAGCCGGCATGAGCGGTGTGTATCTTTCTGAAACGGAAGAAGGTGTTACATCAACACCGTTTGTGATTGAAGAAAGTGGAAACACACTGAAGCTTAGCCTGTTTGCCCCTGATGGAACAGCTTCCTATAACAAGAGGTAATTAATGTTTGCTGAAGGGCAATTATTTTATTAGAAAGATGACAGGGGCTGTAACAAAAGTCGGGATTTGCGATTGAAGGTCACAGCCCCTGTTTTTTTAAGGAAAACTTGTGTCTTGGGGTAAATAGTTTGTAAAACGGATTGCTTCAGACTTGTGAACAGTTTTTTTACAAAAAGAAATACTGAAAAATGATAAAAAGACCGTTGACTCCGATAAACGCATAAACGAATTTTTTCAAAGAACTGTTGCTAATACGCCGAAAAGCAAGAGTTCCAAGACCGGTTCCCAATAGAACCGCGCACCAACCCATGCAGATTTCCGCAAACGCTCCGGTACTTGAGAAAGCTCCGTTTAAAACCCTTATAATGATGTTAAAAACATTACAAATGACAAAGTATACCTGCATTGTTCCGACAAAAGCTTCCTTATCATCAGGAATGGCTGCAAGAAGATACAGAGCTGAAGGTGGTCCGCCAATGGAAAACAGGCCGTTTCCCACCCCTGCGATTACTCCTGCGATAATTCCATTTTTGGGGGTACTTTTTATATGAATTTTGTCTGAAAATCTGTACATGTATACAGCAATGGAAACCAACAGCATTCCTAACAGTAATCGGATAATGGAAACATCAATTGAAAAAGAAAAATAGGTAAAAAAAACGCCGACAAGCAAAGTTGGAATCAATAAGGGAAGCAAAACTTTCCATTTAATTTTCTTGTAGTAGCGAATTGCCAAATATATACAATTTGCAAGTGCTGTGATTTGATTTAAGGCAACAGCAGTGTTGTACGGGAAAAGCAACGGCATGAAAACCATGGTGAATACGGGAAATCCAAATCCAATTGTCGTTTGAAGGAAGGCTCCTATCCCTACCACAACAATAAAATAAAAATAAATCAACAGAAATCTCCTTTTTTTTATTATTAATTCAATTTCAATTTAAAGCAATGCCCGTATTAGTGAACGAATTTCATTTTTTCTTCTTGAGTAAAAAAGGTAAAAAAGCTTTCATTTTCGTTCATATATTCACCTTAAAACAACGGGTAACAGCTATTTTTCGGCCAATAAAAACCATTCTTTGATAATAAAAAGTTCCTGTTTATGGTTATGGCCTTGCTCAAACTCGGGCAGATATAAGCTTAAATTAAAAATATAATCCAGACAGGAATGCCAGTAAAAGCAAATAACGGAACTCACAGATTTTGAATTAATTATTAATATAATAGTGAAAAAAGCAACTATTTCAACAACTTGCTGAATAATTATAAAATTTAAAATTGACAAAAAAAATTGAGGACAGGAGTGAGAGATCATCACCTGGCTCCAATTGCCAGACAAGCAGTCACATGTACTGTCCCCGTTGATAAGTACCCATCAGCAACAGGAGTTTCACCTGTTGCTGATGATAGTATAGTAACTAAAACCTCAGCTGTCAAGTTTCCGCATTGAATCATGCGAAATCTGACCATAAGAATTCTGTGAATCACATGAAAATCTAACATTTTGTTAAATCCAGGATAGATTGCAAAGAGAAATCCAGTTTAACCTGCAAATAATTGCGAAATAATCCTTGAAAAACCTATTCCGAACACCTTTTTAAATCTCTGATACACATAGTCACAAATTAGTTTAACAATGGTTAAACGTCTTTTTAAACCCATTGGATGCAGTTTTAATCAGATTTGTTTAAAAATGTCTTTTGTGTCCCATTTCGCCATTTCGCGAAAATTGCGAAATAAATTGCGAAATTTAATCTACTCCACAAAGCTTGCTATGCTGACGACCTCGACACCACTGGATGAAAGTTTTTCCGTCTCCTTCGTGGCAAGGTTAAAGAAGTATGTTT
>JBQNAT010000023.1:0-7666 GCA_052170315.1 Sphaerochaeta sp.
TTTATATAATTTCTAAGCTCTGAACTTTCTGGTGTTAACCTCTAAAGACGGGTTTCCATGAAAGAGGTGGCTCCTTTTACGACCCATTGATAAATCTGCTTTCCGTTAAAAGTCTTTTCCAAGCCAAAAATTACAGAAATCTGTTCCGGTGTTTTTGCGAAAATAGAGAATATTTCAGGGCCTTCCATTGCTCCTCCGATAAGGAAATACTGACAAAATCTTACCAAAAAAACATGCATTTGCATACTTTGCAGGAATGAATCTTAATGTTATAGTAAACAAAAGCATTAACGCTTAACCTCAAGTTGTGGGGAAAAGAGGAGATTTCAAATGAAGAAAGTTGTTATTGTTCTTGCACTTGTTGTACTGGTACTTGTTCCTGTTGCAGCAAAGGGTATCGGCGCCATCGGTTTAGAAGCAGGAGATCCGTCAGGAATCACCTGGAAGTTTGACATCAACAAAAAATGGGAAGGCTACGCAATTTTGGGTCTCGGTTTCGGCGGCTATCTTGATGCGGCTCTGGGCAGTCAGTACAAAATCACAGAGTTTCAGGCTGGAAAATTGACTTTTGATGTTAAGGTCGGAGGTCAGGTTGCAGCTTTGATGCATTTCGGTACATACGGCTACACCCAACTTGCGGTCCGCGGCACCGGCGCTATCTGCTATAACTTCTCAATTGAGAATACCGGCGATTTTACAGTCTATCTCAGACTTGCGTTAGGTCCAAGCTTTCGCCTGACAAACAGTTTCGGAGTAGACTTCGGATGGACATCAGCTCTTGGCTGTGTCTACTATCTGTAATTGACAGTCGCTTAAGTAAATGGCATCTCGTTTGAGATGCCATTTTTTATGCAATCACAAATTTCAGGCTTTCCCGGAGGCTTCGTTGTGCTATAATGTGCTCCGGAGGTTTTTATGGACCAGAAATACATAGAATCCACGCTTGAACTTATTGATTTTATTCAGGACAGCCCATCCTGTTACCATGCCGTAGCCAATGCCGCATCTGTTCTTGAAGACGCGGGAGCCAAAAGGCTTGATGAGAAGCAGTGCTTTGAAGCAAAAGCGGGAGCCAGCTATTTTGTTACAAGGAACAGCTCATCTATAATCGCGTTCAGAATGCCGCTTACGGAACCCACAGGCTTTTCAATCATTGCGGCGCATACGGACTCCCCATCCTTCAAGGTAAAGGAAAACCCTGAGATTACAAACGACAACACCTACACCACGCTTAACGTTGAAGGCTACGGAGGCATGCTGATGGCTCCGTGGTTTGACAGACCCCTTTCTCTTGCGGGAAGAGCCTTTATCAAAACACTTACGGGTAAAATAGAAGAACGGCTTGTGAACTTTGACAAGGATATCTGCCAGATAGTGAATCTTTGCATCCATCAGAACAGGGAGGCGAACAAGGGCTATGAGTACAAGATACAGAAGGACATGCTCCCGATAATCGGAATGGGAGAGGAAACAGGTTCCATAAGAACTCTTGTTGCGGAGCTGCTGGACATAAAAGAAGAGAATCTGCTTGATACCGAGCTTTTCCTTTACAACAGGATGCCGGGCTATATCTGGGGCGTACAGAACGAGTTCTTCTCGTCCTCAAGAATAGACGACCTTCAGTGCGCTTTCAGCGCCCTTAAAGCATTTGTGAACGCGGAAGACTCCGCGTCTTCAAAAATCCAGGTTGTTGCTCTTTTTGATAACGAGGAAGTAGGAAGCACAACAAAGCAGGGCGCGGACAGCGATTTCCTGAGGGAAGTCATGGAGCGCATAGGCTGCGCGCTTGGTTTCGGTTATGACAAAAGATGTGCCCTGCAGGCGGGAAGCTTCATGCTAAGCGCGGATAACGGGCATTCGTTCCATCCCAATTATCCGGAAAAGTGCGATACTACAAACAGGCCGCTTATCAATAAGGGAATAATGATAAAGTACGCAGGCAACCAGAAATATACAACGGATGCCTTCTCCGCATCATATCTTAAGAATATCCTTCAGCAGGCAGGGATTCCATATCAGGTGTTCTTCAACAATTCAAACGTTCCCGGGGGAAGCACACTTGGAAACATTTCCGCATCTCATGTCTCGGTTCCAACAGCTGACATAGGAGCCGCGCAGCTTGCGATGCATTCGCCCTGTGAAACGGCAGGTACGCAGGACACCTTCAATCTTACAGAGGGTATGAAGGCTTTCTACAAAGCATAAGTAAATAAGACAGGTACGTCGCAAGAGCCTTATTTCTCAAGCACGGCCTTGATTCTCCTGATTCCCGCGGAGGAGCTTTCTTCCTTGACTATATGGAAATGTCCCATATCGCCCGTATGGGTAACGTGAGGACCGGTACAGATTTCCTTTGAGAAATCTCCGATGGAATATACAGTTACCTGCTCGCCGTACTTATTTGTGAAAAATGCCATCGCGCCGCTCTGAACAGCCTCTTCCGGAGACATTGTCTTAACCGAAACCTTGTGGTCCTTTTTAATCTCGTCATTGACAAGGTCCTCGACCTCCTTAATCTGCTCGGGAGTCATTTTGGTATGGTAGGTAAAGTCAAATCGGAGACGTTCGGGGGTAATGTTGGACCCCTTCTGCCCTACCTCATCGCCAAGAACACGCCTCAGGGCCGCCTGAAGCATGTGGGTTGCGGTGTGAAGAGCGGTTGTCTGCTCGCTGTGGTCGCCAAGGCCGCTCTTAAACTGCCCGGCCTCTGCCGTCCTTGATAATTCCTGATGCTTTGCGAAAGCTTCCAGGAAACCTTTTTCGTCAACTGTGAAGCCCTTTTCGGAAGCAAGCTCCCTTGTAAGCTCAATAGGGAAACCGTATGTATCGTAAAGCTTAAATGCCGACCCGCCTGATATTTCCCTGACACCCTGCTTTTCAAGGAAGAATGTCATCTTTTCAAACTGCTTCTCGCCTTTTTCCAGAGTCTCGCTGAATTTGTTTTCTTCAGCCGAAAGCTCTTCATAAACACGTTTGCTGTTCTGAACAAGCTCCGGATAGGGCTCGCCGTAAAGCCGGACAACAACTTCGGCAACCTTCGCAAGAAAAGCGCCGTTAATCCCAAGGTGACGTCCGTTTCTGACGGCGCGCCTTATCAGCCTTCTGAGAATATAGCCCTGCCCAACGTTTGAAGGGGAAACACCCCTTTCATCTCCCAAGATAAATGTGCTTGTCCTGATATGGTCAGCAATAATTCTCATTGAAGTATCGGTCTTATCGTCCTGACCGTAAGCAACGCCGGCAAGTTCGCCTATCTTCTTAAGGATGGGCTGCATGACCTCCGTCTCGTAGACGCTATTTTTGCCCTGAAGTATGGCAATTGTCCTTTCAATGCCCATTCCGGTGTCTATGCACTTTCTCTTCATCTCGACAAACTTGCCTTCTTTGGTCTTCTGATAGCCCATAAGGACATCATTCCAGACTTCGAAGTATTTGCCGCATGCGCAGCCGGGCTTGCAGTTCGGACCGCATTTCGGTCTTCCCGTGTCTATAAACATTTCAGTGTCAGGTCCGCACGGTCCCGTTTCTCCGGCCGGCCCCCACCAGTTGTCTTCCCTTGGCATGAAATAGATACGGTCATACAGAAGTCCGCAGCCGTGCCAAAGCTCCGCGCTCTCTTCGTCACGCGGGATGCCCTCTTCCCCCTCGAAAACCGTTACTGAGAGCGTATCGGGGTCTATTCCCAGTTCCTTTGTAAGGAATTCATAGCTCCAGGGTATCATTTCCTTTTTGAAATAGTCACCAAGAGACCAGTTACCCAGCATTTCAAAGCATGTGAGGTGATGAGGATCCCCCACACTGTCTATATCGCCTGTACGTATGCACTTCTGATAGTCTGTAAGCCGCGTTCCCGCGGGATGAGGTTGCCCAAGGATATAGGGTACAAGAGGATGCATTCCGGCTGTTGTGAACAGTACGGTAGGGTCGTTTTCCGGTATGACAGAAGCCCCGCTTATCTGGACGTGGCCTTTTGAGACAAAAAAGTCAATAAAATTCTTTCTCAGTTCGTTTGCTGTAAGTGCTTTCATAACGTGTTAGATATTAACTGCCTGTATAAAACTAGTCAATATTGCATTATGATTCAGAACAGATTCGGCTGCTTGTCGGAGCTTTGTTTTCCAAGGGCTCCGGATATCCTTATAGAGCGTTTTACAAGAGCTCCCGCGTTGCGGCTCAGGTTTATGACCACAGGGTCTTTAAACCGTCTTGGCCACAGATACGTACGGTTGTCATAGGTCTCTCTAAGAATGAAAACTTTTTTACCCTGTCGTTCGCTGTACTGGGCCTGCTTAACGCCGCCTCCGCCGTCAAGGTCCTCTATAACAAAACTGCCAAGCCCTATTCGACTCATAAGCAGGTTGCGCTGCATGAAGAAATACTGCTGAACCTTCCGGCTTGGGGCAAACTGAGAAACCAGAAGGCCGTGACCGGCCACAAGCTCCTGAAGCTTTGCATGCTTTGAAGGGTAGACATCACAAATAGATGTCCCAATAACAGCTATTGTGTTAAATTCTTTTGACAGAGCTTCAATATGTACCACACCGTCTATACCCTGAGCCAGACCGCTTATAAGGGTAAAGCCGCTTTCACCAAGCGAATCCACAACTTCACGGGCAAGTTTTATTCCTCTGTTTGAAGGGCTTCTTGTTCCCACTACGCTTATGCCTCCTGTCTGAAGAAGATTAATATTCCCCAGAAGATATAAAAAAGGAACATCCTTAACTTCATCAGGCCAGAATGGTGAAGACGGGTCTATGATATGGGCTTTTTCATCCATACGCTCAAAGGCAAGGCGGCATTTTGAATAAGCCTCGTTAAGTTCGGCAGCAGGTATATCAAGTATTTTCGAATAGGTCTTAACGTTGTAGGGAAGCTCTTCCCTTTCATCGCATTCGTTTGAGATATTAAGAAATCTGTCAAGGCAATAGCCGTCCGCTTTGTTAAGCACCCGCACCACAGTCTCGTAGTTCAAAGCTTTCTGATAATTTTCCATTGGCATATTGTACAATAAAAACCTGACAGCTTCACTCCCATTTTTTGGTTTTGACGGCTTGACAGTAGTCTTTCTTTCGGTTATACATATTTTTGCACGCCGTTTTAGCTCAGTTGGTAGAGCAATGGACTGAAAATCCATGTGTCCCTGGTTCAATTCCTGGAGACGGCAAGCTAAAAATAAGGGGTAAGTGTTTATCAGTTAAGCACTTACCCTTTTTCTTTTTCTTTGATTGTTACCAAAACTGTTACCAAAACCCATGAAAAAGACCTGCAGAAGCTTTCGCATCCACAGGCCTGGGAGGTATTCAGACTATCCTTCAGGACCCGTCCGGATTCGCTATGGCAAGCAGAACGTCCTCCAAGGTGACGGCATAATCCCTCCAGTTCTCCATGGCATACTGATAGCACACCGAATTGTGTATCACATCCTCCAGCGTCAGAATCTCCTCTGGCCTCAAGAGGTCTTGAGGAATAAATTCCGGACGCAGCTTGAAAACCGGATTGATGATGTCCGTGTAGTCCGTAGTGACAGGCACATACTCGATCCTTGTCTCCGTGCTCTTACATGACACAAGAACAAGGAGCAGCGCAAGCACCATGATTAAAACCCGCTTCATCTTACCTCCTGTTGTGAGTAGGCCCTTTCTGCCTGCTCCTTTGCAATTTTTATGGCATCGACTTCAGGCGAGACCATTCCAACAATGTTAATCTTGGGTGTGGCCTCTTTGGCTGCATCCGCAATGACCTCTGAAACTTTCTCGGAGACCAAGACCTTGTGCTTCTGAACCTCTCTTTCCGTGGCATACTTCTCAATAGTCTTCTGCAAGGTTGATTTCTCCTTCTCAGACTTCTTGAGCCCTGCCTTATTGATTACGACCAAGGCCACTACTGCGGCCCACGGAAGAAGCATTGCCAATATGTTGCTTAGTGACATTCTCACCCCTCTACAGGAACGAGTATTCCGTCTTCGCCTTCGGTGTACTTCCTGCCCTTGACCTTAATGATTTTGACCTTCTCTTCCTCTGGCTCATTATCCGCCTCATCCTCATCCTTCTTTTTGACGTCAATTCCAAACAGCTTATTTGTCATAAACTTAAGACCTTTGAGATCCAGGAAGAGCTGTAGGAAATAAAACGGGACAAAGTAGAAAGGTATCAGGGCTTTGTTGTTCTCTGCAGGGAATTTGAGAAAGTGCATCAGACACCATATAACAGAAAAGGACAAAAAGGCACTGAAAACCGTACACAGGGTTGACTTGACAGTGCTGAACACAGCTTCTGCCTTTTCAGTTCCCTCTGAGGACTTTCTGTTGACCCATTCCTCAATCTTGTCAAAGAACGCATGCTTGGTGATTCTCATGACCAATGCGACACCTATTGCTCCCAGGATGAACATGATGAATGTATCCCTGTAGGTTGATACGACATAATCCAAGTAACTCATATAACCTCCTCCTATCAGATGATTGTTGCTGCCTTGTATCCAGTTGCCGTGTATTGGGCAATGGCCTTTGCCTGTTCCGCATTGGTCGCAAAAAGAACTCCAAACAAAGCGATGACAAGACAGAGGAGGAAAACGGTGAGCTTTCCATACTTCTTGTTGACATCCTTTGCAATCTTGACATCCTTCTTGATGGAGTTCAGAGATGCCATGAATGATTTATTATTATACTCCATGTCCTTCTTAATCTCCTTGATTTCCTTGTCATGTCTGTCGACTTTTTCTTCCAATGTTTCCATGTAAGTACCCCCTTACAAGTTAAGAATAGCAGTCCAATGAATCGTGAAGTATCATCGTCCGTATTGGTAAATTATTCCGTATTCGGTTGTAAAGCATAATTCGAGATACCTTATTGACAACCCCGACTCCGCTGGAAGACAACTGTTACGTAGTATTATTCCTTGTTCCATTTTGTTTGAGTAAATGAATTATGACCGCATCGTATCTGACCGAAACAATGTTTTTCAGTGCCGTTGTGCTTATGTTTACGCTGGATATTAGCAAGAGCCGAACAAATTGCGAAATTTCTTCTTTCTGTTGACTTCGTGGGGTGGCAGCACTTACCATCTGAGTGTGGAGTTCACAAATGCACAGAAAAACCCTATCGTATATGTTCACACATCTTCTGTGGAGAGACATCCCGCTCGTGGAAGATTCACATGCAGGGTATGGCAGGAATCTGTCTATTGGGCTATATTATCTTCTTCACGATGAGGTTAACAAGGCATTCGTGAATTGGAATGGGTGTATATCAAGGGACGATGAGCGTATTGATGCTTTGTTCATAAAGCATTGTATCCGCAGCTGTGATGAATGGAAGCCCCCACGGAAGGTCAGGCTGAACTTCAACGGTGATGTGGCTGACGCTATTCTCGGAGGCAATGTGTTGAAGGCGTGCAGGAAAGGGCTTCCTTTCAATGACGATACGATGAAGGCACTGAACATAGACGTAAACAACAGGGTATACACGCTGCTTGACATGGGAATCATTGAAATGTGAGCCCACAAAGCTTGTTATTGGAAACACCTGAAACCCTGCTTAACATTTGGCTTCGGTGCCTCATTAAGGGCGTGCGGTTTTACTCCACAAAGCTTGCTATTGAGACAACCTCAACTCCACTGGATGAAAGTTTTTCCGTCTCCTTCGTGGCAAGGTTAAAGAAGTATGTTT
>JBQNAT010000024.1:0-6612 GCA_052170315.1 Sphaerochaeta sp.
CTTCCAACATAGGTAATTGTAGCGATTTTTTTGTATTTTTGCTGCGGAAGTCGAGTATCATGAACACCGTATATAAGAATAGGATAATATTCACAGGCTTTCAATATGAAGATTTTACAAACTGCGTTTTTGGGAGAGAAGTTGAGGCTGTCCGAGAGAGGGAGCGGTTTTTGATGTCTATAAGGTTTGTTTGCTATATTCCATTGTGGTACTGTAAACACTTGAAATATCTTCAGTTACAAGCATTTTGCTTCCATCAAGCTCAAAAGTGTACTTTAAAAACTTATTCGGAAAGACCAATGGTGCACGAAGGGGAGAGAAGTCCCATTCTGTCAATTGGTTTTATCAGATCTGCTTTACCTTCGCTGCCGGTAAGAGCAATCCAGCGTTCAATGAAGTGCATGACAGTAGTTTCCACCCCCATCATAAGCTCCATATATGAAGTTTTGGGATTCGCAGCAAGGGTTTTTGCCGTGTAATCCCTGCACTGCAGAAATACATCGGTAACCATGTTTACTTTGTTAATTCCGGCCTTAACGGCTTTGATGATATTTTCATCGCCGCTGCCACTTCCTCCGTGAAGGGCAATGGGCATACCGCCAGTACTGTTTTTTATCTCCATTATGCGTTGGAAATTAATATGTGGAATAAGTCCTTTGGGATACTCCCCGTGCGCAGTACCTACCGCTACGGCAAGGCAATCCACGCCCGTGGAATCGACAAATTTTTTGGCATCGGCCGGATTCGTATAAATACTTTCATCATGTCCATCCCCGTTGGCGGCGATACCTACATGGCCCAATTCACCCTCAATGCCCATGTCGAACCTGTGGCAAAGGTCTGCCACGGCTCTTGTCCGTTTTATGTTTTCTTCCATGGGATAAAGGGAGCCGTCAAACATTATTGAAGAAAAACTGTTTCTGAAAGCGTACATAATCCTTTCATCATCACTGCCGTGGTCAAGGCAGGTTGCGATAGGGACATTGGAATATTCGTTTGCAAGAGTCTTTATCATCGGGATAAGAATTTCGGCTTTTGCGTGTTGTCGCATCATATTCTGCCCAAGAAGGAAAATAATCGGAGCGTGCTTTTTTGAAGCGGCTCTTACCATGCCGCGTGCGGTTTCCATATTGATTGGACTTGTAGCTATTACAGCATAATTCTGTTTTGCGGCATTTGAAAGAATTGTTTTTATATTTGTATACATTAATGCAAAACTCCTTTAATCATTAAAACTTTTTATAGTTTGTCCGTTCAAAATAATTATCCCTGAATTCTGCGCTTTCTCTTCCAAGCCTTATTGCTGTCATAAGATAAAGTGTGGTGACTATTGACATCTGCGCAAGGCGTGAAAACGAGTTCCTGTCGTTGCAGAAAAACTGAGTTTCTTCCGTGATAGCTGAAAAATCGGCTATTTTATCCAATTCGGAAAGCACTGAATTGGTGACCGCAACCACTGTGGCGTGAGCCGATTTTGCCTTCCGGGCCAGCTCTAAAATAGGCTTGTTTTCCCCGGATCTGGAAACAAAAATCGCCAGATCACCTTCTCTGAAGCTTTGTGAAATCTGCTCTATTGTGTAGATATCCGTGTATGCGTTTACGCGCTTACCAAGTCGTATAAGCTCCGTCTTGAAGTATGAGGCCACTATTGCCGAGCCTCCAATGCCGAAAACATCTATATTTGATGCCCTGATTATACAGTCGGCAATATTGGCAAGTGTCTGAAATGGCGTTGCCTGAAAGGTTTTTTCCAGAGTGGTTGTAGCTTGCACAAAGACTTTGTGGAAAATGGTTTCATCATCATCTTCCCATACAACAGGGTGCCTAAGAGGTTCTGCAGTAAGGTTCCCAAGCTGATAAAAAATCTTGAAGTCTTTCATTCCGGAAAAACCCAGCCTTTTGCAGAAACGTACAACAGTTGCCTTACTTACATTGCAGCATTTGGAAATATCTTCTACCGAAGCGGATAGGATTATGTTTTGGTTTGTCAAAAAATAATCGGCAATTTTTTTTTCCTGAGAACCAAGTTCTTCATATTTGCTCCTGACCAAAAGATCAAATTTAGTAAGTTTCTGGTTTGGAAGATCAGATGCCATTTATTCCTCTTTAAAATATCATTTGTCCTGAATGGTGAAATTAATTTCATAATCTACAAAAATCGTACCGCTAAAATAGATGTTTTGCAACGAAAATCTTTTGAATCATGAAATTTTTTTCGAAAATGTTTGACATAATGCAAAATGTGCGTAAACATGAATAAAGGATGCTGGCAAAATTCACAGGAGGACTTTAACATATGAAAAAAGCATTTCGTATTATTTTAACTTTGACATTGCTTATAGCCATGCCTTCTCTTATTTTCGCAGGTGGCTCAAAGGAAACCTCTCAGTCTTCTGACAATATGGCTTCTCGGGAGCTTTCACATGAAGAGCTTGTAGAAGCAGCCCGGAAGGAAGGAAGCCTTACGGTTTATACCCACAGCAGCCGAACCACAAAGATTGCCGACCTTTTCATGACAAAGTACGGAATAAAGGTTGAAACCACCCAACTCAAGGATACAGAGATGATAGAGAAGGTTTCTAAGGAAGCATCTGCAAATCTGGATGCTGCTGACGTTGTTTTCTGTCAGGACGGAAGCCGTGTTTACCCCGAGCTTGTTTTAACAGGTTATGTCCGGAGCTATATTCCGGCAAGCATTTCTGACCAGATAATTGATGAACAGTACCGCAATCCGTTTGTTTGGGAGATAATGAATAAAGTTTTGATTTACAACAGTGAAAATGCAGGACAGCCAATTACCAACGTGTGGCAGCTCACTGAACCGGAATGGAAAGGCAGGCTCCAGTTCAAAGACCCCTTCTCAGAAGGCGTAAACATGAACTTCTTCACAATGATTACAAGAGATGACTGGGCAGCTAAGCTTGCTGATGCCTATAATGCTCTTTACGGCAAGGACCTTGTTCTTACCACAAATAACGCCGGCTATGAGTGGCTTAAGATGCTCTATGCCAACGGAGTTGTCCTTGGAAAGAGTGATACAACCATTGCAGAGAATGTGGGTGCAAAGGGACAGAGTCGCCAGCTTATGGGCTTGTTTACCTTAAACAAACTCAGAACCGCAGACTCAAAGAATCTTGCACTTGCCGCATCCAACAACGTTGTGCCGTTCAGCGGTTTCATGTATCCGGCATATGTTTTTATCCCTTCAAATTGCAGGAGCCTGAATGCTGCCAAGCTTTTTATCGAGTTCTCAATGACGGAAGAGGGCTGGAAGCCGTTTGATACAATTGGCGACTATTCACCTGTTGAAGCTCTTAAGAACAACAGTGAAGATCCGCTTACACTTGAAGATTGGTCTGCGCAGCTTGTTTATGAGGATCCGGTCTGGTGTGCCGAAGCTCGTTCTGACGTTGAAGAATTCATATCCAGTATAATCTGATATTTTTCGAATCCCACGTACCTTCCTGTCCCGTTCGGACGGGAAGGTTTCTTTTAAAGGATTTCATTTATGAATTCAATTCTTTACCGGGTAAAACGTTTTTTCATGAAACCTTCCAACATCATCCTTGTAGTGATGTGTGTTTTTCTTGGATATCTTACTTTATTTCCTTTACTTACGATGGTCAGGGATACTTTTTCTGTCCATGTATCCGAAACCATAAGGCTGAAACAGCCCGCCGGTTCGTTCACTTTTCAGCACTGGATAAAAGTGCTTTTCGATAGAAATAGCCTTTCTATTTTCTATAAGCCGTTTTTCAACTCTCTGGTAACCAGTTTGGGGGCATGCTTTATTTCGCTGACCTTCGGGGGAGTTTTTGCCTGGCTTGTTACAAGAACGAACATGCGCTGGAGAAAAACGCTTTCGTCCCTGTTTATTTTCCCATATATAATGCCGTCATGGACTTTGGCTCTGGCATGGTACAATGTCTTTAAAAATTCCGTAGTCGGCGGAGTCCCCGGAACATTTTTTGCGATTACAGGTATTGAGCCTCCAAACTGGCTTGCCTATGGTGCTTTTCCGATAGCCCTAGTTACGGGGCTTCACTATGCCCCTTTTGCCTATATCATGATTGGAGGCATACTCCGCAACATGGATGCCAATCTTGAAGAGGCCGCAATGATGCTCAATACGCCAAAGAACCGTATCGTAAGAAAGATAACAATTCCCATGATACTTCCGGCGATACTTTCAACGTTTCTTCTTGTTTTCTCTTCTGCAATGAGTTCTTTTGCCGTACCTGCATTTTTAGGGCTTCCGGTACGCTATCAGGTTCTTACTACACAGCTGTACAGAACGCTTAACGGGCTGAACCCGGGTCAGGGCTACTGCATTGCAATGATAATGATACTTCTGAGCGTAGCAATTCTTGCCTTTAACCAGAGACTTGTTGGAACAAGAAAAAACTATACTACGGTTACAGGAAAAAGCAGCAATATTTCTCTTGTTAATCTGAAAAAGGCTCGAACTCTTATTTCTGTCATCGTTTTCATACTTCTAATAATCGTTTCCGTAATTCCGCTGATAAGCTTTGCACTGGAATCCGTGATACTTAAGCCGGGTGATTATTCATTCAACAACATGACTCTTCAGTTCTGGATTGGTACTGCAAAGCAAAACAGTATAGCCAATAACGAGCCTGGATTTCTCAGAAACCCCAACCTTTGGTTCGCCTTGTTTAACAGCCTGAAGCTTTCTGTAATATGTGCTGTTTCCGCCGGAACTCTGGGTTTTCTTGTAGGCTATGCAATCGTAAGAGGCAGAGGAACCAAACTTGCAACCGCTGTTGACAACCTTGCGTTTTTCCCTTATCTGATGCCGTCAATGGCTTTCAGTGCTATTTACCTTTCAATGTTCTCAATACGTCATGGAGTAATTCCTTCCCTGTATGGAACATTCTTCCTGCTGGTGCTTATTGGCACTGTTAAATATCTGCCGTTCGCGAGCAGAAGCGGTATAAATTCGATGATGCAGCTTTCTATACAGATTGAAGAGGCTGGAGAAATAATCGGTGTTTCGTGGTTCAAGAGGATGAGGAGTCTGGTTGTTCCCATTCAGAAGAGCAGTTTTATTTCGAGCTACCTTCTGCCGTTCATTAGCTGTATGAGAGAACTTTCGCTTTTCGTTCTGCTTGTGACTCCTGCAAACAGGGTTCTTACTACATTGCTCTTTTACTACAATGAGAAGGGCTGGAATCAGTATTCAAATGCAATCAACCTGATGATTGTGCTTATTGTCCTTGCAATAAACGGCATTGTCAACAAAGCAACAGGTGCATCTATCGATAAAGGAATCGGAGGCTGATATGCCAAAAATCGAACTTAAAAATATAACAAAAAAATTCGGAGCGTTTACTGCTGTAGATAATCTTTCCATAACAATAGAGGATGGAGATTTCATAACATTGTTAGGCCCTTCTGGCTGCGGCAAGACCACGACTCTAAGGCAGATTGCAGGTCTTGAAACTCCTACAGGCGGAGAGATTTCCATAGACGGGGAAGTAGTTTTTTCCTCAGAAAAGCTAATAGATGTTTCACCGTCAAAAAGGGGAGTTGGTTTTTTGTTTCAGAATTACGCACTGTGGCCGCATATGACTGTTTATCAGAACATTGCTTTTGGCCTGGAAAATATGAAGTGGCCTAAAGAGCGCATAAAAAAAAGAGTTAAGGAGCTTTTGGCTTTACTGAAGATACAGGAGTTTGAAAGACGTTATCCCGCAGAGCTTTCCGGCGGACAGCAGCAGCGTGTTGCCATTGCAAGGACTCTTGCCACAAATCCTAAAGTCCTTCTTATGGACGAGCCTTTGTCCAATCTTGATGCAAAGCTTCGCATGGAGATGAGAACCGAATTAAAGCGCCTTCACAAAGAAACGGGAGCAACTTTTGTTTATGTTACCCACGACCAGCTTGAAGCTATGACGCTTGCAACAAAGATATGTCTTTTAGATAAGGGGCTTCTCCAGCAGTATGCGCCGCCTCTTTCAATCTATTCAAAACCTGCAAATACCTTTGTCGCTGATTTTGTCGGAAATCCTTCCATAAATCTGATTAAAGCTGACTGCAAAAAAGAATCCGATACATCTTTCCGCCTTAATCTTGGCTTCGGTGTTCTCAGATTTGTATCCGGGGAAAAGATACTTAAGGAAGTTGGCTCAAATGTTACTGTAGGGCTCAGACCTGAATTTATACTTGCAGAAGAAAAACCGGATTCCGCTTTCATCGGCACTGTTATATCTTCTCTTCCAAGCGGTATGGAAACAATGCTGAGGATACAGATAGAGGGGACTGTTTTAAGTTCAGTCCTCTTTGGGTCCATTGACTATCCAGTGGGCACAACTCTTTCTGTAAGTTTCCCAAGTTCAAAATATGTTTTGTTCGATGAAAACGGAGATTTTTTATGTACCGGAAAACTTAAAGTCTGACATTATCAATTAAATTAAGCCGACCTACTACCAGCTAAAGGCAGAATATGATGTATACATCCAGAGAGGCAAATGGATTATATATACAGACGATATCAATTCTAAAAATTAATACTATGAGCCCGACCTTTAGTATATAACCTGACTTTCGAACGAAGCAGTCAAAAATAGTGTTAACTGAAGGTCAAGGCAT
>JBQNAT010000025.1:0-4776 GCA_052170315.1 Sphaerochaeta sp.
AGATACTACTCGGAAAAGGAAGTCAGGAAGTTGATTGAAGAGACTGATATCTACTAGGTAATCGATACTCCAGAGGGCTGACTGTTTCTAATGAGAGGTATAAATATACCTGATAAGCATAGCAGAATAGTTGACTTGGACAAGTCCTTGGATTGGCTGACGAACAAGAAGAGCGCCTTTTCAATGGCAATGACGGCAAAGATCATAAATGCATTGAAGGATTCACCGGTGCTGGTGAAGGAAACGGAGGTGGAGATGGACAACTTTAAAGAATTGGTGGCAGATATGAGAAAGGCGCAGAGGGGATACTTCAAGACCAAAGACGCCAACATGTTTATCAAGTCAAAGGAGCTGGAGCGGAAAGTTGACGAAGAGCTTGAGAAATACGAAGACCTCAAGCATGGGGAGTATCTGCTATAACTGTTTGTGCTGTAGGTGCTGAAAGGTTCACCAAGGCTGAATTGCAGAAACAAACCAGAAAGTTAACATAAGATTAAACGGTCCTGGTGGGCCGTTTTTTGATGTTTAAAAACACGTTAAACCACGCTAAAACACGGCAAAACACGGCAAAAGTGTTTCAAATTCGCCGGATTTTTGTTGCAAAACTCCGGATTTTTTTCCATGTTCGGCCGAATTGTACAACTGGTCACTCTTGTTTCGTATCAAGAATGACCAGCAAGTATGGAGGTGGGGGGAATCGAACCCCCGTTCTACCGGTCCATCCATCAGCATCTACAGGCTTAGATTTGGCTGAAAATCTTAACTTTCACAGGCAGTCAATCAGTCCTGTTAAAATCCAGGATGTAAATGTCTCTATAACCTACAACCGTCAGCGATAGACAAGCCCATTGGATTTACAGGGCTCCGGACCCAGGGCGGGGCATCCTTCACCTTGTTCGTTCTGGCTGCGTCAGGCAGCGAGAGCGAATTCTGCTTCGTCGAGGACGAAATCGTCTTCTTTCTTTGCAGTTAAAAAGTTTACCAGTTTAGCAAGTTGGCGCTTGACCTGCAGCCGGTGGTCTGAATCCCGCCAGTCGAAACCAATACACCCCCTGAAAAGGGTTTATTGTTGAGTAAATAATAATCAATTTTTAAAAACAGGTCAAATGAGAACTTTTTTCGTATTCTTTATGTTTTTTATGATAACATTACTAAAAACATTTTGAGGACCCTCTGATGAAAGACCCTTTGATTCTTACTTTTGACCTTGGTACGCAGAGCATGAGAGCAATGCTCGTTAATAAAAACGGAGAAATTGTACTTTTCTCACAGGTTAAATATAAAAGTCCATGTATGCCTTCAGAGGTCAGGGGACGCGCGGAACAGGAACCTGATTTTTACTATGACAAACTGTGTGAAGCCGGTTTAAAGCTGCGCGAAAAGGACACAAACGGAGATTTTGACAGGGTTATCGCCGTTACGCTTACATGCATACGCGATACGGTTCTTATTCTGGACAAGGACCATAAACCTCTTAGGAATATAATAGTATGGATGGATGAAAGGCGCGCGAAGGGCCTTCCTGAACCTCCGCTTATTCACAAGCTGATTTTCGCGTCTGTTGGAATGACTGAAACAATAAATCTTCTCTACAAAAACGCCTTTTGCAACTGGATAATGGAAGAAGAGCCTGAACTGTGGGCCAAAACCGACAAGTTTGTGATGCTTTCTTCTTACATGAACTACAAAATGACAGGCGAGCTTAAAGACGGAGCCGCAAATCAGGTTGGGCATATCCCGTTTGACTACAAAAACAGGACGTGGATGAAAAAGGGTCTTTCAAAATGTGTTGCGGATATCCCGATTGAAAAGCTTGTTGATATTGTTCCTTCTCCGGGCATTGTCGGTTACATTAATGAAGCAACAGCCAAAAAGTCAGGCATACCTGCCGGTCTTCCTCTAATTTCCACAGGTACCGACAAGGCCTGCGAATCACTGGGGCTTTCGGTTACTTCCGAAAGCAAGGCCGCGATTTCCCTTGGCACTGCTTCTACAATCGAGTTCTTCAGCCCTCATTATTTTGAACCTTCCCCGTTTCTGCCGTCCTATCCTGCTGTAATTCCGGGGTGTTACAACGGTGAGTATCAGCTTTACAGAGGTTACTGGATTGTTACATGGTTCATACGCAACTTCTGTGACGAGGAAAAGCGCATTGCTTCACAGAGGGGAGTGAACGTAGAGCGTGTGATGGACGAGATGATTGATTCCGTTCCTATCGGAAGCGGAGGCCTTGTTATGACTCCTCATCTTTCTCCGGGAAACAACAACCCGTTTGCCAAGGGCGTTCTTATGGGACTCAGCGATTATCACACAAAAGCTCATGTTTACAGAGCGATAATCGAAGGAATTGATTTTGAACTTTATCATGCTATGCTCAGGATGCAGAAGCGTTCGGGACAGCGCATAAAAGAACTTTACATCGCGGGCGGCGGTTCAGTAAGCGATAGCGTGGTGCAGATTTGCTGTGATGTATTCGGCCTCCCCGTAAAGAGAATCCAGACTCCTGAGGTAAGCGGAGTAGGTTCTTCGATGGCTGCATTCGTGGCTATGAATGAGTTTTCTTCATTTGATGAGGCTGTTAAAAGCATGGTTCATGACAAAGATGTATTCATCCCAAACGATGAAAACCACAAGATATACATGAACATCTACAGCGAAGTTTACGGTCATATCGAAAAGGACAACACCAAGTATTTCCGCCGCCTTAGGCGGTTCAGTCATCAAGATAAGTAATTAATGGCCTTCGTCTCAGCGGATGGCGGTTTAAGAGTTTAAAACTTATAATCCCTTACATCTCTCTGAGCCTGACGGTTCAAATCACGTTCTTTGATGGACTCTTTCTTATCATGAAGAGCCTTGCCCCGGCAGAGGGATACCTGAACCTTTATAAGGTTGCCCTTAAGGTAGACTTTTGTGGGAACAAGAGTAAGGCCTTTTTCCTCAACCTTGCGCTTCAGGCGTTTTATTTCCTGTTTGTGTACAAGAAGACGGCGGTTTCTGTTGGAAACATGGTTAAAGACAGAGCCTTTGTCATAGGGCTGTATTGTAAAGCCTACAAGCAGCATCTCGCCGTTTTCAATTCGCACGTACGAGTCGGTAAAAGAAAAGCGTCCGGCTCTGAGAGATTTGACTTCTGTGCCGGCAAGGGAAATGCCTGCCTCAAGGTCTTCAAGAATTTCATAGTTGAAGTATGCTTTTTTATTTACCTGAAGCGTTTTTATTTCCGCTTTGCTTTTGTCCATGTTAAACCTCTTCCCAGGCTATTCTGAAGCCCATGAAGTCGCTGCAAAGACTTCTGTAGCAGATTCCTACGCTGTATCTGTCTACTGTCTTTGAATCGCTTACAAATGAACCGCCTTTTATAACCATATCAACCTGAGTGTCATATTCTGAAAGGATACTGCTTATATCCATAGACGAAAGTCTTGAAAGAGGGACAAAAGGAGTTCGGGTCATTTCCCATACGCTTCCAAGCATGGCTGCGGGGGAGTTCTCTGCCACGGAAGGCATCAGTGATTTCTGAAAGCCGTTTTCGGAATCTGACAGGCTTGCGGCTATCCATTGGTTTTCAGTAGGAAGGTATACCGTTTTCCCGCTGACCTCGGAGAGCCAGAGGCAGAATGCGGATGCCGCGTACCAGCTCACGTTGCGCACAGGTTTATTTGTGCTGCCGCTCAGAGAAAGGTTTACTCCGTCAAGATAATAGGAATCCACAAGACCCTGCACTATAAGGTTTTCCCTGTTTTCAGGGCTCCATTCCGGAACAGCGCTGACAAACTGCGCGAACTGGTATTCCGTTACGCAGTATGCCCCTATGTTAAAGGCCTGCGTTTGAACATTTTTTCCTGCCTGCAGGACATCAGCATAAGAGGCCTGAACCGTTTTGCCGTTTGAAAATGAAGCTGCGGGAATGTTAAAGCCTTCAAGGGTGAAG
This sequence comes from Sphaerochaeta sp., assembly GCA_052170315.1. Taxonomy (GTDB): domain Bacteria; phylum Spirochaetota; class Spirochaetia; order Sphaerochaetales; family Sphaerochaetaceae; genus UBA9732. Next base: position 3,935 of record JBQNAT010000025.1, read on the forward strand.
AAATCAGTTTCAAGTGGTGCTGACTTTGCTGTTACCTTGGGAATTTCTCTGTCTGCCGTACCAACGGTTTTTTCAATGCTTAAAAGTGAATATGGGATATCCAGAGATATTCCCAGTATGTCCATGGCGTTTTTTGCGTCTTCATACATTTCAGGTGTTGTTACAAACAGCATTGCGGCCTGCAGAACATCTGTGTCCCGCGCGAAAGCGCTTGAGGAAACAGCTTTTGCATAATGTGTGAAAAGTTCAGGGTAGATATGGACGCTGTCATATGTCAAAACGGAGGAATAGGCATTAGCGTCTTCAAGGAGTTCGGCCGATAAAGCTCTGAAAGCCTCTTGTGTAAGGGGCGCGGAACTTTCAACTTTCTGAGTGCGCGGGAATAGCCAGTTTAAAAAGACGGGATGACCTACTTTAAAGGTAAAGTTATCAATTTCACAGCCATTTACCTGATATGAGACATTATGCGTACCGCTTGGGATTTTTGTTGTAAACGGCGTTCCCCCCTTGTAAAGGCCGTCCACATAGACAGCGGCATTGTCTGCGGCGCTTGTGAAAGTAACGCGTTTGCTCCCGTCAAGAATGTCCGGAAGGAAAGCTATAAGGAAGACTGCCAGTAAAAATGCAAGGGCATAAACAATTGAGAGCCAGAGTCCGGGCTTCATACCGAAAAGAGGTTTTATTTTTACAGGTTCTACTGCGGGCAGTTCTTTCTTTTTCTTTAATTTCATAGCACAAACTTAACCGCATTGCCCGTTATTGTCAACGTGAGTTATTGTCATTATACCCCGACTTCCGCAGCAAAATAAGGAAAAAAACATTGCAAGGATTTATGCTGTAAA